>DATAXP010000126.1:0-33787 GCA_036272935.1 Pirellulales bacterium | reverse complement strand
CTGCTCGTCGAGTTTTCGCGGTCGCCCCACCGGCGCGGCAAGCTCCCAACCATGATGCCAATGGTCAGAACAGCCAAGCACGGTAGCCAAACCGCTGGCCTACTTTCAAGCGCGGAAGTCGGCGACCGCCGGCGGAAGGCGAGCAGGGCGTGTCAACGCCCCGGTAATGCGACCCCGGTTGTAGCGCGGTCTCCCGACCGCGCTACTCGGGATGGCAATGGTCGGGAGACCATGCCATAACGAGGGGCGCTCGGCGATACCGGGGCCATCACTGGCCCCGCTCGCCCGTTGGCGAGTAACGCGCCAATCCCCCATTTTTGTTGCGGCGGCGCGCGTCGGCGGGTACCTTCAGCCCATTAAGGGGAGTCCGCCAGGGTTCTTCAGGATGAAATTGCGCGGATGCGTCGCATCGGGGTCGTACTGATCGTTCTGGCGGCGGCTCAGTCGGCCGCTGCGCAGACGTCGACGACGATCAGCACCAGCGTCACGTACGACGGCTCGATCGCGCCGTACGGCTACTCGCAGTCGCCGGGCATCTTGGTGATCGACGGCGCCGGTTCGCCGGTGCTCACGCTCACCAATAGCGCCACCAGCAGCGGCGTACAGGGGTTGTATTTCGGCACGACGAGCGGCAACTCGGGCGGGCTCGATGTCTTCGGCGGCAGCTTGTTCACGAACCTCGGCGATGCCTCGCTGGGCGCGGTCGCCGGCAGCACTGGTTCGGCTGTCGTCAACGGTAGCGGAAGCGCCTGGAGCAACAGCGGCAACATCTACGTCGGCGGCATCAATAGCGGAGCCGGCGGCACCGGCTCGTTGACGGTCAATAGCAACGGCATGCTCAACGTCGGCGGCACCTTGAAGCTGTGGAACGCCGGAACGCTCACGCTCGACACCGGCGGGGCGATCACCACCACGAACTTCGACGCCACCACCGGCACGTTCAACTTCAACGGTGGCACACTCACCGTCAGCGGCGGAACGTACACCGCGTCTAACTCCACCTTGGTCATCAACGGCACCAATGCGCCGGTATTGGTGCTCTCGGCGGGAGCGACGACCAGCGGCGTCAATAACGTGACGGTCGGCAACAGCAATGGCTCGTCAGGAGCATTGGCCATTTTGAACGGCGCTACTTTGTCGATCAGTAGTGAACTGGAAGTCGCAAACGTCAATGGTTCCAGCGGCACGATCACCGTGAGCGCAGCGAACTTGACGGTGAGCAACCTTGACGTGGGCAGGGCGGGTACCGGCAGCCTCTATATTTCCAACGGGGGCGTCGTCTCGAGTACCTTCAACAACCTCGGCTCGCTTGTCGGCAGCGGAACCGGCAGCGCCGTTGTCACCGGCACGGGATCGACCTGGAACGCTAACACTTTCGCGCTCAAACTCGGGGAATTCAATGGTAGTTACGGGACCCTGAGCATTTTGAACGGTGGTGTGGTCAACGCTGCCGGTGTGGATGTGGGCGGCTTCAGCGGTAGCCAAGGGTTGTTAACTATCCTGAATGGCGGCTTGTTGAATAGCAGTGGCGCAGATATCGCGGGATCCGGCGGCGCGGTGGACGCCGCCACCGTCAGCGGCGCAGGATCGACCTGGAACGCCGGCACGTCGTCGACGTTTTATGTTGGCGACTCGGGCACCGGTTCGCTGCTCGTCAGCGGCGGTGCAGCATTGATCAGTGGTACGGCGTATATCGGCAACAGCAGCGGCGCCAGCGGTACCGCGACGCTTAGCGGCGCGTCGACGTGGAGCGACAGCGGTAACCTCGCCCTGGGCGGTAGTTCGAATTTCGCCGGCGGCTCCGGATTCTTGACCGTTACTGGTAGCAGCACGTTGTCGGTCGCCGGCACGCTCACGTTGTGGAGTGGTGGATTGCTAGCCATCGGTGGCAGCAGCGGCGTCACGGCTGCGACGATCTCCGGCACCGGCGGCACCGTCACGCTCAGCGGCGGTACGCTCTCGATCAGCGGCACCGGCACCAACACGATCAGCGGCCTGAACGGCTCGGGGACGATCGCTTTTTCTCAAAGCAATACGCAGTTGCAAATCATCGGCGGCAGCTTCGATGGCGCGATCAACGGCCTCGGCAATCTCACCATCAGCGGCGTCACGACGTTCGGGCCTGACGCCACGTTCACCAGCAGCACTTCGGTGATCAGCGGTTCGTTCCATCTGATGAATAGCCTGGCGATCGGAAGTGCCGCGGCTGCTTCGTCGCTCGCAATTCAAGGTGGAATCACGACGATCGATGGGCTGCTGCAATTGACAAGCGGCGGCACGCTCTCGGTGAGCGGCGGTGGCTTGGCCGCGCCGGCGATCGACGTTTCGGCCGGCACGTTCAGCTTCACCGGCGGCACGATCACCGTCAGCGGTGGCACCTACACGCAGTTGCCCGGCCCGATGACCATCAACGGCACCGGCGACCCCACGCTCGTGCTGGCCGGAGGCGCCACGTTCAGCGGCGTCACCACACTTACCGTCGGCGGCACTGCCGGCGCCTTCCACGATACGTCGAACATGACCGTCGGCGCGGCCGGACTGCCTAGCGCCGTGGCGATCGCCAGCGGCGGCGTGATGACGGTCGACGGCGTACTGCAAGCCGGTGCCGGAGGCACACTTTCGCTCGGGCAAGGCGGCTTGATCGCCGTCCAGTCGTTCGATTCCACCGCTCCCGGCGCGTTCAGCTTCAGCGGCGGCATGTTGCAAATCAGCGGCGGCATCTACACGCAGTCGGGTTCGGTGCTCGTCAAGGATGGCGCCAACAATCCGACGCTCGCTTTGACGGCCGGTGGCACGATCCACGCACTCGGCTCGTCGACGGCCGGCGTGGCTGCAGTGTACCTGGGAACCACAAGCGGCAACGCTGGAAGCCTGGAAGTATTTGGTGGCACGACGTTGACCGATTCCGGAAATGCCTACCTGGGATACGTGGCTGGCGCAACCGGTTCGGCAATCATTAGCGGCACTGGCGCTCAGTGGGCCAACAGTGGCGACCTCTACGTCGGCGTCTCGGGCGGCGGCATTTTGACGATCACCGCCGCAGGCATGGTATCGAGCGCGAACGGCTACCTGGGTTTCAATGCCGGTTCCAGCGGCAGCGCGACGGTTGCAGGCAGCGGCTCGACATGGTCGGTGGCCAGCAATCTGTACATCGGCGGCAGCAGCACGGCAAGCGGGGCCGCGACTTTGGCGGTGACCAATAGTGGCGTGCTCTCCGTCGGCGGCACGTTGAAGCTCTGGAACAGCGGCACGCTGACGCTCGACACCGCAGGCGCGATCACCACCACCAACTTCGACGCGACCACCGGCGCGTTCAACTTCAACGGCGGCACGCTCACCGTCAGCGGCGGCACGTACACGTCACTCGGCGCGCTGACAATCAACGGCGCGAACTCCCCGACGTTGGTGCTCGCCGGCGGCGCGACGATGAGCGGCGTCACCGCGCTGACGGTTGGCGGCACGAGCGGCGCGTTTCACGACACGTCGAATCTCGCGCTGGGTTCGGCCGGGGCGCCGGGGTCGATGACCGTGCAAAGCGGCGGCGTGGCGACGATCGACGGCGTACTGCAGACAACAGCCGGCAGCACGCTCTCGCTCGGCAGCGGCGGCGCGATCACCGCTACCAACTTCGACGCCAGCACCGGCACGTTCAATTTCACCGGCGGCACTTTCACGATCAGCGGCGGCACGTACACGCAGTCGCTTGGCGGACTGACGATCAACGGCGCGGACGATCCGACGTTGGTCCTCGCCGGCGGCGCGACCATGAGCGGCGTGACCACGCTGACCGTCGGCGGCACTGCCGGTGCGTTTCGCGACACCAGTTCTTTGAGTCTCGGTTCCGCGGGCGCTCCGGCAACCTTGGCCCTGCAACCCGGCGGCACGGCGACGATCAACGGATTGCTGCAAGTCGGCGCTGCGGGAACGTTGCTTCTCGACGGCGGCTTACTGACGGCCCAAGCATTCGACGTTTCGGGCGGCACCCTCAGCTTCGCGGGAGGCACGCTCTTGATCAACAGCACCTTCACGCAGTCAAGCTCGGTCCTGGTGATCGACGGAGCCAACAATCCCACACTGGCACTGACCGCGGGCGGCACGATCTATGCACTCGGTTCCTCAACGTCCGGCGTGACGGCGGTGTACCTGGGCACGAACAGCGGCAACGCCGGCAGCCTCGAAGTGTTCGGCAGCACCACGCTGACCAATTCCGGAACCGCATATTTGGGCGTCGTTGCCAACTCCGCCGGCGGCGCCACGGTTAGCGGCACAGGCGCCATCTGGACGAATACCGGCGACATGTATGTTGGCGCCTCGGGCAGCGGCAATCTGACGGTGACGGCGGGAGGCGTGCTGTCGAGCGCCAACGGATACTTGGGGTTCAGCAGCGGCGCCAACGGCAATGCCACGATCAGCGGCGCCTTGTCGAAATGGGCGCTCTCAGGCAACCTCGATCTCGGCGGCAGCACCACGGCCAGCGGAGGCACCGCGGCCGTTGTCGTGTCCAGTAGCGGCACATTGACCGTCGGCGGCACGCTAACGCTGTGGAACCAGGGAACGCTCACGCTCAACGGTGGCGGCGCGATCACCGCCACCAACTTCGACGCCACCACCGGCACGTTCAACTTTAACGGCGGCACGCTTACCGTCAGCGGAGGCACGTACACGCAGTCGGCCGGTGCGCTGACGATCAACGGCACGAACAATCCCACGCTCGTGCTCGCCGGCGGCGCCACGCTCAGTGGCGTCACGGCGTTCACTGTCGGCGGCACCTCCGGCGGATTTCGCGACGCCAGTTCCCTGACGCTGGGCAGCGCCGGCGCACCGTTGGCCTTGGCCGTCCAAAACGGCGGCGCCGTGTCAGTCGCGGGAACACTGCAGATGTTGGCTGGTAGCACGCTCACACTCAGCGGCGGCACGCTTGGGGTGTCGTCGTTGAACGCGTCGGCCGGCACGCTGAACTTCTCCGGCGGCACGCTTACGGTCACTCAGGGGCCGTATGTGCAGTCGTCGGGCCCGCTGACGATCAACGGCGCGAACAGTCCGACGCTTGTGCTCGCCGTGGGCGCCACGCTCAGCGGCGTCACCACGCTCACCGTCGGTGGCACAAGCGGCGGATTCCATGACACGACAACGCTCACCTTAGGGGGCACGGGCGCGCCCGCGTCGCTGGCCGTCCAAGCCGGCGGAGCCGTGACGATCGACGGGAGATTGGGATTCGCTGGCTCCGCCAACACGCTCACGCTCGCCGGCGGCTCGCTGAGCGTGCAAACGCTCAGCCACACGGTTGGTACGCTGAATTTCACTGGCGGCACGCTCACCGTCACCGGCGGCAGCTTTATCCAACCCAACGGCACTCTGACACTCAACGGGGCGAACAATCCCACATTGGTCCTGGCCAATAACGCCACGCTTAGCGGCGTCACGACGCTCACCGTCGGCGGCACCGACGGGGGATTTCACGATACGACGACGCTTGGCCTCAGCCTTGGCAGTCGGGTTCAGCCATGCCTGTCGACGACTCACCGCTGACGCGCGCCAGCTTGCTGGTGCAAATCCGCGACGGCAACAATCAAAGCGCCTGGCGCGAGTTTCTGGCGTTGTACGGCCCGGTCGTCTACGGGTTCGCCCGGCGCCGCGGCCTGCAGGATGCCGACGCGGCCGACGTGATGCAGGACGTGATGCGTTCGGTGTCCTCGGCGATCGGCCGGCTCGACTACGATCCGAAGCAGGGGACGTTTCGCGGCTGGCTGTTCACCGTCACGCGCAACAAGGTGTTCAACTTCCTGTCGGCCCGCCGCGTACGTCCGCGAGGTTCTGGCGACACGACGACCAATCGCCTGCTCGACATGCAGTCCGACGACCACGACGGCGACGCCGAGTGGGAGATGGAATACCAGCGTCGTTTGGCAGCGCTGGCCATGGAGCGGATCAAGGCAGAATTTCAGGAAAAGACCTGGCGAGCGTTTTGGCTGACCGCCGTCGAAGGAGCCGCCGTGACCGATGTCGTCGCCGAGCTTGGTCTTTCGGCCGGGGCGGTGTACGTCGCCAAGAGTCGCGTGCTGGCCAGGCTCAAGGACGAGGTCGACGCGATGCGGCGGCAAGAAGAAACGGCCACGGAGGCCTGACATGAAAACGACAACACCACCATGCCCCGAACCGGTCGAGCTCGAGCAGTTGCTTGCTGGCTCGCTCTCTGACGGGCGGCAACAAGAGTGCATGAGCCACCTGGAAGCGTGCTCGTGTTGCCAATCGAAGCTTGAGAACATCGCCACCGACGGAACCAACCTGCCGCAAGTGGTCCAGTCGCTGCACCAGGCAGAGCCAGCCGCGACGTCGGCCTATTGGCCGGTGCTCGAAGCGCTGGACACGCCATCGGCCCAGGTTGTCGCGTCGACACCCATCGTCCGTTCGCACAACGTATCGTTGTCGTTTTTGCAGCCGGCAACCGACACCGCCTATCTCGGCCGCCTGGCTCACTTCGATGTGATGCGCATCATCGGCCGAGGCGGCATGGGCTTGGTGCTCGAGGCGTTCGACACCAGGCTGCAGCGCAATGTTGCCATCAAAGTGCTCGATCCGGATCTGGCCAGCGACGAAACCGCGGGTCAGCGCTTCTGCCGCGAGGCGCGCGCCGCGGCGTCGATCACGCACGAGAACGTCGTTGCCGTGCACCAGGTCGAGAAGGCCGCCGGCGATGGGTTGCCTTATCTCGTCATGCAGCTCGTGGCCGGCGAGACGCTCGAACAACGCCTGACGAGTATCAAGACGTTGCCGGTGCTCGAGATCGTGCGCATCGGCATGCAAGCGGCCCACGGTCTGGCCGCGGCCCATGCGCAAGGGTTGATCCACCGCGATATCAAGCCGAGCAACATTTTGCTCGAACCGCCGCACGACCGCGTGCTGTTAACCGATTTTGGACTGGCGCGCGTCTCGGAAGATGTGAAGCTCACGCGGACCGGTTTTGTCACCGGCACTCCGTTGTACATGGCCCCGGAACAAGCCTTGGGGGCCGAGGCCGATCCGCGCTCCGACCTGTTCAGTCTTGGCGCCATTTTGTACGAGATGTGCGCCGGACAGCCGCCGTTCAATGGTAACTCGACGCTCGCGATCATGCGGCAGATTGCCGAAGCCAAGCACCGTCCGTTGCGAGAGCTCAATCCCCAGGTTCCCGAGTGGCTGTCGGAAACGATCGACCGGCTGCTGGCCAAGAAAGCCGATGACCGCTTTCAGTCGGCCATCCATCTTGCCGAGCTGCTCGACTTCCAATGGGCGTTGATGAAGACAACGTCGGACGATGTGCCGACGGTCTGTGTCATCGAAAAGCGAAAACGCACGATTCGCAACCGTTGGATCGCGGCGATCGGAGCGGTCGTGTTTTTGGGCATTGGGTTGTTGGCTGGCATGGCCTTGGTGCCGTACGGCACGGCGTCGCTGGAAGCCATCTCGACGGCCGAGCCGATGAGCGTCCTTACCGCCAATGCCGGCGCCGTGTGGTCGGTCGCGTTCGATCCGTCGAGCCCGACGGTGGCCATGGCGGTCGAGGACGGCACGGTGCGGCTGTGGGACTTGCCGACGCGGAGCGTGACCGAGACGATTAACGCACATCGCGGCAACATCTGGTCGGTACAGTTTGCACCGTCGGGCGATACGTTTGCCACCGCGGGTGACGAAGGGGCGATCCACCTGTGGAGATTGTCGCAGGCAACGCCGCAGGCGACGTTCGAGCGCCCCAACGCGGTCCGCGGCTTGACCTTCTCGCACGACGGCCAGCGGCTGTTCTCGGGCGATCGCGCCGGAGGCGTGCGCGTTTGGTCGATCGAGACGATGAAGCCAATCGCCGAGGCACAATCGCCCAGCGGCGTGTATGCCGTTGCCGTCTCTGCGAATGATAAGACTTTGGCGACCGCCGGCAGCGACAAAGTTGTCAGACTCTGGAACGCTGCGACACTTTCGCAACGATTGCTGCTCGAAGGTCATTCAGGGCCGGTGTATAGCCTGTCGTTCCATCCCGATGGGAAGCGTCTTGCATCGGCCGGGTGGGACAAGACCGTGCGCCTCTGGGACGTCGACAGCGGTGGGCTTGTCAAATCGTGGCACGGGCACGACGGCGACATCTGGGGCATCGCGTTCTCGCCCGATGGCTCTCGACTGGCAACCGGTGGTACCGACGGTGCAGTGAAAGTATGGAACGCCGCCACCGGCGAGTTGATCGCGACGTATCTCGGTCACAAGACCGGCGTGCATACCGTCGCGTTCAACAGGGACGGCTCGTTGTTGGCCTCAGGGGGCCGCGACGGCTCCGTCCGTATCTGGCAGCAGCCGTGACCGCTTCTCCCTTCGGAAGGCCGGCTGCGAGGACGATGAAGCGCGCCATACGAGTCCCTTCGGTGCGGCATCTCTAGCAGGATGGCGTGGCGTCGGCGTGCTTCGCCTTGCGGCGGCGATGGAGAGTGCGGGCGCCGAGGCCTGCGGCGGCCAGCGTGGCCAACAGCAGGCTGGTCGGTTCGGGTACCGCGGTCGGGGTGCAGGTGAGCTGTTCGGCGCCGCTGGAGTAGCCGACGGTGAACGCGCCGAGGCTGCTCCAGATACGAGCCACGCAACTTAAGCGTTTAGCTATCACCAACCAGATTCGTAACCGCTTCTAGCGCTAGAAACCCCTCGAACTCGTCCACCAATTCGAGCAACGGGCGTTGACGCTCACGAACGAACGCCGCCGAGCGTCCAAAGGAACGGTATTCGTCTTGTTCGCTCTGTAGACGCCGCAGGAGCGTCTTGGAAGCGTCCCGGTCTTCGACGAGTGGAACTTGTTGAGCACGTCCCGACGCTAGCCGAAGCGTTCCGTAGAACCGCTTGGAGAGCACAACCCCGTTGTCGCCCCGCTTCGTGGTTTGTTTCCGCCAGACGTTCATCGTTGTTCCCCTTCGTGAAGGGAACGACCGACGAAACGGTTTGCACAGCATTTGCACGGGAATCGGTGCAAATGACGGTTTTCACCTACGGAACATTCTGTGCAAACTTCGACGTAAAGCGTTCAACGCCATACGTCTTTCAACTGAGGCTGTCGGGGCTCGAACCCGAGACCTACGGATTAAAAGTCCGTTGCTCTACCGACTGAGCTACAGCCTCGACGTGCAGAACCGCGATTATGGCCCGTAGGTCGCGCGCGGTACAGCCCTCGTGTGGGCGTATCTTGTGCCACGCGTGGGGCAGAACAATAATTCTTGCGAACGACATCCGCTTTCGCGACGTTCCTTCTTGAGCTTGACGTATGAGTTCACGGCGAAATGAGATTCTGACGCGGCTGCGCGCCAAGGTGGCGTGTGGCGAGCCGATCATTGGCGGCGGGGCGGGGACCGGCATCTCGGCCAAGTGCGAAGAGGCCGGCGGAATCGATCTGATCGTCATCTACAACTCCGGCCGCTACCGGATGGCGGGACGCGGATCGTTGGCCGGGATGCTCCCCTTCGGCAACGCGAACGAGATTGTCCGCGAGATGGGGCGCGAAGTGCTCTCGGTCGTCCGCCACACGCCGGTGCTGGCCGGAGTGTGCGCGACCGATCCGTTCTTGCTGCGCGAGCCGTTCCTGCGCGAGCTGATCGAGATGGGCTTTGCCGGTATCCAGAACTTTCCAACTGTCGGACTGTTCGACGGCATCTTCCGCGCGAATCTGGAAGAGACCGGCATGGGCTACGACAACGAGGTCGAGCTAGTTGTCGTGGCGCGAAAGCTGGATCTGCTGACCACGCCGTACGTGTTTAACGCCCCGGAAGCGCGGTTGATGGCCGAGGCGGGAGCCGACGTGATCGTCGCCCACATGGGGCTGACCACCACTGGTACCATCGGCGCCCAAACTGCGCTCACGCTCGACCAGTGCGTGCCGCGGATCGCCGAGATCACCGCAGCGTGTCGCGACGTGCGGAACGATCAACTGGTGTTGTGCCACGGTGGACCGATCGCCTCGCCCGAGGACGCGCAGTACATCATCGATCGCACTGCGGTCGACGGCTTTTACGGGGCCAGCTCGATGGAACGACTGCCGGTCGAGACGGCCATCACGCGGCAGGTGCGCACGTTCGTCGGGCTCAAACTGCGGAGCGCTCGTGGCGCCGTCGAGTCATGAGGCGCACCCCTTCGGTCCACCTGCTAGCCGCGCTCGATACCAAAGGCATCGAGGCGGCGTTTGTCCGCGACGTGCTTCGCCAATGCGGCGTCGCCTGCACGGTGGTCGATTGCGGCTGCCTAGCGTCACCGGCGATCGAGGCCGACATTCCACGCGATGCGGTGTTCGCGGCAGCCGGGGAATCGGTTGAGACGCTGCGCACGGCAGGTGACCGAGGCACGGCAGTCGCCGCGGCGGCTGCGGGGGCGGCTCGGGTGATCGCCGATCGCCATGCCGCGGGGCTGGTCGCGGGTGTCTTCGGGCTCGGCGGCTCGGCAGGCACGACAATCGCCACGGCGGCCATGCGGGCGCTGCCGATCGGCTTGCCGAAGCTAATGGTCAGCACGCTGGCTTCAGGCCAGGTTCGCCAGTACGTCGGCGACAAAGACATTGCGATGGTCAATTCCATTGTCGATATCGCCGGCGTTAATCGCATCAGCCGGCCGATTCTCGCCAACGCTGCACTCGCGATGGCCGGCATGGTGACATTGAGTCACAATCCGCCAACCGACGGACCGCCGTATGACAAGCCGCTGGTCGCCGCGACGATGTTCGGCGTCACGACGCCGTGTGTTCAGCGGGCACGTGAAGTGCTCGAAATGGCGGGGTACGAGGTGCTGGTGTTTCATGCTACCGGCAACGGCGGCCGGGCGATGGAGGCGCTGGTGGCCGAACGATTGGTGGCCGGTGTGCTCGACATCACCACGACCGAGTTGGCCGATGAACTGGTCGGCGGCATGCTGAGTGCTGGGCCCGATCGGCTGACCGCGGCAGGGCAGCGCGGCGTACCGCAAGTGGTTTCGGTCGGGGCGCTCGACATGGTGAATTTTCTTGGTTTGGCGACGGTTCCCGAGCGGTTTCGCAGTCGCCTGCTCTATCGCCACAACGCCAACGTGACGCTGATGCGCACGACCGTCGAGGAAAACGTTCAGCTTGGTGCCGAGATTGGCCGCAAGCTCGCGACAGCCCAAGGGCCGACGGCGGTGTTGCTGCCGCAACGCGGCGTCTCGGCGCTCGATCGCGAGGGCCAGCCGTTCGACGACCCGGCGGCGCGCCAGGCGCTGTTCAGCGCGCTGCGCTCTGCCGCGGGGAGCGTGCCGGTCGAAGAACTCGACCTGCACATCAACGATGCGGCCTTCGCCGATGCGGCCGCCGCACGGTTGCTAGCCTTGATGAAATCGCCTGTGGCTCGCTAATCGTCGGCGCGCCGGTCACAGCTTGCCCACCGGTCGCACGTTCTTGCCGATGCGGCCAACGAGCGAGTCGCCCAAGTCGTCGCGAGCTTGCTCGACATATTGTTGCAGCCGGGTGACGATCTCGGGATGCTCGGCCGCGACGTTGTGTTGCTCGCCGACATCGTCTTTCAAGTTGTACAGAGCCAAGTCGGTATGCTCGACGAGGTAGCCATGCCGGCTGGCAATGCCGCGCAGTCCGGAAAGCTGCATCGATTCGGGATGCAGGTGTTCGAAGTTCGCCGGCTTGCCGCCGGTGCCAAGCGGCGAGGCGGGGGTGAGATAGTCGTGCGGCAGGTGCAGCTTCCAATCACCGGAGCGCACGGCCTGCAACTCGTCGCCGGCATAATAGAACCATGCCTCGTGCGGCGACTTGGCTCCAGGCTCGCCGACGATCGACGCTCGAATGTCGCGTCCGTCGATGATGCGTTCGGGCAGCTTCGCGCCGATCAGCCCGGCGACGGTCGGTAGCAGATCGACGGTGGACAGCAGGTCGTGGCAGGTGGTACCGGCCGGAATCGTTCCCGTCCAGCGCATGATGCACGGCACCCGCACTCCGCCTTCCCAGGTGGTGAGCTTCCCTTCGCGCAGCGGTGTCGCTGAGCCGGCGTGATCGCCGTAGGAGAGAAACGGCCCATTGTCGCTGGCGAAGATGACCAGCGTGCGCTCGTCGAGTCCATTGCGCTCGAGGGCGTCGAGCACCTGGCCGACCGACCAGTCAAGCTCTTCGATCACGTCGCCGTAAAGGCCACGCGCTGTGCGCCTACGAAATGTATCGGAGGCAAAGATCGGCACGTGCGGCATCACGTGCGGCAAGTACAAAAAGAAGGGGCGATCGCGATTGCGTTCGATGAACGCGACCGCGCGCTGAGTGAATCGACGGGTGAACTGCGATTGATCGGGATCGAGTTCAACCACCTGTTCGCCGTCGATCAAAGGCAACGGGGGGATGCCGCGCACGATGGGGTGCAGCGGGCCGTTGTCGTTCGAATACGGGATACCCAGGAACTCATCGAAGCCGTGCCGCGTGGGGAGGAACTTGGGACGATGCCCCAGATGCCATTTGCCGAAGATCGCGGTCGCGTAGCCGTGCTGCCGGCAAAGCTCGGGCAGCAGCAACTCGGCGTCGCTGATGCCGATGGTGCTCTCGTGGTTCAACGCACCGAACAACCCGACGCGGTTCGAGTAACAACCGGTCATCAGCGCGGCGCGCGAGGCGGTACACACCGGCTGGGCGACGTAAAAATCGGTGAATCGCCGCCCTTCACGAGCCATGCGGTCGAGCCGCGGCGTCGCAAAGCCGCTCGCTCCAAAACAACCGACGTCGGCGTAGCCTTGGTCGTCCGTGAGGATCACGACGATGTTGGGTCGGCGAGGGCTTGCGGCAACGTCTGCTTGCGCTCGCGGCGCGGTGCAGAACGCCTGCATCGCTGAGACGAGCGCCACGAAAACGAGCGTAGATATTCTGGGTTGTAACAATGTCAACAAATGGTCACCGTTGCGAAAGTTGAGCTAAGTGTCTTTTGTCGCTTGTTTGGCCGAACGCAGTCGTACTCGGATCTTCTCAAGCCGCTCGGCCAATTCCTGCTCAAACCCGCGCGGCACGGGACGGTAATACTCGCGCTCGACGCCCAAGTAGTCCTGGGCAGCAATCGCGTCCGGGGCGTCGTGGGCGTACTGGTAGTCGCCGCCATGCCCCAGGCGCTTGGCCCCGCCGTAATGGGCGTCGCGCAGAGCAACCGGCACCGGCAGCAGGCGGCCCTCGGCAACGTCGCGGCGCGCTTCGCCGATGCCCACCGTGGCAGCGTTCGACTTTGGCGCGCATGCCAGGTACGTCACCGCCTGGGCCAGCGGCAATTGGCATTCGGGCAGCCCGACGAACTCGGTGGCCTGCATCGCCGCCACGGCCAATGGCAACGCATGGGGGTCGGCATTGCCGATGTCTTCGCTGGCGGCGATCACGATTCGCCGGGCTAGGAAGCGTACATCCTCGCCCGCCTCGAGCATGCGGGCCAGCCAGTAGAGCGCGGCGTCGGGGTCGCTGCCGCGGATGCTCTTGATCAAGGCGCTGGCCGCGTCGTAATGGGCGTCGCCGGTCGGATCGTACTCGATCGCCTTGCGCTGCATGCTCTCGGCGGCCAGTTCGCGGGTGAATTCCAGGGGCCGGGCATCGCTCGAAATCACGCCGACCTCCAACGCCGCCAGCGCACGGCGTGCGTCGCCATCGCTCGCCTCGGCCAGGAAGTCGAGTGCGTCGTCGTGCATATGGATGTCGATCGTCCCCAGGCCACGCGATTTGTCGGCCAAGGTTCGGTGGAGCAGCGTCTTGATGTCGTCGTTCGATAGCGGCTGAAACTGAAACACGCGGCTGCGGCTCACCAAGGCGCTGATGATCGCGAAGAACGGGTTCTGCGTCGTCGCGCCGACCAGGATCACGCTCCCTTCTTCGACGTCGGGCAACAGAACGTCCTGCTGGGCTTTGTTGAAGCGGTGGATTTCATCGACGAACAACAGCGTTTTCTGACCCGTGGCTGCCAGGCGGTCGGCGGCGGTGGCCAGCACGTCGCGCAGTTCCTTCACGCCGCTGGTGACCGCGTTGAGCTGCACGAAGTAGCTGCGACTGGCTGCGGCCAGCAACCGGGCGAGCGTCGTTTTGCCGGTGCCCGGCGGACCGTAGAAGATTACCGAGCCGAGTCGATCGGCCTTCAGCAAGCGGCTAAGCAGCTTCCCTTCGCCGAGAAAGTGCTGCTGGCCGACAAACTGGTCGAGGCGTTCGGGGCGCATGCGTGCGGCCAGCGGTTGAGCCCGCCGACGATGGGCCGCTTCGCTGGCTTCGAACAACGACATCGAATCACCCTTGTTTACCCGGGCGGCCGAAGCAAAACGCGGCGAGCAAGCTCGCCGGCTAAACTGTGAATTATATGTTGTCGCTGATCGCGGAAAGCCGCTCGGTTAGCGCGCGGGCGCGCCGGGGCCAATCGCCTTCGGGCAGAGCGCTCGCAGCTTGCTCGATGAACATTCGCGCATCGGCCAGCAACCGCCGGTGGTCGGTCCGGCGGGCGTAGCGTTCCGCGGCCTCGGCAATGGTTGCGATCAGATCGTCCGGGTCGCACGGCTTGGTCAGATAGCGGAACAAGTGTCCGTGGTTGACGGCGTCGATCACCGCCCGGATGTCGGCATAGCCGGTGAGCAGGATCGGCACCGCGTCGGGTCGGATCTCCTGGGCGCGGCGCAGGAACTCAGCCCCGGTCATGCCGGGCATGCGTTGATCGGTCACGATCACGTGTACCCCTTGCCGCGATAGCATTTCGAGCGCAGCGGCTCCCCCTTCGGCCGCGTGCACCTCGAAATTCCGCCGCAGCAGCCCTTCGAGCGAGAAGAGCATGTCGGGCTCGTCGTCGACTAGCAGCACCGGCGGCTTGGCGGTTGCAGGCATACGTGCGTGATCCTCGCTGCGATGGAACCTTAGCTGCGACGCTCGGCAGGCTCGGCGCGATCGGGCAGCCGGATGCGGAAAGTGCTGCCGTGGCCCGGCTGGCTTTCGGCCTCGATCGTCCCGCCGTGATCGCGCACGATGCCGTAACTGATTGCCAGCCCGAGGCCCATGCCCTGGCCGACAGGCTTGGTGGTGAAGAACGGTTCGAACAGGCGCTTCATGTGTTCCGGGGCGATGCCGCTGCCGTTATCGCGAATCTCGATCACCGTGGCATCGTCCTGGCGGCGCGTCGCCAGGTCGATCCGACCGCCCGGGGCGCAGGCCGCAACGGAATTGGTCAGCAGATTCAGCAGCACCTGGTTGATCTTCCCCGGATGACACACGAGCGGCGGCACCGGCCGATAATCGCGCACCACCGATAATTCCTTGGCCGTAATGTCATGGTGCAGCATTTCGAGCGTGGTGTCGAGTGCGACGGCGAGGTCCAGCTCATTGCGTTCCGCCTCGTCGAGCTTGGCGAAGTCGCGCAGGTTCCGCACGATGTCGCGCACGCGCCCCAGCCCGCCGAGCGACTTGTCGAACAGCGGCTCGAGATTCTTCTGTAGATAATCGAGATCGGCCTCGGCTTCGAGCGCGGCCAGTTCGTCGGCCAGGGCCGGCTCGACGGCCGCCAGCGCCTCGCGCGCCCGGCGGTATCGGTCGAGCAGCCGCAGCGCAGCCGCCACGTCGCGCCGGAGCACTGCCAGATTGTTCGTCACCGCCGCCACGGGATTGTTGATCTCGTGTGCCATGCCGGCGGCCAGTTGCCCCAGGCTGGCGAGCTTCTCGCTCTGCACCAGTGCCGCTTGTGTCTCGCGCAAGGCGCGGTTCTGCTCGGCCAGGCTGCGCTCCAGCCGGATGATCCGCTCGCCTTCACGCAGCCGCACGCGCAGCTCGTCGCGGTCGAACGGCTTGGTGACAAAGTCGTCGGCGCCGGCGTCCATCCCCGCAACGACATGCTCTTTTTGGCTCTTGGCCGTCAGCAGGATCGTGTACACGTAATTCGGCTTCGCCGCCGCCCGGATGCGCCGCACCAGTTCCACGCCGTCGACCTCGGGCATGATCCAGTCGCTGATCACGATCGGAAAGTCGTCGGCCTCGAATCGTCGCCACGCCTCGGCGCCGTCGGCCGTCTCGACCACTTCGTGCCCCCACTTCTCCAAGTAGCTGCGCAGCAGGCGGCGTGATACCGCATCGTCTTCGGCGATCAGCACTTTCATGATCTGCACACGCTAGGTTGTTGCTGCCTGACAACTCCGCGTGGTTGCCCGGTGCTCGTCACCTTACGCCGACGATTTCCACTTGGCCAGTTCCCATCGCTCCGGCTCCTTAGTCATTGCCAGCACCTCAGCTAAATTCAACCGCAGCGCGCTGGACCATTCCGCATCGATCGTGCCGGCCAGCGGCGTTAGCTCGGTCTGGTCATCGGCGCGGCGTTCGATCAGAAAGAAGGCGATCGGCGGGCTCGTCAACCATTCGACCAAATGCTCGGCCAAGCGCGGCGTGAGTCCGTTGCTGCCGGGGGCGGCGGCCTCGAGCAGGTCGCTCAACAGCACTACGATCTGCCGGGCTTTCATGTCGCGCTGGTACAGCCGGTCGCTGCCGCGCTGCAACACTCCACACAAGCGGTGCCGTAGGAACGATAGTTGCTCGTCGAACGCAAGGGAAACGTAGGGGGACAGATTCCCGTCGTCGCTCCGCAGCAACGGCACGACCGGTCCCCCGGCCGTGATGCCGGCCACAAACCAGCGCAATCGCGGCGGGTCGACCAACACCACCAACAGCCCTGGCGATCGATCGGTCATAACATGACTTGGGACTTTTCCCTAACGCGAAGTGAGGCAACGGTTACAGTACCACGTTCTGCCACCAATAATCGACCGCTATCGGTTCCCCAGGCCGCCGACGGTGTTACGATTGAGCTAAGGATCTCGCAGGGTTGCGCGTCGTACGCTGTGCGTTCGAGGACCACCCGATGATCGCGCCGACCGACTCTCGACGTGTCGCTTGGCTGCACCGCTGCGCCGCTGTCTGCGGTTTGGTCGCGATCACGCTGGCGGCGGTGATGTTCATCGGCTGGGTGTCCGACGTCGAAACGCTCAAGCGCGTCGGTCCCGGGTTCAAAGCGACCAATCCTGTTTCGCTGCTCGCATCTATCTTAGCCGGCGCTGTGCTGCTGGTGCTACAACGCAAAGCGCTGACGCCGCTCGGGCGCCGAGCGCTCGATGTTGCCGCCGCGCTGCTGATGGCGCTGGGCATCGCCACCTTGGCACGGTACGCCTTCGGTCTCGAGCGCGGCCCCGACCAGTTGCTGTTTGCCGATCGCCTGGCCGGCGACCGCATCTCGTGGCAATCGGCATTCTGTTTCACGCTGTTCGGCTGCTCGCTGCTGTTGGCCGACAGCCAGCACCGCCCTTGGCGCCGCCTGGGCCAGGGGCTCACGCTGCTCGTGGCCGCGATTGCGCTGCTGGCCGTGATGGGCTACGCGTTCAGCGTGGCGTCGTTGTACGGCTTGGGCGACGCGGTGCCGATGGCCTTCAACACGGCGATTCTGTTTCTGCTGCTGGCCGGCGGTCTGCTGGCCGCGCGCCCCGATCAAGGTGTGGTTGCCGTGGTGATTTCCGACACGCTTGGCGGCATCACGATGCGGCGGTTGCTTCCGGCCGCGGTGCTGGTGCCGCTGCTGCTCGGTTGGCTGCGGCTGGCCATCGAGCACGCCGGTTGGCTCGGCCACGATGCGGCCGCCGCGGTGTTCGCCTTGCTGAACGTGTTGATCTTCACGTCCCTGGTGTTATGGAGCGCCTGGCAACTGCACTGGATCGAGCAGCGGAACATCCGCATCGAACGGGCCCTGCGTGCCAGCGACGAACGCGCCCGGCAGATTATCGACTCGGCTTACGACGCGTTCGTGGCCATGACGGCCGAAGGTCAGATCGTCGATTGGAACCGCCAGGCCGAGGCGATTTTCGGCTGGCGCAGCGACCAAGTTATGGGCCGGCAAGTGGTCGACACACTCATTCCCCCCGAGTATCGCGATGCCCACGACGCCGGCCTGACGCGGTTCCTCGAAACCGGCGAAGGCCCGCTGCTGAACAAGCCGGTCGAAGTGACGGCCTTGCACCGCGACGGCCACCAGTTTCCCGTCGAGCTCACGATCGCTCCGATCCGGCTCGGCTCGATCTGGCTGTTCAGCGCCTTCGTACGCGACATCAGCCAGCGCCGCCAGTTGGTCGCCGAAACGCTGCGCGCCCGCGAGGCCGCCGAGGCCGCCAGCCGCGCCAAGGGGGACTTTCTGGCCAACATGAGCCACGAAATTCGCACCCCGCTCAACGGCGCGCTGGGCATGATCGAGCTGGCGCTCGACACCGACCTCGCGCCCGAGCAGCGCGAGTATCTCGAGATGGCTCGCACCAGCGCCGACTACCTGCTCAGCGTCGTCAACGACATCCTCGATTTCTCGAAGATCGAGGCCGGCAAGCTTGACCTGGAATCGATCGATTTCGAGCTGTGCGAAACCGTCGACGACACCGTGACCACGCTCGCCCAACGGGCACACAAGAAGGGGCTGGAACTGGCCTCGCACATCGTTGCCGATGTTCCCGAGGTGCTCGTCGGCGATCCCGGCCGTCTGCGGCAGGTGATCGTCAACCTGGTCGGCAACGCCATCAAGTTCACCGACCGAGGCGAGGTGGTGATACACGTTGATTGCGAGTCGCGCACCACCGATCATGCTATCCTGCACTTCAAGGTTACCGACACTGGCATCGGCATCGCTGCCGATCGGCAAGATTCGCTGTTCCGCGCGTTCACGCAGGTCGACAGCTCGACCACGCGCAAATACGGCGGCACCGGCCTGGGGCTGGCCATCTCGGCGTCGCTGGTGCAGATGATGGGAGGCCGCATCTGGCTCGAGAGCACGCCCGGCGTCGGCAGCACGTTCCATTTCACGGCCGGGTTTGGCATCTCGCACGCCCCCCCCGCTGCCGCGCCGCGCCTCACGCAGCAGCTCGATGGCCTTAGCGTGCTGGTGGTCGACGACAACGCCACCAACTTGCGCATCCTCGGCGAGATGCTCGGCAACTGGCGGATGCGACCCACGGTGGCCGCCAGCGGACGCGAGGCGCTCGGCCAGCTCGAACGCGCCCGCCGCGATGGCCAGCCGTTCCGGCTGGTGCTACTCGATAACATGATGCCCGAAATGGACGGCTTCGCCCTGGCCGAGCGCATCAAGCAAGACCCGGCACTCGTCGGCGCGACGCTGATGATGCTTTCCAGCGGCGACCGGCGCGGCGACATGGCCCGCTGTCGCGAGCTGGGCCTGGCCAACTATCTGATCAAGCCGATCAAACAGTCCGAGCTATTCAACTCGATCGTTTCGGCCCTCAGCCTTACGACATACGCGGCCCCGCACGCCGCGCAGCCTCGCCGCGCCACGTTCGGCAAGACGCAGCACCCGTTGCGGCTGCTGCTGGCTGAGGACAACGAGGTGAACCAGCGCCTGGCCGTCCGGCTACTCGAAAAGCGGGGCCACACCGTCACGGTCTGCTCGAACGGCCGGGAAGCGTTGGCCCAGCTCGATCGCGAAACGTTCGACGTCGCCTTGCTCGACGTGCAGATGCCCGAGATGGATGGCTTCGAAACGACCGCCGCCATCCGCGCCCGCGAACCAACTTCCGGCCGTCACCTGCCGATCGTCGCTATGACGGCTCACGCCATGAAAGGCGATCGCGAACAGTGCCTGGAAGCCGGCATGGACGGCTACGTGTCGAAGCCGTTGCAACCGCTCCAGTTGTTCGACGTTGTCGAGCGCCTTGCGGCCGGCGACGGCCACACCGAAGTGCCCTCTGCTCATGCGGCTGAGGAATCGGGCTTCGACGAAGAAGCGGCGCTGGCTCGTGTCGATGGCGACCGCGAGTTGCTCAACGAGCTGGTGGAGATTTTTGTGCGTGAGTATCCGCGCTGGCTCGCCGAGGTGCGCGAAGCGATCGACGCCCGCGACTTCGATCGGCTACACCGCGAAGCGCACACGCTCAAAGGGGCGAGCGGCAACCTGGGACTGACCAGCGCCAGCGATGCGGCCCGCTGGCTCGAACAAGCCACGTCCGACGATTCCCCCGCGCAGCTCCAGGCGCAATTCGCACGTCTCGAAGCCGCCTGCGACCGACTCAAAACAGCCCACGCCGCCGCAACGTAGCGCGCTCGGCGCGGATCGCCTATTCGGCGCGCGTCGCGCGCACTCCCTGTTCGGCGCGCGTCGCGCGCGCTCGGCGCGGGTCTCCGACCCCGCCGCTGGGCCGACCGAAGGTCTCCCCTGAGGCGCGGCGTGGGGAGCCCCGCGCCGAGCGCGTGTTACACTATCTCGCAACTTGCTCCAGCCAACAAAGGAGCTGCCATGCATCGCGTCGGCATCATCGTGGCATTGCTCGCCCTGGCATTCACGGCCTGTGACAACCACTCCCACGGCGAGAAGTCGTCGCCCAAGGCGATCGAAGCGCTGATCGTCCCATCACAAGTCTGGCCACGGTCGGGTGTCGCGAAGGTTTCCGCGGTCCACATCATCAACAAGGAAAAGCTCTCGGCCCTGGAGCACTTCTTTCCGGGGTACAGCCAGCGGCCGACAAGTCCCAGCGCAGGGGCCTGGGAGATGGGTTACGAAGTTTTCTTTTGTTTTGCGGGCGGCGAGACGGTTCGCGTGAGCGTCTCGCAGAACGAAAATGGCGCGTCCTGGTCCACCGGCTCGGGCGACTTCCGCACCAACGGCGACTTCCCGGCATTCGTTCGGCAGCTCGTTCCGTAGGGTGCCGTCGAGCGAAGCGAGACGCACCGCGGTCGGAGCATCGTTTCAGTGCGTCTCGCCGACTCGACGGCACCCTACCGTTTTGCAGAAGCGCAACGGCGTCGCACCTTGACGCAACCCCTTGAAGCAGTAGCCTTATGGCTGGCATCCCTTTATTCCTCGATCCCGCAGCCGAGCGCGCATGAGCGACCCGTATTTTCAATCCCAATTCGCCGAGCGGATCGGCGGAGCCAACTATGGCAAAGGGACCGAAATCTACAAGTTCGAGAAGATCAAGCGCGCCAAGCGCAAGGCGCTGGCCGAGCATCCCGAGCGCTCGCTGGTCGATTTTGGGATCGGCGAGAATGACGAGATGGCTCCCGAAGGCGTCCGCCGCGTGATGCACACCGAGATCGATCAGCTTGCAAACCGCGGCTATGCCGACAACGGCATCGCCGCCTACAAGGAGGCCGCGGCCCGGTTCATGCAGCGCAACTTCGGCGTGACGCTCGATCCGGTGAAGGAAGTGAACCACTGCATCGGATCGAAGACCGCCCTGGCCATGCTGCCGGCGGCGTTCATCAACCCCGGCGACGTGACGTTGATGACCGTCCCCGGCTATCCCGTCGCCGGCACGCACACACGGTACTTTGGCGGCATGGTGCATCGCCTGCCGCTGTTGGCCGCGAACGATTTTTTGCCCGACCTGGCCAGCGTTCCTGCCGACGTGCTGGCCCGGACCAAGCTGCTGGTGCTGAACTATCCGAACAGTCCCACCGGCAAGCTGGCCACGCGCGAGTTTTACCAGCGCGTGATTGAGTTCGCCCACAAGCACCGCATCGTGGTGGTGCAGGACGCGGCGCACATCATGCTTAGCTACGACGCGCCGCCGCTGAGCTTTCTGTCGGTCCCCGGTGCCAAGGAGGTCGGCGTCGAAGTCCACTCGATGAGCAAGGGCTGGCACATGATTGGTTGGCGGCTGGGATTCGTGGCCGGCCACGAGCGCATCGTCCAGGCGTTTGCCGACATCAAGGACAACAACGATTCCGGGCAGTTCATGGCCATCCAAAAGGCCGGTGCCGCCGCGCTCGACGACGACTCGATCCCGCGCAGCGTTCGCACGAAGTACCAACGGCGGCTAAAGAAGCTCGTCGACGTGCTCCAGCGTTGCGGCTTCGATTGCCGAATGCCCGGCGGCACGTACTTTTTGTATACGCCGAGTCCGAAAGGGCTCGCCAGTGGCCAGAAGTTCGACACCGCCGAGGCGGCTAGCCAGTACCTGATCGCCGAGCACTCGATCGTCACCGTCCCCTGGGACGATGCCGGGGCGTTCCTGCGATTCAGCGTGACCTATGAAGCCGCGACCGAGGCCGCCGAGGACGCCCTGATGCGCGAAACGGAGTCGCGGCTGAAAAAGATTCAACCGGTGTTTTGAGTTGCCGTCGTGCTCGCAGAGCAAAAAAGCTCGACACGAACGGCACGGATGGTAGAATCAAGGCGTCGCCCTACCCCGGCGACGATCCATAGGGCCCCGGCGCTATCTCGAATTAGGCCGGGGCATTTTCATGCGCGGCCGATCAATTAAGCCGCGTTCGCGATTAGCGTAACGCAATCGCCAAGGTGTCTTTGACGCCGGCGATGCCGTGAGGTAAACTAGTGCCAGTAAGAGGTGGCGAGGAGCGGCGTAAGCTTCGGCTGCGTCGACCAAATTGCACTACCTGTAGCGGCGATCCTCGATCGGTAGCAATCGATCTGGGATATCTGGCTCCTGACCGCGATTGATCTGCTTGCCCCTCGGCTTTTGCGACGGTTTCGTCGCCTACGCCGGCTGATGATGTTCCAGGTCTGGAAGATCGTTCGCCGCAGCGGAAGTGGCCGAGGTTCTCTCACGACAAGCAGCCTCTGCCGGGCCTGAACGGATTTGATGCCCGCAGCACTCCGGCGTGGGCTGTTTGATAAACGCGTGTTCGTGGTCCGATCGCCGCTGCTGTTCGCCCCGGTTCTGCCTGGGAATGAACGATCGGCATCGACGCCCGAATGCACCTCGCCCCTGCATCAATACAAGTTGGAATCATGATGAAGTTTGAAGACCTGCTCCTTGCCCCGTCCCTGCTGCGATCGATTGCCGCCGAAGGCTATGCCACGCCGACACCGATTCAGGCCCAGGCCATTCCGCACATCCTCGCGGGATGCGATCTGCTGGGCTGCGCCCAAACGGGCACCGGCAAGACCGCCGCGTTTGCCCTGCCGATCCTACACCGCCTCAGCCAGGCCAATCTGCCGACGCACAAGCATAGTCGTAAGACGCGCGTACTAGTGCTGTCGCCTACTCGCGAATTGGCCTCGCAGATTGGCGAAAGCTTTCAGACCTATGGTCGCCACACGGGGTTGCGGCTGACGGTGATTTTCGGTGGCGTGGGCCAGCAGCCGCAGGTGAAGGCGTTGCGAGCCGGCGTCGAAATTATCGTGGCGACGCCTGGCCGATTGCTCGACCTGATGAACCAGGGGCATGTCGACTTGAGCGCCGTCGATACCTTTGTGCTCGATGAGGCCGATCGCATGCTCGACATGGGCTTTATCCACGACATCCGCCAGGTGGTGGCCCGATTGCCGCGCCGCCGGCAGACATTGTTTTTCTCAGCCACGATGCCGCCCGACATCCGGCAACTCGCCGACACAATTCTGAACGACCCGGTCAAGGTGCAGGTAACCGCGGAATCGTCGACCGTCGACTCGATCGCGCAGTCGGTCTATTTCGTCGATCAACGCCATAAGCCAGCGCTGCTGCAGCACCTGCTGCGCAGCGACGGCATGGGCCGGGCCTTGGTTTTCACGCGTACCAAGCATGGCGCCGATAAGGTCGCGCGCCACCTCGAAAAGGCCGGCATCCGCGCCGAAGCGATCCACGGCAATAAGAGCCAGGCAGCGCGGCAACGATCGCTCGAGAAGTTCCGTTCCAGCAGTCCTCCAGTGCTCGTGGCGACCGACGTCGCGGCGCGAGGCTTGGATATCGACCGCGTGTCGCACGTAATCAATTTCGATCTGCCGAACGTACCGGAGACCTACGTGCACCGCATCGGCCGCACCGGCCGGGCAGGCGCCACGGGCGTCGCCATCTCGTTCTGCGGCGGCCCCGAACGGGCCGACCTGAAAATGGTCGAACGGCTCATCCGCATGTCCATCCCCGTACGGACCGACCATCCCCAGTACGCGGCGACTTCGCCGCCTGCTTCAGCGCCGGCAGGGCAGCGTCACCCCAGACCAAACAACACGCCGCAGGGTGCAGGTGGCGCGAACAACCGAAAGAAGCAGCGCTGGAACCGCAAAGCCCGGTCATTCGGCCGCTCGCCGCGCTAACTACCGGCTGAAGTATTCGGGTTCATGGGCGAGGCTGGGTGCCACTGGCTGCTTGTCAGCCAGTGCTGCTCAGCTCCTAAGCAACATGGGCGTTGCTGGTACATGCTCGTGGTCCAGCGTAACCTACGAATCGGTGGCCGAGGAAGTGCCAATGCGCTTTGGGGCCCGTGCCAGCTTCTCAAGCCGTGAGCGCTTCGACAATGCTTCCATCGCCAATCAGCCGTCGAT
The DNA here is from genome assembly GCA_036272935.1 of Pirellulales bacterium. Taxonomy (GTDB): domain Bacteria; phylum Planctomycetota; class Planctomycetia; order Pirellulales; family PNKZ01; genus DATAXP01. The sequence continues at coordinate 9,560 of DATAXP010000126.1, read as the reverse complement.
CATTTCTTGCCGCCTCAAGCGTCGGTATGGCAGGATTGCCTGCTGCCGCGAGCGCCGCGGAAACCGTGGATGCTGATCGGGGCGCGCTCGGCAAGATCGACTGCCAAAGCCATCTGTTCGCCCCCGAAATGATCGAGTTGATGGCCAAGCGCACCGCCGACCCGGTGGTCTACACTCGCGACGGCGTGCGGTACCTGCGCATGGGCGATTGGCTCCGCAAGGTTCCGCCGCTGTATCTCGATGTCGATGCAAAGCTGGCAACGATGGATGCCGCGGGCATCGCCATGACCGCCTTGAGCATCAACGACCCCGGGCCCGAATGGTTCGGCGACGACGCTGCCGCCGTGGCCCGCATGGCCAACGATTTTGTCGCCGACGTGGTCAGCCGGCATCCGACGCGATTCTTCGGGCTGTGCGTCCTGCCGCTGCTCGATATGCCGGCGGCGCTCACGGAGCTCGATCGCGCCGTGAAGCAGCTCGGCCTGCGCGGCATCTTGCTCTACACGAACCTCGTGGGCCGCTTCCCCGACGAACCTGAATTTCGGCCGATGTTCGCCCGCGCCGTCGAGCTCGACGTGCCGGTGCTGCTGCACCCGGCCAAGCCGGTGACCACGGAGCTCGTCAAAGGCTACGAAATGACGAGCACTCTCGGGAACATGTTCGACAACACCATCGCGCTTACGCGGCTGCTGCTGTCGGGCATCCTCGACGAGTTCCCGAAGCTGAAACTCGTCTGCCCACATCTCGGCGGCACGCTGCCGTACATCGTCGGGCGGATGAATCACCAGGTGACGGTGCTCAAGCGCGGTCCGCGCAACCTCACGCGCACTCCAAGCGAGTATCTCAAGGGCGTCTGGCTCGACATCGTTTCGCCGCTGCCGCTAGCCGTTAAGTTCGCCTGCGAATTCATGGGGCCCGATCGGCTGCTGTATGCCAGCGATCACCCTTGGGTTGAGCCGCAACTCATCAACGATACGCTTGCCGCGGCGCAGCTCTCAGCGGCGAACCAGCAAAAAATCGTGCGGGACAACGCGCGGGCACTTTTCCGGCTGTGAGCCGTCGAACATCTCTGCACGATCCCCTTAGGCAGGCTGGCCCCTGCCGGCAATGGCGCGAATAATGGAGGGTCACTTCGTTCTATTCGGCGCTCGTCATTGGGTTGGCATGGCTGTCGCGACTCCTCCGTGTTCTGACGAATCACTGGCCCTGTTTCATCCAGCGTTGCGGCGGTGGTTCGCGCAGTCGTTCGCCGCGCCGACCGACGCCCAGGCGAAGGCCTGGCCGGTGATTGCTCGCGGGGCGAACACGCTGCTGCTCGCCCCCACCGGCTCAGGCAAAACGCTGGCCACGTTCCTGGTGGCAATCAACCGGTTCATGTTCGAGCGCCACGCAGGCGAGCCGGCGGCCGCGGGTGTGCGCGTGCTCTACGTCTCGCCGCTCAAGGCGCTGGGGGTCGATGTGGAGCGGAACTTACGCGCCCCCATTGCCGGGGTGCGCGCCGTGGCCGACCGGCTCGGTGCGGAGCATCAAGTTCCGTCGATCGCTGTGCGCTCCGGCGACACGCCTTCGGCCGAGCGCGCCGAGATTCGCCGTCATCCGCCCGATATCCTCATCACCACGCCCGAGTCGCTGTACCTGCTGCTCACATCGCGGGCGCGCGACATTCTCCGTACGGTCGATACCGTGATCGTCGACGAGATTCATTCTCTGGTCGGCAACAAGCGCGGCGCCCACTTATTCCTGTCGCTCGAACGGCTCGAAAACCTCCGCCGTGAAGCGGAGATCGAATCTCGGCCAATGCAGCGCATCGGCCTGTCGGCCACGCAGCGGCCGTTGGAAGAGATCGCCAACCTGCTGGGCGGCGGCGAGCAGCCGGCCGGCATCATCGACGCGCCCCCCACGCCGCGGCCGGTCGAGATCATCGAAGCCGGTCGCAGCAAGCAGCTCGATCTGCGCATCGAGGTGCCGGTCGAAGACATGGCCCGGCTCGCCGAGCCACAGTATCAATCTGGCCCCGCCTCGGCCGGTCCGCAGATCGCCTCGATCTGGCCGTCGATCCATCCGCGCTTGTTGGAACTCATCCGCGCTCACCGCAGCACGATGATCTTCGTCAACAGCCGTCGCCTGGCTGAGCGCCTGGCGGCGGCGATCAACGATCTGGCCGGCGAAGAAGTCGCGCTCGCCCATCACGGCTCGATCGCCAAGGACTCGCGGCTGCTCATCGAAGATCGGCTGAAACGTGGCCTGTTGCCGGCCATCGTCGCCACGTCGAGCCTCGAGCTGGGCATCGACATGGGGGCCGTCAACCTGGTGATCCAGATCGCTGCGCCGCCCTCGATTGCCTCGGGCATCCAGCGCATCGGCCGCGCGGGGCACCAGGTGGGTGCGCCGAGCGCCGGGGTCATCTTCCCCAAGTACCGTGGCGATCTGCTGGCCTGCGCCGCGGCCGCCGAACGTATGTTGCGCGGCGAAGTGGAAGAGACGTTTTATCCCCGCAATCCGTTGGACGTGTTGGCGCAGCAGATCGTGGCAATGGTCGCACTGGGACCAATGAGCGTTGACGACTTGTTCGCCACCGCTCGCCGCGCTGCGCCGTTCGCGCAGTTGCCGCGATCGTTGTTCGAGGGGACGTTGGACATGCTCGCCGGGCGCTATCCGTCGCATGATTTTGCCGAGCTGCGACCGCGCGTGACGTGGGATCGCATTGCCGGCGTCGTTTCTCCGCGCAAGGGGACGCAGCGGCTAGCGATCCTCAACGGCGGCACGATCCCCGATCGCGGCACCTACGGTGTGTTTCTGGCCGGCGACGGCGGGCGCGGCAGCCGCGTCGGCGAGCTCGATGAAGAGATGGTGTTCGAGATGCACGCCGGCGACGTGTTCCTGCTCGGGGCCAGCTCGTGGCGGGTGCTCGACATCACGAACGACCAGGTGATGGTCGCCCCCGCGCCCGGCGAGCCGGGACGGATGCCATTCTGGCGCGGCGACGGTCCTGGCAGGCCCCTGGAATACGGCCGGGCTATTGGCCGGCTGGCGGGACATTTGGCGCGCGAGCCGCGCGATCGGGCGCTCGATGAACTGACCGAAGGGGGCGTGCTCGACGGCCGCTCGGCGACGAACCTGATCGACTATCTGCGCGACCAAGCCGAGGCAACCGAGGAGCCGCCGACGGATAAGACGATTGTCGTCGAATGCTTTTTGGACGAGGTCGGTGATTGGCGCGTGTGCGTCATGTCGCCGCTGGGAGCGCGGATCCACGCGCCGTGGGCGATGGCGGTCGCCGCTCGGCTGCGCAGCGAAACGGTCGGCGAAGTCGACATGATCTGGTCGGACGACGGCATCGTGTTCCGCTTGCCCGAAACCGACGAGCCGCCACCGCTGGAACTGTTCTTTCCAAAGTCGGAGGAGATCGAGGATGAGGTGGTCCGCCAGGTCGGCTCGACGGCGCTGTTTGCCGCGCACTTCCGCGAGAACGCGGCCCGGGCGCTGCTGCTGCCTCGCCGCCAGGCGGGCAAGCGCACGGCGTTGTGGATGCAGCGCCGACGCAGTGCCGACCTGCTCGCGGTGGCGTCGCGATACGCGCAGTTCCCGATCTTGCTCGAAACCTACCGCGAGTGCCTGCGCGACGTGTTCGATCTCAAGGGATTGAAGAGCGTGCTCGAAGAGATCGAACGGCGAACGATTCGCGTCCGGCAGGTGATCTCGCACACCGCCTCGCCGTTCGCCTCGTCGCTGATGTTCAACTACGTCGGCACTTTTATCTACGACGGCGATGCACCGTTGGCCGAGCGGCGAGCCGCGATGCTCGCGCTCGACCAGGCGCAGTTGCGCGAGCTGCTAGGCGACGCCGAGCTGCGCGAGCTGCTCGACGCCGAGACTGTCGATGAGTTGGCTCTTGAACTGCAACGCCTCAGCAGCAAATATCCGATCCGCGATGCCGACGGCTTACACGACCTGTTGCTGAAGCTGGGCGATTTGAGTCGCGAGGAAATGATCGCTCGCGGAGTTGCCGCAGAAAACATTGATGTTTGCATCGACGAGCTGCGCACCGCACGCCGTGCGGTAACGTTGCGGATTGCCGATGAGCATCGATTCATCGCGGCCGAGGATGCCAGCCGCTACCGTGACGCCTTGGGAGCGGTTCCGCCGCCGGGCTTGCCCGAGGCGTTCCTCGAATCGGTCGCGGAGCCGCTGGAAGATTTGCTGGCGCGCTTCGCTCGAACTCACGTGCCGTTCACGCTCGACGAGCCTGCGCGACGGCTTGGCCTGGGAACGAAGGCAGTCCATAGGGCGCTCGAACGGCTCGTGGCACGCGGGCGGATCGTCGAAGGAGAGTTTCTGCCCGGCGGTCGCGGCCGGGAGTTCTGCGACGCCGAAGTGCTGCGCGTGCTCAAGCGGCGCTCGTTGGCCAAGCTGCGCAAGCAGGTTGAGCCGGTCGAGCAGGCGGCGATGGGGCGCTTCCTGCCGGCGTGGCAGGGGCTGGATCGCAAGCGCAAGGGGCTCGACGGTCTGCTCGACGTCGTCGAGCAATTGCAGGGCCTGCCGCTACCGGCCTCCGACATCGAGCGCGGCATTCTGCCGGCGCGGATCGCGGACTTCCGATCCAGCGATCTCGACGAGCTGTGCGCCGCCGGCGAGATCGTGTGGCGCGGGTTCGACGCGCTCGGCTCGGGCGACGGCCGTGTGGCGCTCTATCTCACCAACGCGCTGGCGATCCTCGCTCCGCCGGCGGAGAAGGTCGAAGGCGAGTTGGAAGATCGCGTGTTGAGCCTGTTGGCCGAACGCGGTGCTCTGTTCTTCGACGATATCGTGCGCACGCTGGGCGGCTTCCGCAACGACGTGCTCGGTGCGCTCTGGCGGCTTGTTTGGGCTGGCGCGGTTACTAACGATACGCTCGTGCCGCTCAGATCGCTTCGGCGGCAAACGAAGGGCGTGCGGCGCGAGAAACCTCGTGGCGGCGGACGAGCGTTTCGCTCGCGCCGCACGGCGCAGCTCGCCGGCTCCGAAGGACGCTGGTCGCTGTTGCTCCCCGTCGATGCGGCAGTCGCAACGCCCACGCAACGACAAACCACTTGGGCGGCACAGTTGCTCCAGCGCTACGGCATCCTCACGCGTGAGATGTTCCGCTACGAAGCGCTAGCCGGCGGCTTCGCCGGTGTCTACCCGGTGCTCAAGGCGATGGAAGAAGCGGGTCGCATTCGGCGAGGGTACTTTGTCGCGGGGCTGGGAGCGGCGCAGTTCGCGGCCGCCGGCGCCGAAGATCGTCTGCGCGAGCGCGTGCTCGGCGACGACGCGCTCGATGCCGCACCGCAGCGGAACACGCTCGTCCTGGCCTCGACTGATCCGGCAAACCCGTATGGCATGGCACTCGATTGGCCGCAGCAGCGTGCTGCCGAAGGACCACGCCCCAGTCGCTCGGCCGGGGCGCGCGTGATCTTGTGCGACGGCCAACTCGTGGGCTACCTGAGCCGCACCGGCCAGCATCTGCTCACGTTCCTGCCCGAGAACGAACCAGAGCGCACCGGCATGAGCGACGCGCTGCTGGCCGCCTTGACGAAGCTCGCCACCTCCGAGCGGCCCGTGTTCTTAGCGAAGATCGACGGCGCCGCAGCGACCGATTCGCCGTGGACCAAGCTGCTGGAATCGATGGGCTTCATCGTCACCAGCCGCGGCATGCTGCTGCGGCGGCGGGAGTCGTAATGCCCGAGGGGGACACGATCTATCGGACGGCGGCGCGGCTGCGGCCGATCCTCGCCGGGCAGACCATCGAGCATGCGCGCTCACGCGATCCGGCATTGAATGTGGCTCAACTCGTAGGCCGCAAGCTCAGCGGCGTCGAAGCCCGCGGTAAGCATTTGCTCTTTCATCTTGATGATGGCGGCGCGCTGCACTCGCACATGGGGATGACCGGCTCGTGGCATCTGTATCGCCCCGGCGAGCGCTGGCAGAAACCGGAGCATCGAGCCGCGATCGTGCTGGAAGTGCCAGGGCACGTCGTGGTGTGCTTCAGTCCCGAGGTGCTGGAACTGCTGACCGCGGCTACCTTGCGTCGCCACGAACATCTGCAAACCTTAGGGCCTGATGTGCTCAGCGGGACACTTGATAGCGCCGAAGTGCTGCGACGGTTTCGGGCATCTGATGCGCTGCCGCTGGGCGAAGCGGTGATGAATCAGCGGATCGTCTGCGGCATCGGCAACATCTACAAATCGGAAACGTTGTTTCTGGCGAAGGCCAACCCGTTTGCCACAGTCGGCGAGTTTTCCGACGAGCGGATGATCGAGATCGTCGAGCGGGCGCAAGCGCTGATGTCGGCAAACCTCGACGGCGCGTCGCGACGCACCCGGCCGGCATTGTCGGGGCCGCGAATGTGGGTATACGGCCGCAGCGGCGAGCCGTGCTTCAACTGTGGCACAACAATCGAACTGCGACGGCAAGGCGATCTGGGGCGCACCACCTACTGGTGCCCGCAATGCCAGGGCCATCCCGAAGTGCGCGGTTCAGCGTGAATCAGCGCGACGCCTTGGCGCGCTCGGTGAGCTTGGCGACGACGGCCGAGAACTCTTTCCGCGCCGTCGCCAGGCCAGCAGCGGTTTTGGGGCCGCTGCCGCGCACGTAGTCGAGCACGTACTTCTCGGCGGCGATGAACTCTTCCGAGATATCGGCGATCGCCGCCGCAAGGTTCGGCGGAACGTTCGTCACGCCATTGGCATCGCCGTGGAGCAAGTCGCCCTGTCGCACCGTCAAGCCGCCGACGCGCACCGGCAGGCCGATGTGCAGCAGATGGCAGTAGGCATGCGAGCAGATGGTGGTGCCGGTGAACACGGGGTAATCGAGGGCGCGGACTTGCTCGAGGTCGCGGCCGCCGCCTGAGGTGATCAGCCCTACCGAGCCGAATCCTTTGTAGACCGAGCACATCACCTCGCCGAACGTGGCAGCCACCGGCGGATCGTCGAGATCGGCGAACACCACGACCGCCGGTCCCGGTAACTCGGCGAACCCGGCGACCTGCTGGTCCATCAGGCCGTAGGCGTCGCCGCCCATCGGCGGGGCGTCGCTGCGGAACGACGCCGTGCTGGCGAAGCCCACCATCGGCGGCAGCGTGGGGAAGTTCGACTTGATGCGACCATCCATGTAGCCGACGTTGCGCGGCCGCACGTCGAACAACTCGATGACGTTGCAAATGGTGGGCGTATCGAAGCGGGCCAGTTTTTTGAGCGTTTCGGCGGAGATCATGTAACGGTGGGGCTGGGGGCTGGGGGTAGAGATTAGCAGTAAGGGTATGCCATCGGTCGGGGTTGCTCAAGGCGTCGTGGGCGATACGAGATGTTGCGGAAGCTGGAAGCGCCGCCAGCTCTCGGGCAGCGGGGCGGTGAAGGTCATCGATTCGTGGCGTGTCGGATGCTCGACGATCAGCCGGCGCGCGTGCAGAGCAATGCCTGGGGCGAACGCCACGCTGCTGCCGTATTTGCGATCGCCGACGATCGGCATACCGCGCGATGCCAGTTGCAGGCGGATCTGATGCTTGCGGCCGGTTTCGAGCGTCACCTCCAGCAGCGACTCGCCGCGATCGACTTTTGCCAGCCGGCGGTATGATAGCCGTGCTTCGACGCTCCCGGGCTGCGGCCGCTCGACGACGTGCATCTTGCGATGTCGCTCGTCCTTGAGCAGATGATCGACGCAGTCGCCGCTACTCGGCGCCGCTCCGCTGACTACGGCCCAGTAAAGCTTGTCGACTTCTCGGGTACGGAACTGTTCGGTCAATCGTGCGGCCGCCTTCGACGTGCGGGCGAACAACACGATGCCGGTAACCGGCGCATCGAGCCGGCTCATCGCACCCAGGTACACGTTGCCAGGCTTCGCGTACTTGCGCTGGATGTACGACTTGGCGATCGCCAGCAAGCTCGGCTCGCCGGGCGCGACGCCCATCGTCACCAATCCTGCCGGCTTGTTGAGCACTAGCAGATGGTTGTCTTCGTAAAGAACGTCGAGCGAGTGCATGGCAGGGAGATTGTCGCGAGGCATGGTACGATGGAAGCCGCATGACGAGCAACCTTCATCTTATCCTGGCCAGCGGCTCGCCGCGGCGACGAGAGTTGATGGCCGAGGCGGGGTACGCGTTCACGGTCGTCGAGCCGCGGCCCGAGGCAGAGTGTGGCATGTGCAGCGGCGAGTTGCCGACGGAGCTGGTCGCCCGTCTGGCTTGCCAGAAGGCGGCCGACGTCGTCGAACGGATCGAGGCGGGAAGCGTCGATCCGCAGGCCGGTGGCAGGCGGATGGTCGTGATCGGCTGCGATACAGTGGCCGAGTGTCAGGGGCAGATTCTCGGCAAGCCGGCTGATGAGCGACATTCGCAGCAGATGCTCGAACTGCTGAGCGGTCGCGAGCACCGCGCCTACAGTGGCCTGTGCGTGTGGCCGTTACCAGGTCGGGAACCGATGGTGCGGATCGCCACGACCACGCTGCGGATGCGCACGCTGGCGGCCAGCGAGATTCGCGACTACCTGGCCACCGGGCTGTGGGAAGGCAAAGCGGGCGCGTTCGGCCTGCAAGATCGGCTCGGCTGGCTGAGCATCGTTGCCGGGAGCGAATCGAACGTCGTCGGCTTGCCGATGGAGCTGTTGACCGAGATGCTCACAGCCATTTCAAGCGAATAATCGCTTCGACGGTTGCGACGAGATACAGCACGACGACGATCATCCACGCCGCTTCGATCCGGCGCGAGTGGAGCTTGTAGACGGTCGCCACGAACAGCCACGCCAACTGCACGATGCCGCACGCCCCGGCGAACCATTCGGGCGGCAGCGTCTGTCCGCCGACGAACACCGTCAGGCCGATCGCGACCAGCGTGCGCACGTACCAGCGCGGCAACGGCTGATTCTGGCGGGCCTTCTCGGCCAGAATCGCCTCGTGGATCGCCTCGGCCAAGGCATGCTGTGCCCGCTCACGGGCTGCGATCAGCTCGTCTTCTTCGATCTCTTCGGCGAACGCGTATTCTTCTTCGCTTTCGGTGGCGACGGGCTCTTCGTCGTGCGACAACGGGATGCCCGGCGGCTCGTCATAACCAGGCGAGGAAGGCGGGGCCGCGGGGAGCGGCAACGTATTACGCCGCAGAAAGATCGGCATCTCGGACTCGGCGCCGGAGGGAGCGTACATACGGCCATTATTGCCGCCGCCCGCAGGCCGGCAAGGGAAGCAAAACCCCGCCGTTAGGAACAGTCCTTTCTTTCGCACTTCTGGACGTGAACCTTGGATTTGCTGCCGCAACGAACTGCAACGATCTTCTAGCGATCGCGAAGTTCGCAGCTCGAATTTGACGGCAGTCCAATGCGTCGGTTCTCAGAAGCCGTTCACCGTCAGCCGATTCCTGATGGTCGCCTTTCGGATGCTGGGCAGCTCTTGCCCCGGGCCTGTGGCAGCGCTCGCGGTTTCAAGAGCAATTCCGAGGAATCAGGCAGTTGAAAGACCATTTTCCAGAGTACTTTCGATTGACGGACGAGGAGACAAGGGCCATTTGGTCTGAGGCCACTTTTGTCTTCGATACGAACGTGCTATTGAACCTTTAC
>DATAXP010000125.1:0-66373 GCA_036272935.1 Pirellulales bacterium | reverse complement strand
TCTTCGTGTTCACTCGAAACTCCTTTCGTGTTGCGGTTCGTGGAACGGCGCATCACCTTCCAACTCCCGCAAAACGCCGGGCGTTTCGAGTTTTTTTATGGAATCTCCCCGCCACGCGCTGCCGTGTACGCTGGTTTAAGGACTAGCTACTCAGTCACGAGGACCGTATCGGCGTGCTCGTAGCCGGGAACGCAGCAGCACAAAAACCTCAGCGTCTCACGGCCGGTGTTCGTGATTTGATGAACCAAACCGGGCGGGATGGCGATCGCGTCCCCCGGTCCGACCTCGCGCACTTCGTCGCCGATGCGCATGCAACCGGTCCCTTCCACCAGGTAGTAGATTTCTTCCGTCTGCGGATGATAGTGCGGCGTGGTCGTAGTGCCAGGGGCCACGCGAGCCTCGGCCAGGCTTTGCTTGCGGATCGCCGAGTTGCGGTGTGCCAGCAGCTCGCGAATCTCTGAACCGTCCTTCGTGGTGAACGCGGGCACGCGGGCGATATTGGTGATGTCCATGGCGCGTGATTGTAACATGCCCGTAGCCCCGGGCTCTGCCCGGGGGCAGTTAACCGTGACCACGCACAATTGGCCCCCGGGCTCAGCCCTTATTGTTCTACAGACCCATGAATTGGTATTGGAGAGCGGGGGTCGATCGCCCACGATAGCATGGCAGGGGAGGCGACGACGTTGAAAGGATTGACGTCATGTTGCTGCCATGGGTGGGTGATGAATTGCGTGGTTTGGAGCTTAAAGACAAGCGTCTCAACGAGCGGTTGGCGGAAGTGCTCTCGCAGCTCGCGGGGCATCCGACGGCAAGCATTCCGGCAGCTTGCGGCGGATGCGCCGGCCTTGGGGACGGTGCAGGCGACGACCTGGGCGCGCGAAGGTGAGCCGCCGGTCCCTGCGCAACGCCACGCGCGCAAGAAACACACGTCGATCGAGGAAAAGGAAAGCAGGCGCTGGCTCGACACGTTGCGTCACGCGCGCCTCGAGGCGGGAGCGTGCGCCGCAGACCGGTTTCGTGTTGGTGGCCGACAGCGAAGCGGATATCTACGAGCTGCTGGTCGCAGCGCAGGCCGAGCCGCAATCGCTCGATTGGATCGTGCGCGGCTGCCAAAACCGGGCCGTCGAGCGGGGCACGGGGGCAGCCGACGACACGGGGGATGTTCTCCATCGCCTGCGCGAGCAAGTCGCGACGGAGCCGGTGCGGTTCACGCAAACGATTCACGTCCGCGGTCGCCGGACCAAGTGTTCCCCAAAAATGCCCCCGCGGCGGACGAAAACAACCGCGTGCGTCTCGCCAAGCGGAAGTGGCAGTCCGCGCCGCACAGGTCAGGCTCTGCCCGCCTTGGCGGCATGACCGCAAGTTACCGCCGCAAACTGTGAATGTCGCGTTGGTTCAAGAACTCGACCCACCGGCTGCTGACGTGCCGGTGGAATGGATTCTGTTGACGAGCCTGCCTATCGACACGATCGAGCACGTTCGCGAAGTGGTCGACTATTACTGTGTGCGTTGGATGGTCGAGGTGTTCTCTTCCGTACGCTGAAATCGGGTTGCCGCGTCGAGCAGCGACGGTTCGAGCGTCTCGATCGGTTCCTGCCGTGTCTGGCCGTTTACCTGATCGTGACCTGGCGGACGCTGTACGTCTGTCGCTTGGCGCGCGAGTTCCCGAATGTCGGCTGTGACCTCCTGTTCGAGCCCGAGGAATGGAAGTCGGTGTACCAGGTCGTGCGACGACAGTCGCCACCGCCGGAACCGCCCAAGCTGTCGGAAATGGTGTGCATGATTGCGCAACTGGGCGGCTACGTCGATCGTGTTCGCCCCGACCCGCCTGGGCCCCAAACCGTCTGGCTTGGGCTGCAACGCGCACACGACATGGCTCTCCGCTGGCTCGCATTCGGCCCCGAAGCAAAATCAGCCCCCGTCGTGTAGAACAACAAGGGGCAGAGCCCGGGGCTAAACGACCAGTGCACGATCGCGCAGCATTCCCTGCAGCACGATCTTCATCAGCGCCGAGTATTGCTCGTCCAGCGACACGCTGCGGCCATTGAAGCGGTTGGTAAACATCGTGCCGTAGAGCAGGTTGCCGATCGTATCGAGCATCCGCTCGACAGCGATGTCGTTGCGGAAGGTGCTGTCGGCGACGAGCTTGCCGTACAGCTCGCGCCACGGACCGCGGTTGGCGTCGCGATGTTCGAAGTACGTCGAGCGTTTGCGATCGCGGAAGCTGGCTCGCTCTTGGATCAGTAGCTCGACATAGTGTGGGTGCTCGTCGAAGAAGGTTAGGTAAGCACGGATCGCGCGGCCAATGCGATCTAACGGTTCGGTGGCCGTATCGGCGGCGGCGAACACGGCCTGCATCAACTGCTGCATCCCACGGTCGACGCAGGCGTAGAACAGCTCTTCCTTGCCGGGGAAGTATAGGTACAGCGTCCCCTTGGCCACGCCTGCCTCGGCGGCGACGCAATCCATGTCGCACTGGGCGTAACCGGCCCCGGCGAAACGTCGAGCGGCCGCCTCGATGATCGAGTCGCGACGGACGGCCCGGCGGTCAAGCGTGGCAGTGGAGCATTCAGTGGCTTGCATGGCGATCTTCGGCATTTCCGCTGTACCAACCCCTTCAAGAAGGTGGCTTTGAAGCGCGGGGGGTTACGGCTACAATGATGCATCGTTACCGCTGACTGACCAGTCAGTCAAGCTTTCCCGCCTGTGTTTTCCCCTGCCTCCCATGCGTCGCATGCCGCGCTTGCGTGTCGTATCGGATTGGTTGCTGACTGCTGCTTGCCTGGCGGCAATCAGCCTCGGTATTGGCGGCTGCAAACGCCCCGAAGCCAAGATCGTCGCGCCCAAGCCACCCGAGGTGCTCGTCGCCTATCCGACCGAAGATACCGTCACTGAGTTCGAAGAATTCACCGGTCGCACGATGGCGATCCACACCATCGAGATTCGCGCCCGGGTGAGCGGCTACCTCGATCGGGTGTTTTTCAAAGATGGTGTCGACGTCGCGGCCGCGGCGCCGCTGTTCGAGATCGATCCCCGGCCCTACCGTACCGAAGTCGAGCGGACGAGCGCCGCGGTCGAGCAGGCCGAAGCGCGGCTCGAGCGCTGTGCCCGGATCGAGGACCGTTCCCGCCGGCTGATCCCCACCGGCTCGGTGACCGAAGAAGGCCTCGACGTGGCCCACTTCGATCGCGAGGAGGCAAAGGCCGCGCTCGACGCCGCGAAGGCGAGCCTCGACACCGCGAAGCTCAACCTCAGCTTCACGACCATCAGCTCGCCGATCAAAGGGCGCATTAGCCGCCGGCTCGTCGATCCCGGCAACTTGGTGCAGGCCGACGATACGCCGCTGGCGGTGATCGTGAGCGTCGATCCGATGTACGCCTACTTCGACTTCGACGAGCGCACCGTGCTGCGGCTGCGGCGGCTGATGATCGACGGCGTGATCCCCTCGACCGACCAAGCGCGGATGAACGTGCATCTGGCCCTGGCCGACGAGGACGAGTTCAACATCACCGGCTACATCGACTTCTTCGACAACCAGGTCGAGGCGACCACCGGCACGTTGCGCGTGCGGGCGGTGATCGCCAATGCCAATCAGCTCTTGTCGCCGGGATTGTTCTTGCGGCTGCGCGTGCCGATCGGCGCGGCGAAGCAATCGCTGCTGGTGCGCGAGGAAGCGCTGGGCACCGACCAGGGACAGCGGTTTGTGTACGTGGTGAACGAGAACGACGAGATCGTGTACCGCCGCGTGAAGACCGGGTTCCTCATCGCCGGGCGGCGGGTGATTGAATCGGGGCTGAAACCGGGCGAACGGATCGTGGTGACCGGCTTGCAGCGCGTGCGGCCGGGAGTGAAGGTGGTGCCGAAGCTGGCCGAGAAAAGCGACCTGGCGATCGCGCGGCAATGAACCAATGCGTCCCATTTGCGTTTAGCCGGCGACCTTGGTCGCCGCGTGTTGCAAACGCGGTCGCCGCGGCGACCGGCTAAACGGTGGTTGTTCATGTTCTCGCGTTTCTTCATCGATCGGCCGATCTTCGCCAGCGTGCTGTCGATCGTGATCACGTTGGCCGGCGGCATTGCCGTGTTCACGCTGCCGATCGCGCAGTATCCAGCCGTCACCCCGCCGACGGTGCAGATCGACTGCAATTATCCTGGCGCCAGCGCCACGGTGGTCGCCACCAGCGTCGCCGCTCCGATCGAGCAGTTCGTCAACGGCGTCGAGCGGATGATGTACATGTCGAGCCAGAGCACCAGCGACGGCTCGTACACGCTGACCGTCACGTTCGAGCCGGGCGTCGACCTGAACGTGGCCCAGGTGCTGGTGCAGAATCGCGTGAACCTGGCGATGCCGCTGTTGCCCGATGTGGTGCGTGCCACCGGCATCACCATGCGCAAGCGCTCGCCCGAGATTCTGCTGACCGTCAGCCTTCACAGTCCCGACGGCCGCTACGACCAGTTGTACCTGAGCAACTACGCTGCGCTGCGGATCAAGGATGAGCTGTCCCGCTTGCCCGGCATCAGCGAGGTGCTGCTGTTCGGCCAGCGCGATTACAGCATGCGCATCTGGCTCGATCCCGACAAGCTCGCCGTGCGCAACCTGGCGGTGAACGACGTGCTGGCCGCCATCCGTGAGCAGAACCTGCCGGTCGCCGCGGGCCAGGTCGGCCAGAGCACCGGCGACGCGGGGCAGCCAATCCAGGTTCCGCTCACCACCATCGGACGGCTGGTAGACACCGAGGAGTTCGAGAACATCATCGTCCGGGCCACGCACGAGGGGCAGGTCGCGCGGATCAAGGACATTGGCCGCGTGGTGCTCGGCGCTCGCAGCGAGGACGTGAGCAACCGCTTCGACGCCAAGCCGACCGTGGGTATCGCCATCTTCACCCTCGCCGACGCCAACTCGCTCGAGACGGCCGACCTGGTGAAGGGGGCGATGGCCGAGCTGTCGAAAGATTTTCCGGAAGGAATGGAATACGCGATCGGCTACGACACGACGCCGTTCATCCGCGAGAGCGTCGGGGAGGTGTTCAAGGCTCTGCGCGACGCGATCCTGCTGGTGGCCATCGTAGTGCTGATATTTCTGCAAGGCTGGCGGGCAGCGATCATCCCGCTGATTGCCGTGCCGGTGGCGATCGTCGGCACGTTTGCCGCGATGGCCGTGGTTGGATTCAGCATCAACAATCTTACGCTGTTCGGTCTGGTACTGGCGATCGGCATCGTCGTTGACGACGCGATCGTGGTGGTCGAAGCGGTCGAGCATCACATCGAACACGGCATGCAAGCGCGCGAGGCTGCGATCCAGGCGATGGAAGAGGTTGCCGGACCGGTGATCGCCGTGGGGTTGGTGCTCAGCGCGGTGTTCCTGCCGTGCGCGTTCATCTCGGGGATCGTGGGCGAGTTCTTCCGGCAGTTCGCGCTCACGATCGCCGTGTCGACGATCATCTCGATGTTCAATTCGCTCACGCTCAGCCCGGCCCTGGCCGCGCTGCTGCTGCGGCCGCGCGGAGCGCGCCGCGATCCGGCCACGTGGCTGATCGACATGCTGTTGGGCTGGTTCTTCCGTATGTTCAATTGGGGCTTCCGGCACTCGACCGCCGCGTACACGGCGATGGTCGGCCGCATGCTGCGCGTGCCGGCGCTGGTGCTGGTGGTGTACGGCGGGCTGCTGGTGCTCACCTACTGGGGCTTCTTGCAATTGCCCACCGGGTTCATTCCCGCGACCGACAAGGGGTACTTTATTGCCAGCGTGCAGTTGCCCGACGCGACCGCTGCCGAGCGGACGAGCGACATCATGGCCCGCATCGAGCGGATCGCGATGGAGACGCCGGGCGTGAAGAACGTGAACTCGATCGCTGGCAACTCGTTCATCCTGAGTGCGTACGGCTCGAACTTTGGTTCGATGTTCATCATCCTGAAGAATTTTGCCGATCGGCAATCGCCCGAGATGCACGGCGACGCGATCCTGGCCGAGCTGCGCCGCCGTTACGCCGCCGAGGTGCCCGAAGGATTGGTGAACGTGTTCCCGCCCCCCGCGGTGCAAGGCCTGGGCCGGGCCGGCGGGTTCAAGCTGATGGTCGAGGACCGCGGCGACGTGGGCCTGGCGATGCTGCAAGGGCAGACCGACAACCTGGTCGAGCAAGGCAACCAGCAGCCCGAGCTTACCGGCCTGTTCACGGTGTTCAACGCCAACTCGCCGCAGATGTTCATCGACGTCGACCGCGCAGCGTGCATGACGCAGCACATCAGCCTCGGCGACGTGTTCGGCACGCTGCAAGGCTACCTGGGTTCGCGGTACGTGAACGATTTCAATCGTTTCGGCCGCACCTGGCAGGTGATCGTGCAGGCCGACGCCGCGTTTCGCGCCAAGGTGGAAGACGTGCGGAAGCTCAAGGTGCGCAGCGACCGCGGCACGATGGTGCCACTGGGCACCGTGGCCAGTGTGCGCACGACGAGTGCGCCACTGGTGCTCACACGCTACAACATGTACCCGGCGGCCGCCGTGCAGGGGAGCGTCGCCAATGGCGTCAGCACCGGCCAGGGGATCGACATCATGGAGGCGCTGGCACGTCGAGAGTTGCCGAAGAACATGGCCGCCGAGTGGACCGAGATCACGTACATCGAGCGCATCAGCGTCAGCACCGGCATGACGGTGTTCGGTTTCTCGGTCGTGTTCGTGTTCCTGGTGCTCGCGGCGTTGTACGAAAGTTGGTCGCTGCCGCTGGCGGTGATCCTGGTGGTGCCGATGTGCGTGCTCTCCAGCATTGCCGGCGTGTGGCTCAAGAGCATGGACATCAACGTGTTCACGCAGATCGGCTTCGTAGTGCTTATCGGCCTGGCGAGCAAGAACGCCATTCTGATCGTCGAGTTCGCCAAGTACCGTCGCGAAGCGGGAGTCGATCGCCGGCAGGCAACGCTCCAGGCGTGCGCCCTGCGCCTGCGGCCGATCCTGATGACCAGCTTTGCCTTCATCCTCGGCGTGGTGCCGCTGCTGGTGGCGCACGGTGCCGGGGCCGAGATGCGCCGCGTGCTGGGGACCGCCGTGTTCAGCGGCATGCTGGGCGTGACGCTGTTCGGCATCTTCCTCACGCCGGTGTTCTTCTTTGTGATCGACGCCGTGGCCGAGCGGCGGCTGCTGACCAGCGGCCTCGTTCCGCGGCTGGGGGCGATCGGGCTCGATGCGATCAGCCTGGGTTTCGTTCGCCGCGGGGCAATGTATGCTGTGGGACGCACGCTAAGTGCGGCACGCGCTCCGCGACGCCGCGAGAGCGTGGCCAGCGAACCCACCGGCCCCCACTATGTACCCGAGCCAGCCGCATCGGTTAGCCGCGACGCGTAGCGGAGCGCTGGCATGACTTCGATCCGCGTCCACCTGCTTCCCGATCTGGTCGCCGACGGCGCGCTGGCCGGGGCAACCGTCGTGGTGATCGACTGCCTGCGGGCCACGACGACCATCGCGTATGCCTTGGCTGCCGGGGCACGCGAGGTGATTCCGTGCTTGGAGGTCGACGAGGCACGCCAGCGGGCCGCCGCGTTTGGCAAGGGCGAAGCATTGCTCGGCGGCGAGCGCCAAGGCGTGCGGATCGAAGGCTTCGACCTGGGCAATTCGCCCACCGAGTACACACCGGCGGCAGTCGGTGGACGCACGATCGTGTTCACCACCACGAACGGCACCCGGGCGATGATGCGCTGCCGCGGCGCGAAGCATGTGTTGCTGGGATCGCTGGTCAACCGCGCCGCGGTGGCCGAGGCGCTGCGTGGCGAGGCAAACATTCATATCGTCTGCGCCGGCACGCGCGGCGAAATTTCGCGCGAAGATGTGCTCACCGCCGGGGCGATCGCAGCACCGCTGGTGGGCGACCGCAGCGGCTGGCAGTGGAACGATGAAACGGCGCTGGCGCTCGACGCCTGGCATTCTGCCGAGCGCCAAGGCCTGGTCGCTGCCCTGCACGACAGCCAAGGCGGCCGCAATCTGATGGCCGAAGGTTTCGAGCACGACATTGCCACCGCCGCCCGGCTCGACACAATCTCCCTAGCGCCGCAGCTGGACGTGAGGGCATGGACGATTCGGGCGTGATCTGCTAAACCGCACTCGTCGTCGAGTCCTCAGCCCCTAGCCCCCATCCCCTTTTCTCATGGACATGGAAAAACTGGTCTCGCTGTGCAAGCGGCGAGGCTTTCTGTTTCAGTCGAGCGAAATCTACGGCGGCCTCAACGGCTTCTGGGACTACGGTCCGCTGGGGGTCGAGCTGAAGCGGAACATCAAGGAAGCCTGGTGGCGCGACATGGTCACGGGGCACGACGACCTGGCCGCCCCTGCCGGCGCGCCCGAAGCCTACGAGATGGTCGGCCTCGACAGCACGATCATCATGCACCCGCAAGTCTGGAAGTGCTCGGGGCATTACGATCTGTTCGTCGACAAGATGGTCGATTGCCGCACCGAGGGGTGCAAAGGACGCTGGCGGATCGATCATTTGAAGAGCAGCGAGTGTCCGCTGAAACCGAGCAAGCACCCCGGCGAGTTCGACAAGTGCAACCTCACCGAGCCGCGCGACTTCAACCTGATGTTTCCGACGACCGTCGGGGCGCTAGCCGGGGAGGAGGGGCGTGCTTATCTCCGTCCCGAGACCGCGCAGGGCATCTTCGTCAACTTCAAGAACGTGGTCGACAGCTCGCGGGTGAAGATTCCCTTCGGCATCGCGCAGATGGGCAAGAGCTTTCGCAACGAGATCACGCCGCGGAACTTCACGTTCCGCTCGCGCGAGTTCGAGCAGATGGAGATCGAGTTCTTCTGCCAGCCCGATAGCTCACCGCAATGGTACAAGTATTGGCGCGATCGGCGGTACCGCTGGTACACGGAGCTGGGATTGGCTGGCGATCGGCTGCGACTACGCGACCACGAAAAGGATGAATTGAGCCATTATTCCTGCGGCACGGCCGACATCGAGTACGCCTTTCCATTTCTCGAAGCCGGCGAATTCGGCGAGTTGGAAGGGATCGCGCATCGCGGCGATTTCGATCTGCGCAGCCACATGGAGGGCAAGCTGGTGCGCAAGGACAACGAGCTGGTCGTCGAGATGCTGGCCGACGGCAAGACGCCGCGTCACCGTGGCAGCGGCAAAGACCTGAGCTACTTCGACGACATGACCAAGCAGCGCTACGTGCCGCACGTCATCGAGCCCAGCGCCGGGGCCGACCGGGCGACGCTCGCCTTTTTGTGCGAGGCGTACTACGAGGACGAAGCCCCCGACGAGAACGGCAAGCCGCAATCGCGTGTGGTGATGCGGCTGCATCCGCGGATCGCCCCGATCAAGGCGGCCGTGTTCCCGCTGGTGAAGAAGGACGGCATGCCGGAGGTGGCCCAGGAGATTTACCGCGCGCTGAAGAAGCACTGGAACGTCTACTACGACGAAAAGGGAGCGGTGGGCCGGCGGTATCGTCGCCAGGACGAGATCGGCACGCCGTACTGCATCACGGTCGACGGCCAAACGCTGGCCGACGGCACGGTAACAGTCCGCGACCGCGACACGCTCAAGCAATGGCGCGTGCACAAGGACGAGTGCGTGGCCGTGCTCGAAGAGCTTCTGAACGCAGAAGTCAGAAGTCAGCAGTCAGAATGAGGTACTTCTGCATTCATACTTCTGACTTCTGCATTCTCCGCCGATCCCGGCCCTGGGGAATCGGCGCGCTTTCCAAGCTGTCGGGCCTCGATTAGAGTCGTGTCGGACTCACTACGGTTCTTCGGGGAGGATGTCGCCGTGGACACGTCGCCAAACCCATTTGCCGCGCCGCAAGCCGACGCTCGTTCGCAAGTCGTCGTTCCACCGGGAGCCGGCGCCGATGCGGAAGCCGAGCGCATCCGCCGCCAGTTGCTGAAGCATGAGACGTCGGTGAAATCGATCGCGTGGCTGTACTACCTGGGATCTATTTTTTGCGTGCTCGCCGCGATCGGTGTGACTGTCGCTATCTTCTCGAACGAATCCGATAACAACGCGGAAACGCTCGGCCGGGCAATAGGAATCCTGGTGGTGCTCATCGGTTCTGTGGCGTTAGCTGTTCCGGGCGCCGGCTGGCTGCGCAAACTCGATCGCCGTGGACGCATTCCCGTTGGAATCCTTTCTGGATTTGGGTTGATCAACTTCCCCGTGGGCACGCTGGTCAATGCTTATATTCTGTACCTGGTGTTCAGCGCCAAGGGAAAGCAAGTGCTTTCGGACGAGTACAAGGAGGTCATTCGCCTGACGCCGCACATCAAGTACACGACGCCGCTGTGGCTGAAGATCGCAGCGGGCGTGCTGCTGGCCGCCGCCGCGCTCGCGATCGGCTTGGCATTCATGCCGAAGTGAGCAGGCGAGGGCATCACCGAACCAAAGCAACCACGGATGAACACGGATAAACACGGATAAAGCTCACGGTCTGTTCCCGATCTGCGTTCATCTGTGTGCATCTTTGGTTCTTTCCGATGATCCCCGCGCTAAGCCAGGTTTGTTCGCTGAACTCGCCATTCGAGGCCGACGTGGCCGACTATGCCGCGGGGGCGTGCACAGCGATCGAGCTGTGGCTGGGCAAACTCGAAACGTTTCTCGAAACGCACGCGGCGGACGACGTGCGCCGGCTGCTCGACGAGCACCGCGTCGTGGCGCCTGTGGCGAGCTACCAGGGCGGGCTGCTGGTGAGCCAAGGCGAAGCACGCCGCGAGCACTGGGCCCATTTCGGCCGGCGGCTGGAACTGTGCCGTTCGCTGGGAATCGCCACGCTCGTCGTGGCCGGCGACCTGGCGGGGCCGCTCGCTCAGCAAGACCTCGACCGGGCGCAGATGTCGTTGGTCCAGGCGGCACGGCAGGCCGGCGAGCACGGTGTGCGGATCGCGCTGGAGTTCCAGGCCTCAGCCGCCTTCGGCAACAACTTGCAGACCGCCGCGGCGCTGGTCGCCGATTGCGGATCGTCGTCGCTGGGCCTGTGCCTCGACGCGTTCCATTTCTACACCGGCCCCAGTAAGACTGAAGACCTGGCGTATCTGTCGGCCGCGAATCTGTTCCACGTGCAGCTCTGCGACCTCTCGGGGGTGACCCGCGAGGCGGCCACCGATGCCGATCGCATCCTGCCGGGCGACGGCGACATTCCTTTGGAGCCGATCGTCGAGCGGCTGCGACAAATTGATTACCGCGGTGCGGTCAGCGTCGAGCTGATGAACCCGCAGCTTTGGGTGGTCCCGCCGCGGCAGTTTGGCGAGATCGCCATGACGGCTTTGCGCAGCGTGCTCGGGCTGTCAAGCATGGACTGACCAGCCCGAGGCGCCAGCGCGGGAGAAACGCCGAATCCAGCGCTCGGCGCTGAGCGGGCGGTTGGGGCAAACAAACACTTGCTGCCGACGATCGGGCGCTCGATAATTGGCGCTCGGGAGCATGCCGCAATTCTCGGGAGCAAGTGTATGGCCCGACCCGTCGCGATCGCCTCAGCGTTGATGGTGCTCATCTCGTTTCTCGGTGAGCCAGTCCAAGCGCGCCATCATCATTACTTCGGCAATGGTGGCTACTACGGTGGCGGTTACTACGGCGGAGGCGGCTATTACGGCGGCGGCATCGGCGGTGGTGGTTTCGGCGGTGGCGGCGCCTACAACGTTGGCGTGTACGGCGGGTTCTATCCGACCATGGCGCCGATCGGCGGCTATCCGTGGTACTATCCCGGCGGATGGTTTTATCGACCGCTGGTGATTCCGGCCGACGCGCTCTATGGTCCGGCGGCAGTCATGCGGCTAGCGGGGATTAATCCGGCAGTGCCGTTCGCGCAGCAGCCGGTCCCCCAAGCGCCTCGGCAGGCCGTCGGTGGAGCAAACGGATTCGGCGTGCCGCAAGCTGCCGCTCCGGCAGGACAAGCGCCGGTCGTGCGTGCCGCGAACCGCATGTTCCAAGGCCGCGCGCAGCAATTGTTGACGATCGGCGACGATCACTTCCGCAAGCAACACTTCGACGACGCGTATCAGCGCTACAAAGACGCAGCGGTCGCGGCTCCCGACTTGGCCGAGGTTTACTTCCGCCAAGGCCTTGCGCTTTCGGCGCTGGGGCGCTGGGAGATGGCGGCCCGGGCGCTGCGGCGAGGCTTGCAATTCGACTCCGCCTGGCCGCGATCGACCTTCCGGCTCGATCGGCTCTACGGCGACAACGCGTTGGCCAAGACGGCCCATTGGGAAACGCTCGCGCAGGCGGCGACCGAACGGCCGCACGATACCGACCTGATGTTCCTGTTGGGCGTGCAGTTGTACTTCGACGGCCAGCGCGATCGTGCGCGAGCGTTCTTCCAACAAGTGCAGATGATGGAACCCGGCGCGACGTATGTTCAGCCGTTCCTCGAAGAGCTGGCCAAACCCGCCGCCGCACCCGCCGGTCCCCGGCAGATTTGATTGAGTGCAGGCCGCTTGCGGCTTAGCACATTCGTCCGCTAGAAGCGCTTCTCGAGGCTTTGCCCGATGCGATTCAGCCGCTCGTCGATCGATTCGGCCGGATCGCGCGCGTTCCGCCGGAATGACCAGCGCACGCCGATCCAGCACAGCCCCAAGCCGGCGACCAGAATCAACTGTCCGCCCAGCAGCGCGGGGAGCCCCACGTCGACAAGCTGCTCGCGACCGACGATCCAGCCCCAACCGGCCAGCACCGCGCCGAACGTCAGCCCCAAGGTTCCGACCGCCATCACGGTCCAGGCGAAGAACGCCACGACGCCTTGACCGGCCGAGGGTCTCACCGGTGCCGCGCCGGCCGAGGCGGAACGACCCAGGGCATGTGGCGGATCGACCCGCCGGCGTCGCTTTTCGATTTCAATATCCTGGGCCGTACCCATCGCCAGCACGCGTTCGACGTGCCGCAATTGCTCGTTCAGTTCCCACGTCGACCAGGCCGGCGTTGGCGGTTGCCCCGAACGATCGCGCGCAGCCGCTTGAGCGCCAGCTGCGCCCGCGGACGCCTCGGCCGCGACGGTGTCGCCGGGCGGTCGGCTGGGCTCGGCGGGCTTGTCGTGGCGTGGATCGAAACGCATCGCAACATCCTTGGCCTGTGCCGCTTCCGTAAACCAGCGCGCGGAAGTCGGCGCGAAATTCGGCCTCAAGTTCATCGGACCATCGGGGCGATAAACTGTAGCGATTCCGTAAACCTTGCGGGGCGCGCCTGCTAGCGTTCCAACCAAACAGCAACCGTGATTGACCTATGATTTCATCCGGAGATTTTGCGGCGCCTTGCATCGAGCCAGCGCTGGTCGACCAGCCGCCGGCAGGGCGGTATCCGTCGGCATCGCGCTTGCCGACCGCAGCCAAGGTCCGGCCGGCAACCGGCGTCGCGTTCCGGTTCCGCGGCGCGGTGGGCGGTGTGGTCGTGGCCGCAGGCCTGGTTGCCGTCTTCTGCTCGGCCAACCCCATTCCACGCCACGGCACTTGGGGTGATGTAGCGCTCGACGCAACGGCGTGGGCGCTGTTCCTGGCCGGGACGATGCTGCGGTTCTGGGCGACGTTGTACGTCGGCGGGCGCAAAGCACGTAGCCTGGTCGTTACCGGGCCCTACTCGATGATGCGCCATCCGTTGTACGTCGGCACCTTTCTGATCGCCGCTTCCGCGCCGGTGTTCACACACAGCGTGACGTTCGGTGTGCTGGTCGCGCTGGGGATCGCGTTTTACGTGCGCGGCACCGTGGTGGCTGAAGAACGCCAACTGCGCCAGCTCTGGGGCGCGCGGTTCGATGACTATCGCCGCGCCGTGCCCGCCTTCTGGCCGAGGCTGTCGCGCTTCACGGCCGGCGACTCGATCGAGGTGAACATTCGTTCGTTAGGCCTTGAGTGCCGGCGGGCGATGTGGTGGGTCTGGTTGCCGGTGCTGTACGACATCGTGTCGCACGTGCGGCTGCAACCCTGGTGGCCCACGCCATTCACGTTGCCGTAATCACACGCTGGGGCACGGCCCTACTGCGATCGGGCGCAGTCGATGCAGCACGGCGTGTAGGGGATCGCCTCGAGCCGGGCTGGGGCGATCGGCTTGCCGCAGTTCTCGCAGATGCCGAAGGTGCCATCGTCGGTGCGGCGAATGGCGTCGTCGATCGCGTTGATCATGTCTTCTTCGGTGTGCAGCACTTCGATCTCGGCGTCGAGTCCTTCGCTGTCCATATCGCCCAGGTGGGTCGGCGCGGCCGAAATGTCGCCGGTCGCGCTCGCATGGTCTGGTATCTTTTCGACCAGTTGAGCGAATTCGCCCGCCAACCGCACCCGCATGGCCACGAGTTTCTTCCGGTAACTTGCGACCTTCGCAGCGTCCATAGTTCCTCCTCGACGAATGAAAAGCTCTAGCAGTCCGTTGATTTATTGCACGACGGACATATGCACCCATGAAACACTCGATCGCCAGAAAGCTAGCAATAACTCCTCTGGGTATTTTTTAACAGGCTGCTAGCCTAGCGTGCGGAAGAGCGGCTGACGACACGCAAACACTATACCGAGAAATTGCAAATGCGGTTCGATGGGCACCCATTTTGCGTCGCATCTCGTTGGGGGCTCATTCTTGTAAAACCGTGGCACGCTTCCCCGATCGTGGTATCTTTCACGGACGGAGGAGCCATGCACTTTGTTGTCGGAGCACATCAATGATGGGTGGCCTACGTGATTGGATGTTTCTGGACGAGCATGCCGAGGAGGTTCGACAGCGTGTCGCGCATTGGGAGCATCACGAACCGGCTGAGTTGCCGAAGGCGGAACAAGCCGAAGAGGAGTTCACCGAGCTGCGCGAACTATTCGACGAGATGCGTACGACCGAGGAAGAGCTGCGCGATGTCTCGCGTTAGTCCCGGGCGCCGCTTCCATTGATCTGTGGCGATCGAGCATTTGTCTTGCCGGCCCGCTGGCGTTATTCTCGGCGGCGGGGCTTCGCAGGACAAAGGGTTCGTTACCATGCATCGATTGTCGGTTGCGCTGCGCGCGTTCTTTCGAGTGCTGTTCGATGGTTCGATCGCCGCGCGCGTCGAAGCGGCGCTTGCGGGTACGGCGGTGCCTGGCGAGCCCGAAGCGAAAACTCCCGAGCCAAAATCGACACCGGCTGTTGCGAGGCCGACCGACCGCCGCGACGCCCTGCTGCTGCTGTCGCTGTTGCAGCGCGAGGCGCGGTTCGTCGACTTCGTGCAAGAGAATCTCAGCGGGTACAACGATGCACAAGTGGGTGCCGCGGCGCGTGATGTTCAGCGCCATTGCAGCGCGGTGATCGAGCGCGCGTTTGCTTTGCGACCGGTGATCGAAGGAGCCGAAGGGTCCGAGCAGACGATTGCGACTGGCTACGACGCGGCATGCTACAAGCTGTCGGGGAACGTCACCGGCGAGCCGCCGTATCGGGGCAAGCTCTGCCATCACGGCTGGCAGGCAACGCGCATCGAACTGCCCGAGTGGACCGGCAGCGCTGCGGCAGCCAGAACCATAGCCCCCGCCGAGATCGAACTGTAGACGGAACGAGAACCACAAAGGCACGAAGAACACGAAGGAAATGCCTTGCTTTGTGCCCTTCGTGTCTTTGTGGTCTTTATTTCCATTCCGCTGGAGTTCAGCGTTCGCGCCAAATAAGCTGGCGGTTTCAAACGTCAGATGGTTAGAGTCGAATCGAACATTCGCAGTGAGGGGAATCTAATGGCGTCCGCGCAGCGCTGGCTTTGGCTCACGGTTCTGTTTCTCGGCTTGCTGGGGTCGCTGGAGCGGCGCACGGTTGCCGATGTCAAACTGCCGGCGATCATTTCCGATCACATGGTGCTCGAGCGCGGCATGCCGGTGAAGTTGTGGGGCTGGGCCGAGCCAGGCGAGGAGGTGACCGTTACGTTCGCCAAGCAGACGAAGCAGGCACGCGCCGCGGCCGACGGTCGCTGGCTCGTCACGCTTGATCCGCTCGATGCTGGTGGCCCGTTGGAATTACACGTTCGCGGCACCAACGAAATGACGATCCGCGACGTGCTCGTGGGCGAAGTGTGGCTCGGCTCGGGACAGTCGAACATGGCGATGACGGTCGAACGTGCCCGCGACTTCGAGCAAGAAAAGGCCGCGGCGAACCTGCCGCAGATCAGAGTGTTCACGGTCGCGATGAGCCGTGCCGACACTGCCGCGACCGATTGCAAGGGAGAGTGGAAGATTTGCAGTCCCGAAACGGTGGGACGATTTTCGGCGACGGCGTTCTTCTTCGGCCGCGAGTTGCACAAGCAGTTGCACGTGCCGGTGGGACTGATCGCTTCGTCCGTCGGGGGCACGCCGATCGAGTCGTGGATCGATGCCGACGCCCAGCGCCGCGCACCGGAGCTGCAAACTTATCTCTCCGAACGCGAGACACGGCTAGCCGCGAACGACAAGGCCGCCGAAGCTCGCTATCAGAAGCAACTCGCTGCCTGGCAGAAGGAATACGACGCTGCGGTGGCCGAGAAGAAGCCGCGGCCCCGCAAGCCCGAAGATCCCAAGGACCTTGCCGCGCGAAAGAACAACGTCGGCGGCCTGTACAACGGCATGATCGCCCCGCTGATTCCGTACACCATCCGCGGCGCGATCTGGTACCAGGGCGAAGCGAACTCGGCCGAGAACAGGCCCGCGTACTATCAGTATCAGTTGTCCCTGCTTGTCGAGACGTGGCGGGCGGCTTGGGGCGAAGGTGATTTTCCGTTCGCCTGGGTGCAACTGCCGAACTTCATTCGCACGGGCGAAGGTTGGCCGCGGGTGCGCGAGGCGATGCTGAAAACCCTGCGCCTGCCGAATACCGGCATGGCGATCACGATCGACTCGGGCGACCCCAAAGATATCCACCCGGCGAACAAGCAGGTGGTCGGCGAGCGCCTGGCCGCGTGGGCCTTGGCCGAGGTGTACGGCAAAAAGATCGCCAGTTCCGGACCATTGCCGGCCGGCAGCGAAACGTGCGGCGGCGAGATCGTGGTGTCGTTCACGCACACCGACGGCGGCTTGACCGCACACGGCGGGGCGCTCAAGGGGTTTCAACTCGCGGGAGACGATCGCGTATGGCATCCGGCCCAGGCGCGCATCGACGGCAACACGGTTGTCGTCCATAGCGCCGACGTGAAGCAGCCCGTGGCCGTCCGCTATGCCTGGGCCGACAATCCCGATTGCAATCTGTACAACGGCGCCGGTTTGCCCGCCTCGCCGTTTCGCACCGACGACTGGCCCGCAATTGATCCTCAGCAAGGCAAATGAAGTGAGAAGCAGGTGCCACTGGCTTCGCCAGTGCCGAGTTCACACTGGCAGAGCCAGTGCCACCACAACTTCCCTTGAACATTCGAAGCCCATGAATCGCTCTCTGTTCGCGGCGTTGGCCGCACTCGCGTTTCTCACAGGCCAGTCGATGGCGGCACTTCCGTCGCGGCCGAACATCATTCTGGTGATGACCGATGACCAGGGGTACGGCGAGTTGAGCTGCCACGGCAATCCGATCCTCAAGACGCCGCACCTTGATGCGTTCGCCGCCCAGAGCGTGCGCTTCAACGACTTCCAGGTCAGCCCGACTTGCTCGCCGACACGTGCCTCGCTGATGACCGGCCGCCACGAGTTCCGTTCGGGGATCACGCACACGATCGACGAGCGCGAACGGATGAGCCTCTCGGCGGTGACGATCGCCCAGATGTTGAAGGACGCCGGCTACGCGACCGCCATCTTCGGCAAGTGGCACCTGGGCGATGAGGCGCCGTATCAACCCGGCCGGCGCGGGTTCGACGAGGTGTTCATCCACGGAGCCGGCGGTATCGGGCAGACTTACCCCGGTAGTTGCGGCGACGCGCCGGGCAACAGCTACTTCAACCCCGCGATCCTGCATAACGGCGTGTTCGAGAAGACCGAAGGCTTTTGCACCGATGTGTTCTTCCGCCAGGCGACGAAGTGGATCGACGCGCGGCGGCACGAGCCGCAGCCGTTCTTCGTGTACCTGTGTACCAACGCGCCGCACGGGCCGATGATCTGTCCCGAGAAATACTCGAAGCCGTATCTCGACCAAGGACTGTCGAAGGACGAGGCGGCGTACTACGGCATGATCGCCAACATCGACGAAGATTTCGGCAAGCTGATGCGGCAGCTCGACGACTGGCACCTCAGCGAGAAGACGCTGGTGATCTTCATGACCGACAACGGCCACCCGATGCAGAGGCTGTACAACGCCGGCATGCACGGTGCCAAGGGAACACCGTACGAAGGCGGAACGCATGTGCCGGCGTTCTGGCGCTGGACCGGCGTGCTCGAGCCGCGCGACTGCGATCAGCTCGCCGCGCACATCGATATCTTCCCGACGTTCGCCGAGCTGGCTGGTGCGACGATCCCGCCCGGCTTAAAGCTCGACGGCCGCAGCCTGGTGCCGCTGCTTGAAAATCCCGCCGCCCCCTGGCCCGATCGGATGCTGTTCGTGAACGTGGCCCGCTGGCCGCGCGGCCACAGTGCCGAAGCCAAGTACGCCAAGGCCGCGGTGCGCACGAACCGCTGGCGGCTGGTGAAGAACTCGGAACTGTACGACATCAAGCACGATCCCGGCGAAACCAAGAACGTGATCGCCGAACATCCCGACGTCGCCGCCAGGCTGCGCGCGGCCTACGACCAGTGGTGGGACGAAGTCATCCCGGCCACGAAAGAAAACGAGAACGCCACCGGCCCCGACGTGAACCCCTTCGCCGCGCTGTACTGGAAACAGTTCGGGGGCGGACCCGTGAGCAAGTGACGAAGGTCTGATGCCCTTCTGTGGGAGGCAATTCCCATCGCCGAATTGCAGGTAAGCCCCGATGGCCGTCGGCGAAAGGATTCGCCTCCCACCTGATCCGGGATTCTGGAAAGTGCTCTAATACTTCACCAAGCTGAATATCTCGCGTGGCGCCAGCCGGCCTGCGCCGCCGAGGTCCGCTAGTTCGATGACGAACGCGCAGCCGGCGACTGTCGCGCCGGCCTGCTCGACTAGGCTGCAGCAGGCCTCCATCGTGCCGCCGGTCGCCAATAGATCGTCGACCAGCAGCACGCGCTGACCCTTGGCGAAGCCGTCCTTGTGCACCTCGAGTGTGTCGGTGCCGTATTCCAGGTCGTAGCGGAACGAGTGCGTGTCGAACGGCAGCTTGCCGGGTTTGCGCACCGGTACGAAGCCAACATCGAGCGCCAGCGCCAACGGGGTAGCGAAGATGAACCCGCGCGCCTCGGCCGCTGCGACGACGTCGACGTCGCGGTAGCGAAAATGATCGGCCAAGCGTCTCACGGCCGCACGCAATGCCTTGGGTGAGGAGAGCAGCGGCGTAATGTCGCGGAACAGGATTCCGGGTTTAGGGAAGTCGGGAATCGAACGAATGTGATCTTCTAAATGCAATCGCATAGATGAAATGATTCGTGCTTAGTGCTTAGTGATTAGTAATTGGCGGCGTGCGTCGCTTACAGCGCCTTGATTGCCCCGATCACTTCGAGCAGCGCCTTCTTGCCGTCGCCGAAGAGCATCGAGGTGTTGGGCTGGTAGAACAGTTCGTTCTCGATGCCGGCGAAACCGGGGTTCATGCTCCGCTTGATGACGATCACGCGCCGCGCCTGGTCGACGTTCAGAATTGGCATGCCGTGGATCGGGCTCGACGGATTGTTGCGCGCCGCGGGGTTCACCACGTCGTTGGCGCCGATCACCAGGGCGACGTCGGCACGCTGGAACTCGCCGTTGATCTCGTCCATGTCGTACAACCGATCATAAGGCACGTTGGCCTCGGCCAAGAGCACGTTCATGTGCCCTGGCATGCGTCCGGCGACCGGATGGATGGCGTACTTCACTTCGCCGCCGTGCTTCTCGATCAGCTCGGCCAACTCACGCACCTGCATTTGCGCCTGGGCGACCGCCATGCCGTACCCGGGCACCACGATCACCAGCCGGGCGTAGGCCAGTTGCATGGCGGCGTCCTCGGCCGTGACGGCGTGCACCGTCAGGTCGCCGATCGCCGCCGTGGCGCCTGGGCCCGTTTCGCCGCCGCCAAACGCACCGAATATTACGTTCGCGAACGAGCGGTTCATCGCCTTGCTCATCAGGATCGAAAGCAAGAAGCCGCTCGCCCCGTCGAGCGCCCCGGCAATGATCAGCACGTTGTTGCCGATGGCAAACCCGGTAGCACTCGATGCCAGCCCCGCGTACGAGTTCAGCAGCGAGATGACCACCGGCATGTCGGCCCCGCCGATCGGCAACACAATCAGCACGCCGACGGCCAGCCCGGCGAGCACCATCAGGTAAAACGCCCACTGACTGCCGGGCGAGAAAATCAGAAACACGAACAGCACAAACGCCACCACGAACAGCGCGATGTTCGAGTGGTTCTGGAATTTGTACGTGACCGGCGCGCTCTTCACGAACCCTTGCAACTTGCCGAACGCCATGAAGCTGCCGGTGATCGTCAGCGAGCCGAACATCACTTCGAAGCCCAGAGCGGCCATCTTCGTGCCATCGAGGTGCCCCACGTGCTCGTAGTACTCGGCAATGCCGACGAGCGTGGCGGCGAGCGCGCCGAAGGCATGCGAGATGGCGGTCCGCTGCGGGATGGCAGTCATCGGCATCCAGATCGACATCGCCGCGCCGATCCCGGAGCCGATCAGCAGCCCGAGGATGATCCACACATAGGTGATGATCTGATGATTGAGCAGCGTGCCGATGATCGCCACCAGCATTCCCAGGGCGGCCAGTTGCATGCCGCGGCGAGCGCGCTCCGGGCGCGTCAGCCCCTTGATGCCCAGGATGAACAGCACGCTGGCGGCCAGGTACGCCGCCTGGATGAAGTATTCCGTCATGCGGGTTCCTTCGGGCGCTCCGACGAGCCTTGCGGCTTGAACATCTTCAGCATGCGATCGGTGATCATGAACCCGCCGACGACGTTGATCGTCGCCGCGGTGACCGCGATGAAGCCCAGGAATGTGGCCAACCCGCTGAACTCGCCCCCGGCCACCACCAGCGAACCGACGAGCGAGATGCCCGAGATGGCGTTCGTGGCCGACATCAACGGCGTGTGCAACAGCGGCGGCACGCGCGTGATCAACTGGTAGCCGACGAACCCGGCCAGCACGAAGACGTACAGTTCGAGAATGGTGGTGACAGCTTCCATCGACATTGACGGTTATCCTTATTTAACCCCTCTCCCTTCGGGAGAGGGTGGTCGTCGCCGCGACGACCGGGTGAGGGTGAAGCGGGTACTCGTCATCGATGCCAGCTCACCCTCATCCGGCCTTCGGCCACCTTCTCCCGGAGGGAGAAGGGCTGTGTTCAGGCTTTTGTTTCTAAGATTTCCTTCACTCTTGGGTGAACCATCTGGCCGTCGCGGGTCACCAGGATTTCCCGGGTAATCTCGTCGGCGGTGTCGATCGTGAGTTGGCCATTCTTCACCAGGTGCAGCAGCAGCGTGGCGACATTCTTCGCATAAAGTTGACTGGCGTGGCTGGGGACGGTGGCCGGCAGGTTCATAGGCCCCAGGATGGTGACGCCGTGGTGTGAGATCGTTTGTCCGGCGCGAGTCAATTCACAGTTGCCGCCGCGCTCGGCCGCCAAGTCGACAACCACGCTTCCTGGTGCCATCGCCTCGACCATAGCGGTGGTCAGCAGGATCGGTGCCTTGCGCCCCGGCACTGCCGCGGTGGTGACGACCACGTCGCTCTCGGCGACGGCTTGCGCGAGCGCTTCGCGCTGGCGACGCGCGGCGTCTTCATCAAGCGCCTTGGCGTAGCCGCCAGAGCCTTCGGTCTTGGTGGTGTCGACGCTCGACTCGACGAACTTCGCGCCGAGGCTTTGCACCTGTTCTTTCGCCGCGGCACGCACGTCGGTGGCCGACACGACCGCGCCGAGCCGGCGTGCCATGGCGATCGCCTGCAAGCCCGCGACGCCGGTTCCCATCACGAACACTTTGGCCGGCGACAACGTGCCGGCCGCGGTCATCAACATCGGAAACATCTTCGGCAACGCTTCGGCCCCGAGCAGCACCGCCTTGTAGCCGGCAACGGTCGCCATGCTCGACAGCGCGTCCATGCTCTGAGCGCGTGTGATGCGTGGGACCAGTTCCATCGACAGCAGCATCGCGCCGGTAGCAGCGACTTGCTGCGCCGCGGCCGGTTCGCTCAAGGGATCGCAAAAGCCGACGATCGCCTGCCCCGAGCGCATCAGCCCCAGGTCGGTGATCCCCGCCGTGAGGTTTGCCCCTAATGACCGCACCTGGGCCACCAGATCGGCGGCGGCGAACACCTCGGCCCGCGATGCCAGCACCTGCGCCCCTTTTTCGGCGTAGGCACTGTCGGCAAAGCCGGCGCGGCTGCCGGCGCCCGTTTCGACGAGCAGTTGCATGCCCGCCTTGCCCAACGCCGCCAGCGAGGCGGGAATGAGCGCGACGCGCGTTTCGCCGGGGAAGGTTTCGTTGACGACGCCGATCTTCATGGCGCACTTCGCCCCGGGCTTTGCCCGGGGGCAGGATGACCGTGATCGTGCCCCTCAGGCCCGGTGAAAAGGTAAGTCGAACGCCTTGAACCTGCAAGGCGATACCGCTAAATTGGCTGTTTCGCGCCGGTCGCCCCACCGGCGCCCCTCGGGTTCCTCGGAGATGGAAGGTCTGCGATGACGAAGACGTACATGGCCAAGCCCGGCGAAGTCGAGCAGCGCTGGTGGCTGGTCGATGCCACGGACAAGGTGGTCGGCCGGCTCGCCTCGGACATCGCCATGGTGCTGATGGGCAAGCACCGCCCCACCTACACGCCGCACGTCGACACGGGCGATTACGTCGTCGTGCTCAATGCCGAGCGGGTTGTGTTCACCGGCAAGAAGTGGCTGCAGAAGAAATACACCTGGTACACCGGCTGGACCCGGCTCCGCAGCGAGACGGCTGCCGAGCGGCTCGAGCGCAATCCCACCGAGGTGCTTCGCGAGGCGGTCCGCCGCATGCTGCCCAAGAACAAGCTGGCCTACAAGATGCTCGACAAGCTGAAGGTGTACACCGGCTCGGAGCATCCGCACCAGGCCCAGAATCCCGAGCCGAAAGAGCTCGGCGTCAAGTAACGCACACGAGGATATTATGTCGACGGCTACGGTTAGCAAAGGATCGGCCAACGATGCGCTCGGCACCGGTCGGCGCAAGACCTCGGTGGCCCGTGTGCGGGTGCGTGCGGGCAATGGCACGATTTTGATCAACTCGCGGCCGCTGGAGAAATACTTTCTCAACGAGCGCGACCGGGCCGACTTCTTGGCTCCGCTCGTGGCGACCGATCGCCGCAGCGCGGTCGACGTGGTGGTTTCCGTCCACGGCGGCGGTCCGACCGGCCAGGCAGGGGCCTGCAAGCTGGGTGTTGCCCGGGCGCTCAAGGCGTTCGACGCGGGACTCGAAGAAGCGCTGCGGCAGACCAACCTGCTCACCCGCGACGGCCGCATGAAGGAACGCAAGCACTACGGTCTGCGCGGCGCCCGCCGCGGCACGCAGTTCTCGAAGCGCTAATCGCATTATGTTTAGCCGGCGGGCTTGCCCGCCGCGCCGCTGTAAACGCGGCGGCCAAGGCCGCCGGCTAAATTTACGCATGTCCACGACGAGCGTGGACATGGCACCCCGACAGGACGCCACACCGTTTTGAAACGCGCCCTAGGTCACGTGGATCGTCTTGCTCGCTGGCGTCGACGTGGTCCCCAGACCGTCGGTTAACGTGAAACTAACCGTGCGGTCGTAGACGCTCATCGCCGAGTTGGTGTTGCAGTAGGCGATGTCGTCGGTGACCGCTTGCACGGCGGCAACTGTGGCCGCGCTGTTGAACTGCACCACCAAGGGCGTCGAGCCCGAGCCGGGCTGGTACCAACCAACGATTACTCCGTTATATAACACCTGGAAAATCCCGGCGGTGCTGCTCCCCGCGAGCGTAATGCCATTGCCGGGCGAGATCAACAATGCATCGGTCGTGCCAGCGTTGCTGATCGACACCACGAGCTTCGAGTTCTCCAGGTCATTCTGGCCCGAGACGGTGGCGCTTCCGGCAACGACCGTCCCTCCGCTGCCGGGCGTGTAGTTCGTCGTGGGGCCGAGGTTGCCGACCGTCGGTGCCGCGGCGACGAAATGAATGGTCGTGGTCACCGAGCCGACGACCACGCTGTTCTGATCAGTCAACTGCAAGCTGGCGGTGCGGTCGTAGACCGAGGCGCCGCGATACGTGTTCGAGAACACCACGTCGTCGATCACCGCTTGCACGGCGGCGGTCGTGGCCAGGCCGGTGAACTGCACCACCAGCGGCGTCGCACCGGAGCTGGGGGCGAAGTAACCGATCACCTGGCCGCCGTACCGCAGCGCGCTGTTGTTGATCGTCACACCGTTGCCGGCGGCGATCGTGGCGACGTCATACGTGCCGGAATTGCCGATGGTCACCACCAGCTTCGAGTTCGCCAGGCTGCTGGGGTCGGACACCGTGGCGGAGCCGGCCAGCGCCACCGCCGGACCGCCGACGGTGTAATTCACCGTGCTGCCGACGTTGCTGACCAGCGAGGTGATGTTCGCCGTGGTTGCCGGCTGCGGAAGCGTGTAGTCCACGCTGGCTGCGGTGCCGTCCTGGGTCATGCCGCCGAAGATGATGTTGGCGATCTGAACGGCGATGTTATTGGCCACGCCGGCCGACGCGAATGTCCCCGTGGCGCCGCTGACGTCGAGCGTGACGCCGCTGTCGCCCGTCGCCAGGCCGTTCAGGCTCGCGGCCGTGATGTTGAGCGTGGCCGCAAGGGTGCCGTCGTAGGGCTTGTTGTTGGCCGTGATGCCGCTCACTGTCAGCGGGGCCTGCGTGATGCTGGCGGGGGTGGTGTCCTCGATGGTCGGCAACTGGTAATCACTGGCCTGGCTGCCGCCCAGCGCCAGGCCGGAAATCGTGACCGTGCTGGCCGTGTTCACGTCCGCGAAGTCGAACGTGCCGGCGGCGCCGGTTGTGACCAGGAAGACGTTGTCCGGAGAAATCACGCCGCTCAGGCCCGCCAGGCCCAGAATCAACTGGGCGGTGGCGGTGGTGGTGCCGTCGTAGGGCTTGTTGCTGGCCGTGATGCCGGTCACCGCCAGCGTCAGCGGCGTGATGGTCTGCCCGCCGGCCAGGGTGCCGTTGCTGGTCGCAAAGCCGGTGGCGCCGAGATAATCGGCCGTGATTGCATGCGCGCTGCCGGTCACTTGCAGCGTGCTGATCGCCGGGCTCGTCGCAAGGCCGCTGCCGCTCACGGCGACGGGGCTGCCGAGGGCGTTTCCGTCGGCGTAGAACTGGACGCTGCCCGAGGTCACCGCCGCGCCGCCGCTGGTCACGGTCACGGTGGCGGTGAACGTGTCCGATGTGCCGTAGATTGACGTGCCGCTGCTGGACGAGGCGACCGCGGTCGTGGTCGAGACGGAGGTGTTTCCTTCCACCGCGAACGAGCTCGTGCTAAGGCTGCCGCTGGCGATCGCCGTCACGCCGGTCAGCCCGGAAACCTGGACCGGCACGTTGCTGTTGGTGGTCGTCCCGTTGCCGAGCTGTCCGGAGGTGCCAAGCCCCCAGGCGCGCACGGTGCCGTCCGGCTCCAGCGCGAGGCCGAAGGCTCCTCCGGCGGCAATCGCCGTCACGCCGGTCAGCCCGGAAACCTGGACCGGCACGTTGCTGCTGGTGGTCGTCCCGTTGCCGAGTTGCCCGGAGGTGCCAAGCCCCCAGGCCCACACCGTGCCGTCCGACTTGAGAGCGAGACCGAACTGAGTGCCGGTGGCCACCGCCACAACCCCGGAGAGACCGGGGACGACGCCGGGAACGGTTCGCACGGCGCCGCCGGTCGTGCCGTTGCCGAGCTGGCCGTTTGCATTACTCCCCGTGACCGACACGGTGCCGTCCGCGTTCAGGAGGAGCGTATTGAGGCTGCTGCTGGCCACGCCGGTGGCGCCGGTAATCTGCACCACGGCGGGAGTGCTTTGATTCGTGGTGCCGCTGTTGCCGAGCTGCCCGCTGGTATCAAGCCCCCAGCCAACCACGTTCGGCGGCAGAGTGTTGAAGACGGCAACGGGGCTGGTGTAGCTGGTGCCGATATCATTGGTGGCGAAGGCGACAAAGGAATAGCTGGTGTTGAAGTTCAGGCCGGAGATGCTGTCGGCGAAGGGGCTGACCAGCGTGCCGGCCATGCCATTGCCGACGGCGGGGTCATCCACTTCGATCGCTTTGCCGTCGCCGAGCGTCGGATTGGGATCGGTCGAGGTCGGGGCGTAGAGGATGCCGCGCTTCTGGATGATGGCGCCGTTATCGGCCGTCACCGTGCCCCCCAGGGTCGCGGTGGCGAGGGTGATCGAGGTTGACGTGGGGTTGGTCAGCGTGGGGGCCGTCGCGCCGGGCGCGTCCAGGTAAAAAACGGCTGCGGGAGAAGTGCCCGCGTCTGTCGTCGGGTTCAGCACGGTGATGCTCGCGCTGCCGTAGGGCACGGCCAGGTCGCCCGCCGGCACCGTCGCCAGCAGTTGGTAGGCACTCACATAGGTCGTGGTCAAGGGAGCGCCGTTCCACTCGACGGCCGAGTCGCTTTGAAAGTCGGAGCCATTCACGGTGAGGGTGAACGACGCGGTGCCGGTCACGGCCGAGGGCGGGCTGAGGCTCGAGATGAACAGGGGCTCGCTATACAGCTCCGCGCTGGCCAGAACGCTGTTGCCGTAACCGCCGGCGACGAGGACCTGGCCATTGTTCAGCAGCGTCGCCGTGTCTTCGTAGCGTGCGGTGTTCAAGCTGCCGGTGGCGGTCCAGATGCCCGTCGCCGGGTTATACAGCTCCGCGCTGGCCAGAAGGCCGCTGGGGCCGCGACCGCCGGCGACGAGGACCTGGCCGCTGTTCAGCAGGGTCGCCGTGTCATCGTCGCGTGCGGTGTTCAAGCTGCCGGTGGCGGTCCAGATGCCCGTCGCCGGGTTGTACAGCTCCGCGCTGGACAGATAGCCGCTGTTGCCGTCACCGCCGGCGACGAGGACCTGGCCGTTGTTCAGCAGCGTCGCCGTGTCATCGTCGCGTACGGTGTTCAAGCTGCCGGTGGCGGCCCAGGCGCCGGCCGTCAGCAGCCTGCGCTCTTCCAAGCATTCAAACGAAAGCAGTGTGCGATGGCGAGCGTGCTGCGGCGGCGGGCCCCCCTGCGGTCCTGGCGACGACGGGACGGAAACAACGAGGGCAGCCAGGATGGGAACGACATGGAGTGGTTCCTTTCTGTGCACGAAGAAACGAAGAATACGTGACCGCCGCCAACCACTCGCCGAGCACTCGCCGACCGCTGGTGAATCGTTCAACGCGCGGGAAAAACCACGAACCCCGTGCGCACGACCGGTGCGGACCGCGGCCAGCGCGACACCAGGTGCTATTGGTATCCGTGACGCTGTTGGAATTCGTGAAGCATCAGACGGCCAATCGCCTCGTGAGAGAAACGCCCGACGGAACAAGGACCGAAGTCCTTCCTTGCCACGCATCCGCGCCCTGCTGCGAACCCACAAGGGTCCGTCGTGCGGCAAAAAACAGTGCCCCGCAGGGCACCGTGGTCGGGGTATACAGCCCAGCCGTTAGCAGGGGCAAATTTATCATGCGACCACACGTCCCGCCATCTTTTTCATGAATCTCTAATGTGTCAGTCTGAACACGATATTTGGCCTCGCGGCTTGCCTCACGCGTCGACGAGCGACGCGGCTAATTGAATCGCGGCGGCCACCCTCTCCCAAAGGTAGAGGGGTTCCAACTAGCCGCGAGTGCGAGCGAGCGGTCTTGGACATTGCTACTTCGGCGGCGCCCAGGCCCCCCTCGCTTGCCAACATTATGCAACGGCTAGCGGAGTAGAACCGCAGAGGACGCAGAGTGGTCGCAGAGCGAATGCGATCCGCCGCCGGCTTAGCAAAACCACGGATCACACGGATACCACGGATCGAAACGGCCACCAGCATCCGTGGAATCGGTGCCATCCGTGGTTCTCTGCCCTGATCTCCGCGTCCCCTGCGCCCCCTGCGGTTAAATGTCTCACGGCCCAATCGCTAGCGGTTGCATAATGTTGTGGCGCTCGGGGCTAAGAGAATGTGCGCTAAGCGCCGGCGCCTTCGGCATCGAGCGCCACGATCGCCAGCTTGTGCCGGTCGGCGTAGGCGATCACGTCCTGCTGGTCGAGCAGGATGGTGCGCCCCGCTTCGATCGCCAGGCAGCTTGCCCCGGCGCGGACCATGGTTTCCAGCGTGCCAACGCCGATCGTAGGCACGTCGAAGCGCATGTCCTGCTTCGGCTTGG
This sequence comes from Pirellulales bacterium, assembly GCA_036272935.1. Lineage (GTDB taxonomy): Bacteria > Planctomycetota > Planctomycetia > Pirellulales > PNKZ01 > DATAXP01. The sequence continues at coordinate 38,157 of DATAXP010000125.1, read as the reverse complement.
CGACCTTCACCACCGTGAAGTTTCGAGCGGTGCACAGCTCGCCGGCGCGCTCGATGCACCGGTCGGTCCCTTCAATTGCCTCGAGCGCCAGCGTCGCCTCGCGCTTCACCGCGACGCATTGGCCGATGTCGAGCCGCCCCAGTTCCTTGGCGATCTTCCAACCGAACTCGATGTCGCGCCGCTCGCTGCGCGACGGCACACGGCGGGTGAGATTTCCTGGCTTCACGAGCAGCTCCGGTGCAAATTCGGTGGCGGGGGCGAAATGGATGCCGTCCAGGGCAAACTCGTCGATCACCGCCCGTAGCAGCGTGTCGTCCTTGCGGTCCTTCATCGCGAACAAAAAGTGCTTGGCGAACCGCCGCCACGTGCGCCAATCTGGCATCTGCCTGGCCCACATCCACGGCGTGAATAGCCGCAGCTTGTGGACTTTGCCGGCCATCGTGGCGTCGTGTACGCCGTGTTGCCGCATATATCGGATTGCGCGGCCTAGCCTGCCGAAACCCATCGTGCAGAAGCCGGCACAGAGCTCGGCCAGTATCGGGTCGGCATGTCCTTCGAGGCCGACGCAATAGGTTTCGCAGCCCTGGCGTCGCAACTCCTCGGCCACGAGGATCGGGTAGCGCCCCCAGCCGGCAATCAGGCCGACGCGCCGCGGCGCGGTTGGCTTCACGGGGGCCGGTGCGATTGCTGTCGCCAGGCTCATGAGCGGTGAATCCGTCCCAGGTCTACGCGGCGGCGCCCGGTCCGCAGCCGAACTGCCGCTCGAACCGGGCCAGCGTGCGCTCGAATTCCTTGAACTGCTTGCGCATCTCGGGCAAGCGGTTGAGCACCGCTTGCTTGAGCTTTTCGTCGCGCAGCGGCGTGGCCGGATTGCCGAGCATCTGCTCACCGGCGCGGACGTCGTTCGTGACGCCGCTCTTGCCACAGAGCACCGCCCGATCGCCGATGTGCACATGATCGCGCACGCCAACTTGACCGGCCATGATCACATAGTCGCCGGTCGTGGTGCTGCCGGCAATGCCAACCTGCGAGCAGATGATGTTGTGCCGGCCGATGCGGCAGTTGTGGGCGATCATCACTTGGTTGTCGATCTTGGTCCCCTCGCCGACGATCGTCGGTCCGTACGTGCCGCGATCGATCGTCGAGCACGCGCCGATCTCGACATCGTCGGCGATTTCGACATAGCCCAACTGCGCCGAAAGTTGGTACTTGCCGCCGTGCAGCTTGTACCCGAAGCCGTAAGCGCCGAGCACCGCGCCGGCATGCACGATCACCCGCGCGCCGATCGCGGTATGCTCGTAGAGCACGACGTTCGGAAACAGCGTCACGTTCTCGCCCAACGAGCAGCCGGGGAAAATGTGGCAGCCGGCGTGGATTACCGAGCCGCGGCCGATCGTCACGTCGTCGCCGATGGTGACGCCCGAAAGAATGGTCACATCCGGTGCGATGCGTGCCGACGGGGCGATGTGAGCTTGCGGACTGATGCCCGGCGACGGCGGAGCCAATGGCGGCCGGAACAACGCAACCACTTGGGCGAAGGCCGCGTGCGGATTGTCGACTTGCACGGTCGGCAGATCGCGCGGGGCATAGTTGCGCGGGGCAATTGCCGCCGCGGCGTTGCCGGTGCTGCGGCGATGCGCCTTTTCGCTCTCATCAATCAGCGTCAGATCGCCCGGCTTCGCGCTGCCCAAAGGTGCGGCGCCGGTGATGAGGACGGTTCCGTCGCCGACCAGCGTGCCGCCCAGCCAGGCGGCGATGTCGGCCAAGGTGCGTGCCATGTTGTGGAGTCCTTTCCCCAAAGCCCCACCCGGCGCAAGCGTCATGCGTTCGGGGAATCACCCGGCGCGCCGAGGGACGAAATGCTATCGACCCGCTCGGTTCGGAGCAAGATCAATGGACGCGGCAGCAGCGCCGTTTAGCCGGCAATCTTGGTCGCCGCGTCTCTCGACAACCGCCAGCTTACTTCTTGCCCCCAGGCGCGGCACCTTTGGCAGCACCGGCGGCAGGCTTGGCCGCGCCAGCCGCGGGGGCCGCGGCGGCACCTTCGGCGCCTTCGGCAGCCTCTTCCTTGGCCTTCTTCTTTTTCTTCATCGACAGCTTGATCACGCGCACCTTCGGCAGACCCAAAGGGCTGCGTCCGTCGGTCCACTTGTCGGCCCCTTGAAGCTGCGTGATCCGCTCGCCGCGGCTGAGCACACTGCGGGCACGGGCCAACCCCGCTCGCATCCGCAAACTCTTGTCCATCGTCATCGCTGGGAACCCTTCTCGCCGTGGCAATTGGTCGTTTGAGCCCTGTAGTGTAGGGATTTGGCTGCGACCGTTCAAGTTGTCGATGACAGGCCCGGCTGGACTGTGGCGGCCGATGCTTCCAGACGGTCGACAAACTCTTGCAGCGTCGCCAGATCGCGCCACGGTGGGCCGTGGCCGAAACAGACCAGCGCCGGGCGCAGATCGGCTAGCCGCCGGATCGAGCGGCGGTTCTCCGCCGGGTCGGCTGAGAAGAACCACGGCGGCTCGTGCAGGCCCGGCATGGTGGTGAGCAGGTTCATGCCGTTGAGCACGTCGCCGGCAATCGCCACCCGGTCCGACTCACGGAAGAAGATCACGTGACCCGGCGTGTGCCCAGGAGCGTGGATCACGCGGAACCCCGCCACCTCGTCTCCCTCGCCGAGCAACCGATCGACACGATGCGGCGGCCCGGCAAACAGGCGCATCGAGAGCTGCATCATCGGCGAATCGGGGAGCATCGGCCCGCTGCCATCCATCGCCGGGCGATCGGCCGCGTGGCAAGCCAACGGTACCTGGAAGCGCTCGCACAGCGCATGCGCCGCCCCTTGATGATCGGGGTGGCAGTGCGTGAGCGCGACCATCGAGATGCTGCGCCCGGCGAGCTGCTTCATGATGCGCCCGCGCGACCACCGCGCCCCGGCGTCAATCAACACATTGCCGGCGAGATAAACGTTGATCGCATGCGGCGGAAAGCCACGCAGTTGCCAGAGTCCGGGTGCAAGCTCACGCATGTCGGGCTCCAGGCTACGGGCTACGGCTACAGACTTCAGGCGCCCGTAGGCTGTAGCCCGAAGCCCGCCGCCTTGGCGTTCAATGCACCTTCGGGCTCAGCTTCTCCGCCAACCGGGCTAGCGCGTAGCTGTGGTCGTCCTCGGCAAGATGGGCGTGAATGAGATGCACGCCCGGCGTGTTCCACGCCTGCGACAGGGCCGCGTCGAACTCCCCTTCGGTGCGGATCTCATAACCTGTGCCGCCGCCGTAGACCTCGGGCAGCTTGTGGTACTGCCAAGGATTGATGTCGTTGTACTCGCCGGGGTGCAACACGCGTTCGGTGCCGTAACCCTTGTTGTCGAAGACGATCACAATGGCGTGGAAGCCGTGGCGGATGATCGTCGACAGCTCGTTGCCGGTCATCTGGAACGCGCCGTCGCCGACGAGCGCCACGATGCGCACCTTGGGCCGGGCCACCGCCGCCCCCAAGGCCGCCGGCACGGCGAAACCCATCGAGGCGTAATAGGCCGGGCCGATGAACTCGGTGCGGCCATGCGTGGTCAGCTCGGTGCCGGCGAACAGCGCGTCGCCGACGTCGCAGATCACGATCGTGTTGTCGTCCAGCGAGCGGTCGAGCCGCGCGATCATCCGCATGATCGTGGCCGGCTCGTTGGGGCGCAGCTCGAACGCTTTACCGTTACTCGCCGACTTCTGCGGCATCGCCCGCCGCGGCACCTGCGGGTGCCGGGCCGAAAGTTCGCGGATGAAATCGGCCAGCACGATGTCGTGATAATGATGATGCCGGATGCGCAGTTGCTCGCTCGTGGCGTAGATCCACTTGTTGGGATCGATGTTCGCCGTGAAGATGCCCAGGTCGATATCGGTCAGGAACGTGCCCAACAGCAGCAGGCAGTCGCTGTCCTCGACGAACTGCGTCACGTCGGCGCGGCTCATTGCCCCTTCGTACAGCCCGACGTACAGCGGATGCGTTTCGCGCACGACGCTCTTGCCCAGCAGCGTGGCGGCAATCGGTATCTGGGTGGCCTCGGCCAGGGCGATCAGCTCGTCTTGCAGGCCGAAACGATGGATCTCAACACCTGCCAAGATGATCGGCTTCTTGCTTGCCGCGAGGATGTGGGCTGCTTCGTCGGCTGCCTCGGCCAAGGCTTGCGGATCGCTGACGAACTGCGTGCGGCGGAACTCGTGCGGCGCGGCGGGCACCAACTTCACCATGTCGCGCGGAATCTCGATGTACACCGGCCGCTTGAATCGCACCGCCGCGTCGAGCACTCGATCGATCTCGCGGAACGCATTCACCGGATCAACGATCTCGGTACTGGCGACACACAGCTTCTCGAACACCTCAAGCTGCGTGCGGAAGTCGCGCACCTTGTGGTGCAAGAGCGGATTGTTCGATCGCTCGGCCAACCCCGGTGAACCGGTGATCACCACCACCGGCGACTTCTCGGCATACGCTCCGGCAATGCTATTGGCCAGACTCAAGCCGCCAACGCAATAGGTGACGCACACCGCCCCCAGGCCGTTGATGCGGGCGTAAGCGTCGGCCGCGAAGCCGGCGTTGTCTTCACGGCAGCAACCGACCACGTTGATCGGACTGGCGCAGAGCATCGAGTAGAAGCCGAGCACATAGTCGCCCGGAATGCCGAACACGTCGCGCACGCCGTAGTCTTGCAAGCGGCGGATCAGGTACTCGCCGATCGACAGGCCTTCGATCGGCGCGGAGACGGAAGCAGCGCGTGGCGCGGAAGCCGCTGGGACGTGTGAGCTAGGCATCAGTGGCTCCGTTGCGTGTGTGCGGTGCTTGGCGGCAAACGGCGTGCGCCGCCACGACGGTCCCCGAGGAGATTCTATGCCGATCGGCCCGAGGGATGAACCCCAGCTCACGCAAGCCCACGGATGGCCGTTCGTGGGAAAGAGTACTCTGCAGCACCAAGCGGCCATCCGTGGGCTTTGGCCGCGCTTCGCTGGTGACTAAAACAACCGTGGCTGCGCATCCTCGGCCGGGGCGGGGATCCCCAGATGTTCGTAACCGGCGGCGGTCACTTTGCGGCCGCGGGGCGTGCGCACCACCAGACCCGAGCGAAGCAGGAACGGCTCGATTTCGTCGATCAGCGTGTCAATGCTGGCGTTCATCGTGTGGGCGACTGCCTCGACCCCGGCCGGCCCGCCATGAAACACCTTGACGATCGTTTCCAGATACTTGCGATCGAGCCGATCGAGTCCCGCCACGTCGATCGCTTGCATTTCCAAGGCGGCGATCGCCAACGAGCGCGACACCCGGCCGTCGCCGCGGCTGGTGGCATAGTCGCGCACCCAGCGCAGGCGGTTGTTCGCCAAGCGCGGCGTGCTGCGGCTGCGCGTGGCGATCTCGAGCGCGGCGTCGGCATCGATCGTTGCGCCGAGCTTGGCGGCATTTCGTGCGACGATCTGCGCAAGTTCTTCGACAGTGTAAAAGTCGAGATGTTCGCGCGTCACGAATCGGTCGCGTAGCGGAGCGGATAGCAGGCCACTGCGTGTCGTGGCCCCGATCAGCGTGAAAGGCCGCAGTTGCATGTTGATCGTCCGCGCGTTCACTCCTTCGCCCAGGGCGATGTCGATGCGGAAATCTTCCATCGCCGGGTACAGGAATTCCTCGACCGCCTTGGGCAGCCGATGAATTTCGTCGATGAACAGCACCGACCCTTGCTCGGCATTGGTGAGGTACGGCACGATATCTTTTGGCGCCGTCAGTGCCGCCCCGCTGGCGATTTGCAGGCTCGTGCCCATTTCGCGCGGGATGGCCATGGCGAACGTGGTCTTACCAAGCCCCGGTGGACCGTCGAACAGGATGTGCCCGAGGGTTTCGCCCCGCTTGCGAGCGGCATCGAGCGCGATGTCGAGCCGGGCAATCACGTCGCGCTGGCCCACCATGTCGCGAATGCGCTGCGGGCGCAGGTCGCGGTCGTCCTCGACAGGCAGCTCGGCGCGGGCTTCGGCCAGCGGCTCGTCGTCGCCGGATTGCAAGATCGTCTCACGCGCCATGCTCGCCAATATACCGGAACGTCGGTTCAGCGGCGACGACCGTCGCGGCACTGTCCCCATTGATGTGGGCCGTTGTGCGGCCCGACACATTGCTCGATAATCGTGCTCCGACATTCGGAAAGTGACATTCCGCTAGCAAGGGGGCTTTGTGAACACGTCGTCACTGCTTCGATGGACTGTTTTGATCGTCGTTCCGGCGCTGGCCCCCTGCTCGGCCACAGCAGCGGAAGCGCTCGTCGAAAAATATCTTTACGCGGGAAATCTTGCCGAGGGGCAGCGAGCGCTCGAAGCGGCACTGGCCGCCGATGCTGGCGACGACACCGCACGATTCGGCCTCGGCGTGCTGCAAATTGTGCGGGGCGTCGAACGCCTGGGGCAGTCGCTGCACAAATACGGCGTGAAGACCGAGCACAACAATGTGCCCTTCCTGCGCCTACCGGTGCCGCCCAACGACGCGCCGTCGCCGATCTCGTATGCCGACCTGCGCCGCATGCTCGACGATTTCGATCGCGACCTCGCCGCGGCCGAGGCCACGCTCAGCAAAGTGACCAGCGATGACGTGAAGCTGCCGCTGCGGCTGGCTTTGATCCGGCTCGATCTGACCGGTTCGGGGCACGCCGGGGACAAGCTGATCGATATTTTGAAAAAGATCACCATGCGGCAGCAGTTCGCCTTTCTCGACGACAATCCCGAGTTCCTCGTCGCGTTCGATCGGGGTGACGTCGCCTGGCTGCGGGCGTACTGCCATCTGCTGATGGGCATGCTCGACGCTTACCTGGCATTCGACGCGGAGCGCCTGTTTCAGCTCACGGCACAAGAAATGTTCGCGAAGCCGAAAGGTGTGTTTGCTGGGGACGCCGACGAGCGCCGGGAAAGATGGAGCGAAATCTCGCGAGAGACCAGGTTCCAGGAGCCGCGGCGTCTCGGCCAGTTCCGCAGACATTTCGTCGCGATCACGACGTTGAATGACGAAACTTGGAAATACATTCGCGCCGAAACCGATGACGATCACGAGTGGCTTCCCAACCCGAAACAGACCGGCGTTCTAGGGCTGCCGGTGCGCGACGAGATGATCGACGCCTGGCTGGCCGGCATGACCGAGGCGCGAAAGTTATTTGACGGAGAGCGGACGCTGCCGCCGTTTCTGGCAAGAGGCGACAAGCGGCTGAACTTAAAGATCTTTCTCGACGACCCTCCGGCGAAAATCGTGGGCGTGGGATTAGAGCCTCTCGACGATAAGTACTTTACCGACGAGCCGCCGGTCGATTTCGACGTGCTGGGGCGGTTTTTTGCGGTGATGAACGACCCGATGGCCGTGGCCTACGCGGCCTGGTTCAACTAGCGACGTCGAACGTCGTCACACATCGAACCGGCTGTCGAACGGCAGGGCGAAAGTCTCGGCCACGGCGCGGTTGGTAACCCGGCCTTGCATGACGTTCACGGCGCGGGCCAGCGGTTTGAGCGAAGCAACGGCCGCATCGAAACCGCGCCGGGCGATGGCCAGTACCCAGGGCAGCGTGACGTTGCACAGCGCGTAGGTGCTGGTGCGGCCGACCGCGCCGGGCATGTTGGTCACGCAATAGTGCAGCACATTGTCGATCACGTAGATCGGCTCGCTGTGCGTGGTCGGCCGGCTGGTGGCGATGCAACCTCCCTGGTCGATTGCCACGTCGATGATCACGCTCCCCGGCTGCATCAGCTTCAGATCGTCGGCCTCGACCAGCCGCGGCGCCTTCGCACCGGGAATGAGCACCGCGCCGATCACCAGGTCGGCCCGGGCCAGGTAATCGCGGATTGTGTGTCGATCGCTGAACAAGCAATCGACGTTCGGCGGCATCACGTCGTCGAGATACCGCAGGCGGTCCATGTTCACGTCCAACAGGGCAATGTTGGCGCCGAAGCCGGCTGCCACCTTCGCCGCGTTGGCCCCCACCACTCCGCCTCCCAGCACCAGGATGTTCGCCGGCGCGACACCCGGCACGCCGCCCAGCAGAATGCCGCGTCCCATCTGTGGACGTTCGAGATACTTGGCCCCTTCCTGAATGCTCATCCGTCCGGCGACTTCGCTCATCGGCGTCAGCAGCGGCAGCGTGCCACGGTCGTCGCGCAAGGTTTCGTACGCCACGGCGGTGATGCCGCCGGTGATCATGGCATCGGTCAGCTTGCGATCGGCCGCGAAATGGAAATAGGTGAACACGATCTGCCCGGATCGCAGCCGCGGCCACTCGACCGGTAGCGGCTCCTTGACCTTGACGATCATGTCGGCCGCGGCGAACAGCTCTTCCGGCTCGGCGACGATCGTCGCACCATTTTCAGCGTAGCGTTCATCGGGAATGCCTGAACCGAGCCCCGCGCCGGTCTCGACGAGCACGCGATGTCCGGCACGCGTCAGTTCCTCGACGCCGACCGGCAGCATCGCCACGCGGTACTCGTCGCGTTTTACTTCCTTGGGAACGCCGATGATCATGAGCTATGGAGGCAAGGCCTTAACGATGGATCAATGGATTGCATGTTCAATCATGCAGTGGCGGTTCGTCACGAGACGAGTGCCAAAGTGTCAGGATTTCGATCCGACCAGCCTCTTCGACCACGCGATAGAAGATCCGATACGGAAAGCAGGCGGTCTCGCGAATATGGGATTTCGAGCCTGTGTTCACACGCGACCCAAGAAAGGGCGAGTGCTCCAGCAGATCGACCTGATGAAGAATCTTGTTTCCGAAGCGTTCAGCCTCCGCCGGATTGTCGCGTGATATGTACTCGATCAAGGCCTTCAGCGCTTCAAGTGCCGGGTCGGTCCAGACTATCTGGAAAGCCATCGCGCCACTCGTTGCTTAACGTCCTCGTGCGGCACGACGTGTCCGGAATCCGCCGCTTCTTCGCCGCGTTGAATGGCAGCCAATAGCGCCACCTCGGAACTGATTTCCTCGAGCGTAGCCTCGTCCGGAAGTTTGCGAACCGCCTCGATGACCATCTCTTTGTTCGTCATGCGCACCTCGAGTCTCGATTAAGGTAGCAACTTGTCGACCGTGAACATCCAGCCCGGTAGCGCAGGTTCAGCCTCGGCAGTTTGGCCGGGGCGATAGACGGTCGGCTCGGTCGGCGCGGCGGCGCGATACACGCGGATGCGCTCGTCGTGCAGCAGATCGACATCCCAAACTACCTGGGTGCCGGCGCCGAAGTAATCGGCTCGCTTGGCGGCCATCTGGCGCTCGGCTGCAGGACCGTAATCGCCTTCGCTGCGCACCTCGATCGCGAGGAGCGGCGCCCCGTCGAGGAACTTCATCGTCAAGGGGCCGGGATGAAATACGACGTCGGGACAGAACGATTGGCGATTGGGCAGATCGACGACAAAAGCGATGTTGTCGCCGATCGCGTATCCTCGGCCGGTCTTTTTCGCGTACTCACGCAGGCTCGTCAGGATCTCCGTCCCCGCGTATCCCGGCAGTCCCCCCGTCGGCGACATCATGACGATTTCCCCGTTGATCAGTTCCGCCTTGCCCCGGACGCGGTAAAGATCGTCGATCGTTGCCGGGACTTTGGTCGCCATGGCCGGTGCCTCGCACGTTTACTCTGCGTCGGTGAGCTCGGATGTCGAACCGTAAGTCGCTGCGTCGGGAGTGTCCACGTCGATCGCGTTGTCGCCACTGCCGCGCTCAGCAGCTTTGCGCTGGCGCAGATGCAGGCGGATCGGCACTTCGGCAAACGGCAGTGCGTCGCGGAAGGCGCCGAGCAGGTAGCGCTGGTAGTTGTCGCTGACGGCGCCGGGTTCGTTGCACACCAGCACGATCGTTGGCGGCTCGGTGCCGACCTGCGTAGCGTAGTAAATCTTCACGCGCCGGTTCTTCGATAGCGGCGGCGGGTTGCGATCGACGATCGCCCGCAGGGCACGGTTCAAATCGGCGGTGCTCACGCGCTCGCGGGCCTGCTTGAACAGCATCTGGCCGTGGTTGACCAGCGCCTTCACGTTCTTGCCGGTCTGGCCGGTGATGAACACGATCGGCACGTGCAGCATCGAACGGAAGGTGTCGCGCAGGTATTGGGCCCAGTCGTCGGTCGCCACCTGGCCGGCGTACAGGTCCCACTTGTTGACCACGAAGATGCACGGTTTGTAGTTCTCGTCGATGTACCCGCAGAGCTGCTTATCGACGCGGCTGATCGGTTCGGCGGCGTCGAAGAACAGGAACACGACGTCGGCCCGGCGAATGCTCCGCTGGGCGCGGTGGAAGCTGTAAAAGTCGATATCGGTCGTGATGCTCTTGTTCCGCCGCAGCCCGGGAGTATCGATGGCGATGAACGCCTTGCCGTCGAGCTCGAAGCGCACGTCGACGCTGTCGCGGGTGGTACCGGGCACTTCGCTGGTGATCATCCGCTCTTCGTGAACCAGCGAGTTTACGAACGTGCTCTTGCCGGTGTTTCGCCGGCCAACGATGGCCAGCTTCATCAACGGTTCCTCGGGAGCCGCATCGGCGGCACTCGGCGCGGGAAGCCGTTCGAGAATCGCCGCCAGCAGCGCTTCCTTGCCGCGATTCTCCCGGGCACTGACCGGCAGCACCGGGCCGTAACCGAGCCGGTCGAAGTCGTGGGCTTGCGTATCGAGCGAAGGGGCGTCGGCCTTGTTGGCCACACAGATCACCGGCACCGCCAGCGACCGCAGCCGCTCGGCCACATGCTGGTCGAGCGGGGCCAGCCCCAGCCGGGCGTCGACCAACAGCACGACACAAGCGGCCGAGTCGATCGCCAACTGGATCTGGTGCTCGACGTGCTCGGTCAGGTTGTCGACATCTTCGATCCCCATGCCACCGGTATCGAACAGCTCAAAATAGCGGTCATCGACATGCAGCAGATGGCTTACCCGATCGCGCGTCACGCCAGGCTTGTCGTCGACGATCGCCAGCCGCTTGCCCGCCAACCAGTTGAACAGGCTGCTTTTGCCGACATTCGGCCGGCCGACAATCACGACGGTCGGCACACGCGCGGCGGGACGTTGCTCGGGGGTAGGGGCATCCATACCGTCATTTTAGGTGATTACAGTCGCCGCTGTCAGGTGCAATGGGGTATTGACGACGAACCCCGCGGCATCGATTACCATCAATTTTGAATTCGCACCGCAAAGCCGCGCCCCTGGGGGATTGCACATTGATGTCGAGCACCGGTTTCTTCTCGAAGCAGGCGATCGTCGCGCCGCCGGGCTACAACCGTTGGCGCGTGCCGCCGGCGTCGATGGCGATTCATCTGTGCATTGGATCGGTATATGCCTGGAGCGTGTTCAATCCGGCGCTGGTGAAGGTCCACGGAGTCGTCGCCAGTGCCGCCGACGACTGGACGCTTTCGCAGGTCGTGTGGGTGTTCACCGTGGCGATCGTGTTCCTGGGGCTAGCGGCCGCGGTCGGCGGCAAATGGCTCGAGCAGGTCGGTCCGCGCACCGTCGGCATGCTCGCCGCCGTGTGCTGGGGGGGCGGTCTGATCATCGGCGGCGTGGGCGTCGCCCTCCATCGGCTCGAGCTGCTGTACCTGGGATACGGGGCCATCGGCGGCTGCGGTCTGGGGCTGGGCTATGTGTCGCCGGTGAGCACGCTGATCCGCTGGTTCCCCGATCGCCGCGGCATGGCCACGGGGCTGGCGATCATGGGATTCGGCGGCGGGGCGATCATCGCTGCCCCGCTGAACGAAGCGCTGATGCGCACCTTCTACCGGGCACCGCAATTCCTGGGGCATCATAGCGCGGTGCAGCTCACGACCATCGAAGGCAAGCGGTTTGCCCAGGTCGATGGCCGCCAGCGCGAAGTGGTGCTGCTGGGGAGCAATGAGGTATCGCAGTTGCTCGTGCCGACAGCCGAAGGGGTGTACGTCGTTGGCACGGGGCACAACGGCGCCGCGCAAACGTTCTGGGTGCTGGGGAGCGTGTACCTGGTGGTGATGCTCGCTGCGGCGCTGTCGTACCGCATCCCGGCGACCGACTGGCACCCGGCAGGGTGGTCGCCGCCGGCAGCCGCCGAGGGGGCGCGGCGGATGATCTCGTCGGGCAATGTCGACGTCGATCAGGCGCTGCACACGCCGCAGTTCTATCTGTTGTGGCTGATGCTTTGTTTCAACGTCACGGCAGGGATCGCGGTGCTGGGGGTCGCCAAGACCATGCTCAGCGAAATCTTTGGCTCGTCGCTGCCGAGCGTCGTCGACAGCGGCTTTGCCGTCACCTACGTGCTGATGGCCAGCGTGTTCAACATGATCGGCCGGTTCTTCTGGGCCAGCGCCTCCGACTATCTCGGCCGCAAGCAAACCTATGCGATCTTCTTCGGCGCCGGAGCGCTGCTGTACCTGGCGATTCCGTGGATTGCTCAGCGGATGAGCGTGTCGCCGAGCGTGGCCTGGCTCGCGGCGTTTTACGCCGTGACGATGACGATCTTCACGATGTACGGCGGCGGTTTCGCGACGATCCCCGCTTACCTGGCCGATCTGTTCGGCACACGCTATGTCGGGGCGATCCACGGCCGGCTGCTGACGGCATGGAGCACGGCGGGAGTGCTAGGGCCGCTGGCAATCACTTCGCTGCGCGATCATGCGGTGGGCCGCGCGATTCATGGGCTGAGCGCGACGATCCCACCCGATAAATTCACCGCCGAGTTCGGCGCCTCGCCCAGTCAGTTGCCGCAGCTCATCGCAGCCAAGTCGGTGACGATCGCCAAGCTGCTGGCCTTGTCGCCGCCGGAAACACCCGATCCGTATTGCACGTTGTACAACACGACGATGTACCTGATGGCGGGGCTGCTGGCCGTGGCGCTGGTGGCCAACGCGCTGGTGCGGCCGGTCGCCGCGCGGCATCATCTGGCAGATTGACCGTTCGTACGGCCTCGTTTCGTATCGCCCCGTTCGTTGGAGTTGTTCGATGCGCTATCTTTGCTTCGTCGCCGCCGTAGTCCTGGCAATCGCAACTCGTGCAGCGGCGTTTCCAAAGCCGGAAGCGGAAGCTCCGCCGGGACTGTCGATCCGCGTCGAAGAGAAGAACCCGTGGACGAACCTGCGGCTGAACAACGATCCCCAAACGTTTCAATTCGCGATCGTCTCAGACCGCACCGGCGGCCATCGCCCCGGCGTGTTCGAAAGCGCGATGCCGAAGCTGAACCTATTGCAGCCCGAGTTCGTGATGTCGATCGGCGACCTGATCGAAGGCGCGCACTCGGGCGATACCGACACCGAAGCCCAATGGCGCGATTTCAACGGGACCGTCGAGAAACTGGAGATGCCGTTCTTTTACGTTCCCGGCAACCACGATCTGAAAAACGAGTCCGCGTTGGCGCTGTGGCAAAAGCAATTCGGCCGCACCTATTACCACTTCGTCTATCGCGACGTGCTGCTGCTGGTGCTCAACAGCGAAGACCCGCCCAACTATACGGTCGGCACGTTGAAGCCGGGGCACTTGAGCGACGAGCAACTGGCGTGGGCCGAAGAAGTGCTGCGCGAAAACGCCAAGGTGCGGTGGACGTTCATCTTTATCCACAAGCCGATGTGGCAGTACGGCCCATTGGCGAACTGGTCGAGAATGGAATCGCTGCTCGGCGATCGGCCGCGCACCGCGTTTGCCGGGCATCACCATCGTTATGCGGTCAACCGATCCGGCTCGCATCGCTACTACACGCTGGCCACCACCGGCGGCGGAAGCAGCTTGGCCGGTCCGGCAGCAGGTCAGTTCGATCACATTGTCTGGGTGACGATGACCGCCGAGGGACCGCGCATGGCGAACCTCATGCTCGACGGCATCTGGACCGACGACCCGGCGGAGGAAGCAAAGGAAAAGGCGCAAGCCAAGTAGGGTGGGCTTCGCCCACTATGCGCGAGAACAGGCGGTCGGGATAGCCCACCCTACTGCTACCGCGACCCGGCGACGATTGCCAACACTTCATCCAGTATGTGGCCGTTGGTGGCGATGCTTTCGGGGGCGTAGATCGTCGGCCTGCCTTGCCAATCGGTGAACGTGCCGCCGGCTTCTTCGAGCACTGGCTGTAGCGCGGCGCAATCCCAGAGGTTCATCTTCGGGTCGACCATCACCTCGGCCCGGCCCGTGGCGACCAGCAGGTAGCCGAAGCAATCGCCCCAGGTGCGGGTGAGCCAGGCGGCCGACTGCAGCCGATCGAACACTGCCCGCCGGCCGGTCTGGTCGAACGTCTTGATCTCGGAGGTGCAGAACAACGATTCGCCGAGCCGGCGCTTTTCAGAGACACGCGCCCGGATGTGATCCCCCTTGGGGCCGATGTACCATGCCCCGTGGCCGGTGGCGGCGTAGGCGGTCTCGCCGAGCGCGGGAATGTGGATCACCCCCACCACGCTGCGTCCGCCGTGCTCGATGCCGATCAGCGCCCCGTACAGCGGCACTCCCGAGACGAACGATTTCGTGCCGTCGATCGGATCGAGAATCCAGCGGAAGCCCGAGCTGCCAGGCAGCTCGCCATGTTCTTCGCCCAACACGCCGTCGTCGGGAAACTCGGCGGCGATCCGCTCGCGCAACAGCAGCTCCGCCTGCCGGTCGGCCACGGTGACCGGCGTGGCATCGTGCTTCAGCTCGACGGCGAAGTCGGTCGTGCGGTAGTAGCGCAGCGTCAGGTCGCCTGCTTCGCGGGCAATGCGAAGAGCAGCTTCCTGGCGTCGGAGCAGATCGGCGTCGGGCATGGGCTACAGGCTACAGGCTACGGGCTACGGCCGGCAAGCAGCCATGTGGGTCGACTCAGCAACCCTGTAGCCTGTAGTCCGTAGCCTGCTAGTTCGTCAGCACGCGCTCGCTGGCGATGAGCTGCGGCTCGGAATTGTTCACGACGGCGGGAGCCAGCAGGTGCGACAGCTTGATCGAACCCAGCTCGCGCGATACCAGCGCGTTGACACCGCACACGGCATCGTTGAGCCGAATCTGCAACTCTTCGCTGCCTCCTTCCAACGGCAACGACACCAGCGGCCCTTCGACCGCCTCGATGATGTCGAGCAGCGAAATTTCCGCGGGTGAGCGATCGAGGCCGTAGCCCCCGTCGACGCCGCGCGTCGAGTGCAAGATGCCGTGCGTCACCAGGCTGCGTAGAATTTGCAGCAGGAACCGCTCGGGCATCTGCCCTTGGTTGGCAATCTGGCTGCACGGGATGGGCCGGCTTCCGTCCGATTGCGCAAGCTGGAGCGCAGCCTGAACGGCATACATGACCGTACGCGACATTTTCACTGCCGGTTACCTCCCGCCTAACTGGTAACGGCTGTTCGAAACCCCGCGACTGCAAGCGACCCCCGTCGCTTGAGCCTGATGCACCGCCCGGAGCCGGGCAGTGAATCGCAAATCACCTCGACGTGCCGATTATTTATGTTCCGCCGCGCAGGTGTCAAACAAATTCAAAACAATTTCCTGTTTTTTCCAGGGGCATCCAAACGTCGGTTAGCCGCGGGGCTTGCCCCGCGCGTCTACGCACCCAGCGCACGCCAGGCGTCAACGACGCACCAACTGGCGGCCCCCGCGTACACGCCGGCGAGCATGTCGTCGGCGCAGATGCCCCAGCCGCCCGGCAGCCGTTCGAGGTGTTTGATCGGCCACGGCTTCAGCACGTCGAACAGCCGAAAGAATACGAATGCCGCGACACACAGCACCAGCAGCTCAACAATTCCTTCGGCCGGCACGAAGGCCAGGGCCAACGCCTGTCCGGCCACCTCGTCGAGCACGAACGCGCTGGGATCGTGCTGGGCCGACTCGAGGCTCTTGCCATAGCTCCGAGCGACCGGATTCGCCGCGAAATACTCGACCGACCACGGTCCGTACCACGTGCCGACCAGAAACATCGCCAGCGAAAAAATCGCCAAAGCCGTACTCTGCTCTACCGGTGCTACCGGACCGACGGTCGCATCGATCAGCAGCCACAACAACGCGTAGCCGACCACAATCACCCCGGAGGTGACCGTGCCGGGTGCTGGTTGAATGAAACCGCAACCAAACCAACTGACGAGCATCAGCCGGCCATCGGCCTTCATCGATGCGTCCATGGCACCGCCCGGAGAACATTATTCGCGCAATCGTTCCCTGCGCGAATGCGTGGGTTGACTCCCCCCAGAGTCGGTTATCACCGTAGCACGTCCGGCATCGTTAATCCAGTGAATTACCAACTGGGGTAGGTGAAAGATGTGGGAGGCGAATCCTTTCGCCGACCGGCGCCACGCATCTGCGCAGGATTTGGCGATAGGAATCGCCTCCCACAGCCGCGACCATCAATTCTCAACAGGCTCCTTGCGCTGTGTTTGCCCAACTGCGTGCCGCGCGCTAGAATCTCGCCGAACTCGTTCAATCCTAGCGCCAGAGGGAGTGCGATTCATGGCCGAAGTCACCATCCGTTGCCGGGTCGATGGTCCGTTTCTGGTTGAAGGTCCGGTGACGATTGTCGATCACTTGGGGAACCGGTTCGCCACGAATCCGGACAAACCGACGGTATCGCTGTGCCGCTGTGGCCAATCATCGCGGCGACCGTTCTGCGACGGCACCCACAAGGCGTGTGGGTTCAAGGCGGGCGAGACCGCGCCTCCGCCGCCCGATCCTGCTCCGCCAGCCTAGCGGACAGGTTATCCCCAACGTGCCGTGTCGGCCGCACATAATTTTCATCGTGTGCAGTCGGCAGCCTGGGCTGCACTTATGTGGCTGCCCATCGCGCAGTGGCGCGGCTATGGCCAGTTCGTTGCGACGTTGCAGCCGGCCGCTCGCTAGAATTGCCGCTCCCAATTCTGGCACGATGCACTGCGGCGCATGGAGACACTCGCGCGTGGAAACCGAATTCGGCTTGGATGCGGCGACGGCGGACGAAACTTCTCGCACCTTCTTGGGGCAATGGCAGCGGCTGGTCAGCACGACCAACTGGGAAAAGGGACGCATCATCCATGAATGGCGCGAGGCGCTCGTGGCCTCGGGAGCGTCCAGCCAGCAGTACTCCGACGAGGCGTGGAGCCGCCGCGTCGGCCACGTCAGCTCTCAGCATGCCGGCCGGCTGCGCCGGGTGTACGAACGTTTTCATCAACAGCACGAGACATTCGCCGGCCTGTATTGGAGCCATTTCCAGGCGGCGCTCGATTGGAACGATGCCGAGCTATGGCTCGAAGGGGCGGTACAGAACGATTGGTCGATCTCCCAGATGCGCGCCGAGCGCTACGAAGCCTTCGGCGGCACCGCGCCGCCAAGCGACGAGACGCTCGACGAGTCGGCAGAAGTGGACGAGGATTACGTGCCCACGGAGGGGCCTTCCCTCGATGAAGTGCGTGTGCCCGGCGAGCCTGCCGCGGACGACTCGGCCGCGTCGCCCGCCGACGAGTATGGCGATCCGGTCGCGGTGCCGTTCGATGCTTCGCCGAGAGCCGACGAAGCACCCGCCGAGGACGTGCCGAGCCCGTTCGAATCGCTGCGGCAATTGCCCGACGATCTGGCCGAGGCCTTCGAAAGCTTCAAGTTGGCGATCCTGCGGCATAAGCTGTCGGGCTGGCAGGAAGTGAGCTGTTCCGACGTGCTGGCCAGTCTCGACGCGCTGAAGTTCCTGGCAACCAGCCCCGCCGGCTGACGGACGACCGTCGACGTCCCTCTCCGAGGGACGAACTGTGCGATTGCGGATGTTGTAGCCCCAGTGTCGACTCGCGATGCTGCATTTCGTCCCTCGGAGAGGGACGTCTACTATCAAAACTGCTTGCCGAGGGTTGCAAATCCGCGGTATGCTGGAGGTTCGGCGGCCGACGGGCGCCGTGCCGTCGGTTGGTCTTTCCCACCTTGCCCGTGCCTTCTTCCGCTGGCTCGCCAGCGGTCCGTCGCCATGCCCATCGTCCGAATCGCCTACCGCGTGTCGCGTGGGGCAGACATTCTTGTCTGCCTCTGCCGCTTGCCGAGGTCGGCAGGCAGGAATGCCTGCCCCACGCGGATACTGACCTTCGTTGCGTGGCTTTATCTGGCCAGCGTCGCCGGCGCTGCCGAGAAGCCGCAATACAACCGCGACGTGCGGCCGATTCTTTCCGAGCAATGCTTCGCCTGCCACGGGCCGGATAGCGCCAGCCGCAAGGCCGACCTGCGGCTCGACAAGCGCGAAGCGGCCGTCGACTCC
This sequence comes from Pirellulales bacterium, assembly GCA_036272935.1. Lineage (GTDB taxonomy): Bacteria > Planctomycetota > Planctomycetia > Pirellulales > PNKZ01 > DATAXP01. The sequence goes on along the minus strand of DATAXP010000125.1, from coordinate 20,029 downwards.
GGGGCGATCGTTCCGGGCGACCCTGAGAACAGCGAGCTGGTGGTGCGCATCGCCTCGGGCGACCCCAAGCTGATGATGCCGCCGAACGATTCGCACAAGAAACTGACGGCAGCCCAAAAGGAGACGCTCCGCCGCTGGATTGCCGAGGGGGCTGAGTACCAGCCGCACTGGTCGTTCATCGCCCCGGTGCGTGCCGAGCCTCCGCAGGTGAAGAACGAAAAATGGGTGCGCACGCCGATCGATCGATTCATCCTGGCCGAGTTGGAGAAGCGCGGACTCGAGCCGGCCCCGGAAGCCGATCGCCGCACGTTGGCGCGCCGGCTGAGCCTCGATCTGGCCGGGCTGCCACCGAAGGCGGAAGAAGTGGAAGCGTTCGTCGCCGACAAGTCGGCCGATGCGTATGAGAAGCTGGTCGACAACCTGCTTGCCAGTGCGCGCTGGGGCGAACATCGCGGCCGCTACTGGCTCGATGCCGCACGCTACGCCGACACACATGGCATCCACATCGACAACTTCCGCGAGATGTGGTCGTATCGCCAGTGGGTGATCGGCGCGTTCAACGCCAACATGCCGTTCGACCGGTTCACGATCGAGCAGTTGGCCGGCGACTTGCTGCCCGATGCCACGCTCGATACGCGTATCGCCTCGGGCTTCAACCGCTGCAACATCACCAGCAGCGAAGGCGGGCTGATCGACGAAGAGTACCTGGTGCTGTACACGCGCGATCGCACCGAGACGACCAGCCAGGTGTGGATGGGGCTGACCGCCGGCTGCGCGGTCTGCCACGACCACAAGTTCGATCCGCTCACGCAGCGCGAGTTCTACGAGATGGCGGCGTTCTTCAACAACACCACGCAGGCGGCCAAGGACGGCAACGTCAAGGACACGCCGCCGATCGTGGTGATTCCCGCCGAGAACGACCGCGCCCGCTGGACGGCGCTGGCCGGCGAGATCATCGCCGCCCAGGCGAAAATCGACGATCGCAAGCAAGCGGCCCGCAAAGAATTCGACACCTGGCTCGAGACGGCCACGCCCGAGATGGTCGCCGGACGCATCTCGACCAAGGATTTGCGCCTGGTCGCCGCGCTCGATGAGAAAGACGGCGACGCGATTCACGCCACCGTTGCCGGAGAGCCACGCGAAGTAAAACTCGCCGCGCCATTGGCGAGCGATAAGGGTCACCTGATCGGCAACGCGTTCAAGGTCAACGACAAGGCGGTGATCGAACTACCGGACGTCGGCGATTTCGATACCAAGCAACCGTTCAGCGCCGGAGCCTGGGTCAAGTTGCCGGTGGCCAACGCCAGCGGGGCGATCATGGCCCGCATGGGCGACCCGCCGGTGCATCGCGGCTGGGACCTGTGGCTGGAGAACGGCCAGCTCGCGTCGCACATCATCCATCAATGGCCCGACAACGCCATCAAGGTTTCGGCAAAGACCAAGCTCAAGGAAAACGTCTGGTACCACGTCTTCATGACCTACGACGGCTCGGCGACCGCCGCCGGGCTGAAGCTGTACGTCAACGGCGAGCCGCAAAAGACGGGCATCGCCGTGAACAGCCTGCGCGGCACGACGCGCGGCGAAGTGCCGCTGAAGGTGGGCCAGCGCAACCGCGGGAACCGCGTTGACGGCATGCTTGTGCAGGATCTGCGCATCTATGGCCGGCAGCTTGGCCAGCGCGAGATTGCGTTCATCAACGAGACGCGCCGCGCGGCGTTCCAGGTGGCGCGCCCGGCGAAGCATCGCAAGGGCGACGACCTGGACAAGCTGTACGGCTGGTGGCTGCCGGCGCTCGATGAGCCGTATCGCAAGGCCACGGCGGCGTTCGAGAAGCTCAAGGTCGAAGAGAACGCCATCAAGACGCGCGGCACGATCGCCCACGTGATGAACGAACGCGATGACGAGGCGATGGCTTACGTGCTGTTCCGCGGCGAATACGACAAGCGCCGCGACGAGGTGCCGGCCGAAACGCCCGACATCCTCCCGCCGATGCCGCCGGAGCTGCCGCGCAACCGGCTCGGCCTCGCCTCGTGGTTGGTGAGGCCCGAGCATCCGCTCACCGCGCGCGTGACGGTGAACCGCTTCTGGCAGGAAGTGTTCGGCACCGGACTGGTGCGCACAGCAGGCGACTTCGGCACCACCGGCGAGCTGCCCAGCCATCCCGAACTGCTCGATTGGCTCGCCGTCGAGTTTCGCGAAGACGGTTGGGACGTGAAGCAACTGTTCAAGCTGCTCGTCACTTCGGCCGCGTACCGTCAGGCGGCGATCACCACTCCGGCGAAGCTCGAAAAGGATCCGCAGAACCGGTTGCTGTCGCGCGGACCGCACTTCCGCATGGATGCCGAGATGGTGCGCGATTACGCCCTGGCAACGAGCGGCCTGCTGATCGAGAAAATCGGTGGGCCGAGCGTGAAGCCGTACCAGCCCGAGGGCGTGTGGGAAGCGGTCGCCATGACCGGAAGCAACACCCGGTTCTACCAACACGACACCGGCGAAGGCTTGTACCGCCGCAGCTTGTACACGTTCTGGAAGCGGTCGGCCCCGCCGGCCTCGATGGACATTTTCAACGCCCCCAGTCGCGAGCAGTGTACCGTCCGTCGCGAGCGCACCAACACCCCGCTGCAAGCCCTGGTGACGATGAACGACGAACAGTTCGTCGAGGCGGCGCGGCACCTGGCCGAGACCGTGCTCGCAGCTTCGCCGGCCTCGGCCAAGCGGCTCGACACCTTGGCGCGGCGGCTGCTGGCCCGCCCGCTGCGTGCCGAGGAAGCGGTGATTGCCCAGCAGACGCTGCTCGATTTCCTGAGCTACTACCAATCGCACCCCGACGACGCGCAAAAACTGGTGATCGTGGGCGAATCGAAGCCGGCCGCCGCGCTGAACGTCCCGGAACTCGCCGCCTGGACGATGCTCGGCAACTCGCTGATGAATTTGGATGAGGTGCTGAACAAGTGAGAGGGCATTCTCAGTGACTCTCGAACGTCTTCAAGAGCTTCACACGGCGCGACCGTTCCATCCGTTCGCGATGCATCTGGCAGATGGACGCAGCCTTGAGGTTCGGCATCCGGAGTGCCTAGCCAGGACGCCGAATGGACGAACCATCGTCGTGCTCACGCCCGACGACAAATCGGGGGAAGGCCATATGGAAATCGTCGACATTCTTCTCGTCACGAGCTTGGAATTGCTCAACGGACAATCCGGCCGGCGACGACGAAAATGAGCAAAAGAGAGAGTAATCATCAATGAACCCCCAAACTGAATTCGTGCAGAACATCACCCGGCGGCATTTCCTCGGCCAGGGCGGTAACGCGCTCGGGGCCGCGGCGCTGGCGTCGCTGTTGGGCAATGCCGGCCTCGGCAACACCGCGGCCGCGGCGACCAACGCGCGCCCCGTGCTTTCGTTCGCCCCCAAGGCCAAGCACGTCGTTTATCTGCACATGGTCGGCGGCCCCTCGCAGCTCGACCTGTACGACTACAAACCGGTGATGGGCGAGTGGTACGACAAGGACCTGCCCGACAGCGTCCGCATGGGGCAGCGGCTCACCACCATGACCAGCGGCCAGAAGCGGTTCCCGATCGCCCCGTCGAAGTACAAGTTCGCGCAGCACGGCCAAAACGGCATGTGGGTCAGCGAGCTATTGCCGCACACGGCCAAGATGGTCGACCAGATGTGCTTCATCCGCAGCATGCACACCGAGGCGATCAACCACGAGCCGGCCATCACCTACATGCAGACCGGCAACCAGCTCACCGGTCGGCCGTGCCTCGGCTCCTGGGCCTCGTACGGCCTGGGTTCGTTGAACGAGAACTTGCCGAGCTTCGTGGTGTTGGTTGCCCGGCCCACCAACACCGAGCAGGTGCAGGCGATCAGTGCCAAGCTGTGGTCGAGTGGGTACCTGCCGGGCGAGCATGCCGGCGTGAGCTTCCGCACAGGCGGCGATCCGATTCTGTACATCAACAATCCTCCAGGCGTGCCGATGGACGTGCGCCGCCGCTCGCTCGACGGCCTCAACGCGCTGAACGAGATGAACTTCCGCGCCCTGCACGATCCCGAAACGCACACGCGCATTCAGCAGTACGAGCTGGCCTTCCGCATGCAGGCCAGCGTCCCCGAGCTGGTCGATCTCTCGAAGGAACCGGCCCGCACCGAAGAACTGTACGGCAAGGAGATTCACAACTCCGGCTCGTTCGCCCATACGGCCTTGCTGGCCCGCCGGATGGTCGAGCGCGGCGTCCGCTTCGTGCAGATCTATCACAACAACTGGGACACGCACGCTAACGTCTCGGGGCGCCTGCCCGATCAATGCCGCGACGTCGATCAACCGTGCGCCGGCTTGATTCAGGACTTGAAAGATCGCGGCCTGCTGGACGAAACGCTCATCATTTGGGGCGGCGAGTTCGGCCGCACCATCTACTCGCAGGGCGGTCTGAGCCACGAGAACTATGGCCGCGACCATCATCCACGCTGCTACACGATGTGGATGTGCGGTGGCGGCTCGAAGCCCGGCACCATTTACGGCGAGACCGACGATTTTTCGTACAACATCGTCAAGGAGCCGGTACACATCCGCGACTTCCACGCCACCGTGCTGCACCTGCTGGGCTTCGATCACTCGCGGCTCACATTCCGCTACCAAGGGCTCGACCAAAAACTCACCGGCGTCGAGCAGGCGAAGGTCATCAAGGAACTCGTGGCATGAGCCGCATGGCTGGCGGCAGCTCGTTAGGAAAGCCACGCCCGTAGATCGGCGGCAAGAGCGCCAAAGCCGCAGGGAAAGAGCCGCTCAACCGCATCAAGACGCGAAACCAACTCGCGTGCTGCGATAAGATGTTTTTCGACCGCCCGAGCTGGAAGGCGATCCGTACCGTACGCCTTCCGCTTTAGAGCGCGGCGATCGTATGGACGCGATGGCTGGCCCATCGTACGGGCCCAAGTCGCCTCGTTCACGTGTGGATCAGCCCCCGCCAGATACCACGCCTCGACCGACGGCACGCCGAGGCCAATTGCGGTTCGAAGCGGCTTGCGGTTAGGCAGCGCCGTTGTATTGGCGTTTAGGCGAGAGAGCTCTGATTTCAACAGGCATAGACGACAGTCGGCCGGCTGCCGACCCGGCTCACCGTGTTCAAGGGCGTGAGGCAACGTATCGTCAGAATCGACGACGAGAACAAGCCCGTCTGCATCGGTCTGGTAGTAAAGATGGCGATAGATCGCTGCCAGCGAACCAAAAACATTGGGCCAGCCATTAGGCCGTGCCTTAAGCGAGATATGTTGGATGGTTTCGTTCAGTAAGCGTTCGACGATGATCGCAAGCGCGGCCTCGTCGCCGTCGGACTCGCTGATGAACGCCACTTTCATGGCTGCGCGGGAATACCGCCTAGGATTCCGCTATACCACAAATCGCCGAGTGGCGGCGACTCACCAAGGATTTGCCGGATGTTGGGAAGTTCGGATAACCGATTGAAACTGACCCCATCCGCATCGCGGTTTGCAATGACCACATCCTCTGGACTGTCGCGAAACATGTCGAGCAAGTACGGCGAGTGCGTCGTCGCAACGACCTGCACGGCCGGACGCGTCTCACCGACGCTTTCTGGAAACGCCAGCCGGCAGAGGGCGTCCTTGATGTCCTGGAGTAGCCGCGGGTGGACACCGTGTTCCGGTTCCTCAATTCCGACGGTCGTAGGAGGATTCGGCAAGTAGGCCAAGGCAAGGATCGCTAGCGCGACCAATGTCCCATGGGAGAGAAATCTTGCGGGAATGGCGTGGTGATCACGTTTGTTACGAAGCATGAACGACTTCTGACCCGGCGACGGAACTTCAAACATGATTCGGTCATACTCGCGAAACCAACGAGCTACCTCGGCGTTGAGCGCGTCGAACCGCTCGTAATGTTTGCTGCTCAACTCGTCGAGTACGGCTGCAAGGCCAGAACCATCTTCAGCAAGAGTAGTAACAGTTTGCAGATGAGCGGGCTGTTGAATCTTTCGGGGATCAAATGCGAACACTCTGATGCTTGCCAACTCGCTCTGAATGCGGTTTGCGTCGCACTGCTCGCGATTAACGAGCTCCTTACCTACCCTATTTTTATCCGGGGTTTTGCCCCACTGACGCAAAGTGATCACGCCAGCATCGACTCCGCTTAAATGGGCGCTCAATTCGACCGTTTCCACATCGCTGCCGATCGTCTTTAGTTCGGCAAAGTCTAAACCTGCGTTTCCGTGAAGTAGTCGCAATCCTTCTAGAACCGTCGACTTTCCGCTGCCATTGGGGCCAACCAAAAGCGTCATTGGTCCAAGTGGAACACGAGCGTCGCGCAGAATCTTGAAGTTCTTGAAGTGGAGCTCTTTGATCATTCGGCACCTAAGGGCGCGGTGAGTCGCGCTCTTGCAATTGTAGCCAACCTTACCACCTAATGGCATAGACGGAGGTTATAACGATCTGGGGCCAGGAAATCCTTTAATTGGTGACGAGGTTCAATCGCTTGCGGCTGCCCATACTTTGCTGGACTTCGTTGCTGCTGCTGGCGGGCGCCGTCCACGGCGGCGAAAACGATTCCGCACCCTCAACGAAGCCCGAGCGCCCGTTCACCCCCGGCGGCGTGTGGCGCACGGGAGACAAGGCGCGCCCCAAGCCGCGCATCATCGACCCCGGCAAGCCGGAAGATTGCGATGGCTCCGCGCGGGCTCCCAGCGACGCGGTCGTGTTGATCGGGTTTCGCGAAGGACAGGACACACTCGATTTGTCGGCCTGGCAGATGCGTCCGCGCACGCCCAAGGGGGCGCCGCTCACGGAGCCGACGTGGAAGATTGATACCGACTTTGTCGAGGTCGTCTCCGGTTCGGGCAGCTTGCTCTCGAAAGAAAAGTTCGGCGACTGCCAGATTCATGTTGAATGGGCAACCCCCTACGAGCCGCGCGGCAACGGCCAGGAGCGCGGCAACAGCGGCGTGTCGCTCACGGGTCACGCCGAGATTCAGATCCTCGATTCGTTCGAGAATGAAACCTACGCCGACGGCCAGGCGGCGGCGCTGTATCACAAGTTTCCGCCGTTGGTGAATGCCTCGAAGAAACCAGGCGAGTGGCAATCGTTCGACATCGTGTTCTTCGCGCCGCGCTTCGACGAGCACGATGCAGACAAAGTCGTCGAGCCCGCGCGGATCACGTTGTTCCACAATGGCATCCTCGTGCACCACGCTGCCGAAACGGAAGGCACGACGCGCGAAATCCAACTTGTCTTGCAGGATCATCTGAATCCGGTACGCTTTCGCAACGTGTGGGTACGCCGGCTTGCGGGATACGATCAGTAACGAAGCTCAAGGAGGTGGCGCGATGCGATTCTTGATGAAGGTAAACATTCCGGTCGAGGCGGGGAACGCGGCAGCGAAAGCCGGCAAGCTCGGCTCGACCATCCGTGCGATCCTCGAAGAGATCAAGCCCGAGGCGGCCTACTTCACCGACACCAATGGCCAGCGCACCGGCATGTTGTTCGTCGACATGCACGAGGCGTCGCAGATTCCGGCGCTGTGCGAGCCGTGGTTCCTGGCGTTCAACGCGGCGATCGAAATTCATCCGGTGATGGTCGTCGACGACCTGGCCAAGGCAATGCCGGCGGTGGAAAAGATCTCGAAGCGTTTCGGCTAGGGTCAATTGTCATTTGGCCGCGTCGCTCGCCACGCGCGGGGCAAGCCCCGCGGCTAAACTTCGTTGTTAACGCGCAATTTTCCCCGCTCCTTTGGCACGCTCATTGCTAATTTCAGCCTCCCAAGGTTTTTTACCGAAAGGAGGCCCATCATGTTACGCCTACGCTTTCAGGGGCAGGGCGTCGCGATCACGGCCGGCCCCGAGGAACAGTATCGAATTGAGCGAGACCGGCTGTTGAATCCGCGCGGCGACGTGCTGGCGCGTTATGGTCAGGGATGTTGGGATGTCGGAGGTGAACCGTGCACCAGGATCGACATTCGCGATCCGTTCGTGGTGCAGTTCGAAGGTGCGCGCGGGATCGTCGCCGCCCGTGGGCCATTCGAGATCGGCGCACTCGATGATCGCCGCTTGATTGAAGGGCACACCGATAATCTTGTCGCGCAGTTGCACGACAAGCATCGCCTGTGGCACGACGACGACGGCCGCATGTGGCCCGTGCTGACACTTAAGCCGCTCGGCTAGCGATCAGCGTTCGGCGGTCAGCAAACACTAGCCCGAAGCGCCAGCGAGGGAGAACGCTATACCCGTTTCACCCTCGCTGGCGCGTTGGGCTGGCAATCGGCAGCGGCTGACCGCTCAAAAGCCGGCTTATCGGCTCGGCGCTTTCGCCGTATACTTGCCGGACTCGTGTCACGCGGGTTTTTGCCGTCCGAGCTTGTCCATCGATCCATCGTTCATGTCCGCACAGCGACGGTTCATTTCTGCCCAGGAAGCGCAGCGGCCGTTGTTCGTCGGTGCCGATGTCGGTGGCACGAACGTGAAGATCGGCGTCGTCGACGACCTGGGGCGGCCGATGTCGTGGCTCTCGGTCCCCACCGATCGGGCCGCGGGGCCGTTGGCCGGGGCGCGGCGCATTGGCCAGGGGGTGCTCGATACAATCGCCCAGGCTGGGTTGCAGCCGGCCGACGTGGCCAGCGTCGGACTGGGCACCCCGGGGCCGATGGACGTGACGGCCGGCGTGCTGCTCGATTCACCGAACCTGCAAGGCTGGGAGAACTTTCCGATCGTCGGCCGGGTGGCCGAGGTGTGCCGCCTGCCCATCACGTATGTCAACGACGCGGGGGCCGCCACCTACGGCGAGTTCTGGGTCGGCTGCGGGCGCAACTACCACAACATGGTGATGTTAACGCTCGGCACGGGAATCGGCGGCGGAATCGTCATAGACGACCGGCTGCTCGACGGCGAAAATTACCATGCGGCGGAACTTGGACACACGGTGATCGATTGGCACGAGGACGCCCGTTGGTGCGGTTGCGGTCAGACCGGCCACCTCGAGGCATACGCCAGTGCCACGGCCCTGGTGAAGCGGGCCGCCGAGGCATTGGCGGTCGGGGTACCCAGCTCGCTGGCTGGTCGCGTGGCGGCCGGCGAGGAACTGACGCCGATGATGATCGGCCAGGAAGCGGAGGCGGAAGACACATTGGCCCTGCGTCTGGTGCTCGAGACGGCCCGGTTCATCGGCATCGCCTGCGTGACGTTCGTGCATGCGATCGATCCGGCGGCATTGGTGATCGGCGGCGCGATGACGTTCGGCGGCGAGCGCGAGCCGCTGGGGCGACGGTTTTTGGAAACGATTCGCGAGGAAGTTCGACGACGCTGTTTTCCGATTCCCGCCGAGCGCGTTGCGATCGAGTACGCCACGCTCGGCGGCGACGCCGGCTACATCGGCGCCGCCGGCCTGGCCCGTGCAGCACGCAACAAACAAAACCACCAATGAACACCGTTTAGCCGGCGGGCTTGCCCGCCGCGTTTCGATGGACTGCCAGCACATCCGCAACTTCTGCATCGTCGCCCATATCGACCACGGCAAGAGCACCTTGGCCGACCGGCTCATCGAGCGCACCGGCACCGTGGCCAAGCGCGAGATGCAGGAGCAACTGCTCGACGACATGGACCTCGAGCGGCAGCGCGGCATCACCATCAAGGCCCGCGCCGTGTGCATGCGCTACAAGCGTGGGAGCGAAGAATATGAGTTGAACCTGATCGACACTCCCGGCCACGTCGATTTCCACTACGAGGTGTCGCGCAGCCTGGCGTGCTGCGAAGGGGCGCTGCTGCTGGTCGACGCGTTCCAAGGAGTCGAGGCGCAAACGGTCGCCAACGCCTACGCCGCGATGGGGGCCGACCTGAAGATCATCCCGGTGCTCAACAAGGTCGACCTGGTGCATGCCCGGCCCGACGAAGTGATTGCCGAGATGGAGGCGACCCTGGCGATCGACCCTGCCGAAGTGCTGCGGTGCAGCGGCAAGAGCGGCGTCGGCGTCGACGAATTGCTCGAGGCGATCGTCGATCGCGTCCCACCGCCGGGCGGCGATCCCAAGGCGACGCTGCAAGCGATGGTGTTCGACTCGCACTACGACGAGTATCGCGGCGCGATCACCTACGTCCGCCTGATGAACGGCACCGTCGAGCGTGGCCAGAAGATCAGGTTCCTCAAGACCGGCGGAGTGCATGAGGTGCTCGAGCTGGGGCACTTCGTTCCGCAGCGCGCAGCGTGCGACACGCTCCAGGCCGGCCAGGTCGGCTACCTGATCTGCAACATCAAGAGCCTCAGCCAGGTGCACATCGGCGACACCGTGTCGGTGCCGGGCAACAATCCCGCCCCCGCGCTGCCCGGCTACCAGGAGCCGAAGCGGATGGTGTTCTGCGGCCTGTATCCATCGGACGGCCAGGACTTCGAGGAGCTGCGCGAAGCCTTGACCAAGCTGAGCATCAACGATCCCAGCTTCGAGTTCGAGCCCGAGACCAGCGACGCACTCGGCTTCGGTTTCCGCTGCGGCTTTCTGGGGCTGCTGCACATGGAGATCGTCCAGCAGCGCCTGGAGCAAGAGGCCGACCTCGACCTGGTGCAGACCGCGCCGAACGTCACTTACGAAATTGTCACCACGGCCGATGAGACGATGCGGATCTACAATCCGCAGCAGGTGCCCGACTCGGGGCTTATTAAAGAGTTCCGCCAGCCGATTGTGCGCGTGAGTTTCATCCTGCCGGCCGAGAATATCGGCGCGCTGATGCAACTGTGTACCGATCGCCGCGGCGTGTACAAGCGGACTGAGTATCTCGGGCCCAGCCGGGCGATGCTGGTGTACGACCTGCCGCTGGCCGAGGTGATTTATGATCTTCACGACAAGCTGAAGAGCGCCACGCGCGGCTACGGCACGATGGACTACGAGCTGATTGGCTACTTCGAAGCCGATCTGGTGCGGATGGACATTCTCGTCGGTGGGAAGCGCGTCGATGCCCTGAGCATCATCTGTGATCGGCGCGATGCCGACCGGCGCGGCCGGGCGATCGTCAAAAAGCTGCGCGGCGAAATCGAACGGCACATGTTCGAGATCGCCATCCAGGCGGCGGTTGGCAGTCGGATCATCGCCCGCGAAACGATCTCGGCCATGCGCAAGAACGTCACTGCCAAGTGCTACGGCGGCGACATCACGCGCAAGCGCAAGCTCTGGGCCAAGCAACGTGAAGGCAAAAAGCGGATGAAGTCGATCGGCAGCGTCGACATCCCGCAAAAGGCATTTCTCGCCGTGCTGGAAACAGGGAACGAGAAGTAAGCGAACGAGGGCTCAGGCGTGCGCCGCGTCGTTCGCGTCTTGGTGATGGTTCCCATCGGCTGCCTCGTCGTGTCGACGTGGTTGGCGCGATGGCACGTGATCCTCACCGGCTCGATGGCTCCGGCGCTATTGGGCGCGCACTGCGACGTGACCTGCCATGATTGCGGGTTCCGCTACGCGATGGACGCCGAGCGGCCGCCGCAGTACGGCCAGCGCGTCGTCTGCCCGAACTGTGGCTATGCCGAAGAGTTGAAGGCGGCGACCGAGCATCCGGGAAACCGCGTGCTGGTGGCACGGAGCATTTATTCGCTGCGCCCGCCCGAGCGGTGGGAGATGGTCACCTGCCGGCTGCCCGATCGCCCGGGGGCGTTCGGTGTGAAGCGCGTCGTCGGCCTGCCGGGAGAGCGCATCCTGCTGCGTGGCGGCGACGTGTACATTGACGGCTATCTCGCCCGCAAAACCCTCGCGCAGCAGCAGGCAATGGCGATCCTGGTACACGACGCCGATTATCCTCCGGGCAAGACATCGAACGCCAAGCCGCGCTGGCGGAAAGATAGCAACTACACCGGCTGGAAGCGCGAAGGCCAAGCGTTCGTTTACCATCCGATCCACTCGCTTGCCGACTGGCTCATGTATCACCACGAGCACCGGCAAGCCGCTCCGCCGCACAGGGTTGTCGAGGCGCCGGTCGACGATCGTTACGGCTACAACCAGACGCTGCCGATTCGGGATCTGCATCCGATGCGTGACCTGATGCTGACGTTTCGAGTACGGCACTCCTCGGATGCAACCTGGGTGGTGCGCGCCACCGACCCGCCAACGGTGTTCGACGCGACGTTTCGGGCCTCCGACGAGCAACTCATCTTGTACCGCGATGGTAAAGAAATACTCAAGCGCACCATTCCGCTCGGCGAAGGCGAACATACGCTGGTGGTATCGCTGTTCGACCGACGATACGAAATCGCGCTCGACGGACGGTCGCTGTATCAGATGGACCTCGACACCTCTGATCTGACGACGGAGCCGAGCAGCGAGCCTTTCGCGATCGGGCCGCTAAGTGGTTTCGTCGAGGTGCGTGAGCTGCGCGTGTGGCGTGACGTGTACTACACGCATCCGCCGCAGCTCACGACGCCGCGCAACCGGTCGACGGCCCGGGCGCTGTTTCAGCCGTACACGTTGGGACCCGACGAGTTTTTCGTGCTCGGCGACAACAGTCCGCGGTCGCTTGATAGCCGGTACGCCGCGTTCGGCCCGGCCATTCCGCGGAGCCTGTTGGTCGGCAGCCCGTGCTGGAAAATAAAGAGCAATTAGCGACTAGCAGTTAGCAGCTAGCCGGCTCATTGCTAATCGCTAACTGCTAATTGCTACCCCTTACTTATTCGCCAGGGCGAGCACTTCGACGTGGACCGGCAGATCGGTTTCGGCCGAGCGGCCCAGGTCGGTTTCGATGTGGATCGAGCGGACCAGCTTACCGGCGTCGCGGGCATCGAAGGTGATCGGAATCACATGCCAGTTCTTGGGCTCGCTCGTCGTGGGCAGCTTGAACTCGAACGACGGATCGTCGCACTTGATGCCGACGATCGAGAACGGCCGCTTGGCCTGCACGACGATCTGCTTGGTGATCTTCTGTCCCATCGGCACCGTCCCCAGCACCAAGGTCTGCGGGCTGACCGACAACTCGGGCAGGATGCGTCCTTCGACGCCGATCGGCAACTGCGGCGTGGTGGGATCATTCGTGGTCACGGTAACGGCGTCTTGCACGTAGCCCGGCGGGGCGCCTTCCTTGAGCTTGATGAACACGCGGTACGAACCGCGCGGCGTGTTGGTCGAAGGATTGAGCAGCTTGGCTTCGAAATACGGGCTGTTGCTGCGCACGCCGGTGATTTTCCAATCGCGCGAAGCGCCGGTGTAATCGACGCTGACGGTCTGCTCGAGCACGGTCCCCTGCGTGATGCTGCCGAAGTTCACGCTCCCGGGGCGCACCATCACGTCGCTGCGAATGAATCCGTCGACACGCAGCCGCACTTCGGCGTGTTGCGGACGATCGACGGTGACGGTGAGCGTGGCGCCGCGCTGGCCGGTGAAGCGATCGGTGTTGAAGTGAGCCAGAATCTCGCCGGTTTCGAGCGATGGCACCGTGTCACGGAGCACCGTAGGCGACGTGCAGCCGCAACTGGTGCGCACGCCGGTGATGTGTACCGGATCGCGGTAGATGTTCTTGAACGTGAAGCGGAACTCGGTCTTCGCGTCCTTGGCGACCGTGCCGAAGTTGTGGCTGGTGTCGGTGAACATCTTGGCCGCCCAATCCTGGGCTGGCACTCGCGACGCGCCCACCGCCATCACCGCCATTGCCGCAATCGTCGACCGGAACATGATGCGAACCTCCCGAACGAGAGAAACCCCAATCTCCCCAGGTGGAGCAACGGCCGTGCCGCGTCCTCTTCAGTATGGCGTTTAGTGAACAAACGTCAAAGCGCAGGGCAAGGCGTTCGCACGGCGACGAGCGGGAAAAAAGCCGCTTAGCACCGAAAAAATCGGTCGAAATTGCGACGTATAGTTGATGTTTAGCTGGCGGGCTTGCGCTTCCGCGCCAAACGCGGCTCGCAAGCGAGCCGGCTAAACGAGCTATTTCGACAATGTCGCGGTGAGCGAAATCTGCGCACCGGCGAACAGCTTCGACACCGGGCAGTTCTTTTTCGCTTCTTCGGCGGTCTTCTGGAATGCCGCCTGATCCATGCCCGGAACCTTGCCTTCGGTCACCAGCTCGACCTTCGTGATCGCGAAGCCGCCTTCCACCTTGTCGAGATGCACCTTGGCCGTGGTCTGAACGCGGTCGGGCACATGGCCTGCCTGCGATAGCGCATGGCTGAACGCCATTGAGAAGCAGCCGGCATGCGCGGCGGCCAACAGCTCCTCGGGATTGGTGCCGGACCCCTTTTCAAATCGCGACTTGAACGAGTACGGCCCACGATACGCGTCGTTGCCGACGGTCATCGTGCCGTGACCCGACATGAGATCCTTTTCCCAGAACGCGGAAGAAGTGCTGATGGGCATGAGGGTAATCCTTTCGTGATGAAGAAGCGGTCAGAAGCAAACGCGGCGGGCGAGCCCGCCGGCTAAACTGACGTGCCGCCTCATTCTATCGCCGAGCCTTGGCTTGTCGTGGCCGTGGTGCTCGGTTCTTGGGCGGCCCCTGGCAGTGGCAAAGCCTGTGCCAACCGACGCTGCGCCCGGCGAACTCGCGGCGCATCGTTTAACACGATCACAACGAACGCCCACAGCGCGGTGATCACCACCAGCACCACGGCCAACGCGATCAGGCCGGTACGCAACAGCCGCGCGGCCAACTGCCGGGCCGGCAGCACCGCGGCGTCGAATCGTTCCTGTACGATCACCACCAGCCCCGTGTCGCGTGTCGCTTCGGGCCGGTTGGCGACGATCACCGGCTCAAATGCCGCCAGCCAGCGTCCGGTGTAGCCGTCATTAAGCGGATCGAAATAATCGTCGGTCGCCGACAGGGCGTCGATCTGCTTGTCGACCGCCGGCGATTCTTCCTGCGTGCGCAGCGATCGCAGTCGCCCCATCCGCTCAACGGTCGCGGCGTCGACATAAAGTTGCGGGCAGGCGGTATTCACGGCACGCAGCGCCTCGTCGAGCTGCGGATGCTCGAGGATCGCTCCGCGGCGCGGCGGATGACAGCCGTCGGGCAGATCGTCAACGAGCACCGGCATCTGCTCGCCGGAATCTTGCTGGGTCATGTGCAGCTCGGCAAAGTGCCCCAGCGGCACCGAGATGCCCAGCACGCCAATTACCTTGCGCTGGTCCAAATCGTTGCTGTCCCACACCGGCACCGAGAGCGCCATGCGCCGTTCTTGGCCGTCGTCGGCCACGTACAGATGCGATCGATGCGGCGACTCGATCGGCGGCAGGTTTGGCGTGTCTTCCGGTAGATCGCGCCCGAGGCCGTGGAAAAAATCGCGATGGGCCAAGCTGCGACCAACGAGCGCCGGATCGAACGGGCTGCGCGCCAACTCGATCCCACGCGCGTCGAGCAGGAACCAATGGGCCGCGCTGATTTCGGGATGCGTGGCGTGCAGGAACGCGACCGTCTGTTGAAGTGTTTCCCGCTCAGGGCTCCCCGCCTGTCTGCCCAGCGCCGGCAGCACGACGGCGCGGAAATCAGGATCGGAGGCCTCGCGTTCCAAAATGTACCAGCGGCGATTGATTTGCCCGGCAGTGGTAAACGCGACGAACCGCGCCGCGAAGCGGCAGTTCTCGATCGATCGCGCGATGAGCGCCTGTTCCGAACGCTGGAACGCCACCCAGGCGGCGTTCCCCGCCAATGCCGCGATGACCAGCATCAGCACCGCCGGTCCGAGCACACCCAGCACCAGCAGCGGCCTGCGCCGGCGGCGCTGCTCGCGGGCGCGCAGCGCGTCGAGCACCGCCTGCGGATTGGCATAACGCTTCGCGGGGTTCGTGGCCAGCGATCGCGAAACGATGTCGGCCAGCTCGCGATCCACGCCGCGCACGCGCCGATGCTCGACCGGCGCCGGCAGCGTGTGCAGCAGTTGCACGTAGGTGCGCAGCTTCCCCGGGAGATCGGCCGCCTTGGCCATCTGGGCGGTGGTGTCGGGATTGCGATACGGCGGATGGCCCGTGAGCATCGCGTATAGCAGCGCGCCCAGCGCGTACACGTCCCAGCGCGCATCGGGCACGGCGTGCAGGTCGGCCTGCTCCGGGGCCATGTAGAACAGTGTGCCCAGCGCGGGCGTCTGCTCGTAGCTCATCCGCGATTGTCCGAAGTCGGCCAGCCGCGGCTTGCCATCTTGATCGATCAGCACGTTGCCCGGCGTCAGGTCGCAGTGCAGCACCCCTTTGCCGTGGGCGTGCACCAGGCCCACCGCGACGTCGTGGAACAGCGACACCGCCTCGTCCGGCGGCAACGGCCCGTGCCGCAAACGCTCAGCCAGCGACCCGCCTTCGACGAACTCCATCACGTAGTACGGCGGATCGGCATCCCAGCCGACGTCGATCAACTGCACCACGTACCGGTCGGCAAACAGGAACGACAGCTTCTCGACCTCGCGGCTCAACAGCGACCAGTCGAGCCCGCCGCGATGCGTGTAGAACTTGATCGCCACCTTGCGGCGCGTGTTGCGCTCGATGGCCAGCCACACCTCGCCGTAGGCGCCCGACCCCAGCGAGCGCACCGGCTCGAAGCCCGGCACTTCCGCCGCTGGGCGCGTGCGCTCCAGGCTTTGCTCACGGGCGTGCTGAAGTTCTTCCCCGCCTTGCAGCAGCGTCTGGTCGATGGCCATACGAAACGCGGTCGCCGCGGCGACCGGCTAAACGGCCTATTGAATCACTGGGTGTTCGCCACGGCGCTCGCTGCGCGATGGCCCGGGCGCCACGGTTCGCTCGACGGTTCGCTCGTCTTGGGCGAGCCGGTCGGCGCCGCCGCGCGCAAAACCATAGCGGGGATTTTCCGGCGAGAAGTCGCGATCGTCAAATCCCGGATTCAGCACCAGGTTCGTGTACGTGTACTCCTCGACCAAGGGCGGAGTCTCGCCGGGCTGTTCGGGCCATGAGTACGCCTCGAAGCGAACGGGCAGACCGATCGCGTCGTCGACGTACACGCGGGCCAAATGATAGCGGACGCCCGGCTCGCGCTCGGGATGGATCATTTCAAGGCACGAAGCAGGGCGATCGTCGATGGTCGTCGCGTCGAGATAGCGCACGCGGCAAGTGCCAGCGGCTCGTTCGCACTCGCCCACTTCGACCACGCGCTCGAGCATTCGTCGCACGCCAACCTCGGTGATCGGATAGCGGTTGCCGCGCATCGCCGCCGTCCCTATCGGATTGATGCTCACCGCTCCCAGCAGCCGATGCTTCAGCCCGGTCAGGTGCCCGACGAGCTTGTTGTCGTTTTGTCCCGCAACATAGATTGCCTCTTGTCCGCACAAGGCGCGCGGAGTCTCGTACCGCAGGTAGACGCTGAATGGCTCGTGGCGCACTTTCACGGCCAGGCGCTGCGGACCGAGGAGTTGGCCATCGACCCATTCGCGCTTGATGAGCGTGCACGAGTAATCCCGAATCTCGTTCAGCCGCGCCATCGCGTCGCGTGCCCACGCCATGCCGGGATCGAGCGGATGTTCCGACGCATCCGCTTCGCGCCCCAGCCGTGCGGCGAGCGTTAGCGATGCAGGATCGGAAGCTTCGAGCGTCGTTAGCCGCATCGCGCAGCACTCGTCACTCGACAGTGCATCGATAGCCGCCTCATCGTCTGATTCGATTTCCGAGAGCAGCCAGCGCGCGCCGGCCGCCGCGGCAAGTCCGGCCAGCAATGCCACGAGGCCCGCCATCGCCACGCGTCCGCTGCGTGCGCGGATCAATGCCGGGGTCCAGCGATGTTGCTTGCTGCCCATGACCGGTCGCTCGCCGTTGTTCTCGTGGTTGTTCGTCAAGTCGTGGCTCAGGTAACTGTTGCCGCCGTCCGAATCAGCCGAATGCATTTTTGATGCCGCATGCCAGCACTCGGTCACAGCCGGCCGACCGATCAAGGCGAGCGAGCGCGTCGGCAGCTCGAGAGGTGGCTCGACAGTCAGTCTCCGCGAGCGCTGAGGCCGACGCCAGCGAAAAAGCTGTTTTTTCCCGATGAGCAAACCCCTCTATCCCCTGGATTTACAGCCTGAGCAGACACCGTCGGTACGGTTTCGCTGCGCTTGCTCGGCATCGATCGTGCATTCCCACTGGGCCCTTAGCCATCGAACGCCTGTCACGGAGCGGCCGTGCGGCGGTGGCGATTTTGGATGTTTCCATGCAAGAGGAGAAGAAAGCTATGACGAAACGTCTTTGGGCCACCGCCTTGGTGTTGGCCGTCGGCTGCTTTACCGCTGTCGATGTCCATGCCGGTTGGAGGCATCGCCAGATGCGTCGCAACGGGTGCAACAGTGGATGCTACACGTGCAACAATTGCCAGGCGGGCATGCCCACGGCGGCTCCGCAAACGATGCCGCCACCAGCTCCGCCGTCGGCCCCTCCGACCGCCGGAGGTTAGCCGCTTCGGGTGCGTCGGCCGACAGCTAGCCGACCACTGCCCGAGTGATAGCGACCGAGCAGTACGCTGCCCGGATGGCTTGTTTTGTTTGCAAAACAGGCCATCCGGGCTTTTGTTTTGGCGGCTCCATGGGTACCTTTCCGCCGTCCAAAAGGGGGAGCCGGCTTCGGCGAGCTGTCGCCAGCGTCCCTTGGGGAGAATTTCGCCGTGCCTGCCGGATCGATCTTCTTTAGCCTGATTCTCGTCATCGGCCTGGCGCTACACCTGCTGGGCGTGGTGTTGGCCGCGCGCTGGATGCGTCGCCAGCGGCATGCGCAGGCTCGGCAGGTGAACGATCCTTCCTATCGACCCGGCGTGACGATCCTCAAGCCGCTGTGCGGCGTCGACGACAATCTCGAGCGCAATCTCGAATCGTTCGCGGCGCTCGAGTATCCGCGCTTCCAGATCGTGCTCGGGGCAGCCGATGCCGCCGATCCCGCACTCACCGTGGCGCGGCGCGTGTTCGCGCGGCATCCCGAGATCGATGCCGAGTTCGTCGTCGTTCCCGGTGCCGTGTGCGGAAACCCCAAAGTGCAGAATCTCGATGCCTTGTACGCTCACGCGCGCTACGAATTCTGCTTAATTAGCGACAGCAACGTTGTGGTGCGCCCCAACGAAATCGAGCATCTCGTCGCTCCCTTCCGCGATCCGCGCGTCGGGCTGGTGTATCAGCCGGTCGTTGGCGTCGGCGAAGAAACCGTGCCGGCTGCGCTGGAAAACTACAAGCTCACCGATCTCAGCGGCTACCTGATGGTGTTCGTCAACGCGCTCACCGGCTGGGACGTGGTGATGGGCAAGGGAATGATGTTCCGCGGCACGGCGCTCGACGCGGTCGGCGGCTTCGACCGCGTGCGGCAGGTGGCGGCCGAGGACTACGTGCTCGGCCTGGCACTGCGCGGCGCGGGTTGGCGGCTGGAGATGTCGTCGCTGCCGGTGCGCGGCGTGCAGACACGTTGGTCGTGGCATGCGCTCGCGAATCGCACGTTCCGCCACGCCGCGATGCGTTGCCGGCTGTCTCCCTGGTCGTATCCCATCGAGTTGCTGGGCAACCCGGTGTGCGTCGCGCTGATGGCGGTGCTGTGCATGGGAGCGTCGTGGTTGCCGGTGCTGGCCGCGACCGTGCTCGTGAAGATGTTGGTCGATCTGGTGAACATCACCACGATGCGCGGCAGCCGGCCGCGGCTGGCGCATCTGCCGCTGCTGACGCTCAAGGACCTGATCGCAGGGATGATGTGGCTGCCGGCCATCTTCGGCCACACCGTCACCTGGCGCGGCAACGTGATGCGCCTGGGTTGGGGAACTCGGCTCTCGCCGGTCGCGCCGGCTGCACCGCGCCGCGCGGTTGCTCCGGCGGCCACTCCGCTGGGCGGACCTCACATCCCGCTCCGGCGCCCGGGCTTGGTGCCACTTCGCGACGTGGGCCGGGCAACCGTCGACCGTTGATGGCCTACTTCTGCGCTCGACCATTGTCCTGCGGTTTGATTGAATACCTCGCAGTCGACGGCGGCCGGAGCGGTTGAAGGACGGCCATGAAAAGTTCGTCGAGGCGACAAGCGTGGCATCGGCGGCCCAAGTTCTTGGGGCTGCGATTCGATGCTCGCCAATGCGGCATGGGGCCGTGAGTCTCGACAATCGCTCCGTCGGTCGTGCGGAGGAGTGAACGCCGTTGTCG
>DATAXP010000124.1:0-105664 GCA_036272935.1 Pirellulales bacterium | reverse complement strand
TGGTGCTCGATGTGTTTCCTGACGTGTTCGCCTATGGCATTCTGCTCGTGCCGAAAGACATCAAGCCGGGCGAGCGGCGGGCGGTGGTCGTGTGTCAGCATGGGCTGGAAGGGCGGCCGACCGACACGATTGAGCCTAGTGAACCGGGCGAGCATTTCTATCACCAGTTCGCTGCGAAGCTCGCTGAGCAGGGGTTCATCACCTACTCGCCGCAGAACCCGTACATTGGCCGCGATCGGTTCCGCATGATCGTGCGCAAGGCGAACCCCTTGGGCCTCGGGCTGTGGAGCTTCATCGTGCCGCAGCAGCAGCAGACGGTGAACTGGCTGGCGAGCCTGCCGATGGTCGATCCGGCACGCATCGGTTTTTACGGCCTCAGTTACGGCGGCAAGACGGCGATGCGCGTGCCGGCGCTGGTCGAAGGGCATTGTCTCTCGATCTGCTCCGGCGACTTCAACGAATGGATCTGGAAGAACACGACCATGGACTGGAAAGGGAGCTACATGCGCACCCACGAATGGGAAATGCCCGAGTGGAACCTGGCGAACACGTTCAACTATGCCGAGATGGCAGGGCTCATCGCGCCACGGCCGTTCATGGTCGAGCGCGGCCACCGCGACGGCGTGGGACTCGACGAGTACGTGGCGTTCGAATACGCCAAGGTGCGATTGCTGTACGTCGATTTGAAGATTCCCGACCGCACCGAGATCGAATACTTCGACGGCCCGCACACGATCCACGGCGTGGGCACGTTCGACTTTCTGCACCGCCACCTGAACTGGCCGGCACGCTAAGGCATGCGGTAAGGCGCATTGCCCGGCGACATCTAGGGAAGCCGCAAACGCACTGGGATGATCAGCCGGGTTGGATCGAGGCGTTCGCCCCGGGCGGCAGCCGCCAGCATGTGACCCAGCGATGCTCCCCATTGCGCGGCGCCGATCGTCGGCTCGATGCACGGATACGGCATGTCGCTCGACGGGTCACGGGCCGTATCGGCCACCACGATCGTCGCTCGGCGGGTTTTTGACGGCGCGACCGTCGCCACTGCCTCGTCGATGCCCGCCGCCAGGCTTTCCGAGCGGCACAACCAGCCGATGCGTTGCCGCCTCGCCTCGAGCAACGTTCGCCCCTCGGCGGCCACCGCGTCGCGATCGTTGGGCAAGCAGCGCAGCGTGATGGCCCCCAGCGGCACTTTGGCCTCGGCCAGTGTTGCCAACGCGCCGTCGACCATGTCGTGATCGCCGGCCGCCAGCCGATCGCGCATCACGATCACGAACCGGCGGCAGCGGGCGCTCAGCAGGTGCTCAGCTAACAGCACGCCGATCTGCCGCTGATCGCGGTCGACGCTCAGCAGGCCGCGGATCGACGGTTGCAGCGTACCGCTCACGACGGTTGGCAGGCCACTTGCCGCGGCCAGCCGCTGCGCGACGACCGTCGAGCGGAACAGCACCAGTCCCGCGCGCTGACGCGAGGAAAGGGCCTCGTGGATCAAGCGATTCACGTACTCCGCTTCGTCGACTTCGGGGCGAAAGTTGAATTGCAGCTCCACGCCGGGCAGCGCCCCTTGCAGGCCCAGCAGCACTCCTTCGGCCCACAGGCCTTCGGCATGCAGGTGATCCTGCCGCACCACCATGTGCACTCGCTCCAACGGGGCGCCTTGCAGCCGCTTTCCCGCGGCCAGCACAATCGTGCCTTGCCGTTGCCGCCGCTGGACGATGCCGCGCTGCGCGAGCAGTTGCAGCGCGCGATTGACCGTGGTGCCGCTGATCCCCAGACGGCGGGCGGTGGTGATCGTGTCGGGATAAACGTCTCCGCGACGCAGCTTCCGCCGGCGGATGTCGGACAAGATCTCCTCGGCGACCTCCACAATCCGCGGCCCCTGCGACGTCGCCATCCGCCGCTCCAAAAATATCTTGAAAACACTTTATTTATCAACCGGTGGATAATAATATAACGCGCATTGTCCCACCTGGGCAAGCGTCCCGCCTGGCTAGCAAACGAGGGGAACCTGTCGATGCACGCCATTCATTCCATTCATCGCGCTGCGCTGAACTGCGCGGCGATTGTCATCTTGGCAGCAAACGTGTGCCGTGCTGCGGAGACATTCGAGAAGATCGATTTGTTCGTCGCCGGCCAAGGCGGCTACGCCTACTACCATATCCCCGGCGTGGCGGTGACCGCGCGCGGCACAGTGCTGGCGTGGTGCGAAGCACGCAAGGCCGGCGGCGACTGGACCGCGATCGATATCCTGCTGCGGCGCTCGACCGACGACGGCCGCACCTTCAGCGAACCGACGAAGTTTCCCGAGGTGGCCGGCCCCAAGACCAAGAATGCCGCCGCCCTGCGACTGAAGAACGTTCGCGCCGAGGATGTCACCTACAACAACCCGGTGCTCATTCCGGATCGCGACGGCACGCTACACGGCCTGTTCTGCCTGGAGTACATGCGGGCGTTCTATATCCGTTCCACGGATGACGGCGTGACGTGGAGCACGCCGGTCGAGATCACCGGCGCGTTCGAGAAATTCCGTTCGGTGTACGACTGGACCGTCCTGGCCACCGGACCCGATCACGGCATTCAACTGCGCACCGGTCGATTGATCGTGCCGATCTGGTTGTCGACCGGTACCGGCGGCGGCGCACATCGCCCCAGCGTGACGGCGACCATCTACAGCGACGATCAGGGTCGCACCTGGCAGGCCGGCGACATTGCCGTTCCCTGCACCGACGAGTGGATCAATCCGAACGAAACCGTGGCGATCGAATTGGCAGACGGCCGAGTGATGCTGAACGTGCGCAGCGAGTCGAAGGCGCAGCGCCGCCTGGTCACGATCAGCCCCGACGGCGCGACCGGCTGGAGCACGCCGAAGTTCGACGAGCCGCTCGTCGAGCCGATCTGCATGGGAAGCATCGTGCGGCTCTCGACGACCGCCACCAGCGACAAGAACCGCATGCTGTTCTCGAATCCCGACAACCTGTCGCGGGCCGACGGCAAGGAAGAGCCTGGCAAAAATCGCGATCGCAAGAATATGTCGGTGAAGCTGAGTTATGATGAGGCGACGACCTGGCCGGTGAGCCGGGTGGTCGAGCCCGGCTGGAGCGCCTACAGCGACATCGCCGTGAGCAAGCAGGGAACGATCCTTTGCTTCTACGGTCGAGCCGAGCGGAGCAACTTCGCGGGTGACCGCTTGACGCTAGCGCGGTTCAACCTCGAGTGGCTCACGCAAGGGGCCGACCACCTGCCCGCCGCAAAACCGTAGCGGAGTTTCTTCTGCATGCGATTGCTTCTGCTGATAACGCTTTGCATTGGCATAGGCAGCGAGAGCGCGGCACGCGCCGTCGGGCCGAAGCATTACGACCTGGTCGTGGTCGGCGCGACTCCCGGAGGCGTCGCCTGCGCCGTGCGCGCGGCACGCGAAGGAATGAATGTCCTGCTCGTGAACCGGCACGCGCACTTGGGCGGAATTTTGTCGAGCGGGCTGGGCGTGTGGGACACGCGCTGGGAAGGGCACCGCGCGCCGATCTACGACGAATTGCGTGCCGCCGGGTTCGAGTATTACCGCACCAAGTACGGCGACGACTCGCAGCAATATCGTGATGCCCTGCCGGGCAAGCGTGGCCACACCAACGGCCGCTTTGAGCCACACGTCGTCGAACGCTTGATCGACGACATGGTCGGCCGCGAGCAGCGAATCAGCGTGGTGCGCGGCTACGTGCCCGCCAAAGTGCAGCGCGATGGTGCCAAGCTACTGGCGATCGAATTTCGCGAGATGCGCGGCGACAAAACGTTCGAGGCGACGGCCGAGACGTTTGCCGATTGCACCTACGAAGGCGATCTGCTGGCGCTGGCCGGGGCGAAGTACCGCGTCGGCCGAGAAGGTCGCGCGGAATACAACGAACCGCACGCCGGCCGCGTGTTCATGCGGGCCACGCTCAAGCCGCCGAGCGCCGAGGCCGAAGCGCTCGCCGAGCAGCACCAGAAGCTGAAGCTGCGCCCATTCCTTGGCTACCAGGAGATTTTGCCCGCCAGCACCGGCGCGGCCGACGGCGTGGTGCAGGCGTGCAACTATCGCACGATGCTCTCGACTGACGCGAGCAAGTCGCTGCGCGTCGCCGAGCCCGCGAATCTCGATCCGTACTTTCTCAAGTCGCTGGAGGTTTACTCGGGAGTCGAGTCGGTTCCCAACGGCAAGTTCAGTTGGAATCGGCCACAAATCATCGGTCTGCAAACCGGCTACGTCGAGGCTGATTGGCCGAAGCGGCAGCAGATCATGGACGAGCATTGGGAGACGACGCTCGCACTACTGTACTTTCTGCAAAACGATCGCTCGGTCCCCGAGAAAGTGCGCGAAGGGTGGTCGAAATACGGCCTGGCCACCGACGAGTTCGTCGACAACGGCCATCGCCCCTACGAGATGTACGTGCGCGAGGCTCGCCGGCTGGTGGGCCGCTATGTGTTCACCGAGCACGACGCCCTGTTGGCCAAAAATTCTGCACGAGCGCCGATCCACGCCGACAGCATCGCCATGACCGAATGGTATCTCGACACGCACGGCTGCACGACCGATCGCGTGCCGGGGAGCCTCGAAGAAGGGAAGATGATGCTCCACCAGGAAACGTTTCCGGGGCAGATACCGTATGCGGCCACCTTGCCAAAAGAGATTGATAACCTGCTGGTGCCGGTGTGCCTGTCGGCCACGCACGTCGCCTGGGGAACCGTGCGGTTGGAGCCGGTATGGATGCAGACCGGCGAAGCCGTAGCCTTCGCGGCGAAGCTGGCACACGGGCTACGCATTGCTCCCGCGCAGCTCGATGCCGACCGGCTGGTGCGCACGCTGGCGCGCCACAAATCGATGATCACATTCTTTAACGATGTCGATGTGGCCAGCAGCGACGGTTGGGTGGCCGCGGCGGAATACTTCGGCACGAAAGGCTTTTTCGCGGACTACGACATACGACCCGAAGAGCCGCTGAAGCCGGCGACCGCGAAAGTCTGGGCCGATGGCCTCGAACGCTTGCGCGCCGGCACGCTCGACCCCACCGCGATAGCGCGGGCGGTGGCTCTGGCGGAGCGCAACGACACTAGCCCCTCGGCGCCGGCGGAGTCGAAGCAGACGCGCGCCGCCGCGCTGGAACAAATGTTCTCGCAACTGCCATGACGCGATTTCTCACCGCAATCGGCGTCTTGTTGGGGACGGCGGCCGCAGGTGCTGCGCAGCAGCCGGCCGAGGCGATTGCCGGTCGCCGGTTCGATCTGATCGTGATCGAGGCGACTCCCGGCGGCGTGGCGATGGCGGTGCGCGCGGCGCGCGAAGGGCTGGATGTGCTATTGACCAATCACACGCCGCATCTCGGTGGCATGCCGACCAACGGCCTCGGGGTGTGGGACACGTTGTACGATGGTCCCCGATCCTCGCTGTTCGACGAGCTGCGCGCTGGGATCGTCGACCATTATCGCCGCACCTACGGCGACGACTCGCCCGAGTTTCGCGCGGCGCTGCCGGGGGCTCGGCGGCTCTCGTCGCCGCGCGGGTTCTTCGAGCCGCACGTCGCCGAGCAAGCGATCGACCGCATGGTTGCCGCGGAACCGAAGATCACGGTGCTCAAGCCGTACTATGTGGCCGAAGTCGAGCGCCACGGCCGATTGCTGCGCAGCGTCACGTTGCGCGAATATCATGGCAGCGGCAGCGTGCGCGTGGCCGCCGACATGTTCGCCGACGGTTCGTATGAAGGCGATCTGCTGGCCGCCGCGCGGGTGCCGTACCGCGTGGGGCGTGAGGCGCGCCAAGAGTTCGACGAGCCGCACGCCGGCGTGGTGTTTGCCGAGGATGCCGGCCAAGAGAACGACCAGGCGAAGTTCCCGCGCGACGCTGCCGAAGGGCGGCTGAACCTGCGGCCGTTCCGCATCACCACCGGCTCGATCGATCCGGCCAGCACCGGTGCCGGCGACACCGCGATCCAGGCGTTCAACTTTCGCATCTGCCTGACCAGCGACCCGGCGCGCCGCATCTTGCCGGCCGAACCTGCTGGCTATCGCCGTGAAGATTTTCTCGGCAAGCGCAAGCTCCCGCCGGCCGAGTCGATCCATCACACCTGCTCGTGGAACGAAGCAAAGCTGCCCGGCGCGAATCACGCCTACGCCGACGGCGATTGGCCCACCCGCGAGGCGATCACGCGCCGGCACCTCGATTACGCGCTCGGTTGGATGTATTTCGTGCAAAACGACCAATCGGTCCCCGAGGCGCTGCGTGAGAAGAACCGCCGCGTCGGCTTACCGACCGATGAGTTCACCGACAACGATCACGTGCCGTACGAAATGTACGTGCGTGAAGCGCGCAGGCTCGTGGGCCGCAGCGTGTTCACCGAGCACGACGGACTGCTCGCGCCCAGCCTCGGCCGAGCGCCGGTTCATGCCGACAGCATCGCCGCGACGGAATGGCCGATGGACTCGCACGAGTGCACCACGCGCCATGGCCCGTCGATCGGCCGCGACGGCAAGGTGCTGCTGACCGAGGAGACTCGACCGGGACAGGTTTCGTACCGCTGCCTGCTTTCGCCGGAAGTCGACAATCTGCTGGTGCCGGTATGCCTGTCGACGACACACATCGGCTGGGGAACGATCCGCCTGGAACCGACCTGGATGAACATTGCCGAGTCGGCCGGCTACGCGGCTGCGCTGGCTCGCCGTCGCGGCCAAACGCCCGCGGCCATCGACGTTGATGAGTTGCAGCGCACGCTTGCCCGGCGGCACGTGATGATCTCGTTCTTCAACGACATCGACGTCGCCAGCGATGCCCCTTGGGTCGCGGCGGCGGAATATTTCGGCGCGAAAGGTTTCTTTGCTGATTACAACGTCCGAGCCGATGAGCCGCTGAAGCCGGCAACGGCGAAAGTTTGGGCATCGGGTTTCGAGCAACTCCGCGCCGGCAAGCTCGACGCCAACGCACTGGCCCGCATGGTGGCCGAGGCGGAAGGAAGCGACACACCGGCCGACAGCTCGCCGACGCGCGAAACTCGCGGGGCCGTTTTGCAACGAATGTTTTCGCAACTGCCATGACTTCACGCGCCACACGCCGTACGTTCCTGCAGCTTGCCGCGGGCGCTTCGAGCCTCGGCGCGCTGCCCTCATCGTTCGGCGCGGAACCGTCCGATGCCAAGGCGCGCGAGATGAAGGCCGACGTGATTATCGTCGGTGGCAGCCTGGGGGGCGTTGCCGCGGCACTGGCCGCCGCGCGGCGAGGATGCAACGTGATCGTGACCGAGGAGACAGCCTGGATTGGCGGCCAGGCAACAACTCAAGGCGTGCCGCTCGACGAGCATCCGTGGATCGAGCACGAAGGGCGCACCCAGAGCTACGCCGACTTCCGCGAAGGCGTGCGCGAGTACTATCGGCGGCATTATCCGCTTAGCGCGCCGGCGAGGGCCGACCGCTACTTGAACCCCGGGGCCGGCTGGGTGAGCGCACTGGGGTTCGAGCCGCGCGTCGGGCAGGCGGTGCTCTACGAGATGCTAGCGCCGCATCTGTCGGCCGGCCGCGTGTTGCTGCTGCTGCGGCATCGGCCGACCGCTGTGCACGTCGATGGCGATCGCATTCATGCCGTTACCGTGCTCGATGAAACCAGCGGCGTCGAACGCACGCTCTCGGCGCCGTACCTGCTCGACGCCACCGAGCTGGGCGAGTTGCTCGAGCTGGGGAACGTCGAGCGAGTGGTCGGGGCGGAGTCGCAGTCCGAAACCGGCGAGCCCACCGCGCTCGATGGCCCAGCCGATCCGCGCGATCAGATGGGTTTCACGCACATCGTCGCCATGGATTACCTGCCCGGCCAAGAACATGTGATCGAGAAGCCTCGCGATTATGAGCGCTGGCGCGACGGCAAGCGGGCGCGGTCGAGCAAGTCGAAGTTGTTCGTTCCCGACTTGTTCGGCGCGAAGAACGACCACTTCGGCCGCCCCATCGATCCGTCGCGCTACGTGGCGAGCACGTGGAGCTTTCGACGGCTGCTCTGCCGCGGCAACTTTGCCCCCGATGCCTTTCCCAGCGATGTGACGGTGGCCATCTGGGGGCAGAACGAATATCGCGACGGCGTGCTGTGCGGCGTGCCGGCCGGGGAGCGGCGGCGGAACATGGACGCGGCCCAGGAGCTTAGCCTAAGCCTGCTGTACTGGCTGCAAACCGAAGCTCCCGATCCGGCTACCGGACGCACGGGGTTTGCCGGTCTGCGGCCGCGTGGTGACATTTTCGGCACGCTCGACGGGCTCGCGCCGTATCCCTACATCCGCGAATCGAGCCGCATCCGCGCCGAGTTCACGGTACTCGAGCAGCATTTTCGCACCGACGTGCCGGGGCAGGAACGCGGCCCGATGAAGTACCCCGACAGCGTCGGCGTCGGCGGCTATCGCATCGACATTCACAAGCCGGCGAAGCGCGGCGGCAGCATCACCGAGGCCAGCCACGGCAAGCACTGGTGCCAACAGATTCCGCTCGGCGCACTCCTGCCGGTGCGCGTCGAAAACCTGCTGCCGGCGTGCAAGAACCTCGGCGTCACCGCGGTCACAAACGGTGCCTTCCGCCTGCATCCGGTCGAGTGGAACATCGGCGAGGCGGCCGGTGCGCTTGCCGCGTTCTGCATCGCCGGCCAACTTGCGCCGCGCCAGGTCCGCAACAGCTCGCAGCACCTGGCCGACTTCCAGCGCGAACTCGAGCGCCAGGGCGTGCAACTCGAGTGGAAGCACATGGCGACGTCGCGGTCGTATTACAGCCATCACAACGTCGAGCTGCGCGACGCTGCCGATTTCTACTTCGGCGAAGCGTGGCGGCCGCATTGATGAAGAACAATTGTATGAGAATACCGACTTGCCGTCCCGCCATCACGATGCTGTGGTTGGCGATCGTTGCCGCAGCGCCGTTCTGTTCGGGACAAGCGATTGCGGCGGAGCTTGCCGAGGCCGATGTGTGCGTCTACGGCGGCTCGTCGGGAGGCGTGGCAGCGGCAGTGCAAGTGGCGCGGATGGGGAAGCGTGCCGTGATCGTCGAGCCGGGGCGGCATCTCGGCGGCATGACGTCCGGCGGCTTGAGCGCGGTCGACATCGGCGATCCACGCGCGGTCGGCGGGATTGCGCGCGAGTATTTCACGCGGCTCGTGGCCCATTACGGCAAGACGCTGGCGTGGGACAAGCCGTTCACGAACAAGGGAGGCGGACCGGCCACCGGCGGCGCCTTTTCGATCGAGCCGCACGTGGCGGAGCGGTTGTTCGATGAAATGGTTCGCGAGGCGAAGGTGCCGGTGCATTTCAACGCCCGCCTGGCCCGAGTGAAAAAGGAAGGTGCGCGGATCACGGAACTGGTGACCGAAGACGGTTCGACCGTCCGCGCCAAGATGTTCATCGACGCTACCTACGAAGGCGATCTCGTGGCGGCGGCCGGCGTGAGCTACACGCTCGAGCGCGAAGGGAACGTGAAATACGGCGAGATGTGCAACGGCATCCACTACGCTCCGAACTTTCTGCCGCACACCGGATACGCTCAGCCGGGTGCGAGCGGCCGGCTGCCCGGCGGGCAAGGCGTGTGGGACCGCGACTTTCCGCTCGATCCGTACGTCGTGCCGGGCGACCCGACCAGCGGGCTGCTGCCCTTGATCGATGCCGGCGATCCCGGCACGGTCGGCGAACCAGCGCCGGGCATTCAGGCATATTGCTTCCGCCTTTGCCTGACGACGGCCGAAGACCGGCTGCCGATCGAGCCGCCGCCGAATTACGATCCGCGGCAGTACGAAATCGTGGCGCGGTTCATCGCCGCGTGCCTTGTCAACGGCGACGACATGGACCTGCGTTGGTTCTCGAAGCATGATCCGCTGCCCAACGACAAGTGGGATTTCAACACGGCGACGTTCGGCGCCAACCGGCCAGGGGCAAGTTGGGAGTGGCCCAAGGCCAGCTACGCGCGCCGCCAACAGATCGCCAAGGAGCACGAGCATTACCATCGCGGGCTGCTCCATTTTCTGGCCACCGATCCGCGAGTGCCGGTGAAGGTGCGCGACCAGATGCGGCGCTTCGGCCTACCGCGTGACGAGTTTACCGACAACGGTGGCTGGCCGCACCAAATCTACGTTCGTGAGGCGCGGCGCATGGTGTCGGACTTCGTGATGGCCGAGCATCACACGTTCGGCCGCGAAGTTGCCCCGAACTCGATCGGGCTGGGCTCGTACGGCACCGATACGCACGAGATACGCCGGATCGTGCGCGAAGGCGTAGTGACGCGCGAAGGCAAGACCGCCGGAGGCCGCGGCGGTGCGCCCCCCTATCCGATCGGCTACGGCGCGATCGTCCCCAAGGCCAGCGAGTGTGAGAACTTGTTCGTTACGTTCGCCCTCTCGGCCAGCCACACCGCGTTCAGCAGCATCCGCATGGAGCCGGTGTTCATGATCACCAGCCAATCGGCGGCAACAGCGGCCTGCGTGGCGATCGACGAGAATCTGCCGGTGCAAGAGGTCGACAGATCGCTGAAAGTCGATTCGGCGAAGTTGCACACGCGGTTGCTGCAAGATGGACAAATCCTGTCGTGGGAGCATCCGAAGCGGGCGGCAAAGACCAGCGCCAAACCTGGAGTTTCGGGCAGCTTCGAAGTGCGCGTGCCGGCGCCTGGCCCCGACGCGCATGCCGATACGGTGTTGCAGGACGCGATTGACAAGGTCGCCGAGGCCGGCGGCGGCGTGGTGTTGCTGGGCGCCGGCGATTTCAAGCTTCCACGCCATGCCGACGACGAAACGATCGTGCTGCGCAGCGGCGTGACGCTGCGCGGCCAAGGCTACGCGACGCACATTTATCTCGATCCCACGACGCCTCCGAACGGAACGCGTTACTACCCCGTGCGCATCGGCACCGAGCGCACGCCGGCAAGCAACGTCGTGGTCGAGCACCTGCGCTACACCGGAAACAATGCTCGCATCGGGGGCGGCTCGATCATGGGATTCAACGCACGGCTGGGTGCGCCGGAGGCGCGCCTGCTCTCGTCCGACAACGTCACGGTCCGTCACTGCTGGATCTTCGACGCGCAGCAGGCCGCCGGCTGCATCAAGGAGAATCCCTGGGAGTATCCGCGTGCCGACCGCCAGGCGACGCAATCGCGCAACTGGCAGGTATATCACAACTACATGGATACCTGCGGCAACAAGATGGTCGAGTTTGCCGAGGTCAACGGTGGCCTGATCGCCGACAATTACATCACCAACGCCTACCAAGGTCCGCAGGTGATTTTCGGCAGCCGCAACGTGGTGATCCGCGACAATCAGGTCTTCTACACCGATACCGGCATCAACGTTACCGAAGGATCGAACCACATCCGTGTGAGCGGCAACCACGCCGAGCCGATGGCGACTATTGGCAAGAGCACGGTCGGCATCGGCTTGATCTTTCGCACCGAGCCTGCTCCGCTGCACTCGACGATTTCCGACATCGTGATCGCCGGGAACATTTTCCGCAACCAGACGACGACAGCCCGCTGCACGGTGCGTTTTCAAACCCGAAAAGAGGCGCTGTCGTGCGGCTACGAGGGGCTGGTGTTCACGGGAAACGTGTTCGACGGTGACGTTCAGTTTCTTGATCGCACCACCCCCGGGCGGACCACGCTGAAGGATATTGTGTTTGCCGACAACGTTTGCGAGGGGGATCTGCTCTCGGTGCCGCGCAGCGCGATGCAGTCGCAAAACGTCATGGTGCGCGGCAACATGTTCCGCCACGCGGGCACGACCACGTTGAACGCCAGCGGGTGGGTATGGTCGGACAATACGCACGCGGCTGGCACGCTCGAAATCGCCGACGGCGCGGCCGGCAACATCGTGCGCGACAACGCGACTGCTGCGCCGATCGTCGACCACGGCTCGGCAACGATCCTCTCCGGCAATGTCACCCGAGATTCGCTCCCATGAAGCTACTGACTCCTCTAGCGGCCGCGATCGTGCTCGCTGGCGGTTACGTCGCTCAAGGCGCGGCAACCGATGGCGGCGAACACGTGCTGTTCGCCTTCGACGATCATGCCTTGCCATTGCAACATGGCGTGCGGCTGCGGCTGCTCAGCTACCGTTCGCCGGGCGAGGAAGGGGGCTCGAACATCGTGGTGCCAGTGGGTCCGCCGGGTTCGTGCGATGGCCGGGGCGTGATCTATTATGGCACCGTGCTCGAGGTCGATGGCGAACTGCGGATGTGGTACCTGGGCATGGGCGACCAGGACGAACGGCGGCACTACCGCATCTGCTACGCGACGAGCAGCGATGGCAAGAAGTGGGAGAAGCCCGGCCTGGGGTTGGTCGAGTACGGCGGCAGTCGGCACAACAACCTGGTCGATCTCGATCAAGGCCGGTTCTCGGTCGCCGGCTGCGTGGTGTATCACGATCCGGCCGATGCCGACCCGCAGCGCCGGTTCAAGATGTTGTTCACCGGCACGAAGTATCCCGGTCTGTTGTTTGGCGTCGCCTACAGTGCCGACGGGCTGAGCTGGACCGAATCGTCTGACAATCCGCGCGGCACCATCAAGTTCGAGCCGCAAGGTGGCATCCAATACAACGGCGCCTTCTACGTGAACGGCCAGGGTGGGATGCACTGGGCTCCCGATGGTTGGATTCGCACGCTGGTGACGCACGTGTCGTACGACTTTGAAAACTGGACGCACGCCACCGCGCTCGGGTTCCGCCGCGATCCGCTGCCGCCGCGCCCGGTGGGCCACACCGGCGGCGTCGACGGCGAGCAGGTGCACCTGGGGGCAGGCCTCTGGAACCGCGGCAATGTGGTGCTGGGCATCTACGGCCAATGGCACGGCGACGCGACGAACGACCGCCGCTGGGTGCCGATGGACCTGGGGCTGCTCGTCAGCCACGACGCGCTGCACTTTCGCGAACCGATCCCCGATTTCCGCATCGTGCAGGCGGCCGAGAACACGTCGAGCTGGCTGCCCGGCGGCCGGGCGACTCCGCTCGAGCGGGCACCTGCCTTAATGCAAGGGCAAGGCTTCGCCAACCTCGGCAAGGAAACCCTGTTCTGGTACTCGGTATGGGTTGTGCCGTCGGCAGGGTTGCGTGTCGCCCGCTGGGACCGCGATCGGCTCGGCTATCTGACGCCGTTCTCAGGCCCCAAGCACAAGGCGCACGTCATCAGCGCGCCGGTGCCGACCGGCGGCAAGCCGGTGGCGATCAAGCTGAACGTCGGCGGCATCGGCGAGTACAGCGGTGTCAAGGTGTCGGTGCTCGACGAGCACCTTCGCGAGCTGCCGGGCTACTCGGCCGCCGAGTGTACCGGCCCCGAGCGCTCGGGTTTCTCGGAGCGGGCCACCTGGGGCCGGCAACGGCGAGTCGTTGCCGAGGGATCGATCCGCGTGCGTGTCGACTTCACGGGAATCAGGCCGGAAGACCTGCAACTGTTCGCGGTGTACGTCGAACCAGATTGATCGCGCGATGGGCTTCGCCGCCTAGCCGATCGCAGGCACCGCCTCACGGCCAATTCCGCGGCGTTGCAATTCGGTGCGCGCGTCGCTGAGAAACCGCTCGACGGCTACGCGCTCGTAGCTTGTCGAGCCGATGTGGTCGCGCTCGTTCAGATGGCGCTCGTACGATCGCAACAACTCCGCATCGGAGACATCGTACAGCTTCGTTCGTAGCATGTCCGTATCCGCCTTCCATCGAGGGACATCGCAGCCCATCGGATCGTTCTACAGCGCGGCGCGCGGGCGTCCAGATGGAGGAAATGGCTCGCTTTCCTCGGGAGCGAGCGGGCCTGACGCGCATGCGGTTGTGTCCGCTCCAAAAGAGCGGTTTTGGCTACATGGGGAACGGTATTTGCTCACTGTAGCGTGTATCTTCCCCGAGATAGTTTTGCCTCAACCGCATGGCTGTGCCTCCTTTACCAAAGGTTCATGCGCCCTGCCGCCGTAAGTCACGACGCGACGATTGATGCTTTCGCGATCGACACTTACCGTACACAATGCTTGCATAAGGCGACCATGATCGAAGCGACTGTTTACATCATCGACGACGATACTTCGCTGCGCGAAGCACTTGGCAGTCTGATGAGCGTGCGCGGTTTCCGCACCGAATTGTTTGCGGACGCGGAGTCGTTCCTCGCCGCTTACGAGGGCGGTGCGGGGTGCGTGCTGTTGGACCTCCGGCTGGGCAACGGCATGAGCGGCGAGCGGTTGCAGCAAGAACTGGCTGTGCGAGGATTTGAGATTCCAGTGATCATCATGTCCGCGTACGTCGATCTGCCGACGGCGGTCGCGACCATGAAGCAAGGAGCGGTCGACGTATTCGTCAAGCCGGTCGACGATGACGCCTTGACCACGCAGGTGCGAACCGCCTTGGAAAAGGATTTGGCGCGGTTCCGACAGCGGAATGCCGTATTAGCGCGCCTACGGCGGCTTTCGCGTCGTCAGCGCGAGGTGATGCGGCTGCTGTTGAATGCACGCGACACCAAAGAGATCGCGCATGAATTGGCGATCAGCCCCAAGACGGTCGAGAAGCACCGCAACAGCTTGCTGGCGAAAATGGACGTGCCGAACGTCGTCGCCCTGGTTCGCTGCATGCTGCCTGAAGACGTTGCCACCGGCCTGACGGTCGACGGGCACGCAACTCAAAACGGCGTGACCGCCAAAGACTCTCCAGTCAAGACGGCGCCCAACGGACGTTCGACGAGTTCTCTCCGTCGGGCGACAGCAGATCGATAAGGTCGACGACCGACGTCGGCTTGAGTGGTCCGCGGTTTGGGCCGGCCAGCTAGTGTAGTGTCTCACACAGATGGTGTTTTATGGAGTGCGGCGTGGGCGCGGGCGACTTTGGCGAGGATGTCGGAGGCTTTGGCGCTCCAGACGAATGGCTCGGGGGCCTGGTTGTGCTGGTCGATATAAGCCACGATCGCCTCGCGCAGCGCCCGCTCGCTGGGGAACGTGCCGCGGCGCAGACGCTTCTGGGTCAGATCGCGGAACCAGCGCTCGACCAAGTTCAGCCACGAGCTGTTGGTGGGGATGAAGTGCAGCTTGAAGCGCGGATGCCGCGCCAGCCACTGCCGGACTTTGGGATGCTTGTGCGTGGCGTAGTTGTCGAGGATCAGGTGCAGGTCCAACTCGGCAGGCGTTTGGTCGTCGAGCAGTTTCAAAAACTTGATCCACTCCTGGTGCCGATGCCGCTTCATGCACGTGCCGTACAATAGGCCCAGGCTCATCTCCAAGGCGGCAAACAACGTGGTCGTGCCATGGGGCCGCCACACACGTTGCACGGTGTCCTTGCTCACGCCCACGGCGGCCGCCATCGTGCGCGTGCTCCAGTGCGTGGCCGCCGTAGGCTTCTCCTGCGTGGTCTTGTCGAGAATGCGCTGCACGGTCCGGGCCGGAATGCTCGGCGTGCGCCCTGGCCGCGGCGCATCCTTCTCGATCCCGGCCACGCGCGAGGCGGCGAAACGCCTCCGCCACAACGACACCGTTTTCTTCGACGTGCCGAGTTCCTCGGCGATGTCCTGGTTCATTCGATCCTCGGCCGCCGCCAGCACGATCCGGGCCGGCGTGCTGCGCCCCCGCGACCAGCGACGCTAGACGCTCCGCTCCTCCTCACTCAACGCAATCTGCGACGCGCGCTTCATGGATTTCATCCTCCTCGAAAGAATGAAACCCCGCACCCGATCAAAAGTAACGCTATTTCGGCGACACTACACTAGAGCGCTTCTCAGCTTGCTGTAGCGGCGAGGTCGGGTGCCATGCTCACGCTTGCGTGAGCATGGCCACGACGAGCGTGGACATGGCACCCCGACAGGACGCCACACCGTTGCGAAACGCCCCCTAATGACGAGGCCCGGGGCTGAACTACGAGCTAGAGTTTTCCTGGTCCGATCAAGTCATCGCTGTCCAGGATTTTGGCCGTGGATTCAGTCACCGTCGGGAGCATCACGTTCGCCTGTACCATGGGGGGCGCGACGCTGGGCATGTTTTTGCGCGGCCGGCTGCCGGCTGAGCATCTGTGCAAGCAGTCGAAAGAGATCGTGCAGTTGGGCACCGGCTTGGTCGCCACGATGGCCGCTTTGGTGTTGGGGCTGCTGGTCGCGTCGGCCATGGACACGTTCGACGCGCAGCGAAACGGTGTTCGCGAGATTGCCGGGAACATCGTCCTGCTCGACGAAGCGCTGGCGCACTACGGCGGGCCCACGGCGACGATCGCGCGTCAGATTCTGCGGGCCCGGTTGACCGCGGCGATCCAGCAAACCTGGCCCGACGAAAAGACCGAAGCCCTGGACCCGCTCGAGTCGATCGCGCGCATCGCTGCCGATGGCGACGACGTCTACGACCTGATCAACAAGTTCGCGCCGACCGATGACGCGCACCGCTCGATCCAATCGCAGGCCCAGGCGATTGTCGCCGACCTGGCCAAGACGCGCTGGCAGTTGAGCCATCCCGACGACACGACCATCCCGGAACTGTTCGTAGCGCTGGTCGTCTTCTGGCTGTTCGTGCTGTTCGTCAGCTTCGGCCTGTTCTCGCCGGCGAACACCACGGTGTTTGCGACGTTGCTGGTGTGCGCGATCTCGGTATCGGGGGCAATGCTGATGATCATCGACCTCGATCAGCCGTCGCGGGGACTGGTGCGGGTATCGAGCACGCCGTTGCGCAGCGCGCTCGAGCAGATCGGCCGCAAGCAAGGCGCGGCAACGTCCGTGATCGCTTACTGAGTGTTCCCGGCTGAGGCGGTTTCCCCTTCGACGCGCGTGAGCGTGAGCAGCCAGTTGCCGCCGCCGCCGGAGAAATCGGCTGGTCGAGTGCCGCGGTTGTTCACGCACCACATCAACTTGTCGCCGTCGAGCTTGTAAATCCCCAGGCACACCTGGCCGGCGCGGTCCCCTTCGGTGTAGACGGCGTCCATGTTGCCGGTCTTGCCGTCGCCGGTCATGGTGAAGTTTCCGCCACCGAGGCCGCCCCCTCCACCGCCGCCGCGACCCATGCCTCCGCCAGGACCACCGGGGCCACCCATGCCAGGGCCGCCCATTCCCATGCCGGGACCGCCCATTCCTGGGCCGCCCATCCCCATGCCAGGACCGGGACGACCGCCAGGGCCAGGTCGACCACCCTGCCCGCCCATGCCAGGGCCACCGCCGCCGGGATTGCCGCCGCCCCCACCACCGCCCCCGATATCGCGACCGCTGATGTGATTGCCTTCGACGAGTAATTCGATCCCGCCGCGCCCTTCAATCCGACCTCGCCACAGCGTCGGCCCGGATTTGGCGATCGCCTTCTCGCTTCCCGAGCTGGCCGAGAGCGTCGCCTTGCCGCTGGCTGCAGCGACCGCGGCGTCGGCGGCGGTTTGCAGTTCCGCCTGGTCGAGCATGGCATCGTGGTCGGCGTCGAGCCGATTGAAGCCGGCCATCAGCTTGCCCCATTCGACGCGGGCGATTTTCTCATCGCCGTTGGCATCGCCGATCTCTTCGAGCAACTTGGCCAGGTCGCTGGTCGGTTCCAGTTCTGCGGCACCCAGCGCGTTGTCTCTGTCAGTGTCGAGCTTGCTGAACGCCTGGGTGAGCTTGCTCCACTCGGCGCGCGAGAGTTTGCCATCGCCGTTGTCGTCGGCAAACTTCAGGGGACCGTCGCCGGCCGGTGTCGTTGCCTCTGGCGTAGAACTCTGCGCTGACGAAGCCGGCGCGGAGCCAGCAGCGGGCGATTTGTTTTTGTGAAGCTCGTAGGCGGCCAGGAACTCGTCGCGCGTGAGTGTGTCGCTCGGCTGCTTGCCGGCGGCCTGATAGATTTTGGCGAGAAACGCGCGGGTGCCGAACGTGGCGTCGGCCATTGTCAGGCGACCGTCGCCATCGGTATCGATCTGGCGGAACAGCGCGTCGGCTGTCTTATCTCCTTGCGCGTGGCCGAGTCGATCACCGGCCACACCGATGACGCACGCAAACAATGCTGATAACAACACAGCACGGCGCAGCGCGCGCCCATGAGACACGACAGACATGCCATCCTCCTTCTCGCCGCAAGGCGTGCACGAAGAGCAACGCGTTGCCTGATCGCTGGCGGCGGCTGAAAGATAAGCGTGGTTGCCGCCGAGAGCGTGTTCCGAACCGCATTGTTGCACAAGGCAGTCGATTTGGCCACGACATTCTGTCGCGAATCACTCGATGCCTTCGAACAATGCCGAGCCGATGCGCACGATGGTGGCCCCCTCCGCGATGGCGATTTCGTAATCGCCGCTCATGCCCATCGACAGTTCTTGCCAGGCGAGCGTCGCCGGGCTGACAGCACGCAGCCGCTCAGCGAGTTCGCGCAGGTCGGCGAAGTTCCGCCGGGCGACCGTCGCGTCCCCTTCGCGGGCTGCCATGGTCATCAAGCCGCGCACCTCGATCCAGCCAAACCGGCTCAAGGGCTCGACCAGCGGCTCGACATCCGTGGGCATGAAACCTCCCTTGGTCGCATCGCCCGAAGTGTTCACCTCGATCAGCACCGCGGCTCGCTGGCCGCGCTTCCCCGCCGCTTCGTCGATCGTTTCGATCAACCGCCAACTGTCGGCCGAGTGGATCAGGTGCGCGTGTTCCAGCGTCCGCGCGGTTTTGTTTCGTTGCAAGTGACCGATCAGATGCCAACGCACCGCCGGCTCGGGAACCTCCGCAGCTTTTTGCCACAATTCTTGGGGACGACTTTCGCCGAGATCGTGACAGCCGATCTCGACAAGTTGCCGTGCTACTTCGGCGCCGACGTACTTTGTCACCGCCACGAGCGTCACGTCCGCCGGTTGCCGTCCGCTGCGCCGCGTGGCATCGGCAATCGTTGCCCGTACGCGCTCGACGTTTTCACGCAGCCTCCCGACGTCCATCATTCGGCATTTCGCATTTTCCTAGCCTTCGATTTCCATCACCGGCTCGACGGTGCCCGACGCGGTGAACCGCGCCGCCAGGTATTCGGAGAATAGGTGATGGCCGAGCACGGTGCGGCTGACCCCTTCGCTCAGGGAACGATAGACCAGCCACTGCGCGTTGCCGATGTGCACGCGGTAGCCGGCTGCGACGTCGACCGGTTGGGTCACGCGCGATTCGGCAACGGTCAGCCGCCGCCAGGTGAAACGCTTGGCGAATCGCTTGGGGCGCAGATCGAAGAACAGCGGCGCGTACAGTGCCCGGGCCTTCGCGGCGCGCAGCTCGTAGACCAGTTTACCGTGGTCGTTGGTCAGCGTTCCTGGCCCTGGCTGCGATCGCCATTCGGGCAGCGCCAACGGCAGCACCAGGGCACGCCGTCGGCCGTCGCTCAACCAGCCTTCGCTGGAATCGCGAGCCGGCTCGAACGACATGTCCGACGCCAACGGCCAGGCGGCGCGGTACCCTACGTCGGCCGGATGCGGACACAACACCGCATCGGCAACCAGTGCGAAGTGGTCGTCGCGCGCCAGCAACATCTGTCGCTGCACGCGGAAGCCGCCGGCCAGCGCCATTTCCAGTTCCAGGTAGTCGGCCCGGTCGTCGCTTTCCCAACAAACTTGTTCCCAGTCGGTTTCAGCCACGGCCGGCAGACCGTTGAATCGCATTTCGATGGCGCAGTCGCCGGCAATCAGCAGGTGCTTGCCGATGCTTAACTCGCCGAGCACTCGCCGCTGGGCGTAGGCGATCGCCAGGCGGGCACTGCCGCGCGACCAATCGCTGCGCAGCAGCCCTAGCTCGGCTGGCTCGGATTGCACGGCGGGACTCGGCGATTTTTTCGACGGCAGTCGCCGCTCGCCGGCGTCGACCGCATTCTTCGCGATCCGCACGGTCGTGCGGTCGCCGGTGAGTCGTGCCGCGTGCACCAGCCACTCGAGCGACGGGCGCGCTGCATCGGCCGGATCGAAGGTCTGCGAGCGATCGCGGCGGCTGAGGCGCAATGCATTCAGCACCGCGACATCGAAGCGCTGCGCGAGCGGTTCGGGCCAACGCGCGTCATCGAGCTTTTCACACAGCGCCCGCGAGCGCGTCCAACTGGCGAGCATCGGTCGCAGCAACGCCAGATATTCGGCTTGGGGAAGCCCACTGGCATCGAGAAACTCTTCGACGGTCGTGGCGAGCCGTTCGATGGCACGCGGCACCAACTCGCGGCATGCGGCCAGTTCGGGGAACTGGTAGGCGAGCGTCAGCGGCAATTCGACGGCCGCGAGTTGCCAGGCCACGGGGGCGCTGGTGTGCGGCATCGTGGCGGACGTTTCGCTGAGCTCGACGAAGCGTCCCAGGGCGCGCCACCACACGTCGGCGGAGATTTCCTCGGCCAGGGCGGCTAGCGACCTGGCCCAGGCGAGTGCTTCGGCAGCCAGGGCGTCGTTAGTCGGTGCATCGTGGGCATCGTCGAGCCAGCGCACCAGCGACGTTTCGATGTCGACGCCCGGCATCGTGGGCGGATCGGTCGGTTCGTGCACTTTGAGCCACCGGCGCAAATTGCGGGCGCGATGCTCGTGGGCCAGATATTTTCGCCACGCCTGCCAGCCGCGGCTGCCGTTGTTCCAATCGTCGGCCCCTGCCACGCGGCGCGGCGCCGAGGCATGCCAACGGCCAGACAAGTTGCTGTATAAGTCACCGCTGGCGGAATGGCCGTTGGTGGTCGGGTCGGTCGAGATCGACATGAATGCTCGTGCGTCCTGGTCTTCGTAGATTCGAGCCGGTATCTTAGCAAACAGCGGGACGTCATGTTCAGGGGTCAGCGCCTTCAACGGAAGTGATTGACGAGGAACCGATGTCACGTGTCATGCTCCGAACATTGTGCGCCGTTGCGTCTTTACTAGCCGCCCGTGGGGTTGTTCTTGCCCAGAAGCCTGCCGAGCCGGCGGGGCTCACGCGGCTGTCGCCGAAATTTCCCGTGTGGCTCGACGCCGAGAACAAGCGCGTAATCATCGTCGGCCGTGTTTGTCTGCGCGAAGGGCAGATGGAAATGTTCGCCTGCCTGCGGCGCACCAAGGAACACGAGTCGGTCGTGGCGGTGCCGACGGAAGCGTACATCGTGCATGCCGGGCTGGTGGCGGCCGGGGCCGAGCCGGGGAATCCCGCCCAGTTCGTGCCGACGTATCAGCCGGCGCGGGGCACCGAGATCGCCATCACCGTGTACTGGAGCGACGCCGAAGGAAAACGGCATAAGCTGCCTGCCCAGCAATGGCTGCGGAACATCAGGACGAACAAGGCCATGGAGCAGCCGTGGGTGTTCGGCGGCAGCGGATTCTGGGTCGATCCGGCCAACGGTCAGCGGCACTACCAGGCCGAGGACGGCGATTTTATCTGCGTGTCGAACTTCGCCAGCGCGATGCTCGACGTGCCGACCGAGAGCAGCCAATCGAACGACGCGCTGCTGTTCGAGGCGGAGACCGACAAGATTCCGCCGCTCAAAACGCCGGTGACGCTCGTGCTCACGCCGCAGCTCAAAGGGCTGCCTGCCCAGCGTGGCGACGACCCCAAAACCGACCTGCTGCCGCTGCCCGCCGACGAGGACGCGAAGCCCGCCGAGGCCCAGGCACAGTAAGCGTTCCGGTGCCGAGTCACGACATTGCGTATAATTGCCGACCGCGCGATGCGCGTGCAACGTGCACCTGTTCGTTACGTCGAGCGTGCCATGCTAAGCCGCGAAACACTCGAAATGTACCGCAAAATGACGTTGTCCGAGCGTCTGAAGCTGGTGCTCGAGATGTGCGATGATGCCGAACGTTGGCTCGTCAGCGGACCGTCGGAAATCGTCGACCGGCGGTTGGAACTGCTGCGGCGCGAGAATGATGCGCGGAACCGCAACATGTTGGCAGGGTTGGCTCGAACCCGCGAGTCGTCGCCATGAGCGTCTCTGCGGCCCTGCGGGACTTTGTCGAGCTGTTCGAACGGCTCGGCGTTCGTTACGCCGTCATCGGGGGCATTGCCGTGCGGACATACGGAATTCCGCGGCCGACCTACGACGTGGACTTTACGATCGCCCTGCCTCGTGGGTCGCTTCCAGAACTGTATCGATCAGTGATGGAAATGGGGTACACCGTTCCCGAGCCGTACACAACCGGCTGGGTCGATCAGGTTGCCGGGATGCCGGTCGTAAAGCTGCGACGCTATGTTGCCGATCGCGGGGTCGACATCGACCTGTTCTTGGCCGAGTGCAACTTTCAACAATCGCTGCTCGAAAGAAAACGGCAAATCGATGTCGACGGCCTCGCGGTTTGGCTGGTGAGTCCCGAGGACTTGATCCTGTTGAAACTGCTCGCCCGCCGCAAACGCGATCTTGCCGATATCGACGACATTCTCTTCACACAAGGCGAGTTGGACGAAACCTACATGCGCCGCTGGGCCACCAATCTGGGCACGCTCGACGCCTTGGAACAATGCCTGACTGCACACCGAGGCGATCAGCCATAGCTCCACCCTACCGCCGCGCGATCCGGCAGTGGTCGAGCATCTCGCCGGCGGGCATCACGTAGCTGGTGTAGAACGGGCCGAACTCGGCGTAGCGGGCGCTCGCCTCGTCGAACCGCATCTTGTAGACGATCTCTTTCAGGAACTCGGGGTTCCGCGCCCACAGCGTCACGCCCCATTCCCAGTCGTCTAGCCCCACGGCCACCGTGATAAGCTGCGTCACCCGGCCGGCGAACTTCATGCCGCTGCGGCCGTGCTCGGCCATCAGCTTGTGGCGATCCTCCAGCGGCAGCGTGAACCAGTTCTCGCCCACCTTGCGCTTCTTGTTCATTGGGTAGAAACAAGTGCTCGGCCACGGCGGCAGGTCGGGCGTGAGCCGTTGCCGGCGCATCATCTCTTCCCGCGCCTCGTAAGCCTTCATCTTCGCTTTGTAGGCTGCACCATTCGGGTCTTCACCTTCCTCGACGAGCCGCTTGCCGTACTGCTCGGGCGACGGCACATACTCCGACACCTCGGTCAGCGATACGAACGAATACATCGGCACCAGCACGCCGCCCAGCGGACTGGCCAGCAGCCGCTGATGCACGGCATCGAGCTTCAGCGGGTCGGCATCGAGCATCATCACGCCGAAGTCGGCCTTGTGACCACTGACGACACTCGTTTGCAGCCGTGCCGGCGACTCGGCGCCGCTTGGGTCGAGCACGGCGATCAACTCGTCTCGGCCGGCCTGAATTTCGGCCGGCACCAACTGCCGCAGCGCGGCACGATCGAACCGATAGAAGATGTGCTGACAATGCCACCCCTCGCTGGGGCGCAGCGAAACTTCGTTCGATGCCTCGGGGGCTGCGTGGCCAGAGTGCGAAGTGGTGCCGTGCGACATGATGGGTTTGTGCGATCCTTGTTGTGGCATGGTCTCCCGACCATGCCAAGATGGTAGCACGGTCGAGAGACCGTGCTACAACGTGCAAGCCCGCCGCGGCAATCGTATCACTGGCAACAGCGCGCGTCGATGGCCACATCCTAGCCGTGACGCATTGAACCGCAGAAAGCGCGGAGGACGCGGAGAAGACCGGCGAGAGAAGACCACGGATCGCATTCGTTCTGTGACCACCCTGCGTCCTCTGCGCTCTCTGCGGTTCGATCCGCTAGCCGTTGCGCGATGTTGTCGCGCCGAGGGCAAGGAGTTACTACAAACGCTCGCGAACGTGCCAGTTTTCGCCGCGCCGCGATTCGTTTTATTTTTGATAGACACCCCTCGCGGTTTGGCGCGGCGCGTAACTTCAAGCGCCACAATGCCCGGGCGGCTGGCCTACAAAACACGTTGAAACTTCTCGCAATCTCGATATTCTCGGGGACCATCCAAGCGTGTGGTTTCGCCGGGCGCTCGCTGATTCCGTGGAACCACCGCTCTTTGTTGTGGCCGGTCTCCCGACCGCGCCACCCGCCCCCGACCGCAGGTCTTCCGCCCCGGAGCACGCCGATCACCAGGTGATCGGCGTAAGCGACACGTCTACCGTCTTAGCACCGTCTGAAAGATGCCAGGCAGCGGAAGAAAAACGCCAATGGTCGGCGCGGCGCACCAGTCCCTTGCGACAGGGATTGTCGTGAAGATAGTCAATCTTCTGTTGCCAAAATCGTTCGGTCTGAACCGCTTCCGGATGGCGGCTTGGTTGCCAGAACCGGCGCTCGCGGTCGGCGACAGGCTGATCACGTAAGGTCTCGACGAAACACTTCGGACCATGCTTCGTGCAGTAGTCGCTCAGTTGCCGGCCGGTGTACTTGCGAAAGTCGGCCAACGTGCTTGCCAATCGTTCGCTGTCCCACTGGGCATCGAAGACGATCAAGTGCATATGC
This sequence comes from Pirellulales bacterium, assembly GCA_036272935.1. Lineage (GTDB taxonomy): Bacteria > Planctomycetota > Planctomycetia > Pirellulales > PNKZ01 > DATAXP01. Next base: position 81,464 of record DATAXP010000124.1, on the reverse strand, counting down.
GTCGGCATGACGACATACGCGTTGATGCGAAGCTGCTTCTGCTCTTGGCAGAACGCCAAGCTGTCCGTGACGATCTTGCAACTCGCCTCGGAGACAAATACGGGGAGCCACTCGACGACCGAGTAGGTCACGAAATAGACCGCGGCCTCGGCATGGATGCGATAGCATTCCATGGCCACTGTTTTAGCACGGTCTTGCCCGTTTTGCCCTGCTGCAGCATGGTTTTGCCTTGTTGCAGCAGGGTCTTGAGCTGTTGCAGCAGGGTCTTGCCCTGTTGCAGCACGGTCTCCCGACCGTGCTGCCGGTCAACGACGGGCAGGAGACCTGCGGTCGGCCGCACTGGCATGGTCGGGAGACCATGCCAGAACGTGGTGGTTCACTTCGCCGCCCCGTCCCATTCGATCTTGCATTGCGGCAGCACCTTTTGCAGCTTGGCCACGCCGGCGGCGGTGACCTTGGTTTTGGTGACGACCAAGTGGGCGAGCGAGTTGAGCGATTCGAGCGTCGCCAGGCCGGCATCGGTGATCCGCGAGTTTTCCGGAATCACGAGCGAATGCAGCCGTTCCAAGCCGCCGAGGTGCGCCAGCCCCGCATCGGTCATCGGGTTGCCTGCCAGGTTAAGCGTCGTCAGTTCTTTGTGCGTGGCGAGCAGGGCGACGGCCCGGTCGTCGAGCCGGCAATAAGCGACGCCGAGCTTCTCGATTCGTCCCAAGGCCATTGCGCGATCCCAGCCGGCCGGCGTAATTGGGCAATTGTTGAAGCTGACGCCGTCAAAATCCTTTCCGCGGAAGCCGGCAAACCCCTCGCCGGTGATCGAAGTGCTGGTGAATTGAAGCCCGGTCAATACTGGCCCGCTGGCCAGGTGTGCGAGCTGCGCGTCGCCGATCGTTTTCAAGTCGGTGAACTTGACCACGAGCGATGCCGTGGCGGGAATGTCGCGCGGCAGCTTGGCGACATCTTTGAACGTGATGCCGCCGATATCGATCTGCCCACCCAGGCCGATGACCCACTCAGCCAACTGCCGCGGCGACTTGATCTCGGGCAACGCAGCCGCCCCGTCCCATTCGATTTTGCACTTCGGCAGCACCTTTTGCAGCTTGGCGACGCCGGCGGCGGTGACCTTCGTTCCTTGCAGCTTCAACAACGTCAACGATCCGAGCGGCTCGAGCGCGGCCAGGCCCGTGTCGGTGATGCTCGCACACTCCTTGACGCTGAGGGTCTCCAAGCGGCTCATGCCGCGCAACTGCGCCAACCCCGCGTCGGTGATCTTGGCTCTGTCCAGGTACAGCCTTTCGAGTTTAGCCAACGGCTTCAGGCTGGCCAGCGCCGCGTCGGTGATCGGATTCGGTGCCAGGGCGAGCACCGTCAACTCCGTATGCTTGGCCAGCAGGGCGACGGCCCGGTCGTCGAGCCGGCAATTTCCGGCATACAAATGGTCGATCTGCCCTAACGCGACGATGCAATCCCAACCGGCCGAGGTGATGGGACAACCCTCCACAGCCAGAGTGAGGATGTTGTTCCCACGGAATTTCGCGAATCCCTCGCCGGTAACTGAAGTGCCGGCGAGATACACGCGGTCCGCCCTTGGACCGGTGGCCAGGTGCCCAAGCCGCGCGTCGTCAAACCCCTTGATGCCGGTGAGCTCGAGCGAGAGCGCCGCGGTCGCGGGAATATCGCGCGGCAATGCGGTGACGTTGTCGACCAACTTGTCGCCTTCGATGCGGATTTTGCCTCCCAGGCCGATGACCCACTCAGCCAATTGCCGTGGTGACTTGATCTCGGGCAGCGCGGCGGCCGCCGGTGGGGCACTGGCGGAGCCAGTGGCACCCACGCTCATGCACAGCACGCGGAAGCCGTAGAACGAGTAGCGGGTGTGCGCACCGGCCGAAGCACGGAGCGCCGAGCGACAGTCGTTGGGAGGATAAGCCCAGCATCCGCCGCGCCGGAGGTGGTTATAGCCGGAGGTTGGGAACGGGTCGTCGACCGGCGAGTTCGCATAGAGATTCACGTCAAACATGTCCTGGCACCACTCCAGCACGTTGCCGTGCATGTCGAACAGGCCGAACGGATTGGCGAGCTTCTTGCCGACCGGCTGAGCCTGCTTGTCCGAATTCTTCTGAAACCAGCCGTATCGATCGAGCAGCGCAGGATCGTTGCCGAACGAATATTGGGTGGTCGTGCCGGCGCGGCAGGCGTATTCCCATTCCGCCTCGGTCGGCAGACGATAGCCGAAGGCGGGGGCTGGGGCCTGGAGGTTAGGGGCTGGGGGAGCCGGCGGCGAAACAAGCGTCCAGCCCGACTTTTCATTTTTTCGGTAATAGCACGGCGCCAGCCCTTCTCGCTCGCTGAGCCAGTTGCAGAAGGCGACGGCGTCGTTCCAGGTGACCTGGGTTACCGGTGAATTGCCGCCGACGACGTAGCCCGGTGCGCGCCAGGTCATCTGCTTCATCTCGGCCGTCACCTTGTCGTCGGCCTTGGTCTTATCCGAATCGCCAAAGCCGAATTGTTCTCCCTGGGTGACATACTTGGTCGCGTCGACGAACTGCTTGAACTGGCTGACAGTCACTTCGGTCGCGCCAAGCCGATATGGCCGGGTGATCGTGACCCGGTGCTGCGGCAGTTCCCACTTGGCCTCCCACGGCGGGATTCCGCTGGCCGCGACCTGCTCGGGCGTGCTCCCCATCAGGAACTCGCCCGGCGGGATGAGCAGCATCTTCGCGCCGACGGAGTTCGTCGTCTCGACCGTCGTCGCCAGGTGCGCGGCCCAGGCTTCCTGAGCGGCGCGGGCTTGTTTGGCATCGAACGGGGCAATCGCGGGGCGCGGCCCTGGCGAGCGGGAGGCGCCAGCCTCCCGGTCTTGCGGTAGGTTACCGGCCGGCTCGCGCCGGCCGCTCGCCAGTATTTTCGGGTCGATGGTGCCGCCGTCCCACCAGATCCGGCACGCCGGCATGGCGCGGCTGAGCTTCTCGACGCCGGGGCCGGTGACCTTGGTGTTCAGAACCAACAAGTGTTTCAGTTGAGGCAGCTTTGCCAGGCTCTCTAGTCCTTTGTCGGTGATCTTCGTCCCACATAGGTCGAGTCGATCGAGCAACGCCAGCGGCACCAGCGCTGCCAGCCAGGCGTCCTCGATCGGCGAGTAATCCAGCCGCAAGTATTTCAATCCGCGCAGCTTGCAAATCTCCTTGAGGCCAGCCTCGGTGAGCTTGTTGCTCGCGATTTGAAGGCGTTCCAATTTCGACCATGAGCCGATGCGCGCGGCGAACTTGTCGTCGACGCCGCTGCCCATGTGCAGCGACTTGAGCGTGGCCGGGGCGGTGAACGTGCTGCGTGTCTCGTCATCCCAGTCGCATGCGAGGCCCTCCAGCTTCGGCTGTGCCAGCGCGAAGGCAACTGCCGACTTGGGCGGAATCTTCGTGTTGTGAAGATCAAGCTCGAGCAAGCTGCGCTGGTTCCTGAGAATCAGTAGCGCCGTGGCGGTGATGTCATTACCAGTCAGATCGAGCACTTCGAGCTGGCCCAGATTTCCGAGCGGGGCCAGGTCGCTGTCGATGATCTGGCAGCCGTTCATCCTCAACCTGCGCAGTTGCTTCAGCTCCGGCAGCAGGCGGATGATTTCGGCCGGCGGCTTCTTCTGCCCGGGAAAGGCAACGGAGGTGATCGAAAAATCCTCGCTGGGAACCTGCGTCGTCAGATCGCGCGCCGTGGCGTTGCCGGGCGTGATGAATTGCACCTGGGCCCCGGGCTGGGCGGCGAGATACTCGGCCACCGTGCGATTGGCCACCGTGCGATCGGGGCTAGTGCGATCGGCGCTAAGCCCACGGACGACCGGCCGTGGGCTTGGATCTTCCTTCACTTCGACCGTCGCGCCCGGCGGGACTTCGATCCGCTGAATCTCGTCGCCGCTGCGGCTGCGGATCACCACGATCACGCCCAGCGCCAGCAGGAACAACCACGCGCCGCCGGCGCCGATGAGCAGCTTGCGATTCTTCCAAGGCGGCGTGGACGCCGCCGCTAAGCGTTTTGCAGCCACGCGCGTCGGGTCGATCTTGAACGACAGCTCGCTCTTGGGATCGGTTTTGACCTCGGGGCGCATCCGGCCGAAGGTCAGCCCTTCCGAGTCGATCGATTTGAGCATCTGGTTGCCGAAGATGGCGGTCGCTCCGTCGTCGGCCATCGTTCCCGACACCGGTCCCGCGAACGTGGCGCTCGAGCCGCTGAGGCTTGGGCTGCGCACGCCGTCGAGCGCCGCCACCACTTCGTTCATCGTCTGGTAGCGATCCTCGGGCTTCTTGGCCATCATGCGGCGGAACACCGCGTCGAGCTGCGGCGACGCCCCGGTGCAGCGAGCGCTGAGATCCGGCGGCGGTGCTTCGCGATGGGCGAGGATCTTCTGCACCACGGTCTCGCCGCCGAACACGTTGTCGGCCGTCAGCAACCGATACAGCGAGCAGCCGAGGGAATAAATATCGGCGCGGGCGTCGGCATGGCGGGTGTCGAACGCCTGCTCGGGAGCCATGTAGTCGACCGTGCCCATCACCTGCCCGGTGTTGGTGAGTTGATGATCGGCCACGCCCGTTTCCTCGAACCGCGCCAAGCCCATGTCGAGAATCTTCACGGTCCCCTCGTTGTCGAGCAGTAGGTTGGCCGGCTTGATGTCGCGGTGGACCACGCCCTTGCCGTGGGCGTAGGCCAGGCCGGCAGCAGCCTGGCGGATGTAATTCACCGCCTCGTCGACCGGCAGCGGGCCGCGCGCCTTGACGAGCACTCCCAGATCGCGGCCGGCGACATATTCCATCACCAGGTAGTGCATCCCCTTGACCTCGCCGGCGTCGTGCGCGGTGACGATGTTCGGATGCGTGAGCTTGGCGGCGGCTTCCACCTCGCGCTGGAAGCGCTTGATCGCTTCGGCGTTGCGGAGCATGGCAGGCGGCAGCAGCTTGATCGCCACCAGGCGCTTCATGCGCCGGTGCTGCGCCTTGAACACCTGCCCCATGCCGCCGGCGCCGATCTTGTCGAGAATCACGTAGTCGCCGAGCACCAGCGCCGCCGCGCGCCCTTCGAGCACCTGCCGGCTTTGGAACTCGTTGAGGATGCCGCGCGCCACGAGCACGGCGGTGATGGCCGCGCCATCCTTCGCCGATCCCGTGGCCGAGAGCTCGCTGAAAAGTTCTTTCACTTCGTCGGCCTTCATGAAGCCGGAAGTCACCAGCGACTTGCCAAGTTGCTCGACCGACAGTGTCACGGTGAGACCCCTCAAACGGATGGAATGTCCATGATAGCCGGTGGGTGGCTAGCTGCAACGATGGGTGGGTAAACTTATGGTATTCAAGTTATTCGCTCGCGGGAGCGGAGCCTATCCGAAAACCGTGGGGCAGACATTCTTGTCTGCCTTCGGTGTCGACGTTCATGGCAGGCAAGAATGCCTGCCCCACGCGTTCAACGGGTTGGCTCGCGGTTTTCGGATAGGCTCAAGGGACATTGCCATGCGCACTACGTCGTTCATCATTCTCTTCGCTGCTTGGGCCGCCGTGGCCGAGGCACGCGATGTTTTCGTCAACAACGGCGCTGGCGACGATCGCAACCGCGGGCTGCGCGAGCAGCCGACGTCGGTCGAAGGGCCGGTGCGCACGATCGCGCGGGCACTCGATCTGGCCCAGCCGACCGATCGCATCGTGCTGGCCAGTGCCGGCGTGGCTTACCACGAGAGCATCAGCCTGTCGTTGGCACGGCACTGCGGCAATCCGTATCGACCGTTCGTGATCGACGGTCGCGGGGCGGTGCTCGACGGCTCGCGCGCCGTGCCGTCGGCGGCGTGGGAAGCGTATCGCGACGACGTGCTTCGTTTTCGGCCGCCGGTGCAAAGTTACCAACAATTGTTTGCCGGCGGTCGTCCACTTATCCGCCGCTACTCACTGGCCGACGACGGTGCCTCGCGCGCCGCACAACCGCTGGAATGGTGCCTCGCCGAGGGTTGGGTCTATTTCTGGCCCGAGCCGACTCGGCTGCCCGATGATTATGCACTGCGCTATGCCGCGATCCCGACCGGTATCACGCTCGAGCAGGTTCACGACGTCGAAATCCGCAATCTCACCGTGCAAAGATTCCAGCTCGACGGCGTCAATGTTCACGACGGCGTGCGCGCCTGCCGGCTTGTCGGCGTCACCGCGCGCAGCAACGGACGCAGCGGCGTGGCAGTCGGCGGCAGCTCGCAGTGCCAGGTGATCGATTCAGCGCTCGTCGGCAATGGCGAGGCGCAGCTCTATAGCGAAGGGTTCGCCCTGGTAGCTACCGCGGGCACGCAGTTGGCCGACGACAGCGCCCCGGCGGTCATGCGCAGCGGCGGCGCCGTGTATGTCGACGGAAAAGAGATGGCCAGCGAGCCGTGATCTCTGTTGTGGCCGCTTTCCTGACCGTGCCACGCCGGCGGAATGTACAGAGAAACGGCGGGAGACCTGCGGTCGGCCGCACTGGCATGGTCGGGAGACCATGCCAGAACGGGTCGGAGACCATGCCAGAACGGGGGAGGCAACAGGTTTTTTCTACAGGCCGCTCTGCTGCGGCACCTGCATTTTTCCTTGCCCGGTGCGCTCGTCGGAGAAGAACCGCTGGTTGTTGAACGATTGCTGTCGGTCGCGCATCGGGCTGAAGGGCCGCATCGTCACGGCCGAGGCGCTGGCGTCGAACGTTCCTTGCCCCGGCACCGAGAGCCGGCAGTGGACCAGCCCGTATTGGCCGATGAGCACGTTGAACTCGGGATGATACGCCTGGTACGGCAGGCGATACACGTAGCCGTTCGGCCCCAGCGCGTCGCTCGCTAGCGCCACGGTCCAGCGGGAGATGATCGGAAACGTTCGCAGCGTGCCGAGCGTTCCCGGCGCATCGACAATCAATTCCACTTCGACCGTCCCCTCGGCCACCGTGCCACCGCCCCAGGCATCCAACGGCAGCACGGTGAGCATGATGCCATCGGTCTCGACGTCATTGTCCCAGTTGGCGATTGACGCTTCGACGTGCAAGTTGGCCACCGGCGGCACCCGTGTTTCGTCTTGCGATGGTTCGCTACGCGGCGTGGGAGCCGCTCGACGCGTTGCCGGCGGCGCTTCGTTCTTGATCGAATCGGCACGTGCGCGCAGCGCGTCGATTGTGATTGTTTCTTCGCCGAGCGTGGCCGTGCGGATGGCACTCCAGGCGATCGGCCGGTGAACGCTGATCCCGCGCCGCGTGCTGCGCAGCCACAGTCGCGCGCCGTCGGTGCGTGTGTCGAGCTCGCCGGTGAACGTGCGGCCGCTAGCCAGCTCGACGCTCAGGGTCGCCTCATCAGCTGTCGCCGCGCCGGATACGACCAGCACGATCAGAAGCGCGACCATCGATTGAACACGACACTTGCCGAGCATGGACGTACGGCAAAGGCAAAGCTCGCGCCGGGGGTGCCGAGCCGACGATGGCGGGCTGGCATGGGACTCATGCCGCGATTGCACTTACGGCCCGACGAGGCCGGAATCGGGCCGGAAAGGCGATGCCGGAGATCGTTGAGTTGCGGCAACGCGGGTGGCGTTTTCGCAACGCTCCGCAGCCGGAAAAATACGAAAGCAGTCGCTGCTTGACACCCCCACCCAGGCGGCATTATAAGTCGAAGGCGCAGTTAAAGGTGCGCGATCTGCGAACCGTCGCAACTTGGCAGGAGTTTCGTCTCATGGCGGTCAATCGCCGGTTGGAAGTTGCGGAAGTGGGCGATGTCACCGTCGTTCGTTTCGTCGATCGCAAAATCCTCGACGAAGGGAACATTCAGGAGATGGGCCAGGAGCTGTTCCAGCTCGTCGAAGAGGACGACCGCACGAAGCTGCTGTTGAACTTCTCGCAGGTCGATTTTCTGTCCAGCGCCGCGCTCGGCAAGCTGATCACGCTCGACAAGAAGGTGAAGGCCCATCAGGGCAAGCTGCGGCTGAGCAACATCCGACCCGAGATCTACGAAGTCTTCGCGATCACGAAGCTCAACAAGCTGTTCGACATCTGCGACGACGAGGCCGCCGCCCTGGCTGCCTTCCACGCCGACGGCGGCTGAAGCCGGGCGCTGCCGTGATCGTTCCTTCGCACGTTTTCTTTTTGACGAGGCTCGCATGCGCACTTGCATCTTAGGATTCGTCGCGCTGTTGGTGGCTGGTTCATCGCTCGGCGCCGCCGAGCCGACACGCTACGTTCGTTTCCGCGCCGGCGACACGACCGCCTACGGCATCGTCGAAGGCAAGCTTGTGCGCCAGCTCGACGGCAACCTGTTTCGTGATCCGCAGAAGACCGACAAGACGTTTCCGCTGGCCGACGTGAAGCTATTGGTGCCCACGCGGCCACGGCAGGTGCTGGCGATGGCGGCCAACTATCGCAGCCATCTGAAAGGCGAAGAGATTCCGGAGAAGTTCAAGATTCCGCAGCCGTTCGTCAAAGGGACCGCCTGCCTGGTGCCGCACGAAGCGAAGATCGTGCTCCCCAAGGATTCGGGGCCGGTGCACTACGAGGCGGAGCTGGTTGTCGTCATCGGCAAGAAGGCCCGCAAGGTGTCGAAGAGCGAAGCGGCCGATTACGTGTTCGGCGTCACTTGCGGCAACGACGTCAGCGAGCGCTACTGGCAGAACGACGAGGAGCACAAGGACGTGCAGTGGTGGCGCGCCAAGGGGAGCGACACGTTCGGACCGTGCGGACCGTGGATCGTCAGCGGCCTGGACTACGGCAACCTTGCCGTTCGCCTGCGGCTCAACGGCGAAACTCGCCAGGAGGATCGCACCAGCGCGCTGATCCACGACGTGCCGACCATGGTCAGCTTCATCAGCCAGTACATGACGCTCTATCCCGGCGACCTGATCTTCACCGGCACGCCCGGCAAGACCGACGCGCTCAAGGCGGGCGACACCGTCGAAGTCGAGATCGACGGTATTGGCACCTTGCGCAACACGGTGGTGAAGGCGAAGTAGGGACACGAAACGCCGGAAATGAAACCGCGGATGAACGCGGATACACGCAGATAAACGGATTTATAGATCCGCGTTCATCTGCGTGCATCTGCGGTTCCTGCTGCTTGCTTTGCAGGGCCTGACAACCGCCTGCCCACAACGGTATGATTGGGGTGCAGTCCCTTCGGACCAGAGCCGCACGCACGGACCACGTTCTCGATGAAAGAAATCGACTCGACGCAGCTCTACTTCCACCGCGCGGCCGACCACATCGAGCTGTCGGACAACATCCGCCGGCTGCTCATCATGCCGAAGCGCGAAGTGCAGGTGGAAGTGGTCATCGAGCGCGACGACGGCGAGCTGTCCACCTACGTCGGCTACCGCGTGCAGCACGACAACTCGCGCGGACCCATGAAGGGCGGCCTGCGCTATCATCCCGATGTCGATCTGGACGAGGTGCGCTCGCTGGCGGCCCTGATGACTTGGAAGACCGCCGTCGTGAACATCCCTTATGGCGGCGCCAAAGGGGGCATCGCGCTCGATCCGAAGAGCGTCAGCCCGCGCGAGCTGGAACGCATCACGCGCTCGTTCATCGACGGCATTCACGACGTGATCGGCCCCGACACCGACATCCCCGCCCCCGACATGGGCACCAACGACAAGGTGATGGCCTGGATCATGAACCAGTACGGCAAGTACCACGGGTTCAGTCCGGCGGTGGTCACCGGCAAGCCGGTCGAGTTGCACGGCCTGCCGGGGCGCGAAGAAGCGACCGGCCGCGGCGTGGGAATCGTGACGCTCAAGCTGCTGGGCCGGCAGAATCGCAAGCCCACCGAGACGCGCGTCGCCATCCAAGGCTACGGCAACGTCGGCATGCACGCCGCGAAGTTTCTGGCCGAGGCCGAGTGTAAAGTCGTCGCGGTGAGCGACGTGAGCGGCGGGTTCTACCGAGCCGACGGCTTGGACATGATGCACGTGCTGCGCTATGCGCTGGCGCACGGCGGCCGGCTGTCGGGCTATGCCGAAGCGGATCGCGTCACCAACGCCGAGCTGTTGGAACTGGACGTCGACCTGCTAGTCCCGGCCGCGTTGGGAGGCGTGCTCAAAAAGGACAACGCCCCGCGCATCCGGGCGCCGCTGATCGTCGAGGCGGCGAACTCGCCAACCGATCTCGAGGCCGACGACATCTTTAATTCGCGCGGACTGACCGTGGTGCCCGACATCCTAGCCAACGCCGGCGGCGTGACCGCCAGTTACTTCGAATGGGCACAGAATCGGCAGCATTACCAGTGGGGCCTGAACCGAGTGCGGCAGGAACTCGATCGTGTCATGACCGAAGCGTTCGAACGCGTTTGGGAAATCTCGGTGCAGCGCAAGGTCAGCCTGCGCACCGCCGCCTATATCCTGGGCATCGGCCGAGTCGGACGCGCCACCGCCCTGGGAGGACCACTGTGAACACCGACGCTGTCACCCCCGAATCGCTGATGAACGTGCCGCTGTTCGGCAACTTCACCGAAAGCGAGCTGCGCCAATTGATTGACATCGGCCAGGTGAAGACGTTTCAGCCCGGCGAGATGATCGTCGAGCAGGACGACACCAGCCAAGAATTGTGGGTGCTGCTCGAAGGGAAGTGCGAGGTGCTGCGGCAGGCGAAGATCGGCAAAGGCTCGCGGCCTCCGATCTCCCTGGCGTCGCTCGAACCATTCGCCAACTTCGGCGAGATGTCGTTCTTCCATCCGGCTCCGCATTCGGCCAGCGTGCGCGCACAGACATCGGTCAAGCTGTTGTGCATCCGGCGCTCGGCGCTGGACGAATTGCTCTATAGTCCGTCGAGCGTGGCCTTGAAGCTGTCGATGAACATCATCGCCAGTCTCGCCGAGCGCATTCGCCGCATGGACGATTGGGTGGTCGATCTGATGGGGCAGAACACGCTGGCGCAGAAGATTCCCGAGCTGATGCGCCTGCGCGAACAGATGTTCGAAAGCTGGATGCTGTAACGGTCCTTCTTCGGACCCCCAAGCCCCGGGCTCAGGCCGGGGGCCGCTTGACACCGCGCATCGGCACCGCCTAAGCGGCATCTTCCAGGTGCGCCAGCATCGCGATCGCCAGCCGTGCGTTCACCAGGCCGCCGATCTGTTGCAGGAATTCGGCCACGGCCAGTTGCATGTCCGGATCAACATTGTCCAACGCGGCACGGATTTCGTCGGCACTCAAATCCTGAACGCGAATGTCGTCCATCACGGATTGGTTTCCCCTGTACCAAGCGTTGGAACAAAAGCCGTCTACTCTGGGGTAGGATCGGCCGCGCGCGGCGAACGTAATCATCGCAACTGCTTCGACTTGGCACGCCTCGGCTGCTAGCGGCTCGTCGAATCCGCAGAACCGACACAACACGCCGGTGCGAGCCGACGAGTTTGCCAGTAGCGAAAAACTCCCGGTGCGCGCAACCGAAGCGACGCGATCGCCGAAACTCTTTTCCACCAGCCAACTTGAAAATCGCCGGCGCTCGGGTATAGAATCATGGGTAGCGGTGGTAGCTGGGCTCTCCGCATGCCGCGAGTAGCGCTCTGACTACTTCGCCCGATGGTTCGGTACCGGTCCGTGAGCGGGTTGTGCATGCCGCGAGGATTTCGGGATTCCGGCGGCGCTTGGGCATGATGCTTGCGCAGATCGGCGGGCGAAACCGCGCAGATTTGGTTGCCATTTGCGTTCGCTTCGCCTCACGCATCGCATCTTGCACGGAGCCACACCATGAAACTCACCGCCGAACAACAAACGCATTTCGAGAACTGGCTGCGCCAGAAAATCGAACACTCGTCGTGTACCCTTTGCCAGGCGAACCGCTGGAAGATCGGCGACCTGATCTCCGGCCAGGTTGGCGATGGCGTGGAAGAAACAGCGCCCGGCGCTCGCATGATTCAGCTCATCTGCAAGAACTGCGGGCACGTGCTGCTGTTCGACACGCGGTACATCACCAACTGGGACTCGCAACACAGCACCGACGTATCGCACTCGGGACTGATCATGTAGGCTGGCCGACAGTGACGGTCCGCGTACGAATCTGCTCTCGCTTGTTCGGGACTCGGCTTTGCGCAGCGAAGACTGGTGGTCGATCTGGCTCGGCTGGGCGGTGCTGCTGCTGGCCTTGGCGGCAACGTTCTCTGCGCGCCCTGACGATCTGCCCGAGCGAAGCCGACAGTTTGTCGCGCTAACCGATCGGCTCGACGTTCTTGCGGCCGACCACTCCGCCGACGAAGCACAACTCGCCGCGCTGCGTAAGCAGCGCGACGAGCTGCGTGCCGACTTGGCCCGTAATCCCTTGAAGCCGTGGCTGGCTAAGATCGGCTCGTGGGAGTCCGATCCGCGCGTCGCCTTTGTCGACAAGCAAGAGCACAGCATCTGGCCGGGGGTTGCCGGCGTGTTCGTGGTCACGCTGGCGCTGTTCGGCGCGGGGCTCGCCGGCCTCGGCGAACCGGTGCGAGGTTTTCCGCTGGCCTTCGCTTGCCTCTTCGCGTTGGCCATCGGGGCTTACGTGCTCGCTGGCCAAAAGTATGTCAAGAACTACAACCTCGAGTACGCGCTCTGGGCGCTGGTCGTCGGTCTGATCATCAGCAACACCGTCGGTGTCCCCGGCTGGATGCGGCCGGCGCTGCGCACCGAGTTCTACATCAAAACCGGACTGGTGCTGCTGGGGGCCGAGATCCTGTTCAACCAGCTGGTCGCGCTCGGCCTGCCGGGCATTTTCGTTTCGTGGGTCGTCACGCCGGTGGTGTTGGTGAGCACCTACATCTTTGGCCAACGCGTGCTGCGCATCCCGTCGCGATCGCTGAATATGGTCATCTGTGCCGACATGTCGGTCTGCGGCGTCTCGGCGGCCATCGCCACCGCGGCGGCCTGCCGTGCCACAAAAGAAGAGTTGTCGCTGGCCATTGGCCTGTCGCTGGGGTTCACCGTGGCGATGATGGTCGCCATGCCGGCCGCAATCCAGGTACTCGGGCTTGGTCCGGTGCTCGGCGGGGCATGGATCGGCGGCACGATCGACTCGACCGGCGCCGTTGCGGCCGCCGGCGGCATGCTGGGCGAGAAAGCCTTAGCAGTCGCCGCCACCGTGAAGATGATCCAGAACATCCTGATCGGCGCGGTGGCATTCGGCGTGGCGGTTTACTGGGTAACCTGCGTCGAGCGTTCGTCCGATGCCGAGCGTCCCGGCCTCGTCGAAATCTGGCGGCGGTTCCCCAAGTTCGTGCTCGGCTTCGTGGCCGCGTCGATCGTCTTCTCGGCCATCTCGGCCAGCGGCCCGGCGGGGCACGCCACGGTCGAGTCGGTGATCGGCGGCACCACCGAAATGCTGCGCGGCTGGCTGTTCTGCCTGGCGTTCGTGAGCATCGGCCTCGAGACGAACTTCCGCGAGCTGAGCCGCTTCATGGTCGGCGGCAAGCCGCTGATCCTGTACGTCTGCGGGCAGACGCTCAACCTGGTCCTCAGCCTGGCGATGGCCTGGCTGATGTTCGAAAAGGTGTTCCCCAATGCAGCCAGCGCCCTGGGCGGATAATCGTTGGCGGCGGCGACTGCGCCTTGCCGTGGCGGTAGCCGCGCTGGCCGCAACCTGGCTAATCGTGTTGCCGCGCCTGGCACAGCAACCTGGCGTGAACGCGTACATCCTTCGCAATGAAGCGCTGGGGATCGACCCGAGCGCGAAGTTCTACACCGAGCTACCGGCAATGCCCGGACTCGTCGATCGCGTCGATGCCGCGCGGCGTCAGCACGCTTCGGCATTCTGGCAGATCAACGATCACCGAGACTGTTCAGACATCACACCTGGCGCACGACGCCCGCTTCCAGGAACAGCAGCTTCGCCGTGATCCGTTCCACGGCCAAGCCGGTGAGCTGGGCCGCCGCCCGGCGATAAGCCTCGAGCTGCGGCTGGTAGTCGGCCACGGCCGCGTCGATCGCCGCGCGGTCCGTGATCGCGTCGCTTTTGTAGTCGATCACCTCGGCCGCGACCACCTGAGAGCCGTGGCTGATGAGCACCAGGCGGTCGATCGCTCCGCGCAGCAGCACGTCGCCGTCGCGAATCACGAACGGCCGTTCGCGCAAGACTTCGACGGTCGGCCGTGGCCCGCGCGCCGCCAATCCCCACGGCGAAAGATCGTCGTATGCCGACCGCGACAGCGCGGCACGAATCGCCGGCTTGTCGATCAGCTTGCGGAAGCTGGCGATCTCCGCCGTGCTGTCGCCGGCGCCGGGAACCTTCTGCGCGATCGCCGCTGCCAGGGTGGCATCGTTCGGCAGCGGATCGTCGAGCCACTCGATGCACTCGCAGCAGGCATGGATCAACGAACCACGCGACAGTGCCGCAGCGTTGTCCACGCGCAGCCGCCGCCTCAGATCGACGTGCGCTCCCCCTTGCAGACCGCTCGGCGTTTGCCGATCGAGATGCCGTCGCCGCCCGCTGCGCGGCTCGGCCAGTCGGACCGACAGTTCTTCGACCTTCGGCTCACCCGCCGCAGCATGCTTCCGCGGCTCGGGTGGTTTCCAATCTTCGCTGCCATGCTCGAACAACACCGTGCCCGGCTCGATCGGCTTTTCCGGTTCGACGAGTGCGGACCGCAGCACGCCGGCGAACGTCTTCGGGAACGTGCGCTCGTTCTCGGTCGGCGGGGCGATGATCATGTGTAGGGCGTGCACCGCCCGCGTCATGGCGACGTAAAGCAGGCACAGCGATTCGTTCACCACCTGCTCGGGCCAGCGCGCGAACATCTGCTGATACTTCGCCGGCAGGAAGTGCTGCACGTCCTCACCGACGTAGCGGCACACCCGCACCGCCGGTCCACTGGGAGTTTCACGATCGACGACCACCGATGGCGTTTGTCCTTTGAGCTGGATGTCGAGCTCCGGCAGCACGACGATGTCGAACTGCAAGCCCTTCGCCTGGTGTACGGTCATCACGCGCACCGGCGCCGCCGTCGGGTCTTCGACCTTCGTCTCTTCGATGTGCGTCAGAAAATCGTCGGCCCGCGTCGTTGCCACCGCGTCGTACGCGTACGCCTGCTCGACGAGTTGCACCAGCCGGCTCAGCTCGCGCGGGTTGCAGTCCTCGGCCAGCGCCCTCACCCAGCGCTGCACCGTGCGGCCGTAACCATCATCGGCCAGCGCCTCGCGCACTTCGCTGCCGACGCGCCATGCTACGGCAGCGTCGCGCCAATCGTTCAACCCCACCGCGCGCCCCAACGGCGACGTGACCACGTGGAACCGTGCGACTGGATCGCCGGGATGATCGGCCAGCTTCACCAGCGACATAATCAACTGCACGGCCACCGAATCGGTCAGCGGATTGCCCCCTTCCTCACTGGCGGCCAGCGGATCGTCAGGATGGTTCCGCAGCAGGTAGATCATCCGGGCCACCGTCTCGTTCCGCCGCACCAGCACGCCGATGGTTTGCTGGGGATATTGCCGCGCGAGCCGCCGCACTTCATCGGCCGCAAACTTCAACGTGGCCACCCGCTGATCGTCGCTGCGCGGCGCCGCGACGAGTCGGCAATGGCCGGCGAGTTCTCGCCGCGCGGTGGTGTGCGATTCATACGCCCCTCTCCAGCTCGCGCAGACGGTGGCGGCAAAATCTTCCAAAGCCTGGTTGCCGGCAATCCGAGTAAACACGTGGTTCACCGTATCGATCACCGCCTGGCTCGAACGAAAGCTCTCCTTCAGCGAGCGCTGTTCGAGTCCCGGCAACTGGTCGCATACCGTGTCGAAAATCTCGGACACGCCGCCGCGCCAGCCGTAGATTGCCTGCTTGCCGTCGCCGACGCAGAAGAACGACCCATCGCCCCGGCCGGTCACCTCCGTGGCGAGCGGTCGCACCACGTCCCACTGCGCACGGCTGGTGTCCTGGAACTCATCAAGCAGCAGATGATCGAGCTTCGCGTCGAGCCGGTAGCCGACGTCGCCCAGCGCCTCGGCCAATCGTCCGTCGCTGCGGAACGCTTCGGCCAGCTTGCGATTCACGTCGTCGAAGCGCCAGCCGCCTTGCTGCCGCTTCAGCCGTTCGTACTCGGCGTTGTAGTCGTCGAGCAGTTTCCAGGTGGCCTCGGTCTGATCGGCCAATTGGCCGACGAGTACCGACTCGGCCTGATCGATCAACGGCCGGTAAGCGGCGACCAGGTGCGGCTCGATCGGCTTACCGTAATACGTGGTTTCACCGGCGACGATCTTGCCCGCGATCCCGCCGCAAATGAAATCTCGCCAGTCACCGGCGCGAGCGCGCTGCACGTCGCGATTGCGAGCTGTCGCCCAACGCTTATCCGCAGGCAACGGCGCCTGCTCGACGGCCAGGATCGCCGCGTCAATCTCCTCAGGCCGCACGCGCTTCGGCCGCGGCAGCGCGTGCCACGCCTCGCGCGTCGTCTCGGCGTACAGCGCGTACATCTGCGACACGACGTCGGCAATCTGCTGTGTCACGCTGCGCTTGATCTCGCCTTTGCTCAGCAATTGCAGCAGAGCGGCAATCTCGGTTGACTTTTGGCGATCGAGCACAACGCGGACCGCCTCGCTGCGCAGCCGCGACTCGGCCAACTCGTCGACGATCCGCCATCCCGGGGCCAGCCCCAGCTCCAGGCTGAAATGACCGGCCAACTGCACGAAGAAACTGTCGAGCGTGCCGATCCGCAGCCGGTGCAGCCGTTGGATCAGCCGTTTCAGATGCGCGCGCCACGCGGCCTGATCGTTTCGCGGCGCGCCGACATTGGCCGCCAGCTCCTGCGCCTTGCGCGCGTCGAGTGCCGCTTCGGCCAACCGCCACAGCACGCGCTCGACAATCTCGCCGGCTGCCTTGCGCGCGAACGTTACCGCCAGGATGCGCTCGGGCAGCACCTCGGCGCAGACCAGCGCGATGTACCAGTTCGAAAGTTGGAACGTCTTGCCGGTCCCGGCCGAGGCGCGAATCACGGTGCCGGCGGCATTCGTCGCGGCGCGCTTCATGCCAACGCCTCGCTTTCCTCGGCCGCCACCAACGCCCCGAAGCCATGATCCTGACAAATCGCCGCGAACTCTTCCGAGAATGCGGGGGGCAACGTGGCCGGCGGCCAGAAGCGCTCGGCCCACACGCCGCGCACCACCTCGCGTGCTTGTTCATCGGCGCTGGTTAGGTCGGCCTCCGTCCAGGTGGCGAACGCCGCTTTGACGCCATCAAGCGCCTTCGGCAGGATGATGTAGCCGAGCTTCAAGGGGCCAGTAAGATCGAGCCGCTGAAGCAAATGCCGGTACAACGGCAGTTGCAAGTCGATCCAGGTGCCGTCTTTCTTGCGATGCGTGTCCTTGGGATCGCGTCCCGCGTCGCCAGTCTTGTAGTCGAGCACGGCCCATTCGCCCGTCTGCTCGTTGAAGTCGATGCGGTCGATCCGTCCGACGAGGTTCATCGTCCGACCGTCGACCGACAGTGAGCCACTTTCGGCCAACGAGCGCAGCTTCGCTTCGCTATATCGAATGCGATAGCCGCTGCGCGACCACTCCGCCTGCCACTTGGCAAACGCTCGAAGCCGTAGCCGCATCTGCTCGATCTGCACCAGCACAGCCGGCAGCGGATCTTTGCCGAATCGCGCCGCGGCTACGCGCTCGAGTGAATCCTCGAGCAGCGCACGGATCACGTCGTCATTGCCCGAGCCTGACACTTCGCTGGCGGCGAACGTCTCGAGCACCGTGTGGACCATCGAGCCGAACTGCCCGTCGTCCATTTCCTCGATCGCATCGCCGACCTGCTTCAGGTCGAGCCGATGTCGCAGATAGTAACGGTACGGGCAGGCCAGGTAGTCGCGGAACTCGGTGACGCGCATCGTCTCTACCGGTTTGTCGAGCGGTTGCGGGAGCGGAACCGCAAATGCCGCTCGATCGCGCCCCGGACGCAGATCGCCGGCCAGCACGACGCGCGTCGACGCGGCATGCGCGTCGAACCAGCGCTGCGCTCGCCGGGCGATCGTTTCTTCGTCGGCCGTGAACAGCAGCCGGCTCGGCATGAGCGGGTCGCCCGCCGCGCTGCGCCGACCGGCAATAATGCGCAGGGCCTGGCGCGAGGCGGCAATGACCGACAGCGCATAGCCGTCGCGCGCGAAGCATTGGTCGTTGTCTTCCACGCCCAGCTCGCACCGCAGCGCGTTGGGAAGGAACAAGTCGCCGGTGCGGCCGCGTGGCACCACTTCCTCGTTGAATCCCACCATCACCAGCGCCGGCGCGTCATCGAGCGCCAGTTCCAGCCAGCCGAGTAGCTCGATGGCACGTGGATCGGCGCGTGGCGGAATCCGTTCGTCGCGCAGGCCGCGCAGTACCAGCCGCAGTGCCTCACTTCCCGACACGCGCGGCGCGAGCTCGGCACACACCTGCTGGTGTTGCCGCAGCGCCTTGGCGATCGCGTCGCACGCCGCCACCAGTACTCGGTGGTCCTCGCGTGCCGGATCGAGTGGCGAGCTGCCGAACACCTCGATCAGCAACTCAGCGATCGGCTCGCTCCAATCGCTCCATGGCTTGTCGCCGTCGCATAGCACCGTCAGCAGCCGGGTCACACGATCTCGCACGGTTCGCAACGGGGCGTAACGTTCGTCGGCGAGCCAGCCCGTCGAAAGCTCCAGCGGCAAGTGCTCGGCGTAGTATTTGTCGAGCAGCGTGAGCCAATCGCCGCGGACTTGTTGTCGCTCGAGCCAGCGCATGATGGCTGGATGCCTTACTAGCGCGGCCAACGTGTCGAATCGCCGCGACGACACATAGTCGGCCGCCGCCTCGAGCAAGCGATACGGCCCGCTGCGCGCCAGTGGCATTCCCGCGCCGAAGCGCGCCGGCACGCCACCTTGGGCTAGCCGCTCTTCGACGGTCGTCGCCAAGCTCTCGTCGACCACGCCGACGGTGATCTCGTCGCTGGCCCAGCGGCCGTCGAACGACGCGAGCGCCCGGACCACAGCATCGGCCTGGTGCGCCGGACGATCGGCCAATTCGATCTGCTCGGTCTTGATGTCGACCGTCACGTCGCACCAAGCGCTGGGAACCACGCAGCCGTGTGTGTCGAACCGCGCGGACCATGTCCGCGGGGCGAACACCAGGGTCGTCACACGCTTCGCCACCTGAGCGACGATCGCCCGCTGGGCGCGATTCAGATCGACGCACGCCAGCAGAACAATGTGCTTGTCGGTCCGGCATGCGCTAGCGGCGATTGCCTGACGACGCGCTGTTTGTTTGTCGCAGAGGCACAGCTTCTTCAGCACGTCGAGATAGCGCCGCTGCACCTCGGTCAGCAGTTGCCAGCGTGGCGCCTCGTTGAACGCGATGAGCCGTCGGCCACGCTCGGCCACGTCGGCGAAGTCGAGCAACTGGGCGGCCAGCTCGTCGTGCAGCCGCATGAACAGTTCGGCCACGGCCAGCCACGCCACCAGGTCGCCGTCGTCGGGCAACACCGGGAAAAACTGCGACAGCCGATCGCGCGGCGTCTGCCGTACCGCCTCGATCCACGCCAGCTCCTGCGTCGCCTCGTCGGCCAGCGGAAGCTGTCGGCGGTAAAGGCACTCGGCCAGGTGGCCGACGGTGACGATCTCAGGCGGCGCCAACGCCCGACGATGCTCGGCGGCGCGGTCGACAAGAATTTCTTCCAACCGTCGGCCGGCCTGGGCACCGGGAAGCACGACCAAGTGATCGGCCAGATCAATGGCTCCGCCGGCCGGTGATCGCGCAATGAGCCAATCGGCCGCCTGCGGCAAGCAGGGACGATCACAGCCCAGGAAGATACGCTCCAGCGGCATCGGTGCACCATCCGTGATCGGAGAGACATGACATCGCGACAACTGCTGTATTTAGCAGTGTACATTTGTCACGGTGCCCTGGGAAGCAGCGGCGGAGCGATTCACGATCCGCCGGCCCAGATCGAGCGGCCGCCGTCGACGGCAATGCAGTCGCCGGTCACGAAGTCGTTGTCGATCAGATACAGCACCGCCTGCACGACATTTTTCGGACTTCCTTCGTGCCGAACCAGAGTGGCTTCGATGGCACGCGACCGCTCGGCTTCGGGCAGATCGTGCGGCAACATCACCGGACCGGGGAGCACGCAGTTCACGCGGACGCGCGGATTACGGCTGGCCAGTTCGACGGCCATGCTGCGAGTCAAGGCAATGATGGCCCCCTTCGACGGGAAGTAGGCCGCGTAATCGAGATACGGGCGGCGCTCGGCCCAGTCGCCCAGGTTGACGATCACTCCCCCTGCGGGCTGTTTGGCCATCGTGAGGCCAATCTTCTGGCAGCACAGGAACGTGCCGAGAGTGTTGATCTCGAAATGCTCGCGCACGTCGGCCGCGGTCACATCCTCGAGCCGCTTACGTTTCCAGATCGCGGCGCAGTTCACCAGGGCATCGACGTGGCCGAAGCGTTCAAGCACTTGCGCGAGCATGCGATCGACGGCAGCTTGGTCGCTGAGGTCGGCCTGGAACGCGCGAGCCTGCACGCCACGGGCGGCCAGCGACTCGACCGTGCCGCGCGCGTCGTCGCCACTGGTGTGGTAATGCACCGCGATGCCCCAGCCGCGCTCGGCCAGTGCATCGGCCACATGCCAACCAATCCGCTCACGACCGCTACCGGTGACGAGAGCTACGCGCATTGGAGGAACAGAGGATCACGAACAGAGGATCACGAAAACACGAAAGCGGCAAAGACGAAACGGAAAGCAAAGAAGAAAAGTGATCGTCAGAGGACGACTCGCTTGATGACGAGTGTCGGGCCGTTGAAGTTGAGAAGCAGGCCGACCGAAAGCTTCGTGGCCTTGAGATACGAACGGACCTGGGCGTAATGGATGTCGTCAAGATCCCTAATGGCTTTCAGTTCGACGATGAGTTGCTGTTCAACAATCAAATCGAGCCGATGAGTGCCAACCGGCTCGCCTTCAAAAACGATGTCGATCGAACATTGGCTTTCGAATGCGATGCCGCGATGTCGCAGCGCGACCTTCATCGCGCTCTCGTAAATTGCCTCGAGAAATCCGGGTCCCAGAGCCTTGTGCACTTCAATCCCCGCTTCAATCACACGCCCTGAGATCTGTTCGAAGTCGTGTCCCATTGTTCACCTATGCCTTTCTCCCTTCCGTTTCGTCTTTCTTCCTTTCGTGTTTTCGTGATCCTCCGCCTTCAGCGCTTGGTCTTCCAAATGGGATCGGCGTGGGAGTCGGCGGAGCCGGCGAACCAGCGGGTGCTGACGACTTTCTGCTGCGTATAGAACTGGATGCTTTCGGTGCCTTGGATATGCAGGTCGCCGAAGAACGAACGGTTCCAGCCGGTGAACGGGAACCAGGCCATCGGCGCCGGAACGCCGACGTTGATGCCGATCATGCCCGCGTTGAACCGGCGCTTGAATTGCCGCGCGGCGTACCCACTGCGCGTGAAGATCGAGGCGCCGTTGCCGTACTCGCAGTTTTTGCCGACGTCGATCGCTTGCTCCAAGTCATCGACGCGCACCACCGAAAGCACGGGGCCGAAAATCTCCTCGCGGGCCACGCGCATTCCCGGCGCGACGCGATCGATCACGCTGGGACCGACGAGGAACGCGTGGCGATCGAGCTCGCGCCGCCGGCCATCGAGCGCCACTTCGGCGCCCTCGGCGGCGGCAATATCGAGGTAACCGGTCACGCGCTCCAGGTGGTCGCGCGAGATGACCGGTCCCATGTCGACGTCGGCTCCGGCATCGGTCGGGCCGACTTTCATCTTCGATCCCGTCGCACACAACCGTTCCACAATTGCGTCGCCGATCGAGCCGATCGGCAAGGCCAGGCTGCCGGCCATGCAGCGCTCGCCGGCGCAACCAAAAGCCGACGCGGCCAGCGCCGCCACGGCCTGATCGAGATCGGCATCGGGCATGATGATAAGATGGTTCTTAGCACCGCCGGCCGCCTGCACCCGCTTATCGTGCTGTGTGCCGGTTTCGTACACATGCCGAGCGACGCGCGTCGAGCCGACGAACGACACCGCGCGGACCTCGGGGTGCGTGAGCAGCGCATCGACGCACTCGCGGTCACCGTGGACGATGTTGAACACGCCGGCCGGGCAACCCGCCTCGACGAGCAACTCGCCCAGCCGCACTGCCGACAGCGGCACTTTTTCCGAAGGCTTCAGGATGAACGTGTTGCCGCACACCAGCGCCACCGGGAACATCCACAGCGGCACCATCGCGGGAAAGTTGAACGGCGTGATGCCGACGCAGACGCCAACCGGATGGCGGCTCGTTTCGCAATCGACGTTCGTGGCGATGTTCTCGAGCGATTGCCCCATCAGCAGGCTGGGGATGCCGCAAGCGTACTCGACCATCTCGATGCCGCGCTGGATGCTGGCCCGCGCCTCGGGGCGTGTCTTGCCGTGCTCACGGGTGACCAGCGTCGCCAGGTCGTCGAAGTGGGCGTGCATCAGCTCGCGGAAGTGGAACATCACCCGGGCACGATCGACCGGTGGCGTGTCGGCCCAGGCGGGCAGCGCCAGAGCCGCCGCCTGCACCGCGCGGTTCACTTCGTCTGCCGAACACATCGGCACCCGGGCGATCACCTTGCCGGTCGAGGGGTTGAACACGTCGCCGTTGCGCCCGGTTTCGAGCCTCTCCCAGCGCCCGCCAATGAGGATGGGAACTTGAGCCGCAGTGGAAACCGAATCGGCAACCGACATGACAGGAACTCCGATTGATGACGGCGGGCGTGGCGAGATGGGCCGGCGAAGGGGTATTATAACGGACCGGCGGTCAGCCTGCCGCCACTCATCACTTATCATTCATCACTCATCACTTCTGCCCATGCATCGAATCATTCGCGGCGGACTCATTCAAGCAACCCTGTGCGAGCCCGGCACGTCGCCGGTGGCCAAGATCAAGCAAGCGATGATCGACAAGCACGTGGCGATGATTGCCTCCGCGGCCGAGGCCGGCGCCCAGGTGGTTTGCTTGCAGGAGCTATTCTACGGACCGTACTTCTGCGCCGAGCAGCAGACGAAATGGTACGACCTGACCGAACGCATTCCCGACGGGCCGACGACCCGGCTGATGTGCGAGCTGGCCAAGAAACACGCGCTGGTGCTCGTCGTGCCGATCTACGAGGAAGAGATCACCGGCATCTACTACAACACGGCGGCGGTGATCGACGCCGACGGCAAGTACCTGGGCAAGTTTCGCAAGATTCATCTGCCGCAGGTGTTGCCGGGCTTCTGGGAGAAGTACTATTTTCGGCCCGGCAATCTTGGCTACCCGGTGTTCGACACGCGGGTGGGCAAGGTGGGCGTTTACATTTGCTACGATCGCCATTTCCCGGAAGGGGCCCGCTGCCTGGCGCTGAACGGCGCGGAGATTGTGTTCAACCCGTCGGCGACCGTGGCGGGGCTTTCGGAGTACTTGTGGAAGCTCGAACAGCCGGCGCACGCGGTGGCCAATGGATACTTTGTCGGCGCGATCAATCGGCCGGGGATCGAGGAGCCGTGGCGGATCGGCGAGTTTTACGGGCAGAGCTATTTCTGCAATCCGCGCGGCCAGATCATCGCCGAGGGCGCGCGCGACACGGACGACATCGTGGTTGCCGATCTGGACCTCGATCTGATCCGCGAGGTGCGCAACACCTGGCAGTTCTTCCGCGATCGCCGCCCCGAAACCTACGGCGAACTGGTGAAGCCGTGAGGAGGGGCTGGGGCTAGGGATTAGGGGCTCGCAGGGACGAACCATGTGGCGCATGCTTGCGGTGATGGTGCTTTTGCTGCCGAGACTCGCTCATGCCGATCCGGCGTTTACCGTTCGGCAGGCGATCGATGCGCATGGCGGTGCCGAGGCGCTGCGGAAATATCCCGCGTTCACAGCTAAGATGCGCGGCACGATGACGATGTCGGGGGCCGAGGTGCCGTTCACCGGCAACGTGGCGATGCAGGTGCCTGGCAAGTATCGGCTGGAGATCAACCTGGAGTTGGCTGGGCAGAAGGTCAGCATTGTGCAGGTGGTCAATGGCGATGCCGTGTCGCAGACCGCTGGCGGCATAGAGATTCCGCTGGGCGACGCCATGCGCAGCGAGCTGAAGCAGATGGCCCTGATGCAGGAGCTCACGATGCTAACGTCGCTCAACGACGCGAAGCGTTTCACGCTGAAGGAAGAAAAAACCGGCGACAAGCGTGCCACGATCATTGCCGTCAGGGCCAAAGGCATGAAGGACGTGAAAATGTTCTTCGACAACAAGACCGGCCTGTTGGTGAAGATGCAGCGCCAGGCGATCAATCCCGAAATGCGCATGATCAGCGAGGACACGCTACTTGACGGCTACCAGTCGATCCAAGGCGTGATGGTGCCGCTGAGATCGAGCGCCATGCACGACGGCAAGCCGTTTATGAACCTCGTGTTCAGCGACTACCAGATGCTCGAAAAGCTCGACGACGCGACGTTCAAGTAGGATCGGAAGGATCACGAAAGCACGAAAGGACAGGAAACGCGAAACGGCATGTGTCGAGCATGTTAGCCCTGAGCGCGAGCGAGGGGTTTTGCGGACCGATGACGAGTTCTGTACGAAATAGCGGAGTACGCACAAAACCCCTCGCTCGCGCTCGGGGCTGGGAACGCGCGTTCTTTCGCCCTTCCATTTTTCGTGTTCTTCCGCTTCCGCGGGGTCACTCGTAGTGCAAGGCGGTGAGCAAGTTCAGCCGCGCGGCACGCTGGGCGGGCATGGTGGCGGCGATGAGCACAATCGTGTAGCCGATCGCCAAGAGCGCGAGCACCAGCGCAGGATGCGCGGCGAAGTTCATCAGGTGCGATGTCTCGTGCACGGTGCCGACGTGCATGATATACGCCATGCCGACGCCGACGATCGTGGCCGGCAGCAGGCCGATCGAACCAAGGATCGACGCCTGGCAGAGAATGGTGTGGCGAATCTGGCGGCGCGTCATTGCCACCACGCGCAGGATGGCCAGCTCGCGCGTTTGTTCCAGCACGTTCATCGCCAACGTGTTCACCACGCCGAATCCCGCAACTAACGACGCCAGGGCCAGCAGCACCCACAGGCCGCCGACCACGCCGGCCATCATCGTATCGACCAGGCGGCGCACGTCGGCGGCCGATTGCAGCAACAGGCCGTTTTCGTCGGTGATCTTGCGCAGCGCCTGCTCGACCGAGCCCAGCGCGCCAGAGTCGGCACTGATCAGGTACGCGTCGACGCCGGTGATCCCGAGTTGCCGCTCGGCCACCGAGTGATCCATGAACACCGCCATACCGTCGAGCGTGTACTCGTTGGTGATGCCGGCGATGCGGAAGCGATGTGGGCCTTGCTTCGTTTCCAGTTCGATCTCGTCGCCCACCGTGCGGCCGATGCGGGCGGCGAGCTTGCTGCCGAGCACCACTTCGCCGGCTGCCAGGCCGCGGCGCACTTCCGTCTCGCTGCCGACGCGCAGATCGAGCGGCAACGGCTCGTCGGCGGGAAAGTCCTTCGCCACCAGCACCACGCCTTGGCCATCGACGCGCGTGCTGACGAATCGCACCACGCCGATGCGGCGGATGCCGGGAATCTTGCGGATTGCCGTGCCCACCGCCTCGGGCACGTCGGCCGCCTCGCCGGTCGACATGTCGGGCATCATCGCGCGGACGAAAAAGTCGGCAACGATCGTCCGCTCGAGCCACTGGTTCACATCGTGCATGATGTTGAGGATCGTCGTCCCGAGGGCAATTTCGGTGACCAGGGCAATGAACAAAATGCCGACGGTCAGCATCGCGCGGATCGGGTGCGACAGGAGTTGGCCGCGGGCCAGGTCAGTTTCGGTCGGCACCCAGCGCTTTGGCAGCCACGCCGCCAGGCGCGACAGCGGCCGAAATCCGGCCGGCACCATCAGCACGAAGCCGACCAGGATCACCAGGCCCGACGACACTTCGAACGTGTTTGGATACCAGTTGAGCAGTGAACCGGTGAGCACCGCGCCGCCGCCGACCACCAACACGCTGCCGATGATCCCCAGCCGCCAGGGCAAGTCGCCGAGATCGTCGGCCGATGCACCGCCCATTCCTTCCAACGGCGAGACACTGGCGGCCCGGCGGGCGGGAATTAGCGCCGCCACCAAGCTCAGGCCAATGCCCAGGCAGCCGGCAAATGCCAAGGTCGGGATCGACAGGTGAATTGCCGGCAAGGTGGTTTGCATCATCTGCTCGATGGCGCGCATCAGCAGGTACGCGCCGCCGATGCCGACAAAAATACCGACGATGCTTCCCACGGCTCCCAGCACCAGCCCTTCGATCAACAACATCCGCATCACTTGTTGGCCGGTGGCGCCGATCGCCCGCAGCACCGCCAGTTGGCCACGGCGCTCGGTGACGCTCATCAGGAACGTATTCAGAATGATGAACACGGCCAGCACCAGCGACAGCCCGCCGGCCACCTGCAAGCCGTTCTCGACGCTGTCCATCGTCTCGGAAGCCAACTGTGTGCGGGTGCTTGTGCCGCGCACTTGCAGGTTGGCGGGCAAGCGACTGGCGATGGCTGCGCGGACCGCTTCAACGTCCTTGTCGGAGCGGGTCACAATCTCGAGCCGATCGACCTGCCCGGCGGCGGAAAAGACACGCTGCGCCGTGGGTAGCGGCAGGAACAGTGTGCTGCCACTGGTGAACTCGGCGACCCCCTGCGGAGACAGCAGGCCGACGACGCGCAGATGCTGCATGCCGCGGCGGCGAGTGAGAATCTTCAGCTCGTCGCCGAGCTTGGCATCCATGCTGCGCGCAAAACTGGCGTCGAGCAGCACGCCATCCTCACCGGCCGGCGAGGCGGATGCGTCGAAGAACTTGCCCGCTTCGAGGCGATACTCGCGCACGCGCTGGTCGCTGGCGGGATCGATCCCCATGGCCAGCACCTTCGCCCGGTGCGAGCCGAAGTACAGGATCGTCGGCCGCTGGATGACCGGCACCACCGCTTCGACATTCGGCACATCGCGCAGCGAATCGGCCACCTGCTGCGGAAAGCTGCCGTTGCCCGCCGCGACCACTTCCAGCGCGGCGCGACCGGCCAGTGCCTGGGCCATGCCTTCGTAAGCCAGGCGCGTGGTGCCGATCGCCAGGCCGACCGACACAATCGCGTCGACGCCGATGATGACGCTGATCAGAGTCAGTATCGAGCGACCGACGCGCCCGGTGATCTGGCGCGCACTCAGTTGCCAAAGCTGCCACATCGTCAGGCGTGCTCCTCGAGCGGCACGTCGCGCTCGTCGTGGCGATTGTCGCCGCTCGGCTGGCCATTGGACGTGGTGTTCGCGACGGCGCGCTCGCTGCGCGGCAGTTGCTCGTCGCTCTCCACCACGCCGTCGCGCAGCCGCACGAGCCGGTCGGCCTGTTTGGCCACACCGAGATCGTGCGTCACCATCACGATTGTCTGCTGGTGATCGTCAACCAACGACCGCAGGATGCGGGTGATCTGCGCACCGTTCACGCTGTCGAGATTGCCGGTCGGCTCGTCGGCCAACAACAGCGCGGGCCGAATGACCAGCGCCCGCGCGATCGCTACGCGCTGTTGCTCGCCCCCCGACATCTTTGCTGGAATATGCGCTCGGCGATGGTACATGCCGATCCGCTTGAGCATCTCGGCGGTGCGCTGCTGCGCTTCGTCCACCGCGATGCCGTCGAGCCGCAACGGCAACGCGACGTTCTCCTCGGCCGTGAGCGTCGGCAGCAGGTTGAACGATTGAAATATGAAGCCGATGCGCTGGCGGCGCAGAATGGTGCGGCGATCGTCATCGAGGCTGGCCAGGTCGACATTTTCGAGCAGCACCTGGCCGCTGGTTGGGGTGTCGACGCCCCCGAGCAAATGGAGCAGCGTGCTCTTGCCCGAGCCTGACGGTCCCATGATCGCCAGCAGCTCGCCACGCGGCACGGCCAGATCGATTCCGCGCAGCGCCTCGACGCGCGTCTCGGCCGAGCCGTATTCCTTGCACAAGCCACGCGCTTCGATCACATGCATGCCTCGACTCCTTTCACCGCCACATCTTCAGGTCGTCGACAGGCGAAGACCACATGGTTTAGCCGGCGGACTTGTCCGCCGCGCTTGGCAAGACGCGGCGAGCAAGCTCGCCGGCTAAACGTTTTTGCTTCGCCCGAAACTAGCAACTTAGATACCACGATACCTCGACTGCAAGGCTTTACGCTGCCAAAACGCTAGCTGCCATCGGGGAACTGTGCTTTGCCTTCAGTTGGGCTATCAGAAGTGATGATAATAACTCTTGGACGAATCGTGCCGGATGTAACGACTACGGTGCGATCGGTCGAAGGCTCGGCGCGATGACCTTGGAGGACCGCAGGGATGCAGAACAACGTGCTCGATTGCATCGGTCACACGCCCCTGGTTCGGCTGAACCACGTCGCGGAGCACTTGCACGCCGCGGTTTGCGCCAAGTTCGAGGCGTGCAATCCAGGCGGCAGTGTAAAGGACCGCGTGGCGGTGGCCATGGTGGCCGAAGGGGAGCGGCGCGGCTGGCTGAAACCCGGCGGAACGATCATCGAGGCGACCGCTGGCAATACCGGCGTCGGCCTGGCAATGGCGGCCGCCGTGAAAGGGTACCGCTGCATCTTCGTCATGCCCGACAAGATGAGCAGCGAAAAAGCCCGGCTGCTCGAAGCCTACGGCGCCGAGGTGGTGATCACACCGACGAACGTCCAGCCCGATTCGCCCGACAGCTACAACGGCGTCGCCGATCGACTGGCCCGCGAGATTCCCGGTGCGTGGCGTCCCAACCAATTCATGAACCTGGCGAACCCACAGGTGCATTACCGCACCACGGGCCCCGAAATCTGGCAACAGACGGAAGGGCGCGTGACGGTGTTCGTGGCCGGGGCGGGGACTGGCGGAACCCTGTCGGGCGTCGGCCAGTATCTCAAGGAGCAGAACCCGGACATCGTCGTCATCGGCGCCGATCCCGAGGGCTCGGTCCTTTCGGGCGATTCGCCACGACCGTGGAAAGTGGAAGGGATCGGCGAGGACTTTGTCCCCAAAACACTCAACGGCCAGGCGGTCGATGAATGGGTGCGCGTCGGCGATGCCGAATCGTTTGCCACGGCCAGGGCGCTGGCCCGGCGCGAGGGACTGCTTGTCGGTGGTTCCAGCGGCACGGCGGTCGCCGCGGCGCTGCGCTACGCGCGTCGGCTGGGACCCGACGACGTGGTGGTGGCGATGTGCCCCGACACCGGCCGCAACTACATCAGCAAGATGTTCGACGACGCGTGGCTGCGGGCCAACGGTCTGTTGCACGTCGAGCCGCCGGCCGAAACGTTGACCGATCTGCTGGTCGCGCGCGGCCCCCGCAAGCTCATCGCCGTCGCTCCTGAAACCAGTGTCGAAGAAGCGATCGAGTTGATCTACGCCCACGGGATTTCGCAATTGCCGGTGATTCGCGCTGGCCAGGGGGTCGGCAGCATCCAGGAAGTCACACTCGCCCGCATCCTGCACGACCGCGCGCAAGTAGCCGACGTCGCCGTCGAGGCGGTGATGGCCCGTGCCCTGCCACAGGTCGCCATCAGTACACATCTCGACGAGGCGTATCGGCTGCTATTGGCCGGCAACACCGGTGTGTTGGTGACCGACGGCGGCCAGGTGATCGACATCATCACGCGCATCGACCTGGTGCGCTACTGGAACCAACAGCGCGCGGCCGCCTTGGCGGCCTAACAATTTAGCCGCGTCGCCTGCGACGCGTGCGTCTCCAGGGCCACACCCATGACCAAACCCCGCCACCGCTTCGCAACGCTCGCCATTCACGAGGGGCAAGCCGCCGACCCGACGACCGGCGCCACCGTCGTGCCGATCTACGCCACGAGCACGTTCACGCAGCGTGCCCCCGGCGATCATCGCGGCTACGAATACGCCCGCACCGGCAACCCCACGCGCACCGCGCTGCAAGAGTGCCTCGCCGCGCTCGAAGGAGGCCAGGCTGCGGCGGCCTTTGCCTCGGGACTCGCCGCCACGAATGCGGTGCTTGCCGCGCATCTGAAGCCGGGTGACGAAGTGGTCGCCGCCGCCGATTTGTACGGCGGCACCTACCGCCTGCTCGAGCGCTGCTTCAAGCCGTGGGGGACCGTGGCCCACTACACCAACGATGTCTCGCCCGAAGGCTTCGCCAAGCTGATAACGCCGCGGACCCGCATCGTCTGGATCGAGACGCCGACCAATCCGCTGTTGCAGATCGTCGACATCGCCGCGGTGGCCGAGGTGACGCACCGTGCCGGTGCGCTGCTGGTGGTCGACAGCACGTTCGCTTCGCCGTATTTGCAGCAGCCGATCGACCTCGGGGCCGATCTCGTGGTGCACAGCACGACCAAGTATCTCGGCGGCCACAGCGATGTGGTCGGCGGCGCGGTGATCGGCCGGCGTGATCTGTTCGAGGCCATTTACTTCTACCAGAACGCGGCCGGGGCGGTTCCCGGTCCGTTCGACGCCTGGCTGGTGCTGCGCGGCGTGAAGACGCTGGCCCTGCGCATGGAGCGGCACTCGACCAATGCCGAGCAACTCGCCGGCTGGCTCGCGCGGCATCCGCGCGTCGAGCGGGTGTATTACCCCGGCTTGCCGAGCCATCCGGGACACGCCGTCGCACGGCGACAGATGAAAGCGTTCGGCGGTATGATCAGCCTTCGCGTGCGTGGCGGCCCCGCAGCGGCTCGCGCATTGATCACCTGTACCCGGTTGTTCAGCCTTGCCGAGAGCCTGGGCGGGGTCGAATCGTTGGTCTGCCATCCGGCAACGATGACCCACGCCAGCATCCCGGCCGAGATTCGCCAGCAACGGGGAGTTGACGACGCATTGGTTCGTCTGAGCGTCGGCGTCGAGGATGTCGAGGACCTGCAGGCCGATCTGGCCGCCGCGCTGGCCGGCAGCTACGCGAGCGCCGCCTGACCGGTGTTTATGGCCTGACTGGCCGCCGCGCGATCAACAAATAATCCATCGCCAGCTCCGCATCTTACGGCTGCCAGCACGCAAATCGGCCGCGCAAGCGCTTTGTTCAGAACAGATTGCATCCGATGCGGATTAGATCTGCCGCAAATTGCTTCCGGGGCACATTCTTTGCGGCAAACGCCGAAACCCTTCCGTGGTCGGAGAGGGCACGCGGCATCCCGGCCGCAAGCAACCTCAGGGAGACCGAGCGATGCTCGTACTCAGCAGGAAAGTTGGCGAGAAGATTCTGATCGATGACAAGGTGACGGTGACCGTCACCCGCATCTCCGGCGGCCGGGTGAGCATCGGCATCACCGCCCCCAGCGGCGTGCGGATCGTTCGGGCGGAGCTCGACCCGTTGCCAGTCGAAGCGACACTGCCGCGCAATCGTGTCAGCGGCAAGTTTCCCGACGAACAGCCCACCAAGCAAGCTTTCGCATTCGCCGGCCAGGCGACGTGCGACGAGTGATTCACTCGACGGCTTCGCCTGCAACGCGCACCAGTGCCGCAGCTACGGCGTCGATCACCTCCGGCGGCTCGAGCAGCACCGGGTGGTGCAGCACGAGAAATTGCTCAGCGGCCCGGCGAGATTGATCGAGCGCGCCGGTCAACCGGCAGCGCCGTGGCCCGCGATGCACAAACCCACGAAACCCGGCATCGACCGGCACCCCTAGCCGCTGCGCCGCCGCGATAAACCGCTCCCGCGGCACCTCGCCAGGCCCGTCGGGGTACAACCATAGCCCGACCTTATAATAAGCCGCTTCGGTGCCAGCGGCAGTCGACGCCAGCGGCCGGATCGCCGAGCACTCGGCCAGAGCAGCGATCAACCGTTGGGCGCTCGTTCGCCGGTGGGCGTTCAGATCGGCGAGCGTGCCGAGTTGCGGCAACACGACGGCCGCTTGCAATTCGCTGAGCGGAAACGCGTTGTTCCCCTGTTCGCAATACACCTTCGCCCGCTGGGCGACTTCGGGGCGCGACGTGACGATCGCCCCGCCACGACCGGCGGTGAGCAGCTTGCTGCCGCCAAAGCTGAACACGCCGACATCGCCCCACGTCCCCGCCAGCCGGCCGTCGACGCGAGCTCCCGGCACCTGGCAGGCATCTTCGATCACCATCAGGCCGCGCTCACGTGCGACGGCGAGGATGCTGCTCATTGGCGCCATGGTGCCGTGCAGGTGCGACACAATGACGGCCCGCGTCGCCGGCGAGCACGCATCGGCCAGCAGCGAGGCATCGAGCGTCACGCCGCCGCGCACCACGTCGACCAGCACCGTCCGCGCTCCGGCCGCTTCGATCGCCCGAAAATTCCCGGGAAAATCGTAGCCGGCAAGGATCACCTCATCCCCCGCGCCGATGCCCAAACCGCGCAGCGCCAGTTGCACGGCGAACGTCCCCGAGCAGCAGAGAAGTGCATGCTCGACATTCAGCCACCCGCGCAGCGCGTCGGCCAATCGCGCCGTGTGGCCGCCGTGGTACTTGCCCCAGCTACCGTCGGCATACGCCGCTTCGAGCGCCGCGCGCACCTCCGCATCGGGCCGCGGCCAGTCGAACGGTCCTAAGGGGTCGTGATCGGAAGAGAGCATGCCTATACTCTACGGCGTGTCAGAATGTGTTGCACATTCCGAATGAACAATCACCACCACGAATGGCAACCATGAAACGTGTTCGCTTCCTGATACTGGGCGGATTTTTGGGGGCCGGCAAAACCACCGCGATCGCGCGGCTCGCCCGGCGATACATCGATCGCGGGCTCAAGGTCGCCATCGTCACCAACGATCAGGCGTACGGGCTGGTCGACACGCAGTCGCTCGAAGCGCAAGGGTTGAATGTCGGCGAAGTGACCGGCGCCTGCTTCTGCTGCAAGTTTGACGACCTGGTTGCGACAGCCGCGAGGCTGAGCGCCGACGAGCAGCCGGACGTGATCCTGGCCGAGCCGGTGGGGAGCTGCACCGACCTGGCGGCGACGGTGGCCGAGCCGCTCGCGCAGCTTTACGGCGACCGATACGACGTGGGACCGCTGGGCGTGCTGCTCAAGCCTGAGCACGGACGCAAAATCCTCGGCGGCAGCGACGACGTCGGCTTTTCGCCGAAGGCGGCGTACATTTTTCTCAAGCAGCTCGAAGAGGCCGACGTGATCGCGATCAACAAGATCGACAAACTCTCGTCGGTCCAGCGCCAAGATCTGCTGCGGCTTGTCGGCCAACGCTTCCCGGGCAAAAAGGTGCTGGCGATCAGCGCTCGGCGTGGCGACGCGCTCGACGCGCTCGAGCAGGCCTTGAGTGCTCCGGCAGCGAAACGGACACGGACGCCTGAGGTCGATTACGACATCTACGCCGAAGGCGAGGCGGAGCTGGGCTGGTTGAACTGCACGGTTCGCTTGACCGCCGGGGACAAGCGGAAGCCGTTCTCGTTGGACGAGGTGGTGCTGGAGCTTGTCGTCCGGCTACGCGAGGCGTGTGCGATGGATGATGCCGAGCCGGCGCACCTGAAAGTGTTCGGCACGGCGGAAGGTGAATCGTCGCTGGCGAACCTGGTCAGCTCCGATGTCGGCGCCGAGCTGTCGCTGGCCTCGGAAGCGAAAGTCGCCGAAGCAGAGTTGACCGTCAACGCGCGCGTGGCAATCGATCCCGCGCGCCTCAGCGAGCTGGTGCAGCGAGAAGCGAAAGCGCTGGCCACGAAGCACGGCCTCTCGGTCGAGATGGCCAACGTGCAAAGCTTCCGCCCGGGCCGCCCCGTGCCGACGCACCGGATGGCCGTGGGACAATGATGACGAGTTTCATTTAGGCGCGGGGATTGCCCCGCGCATTGCAAGCGACGCGGCTAAATTGGACTCTCGGTCGTTTACCTTCCACTGCGCCGCGTCGCCGGGGATCAGCGAGTAACCGAAGGCATCGTGCTGCACCTGGCCGATGCGCAGACGGTTGCGCAGGCATCCTTCGCACGTCGCGCCGAGCCGGGCGGCAACACGCTGGCTGGCGACGTTGCCGACGGCAGCGACGATTTCGAGCCGCTGCATGCCTAGTTCGTTGAAGGCGAACCGCGCTGCCAGGCGCGCCGCGGCGGTGGCAACGCCGGTGCGCTGAGCACGGGAGCGTACCCAGTAGCCGAGGTTCGCGCGCCGCCGGGGCTGGTCGTACTCGTTGATGCCGCAGCTTCCGAGGAACCCGAGCGTGTCGCGAGCGAAAATGAAAAACTGGAACGCGGTCCCTTCATCCCAGCCGGTTCGACAGAGCCGAATCCAGCCGACGCTTTCTTCACGCTGGTAGTTGGGGTGGCACCAGGGAAGCCAGGTCGCCAGCGCGGCGATCGATTCGCGCGCTGCCTCGAACAACGCATCGGCGTCGGACATCTTGGGCGGACGCAGCAGTAATCGGTCGTCGGTGAGCTGCACGGTGTTGCACTCGGTGCCGCACGGGCTACCGCAAGGCAGCGGGCTCAGAAGAAGAGCCGCACGATCGTCTCGGCCACGCACGCCGGACGCGGTTCCCCTTCGATCTCGAACGATTGTTTGAGTGTTGCCTGGGCACCGGCACGCATCTCGCGCAGCTCGACCAGCTCGACGCTCATCCGCACGCGCGAGCCGACCTTCACGGCCGTGGGAAACCGCACGCGGTTGACGCCGTAGTTGATGATCATCTTCAGTCCCTCGATCGCCACGCTCTGCTGCGTGAGCGTGGTGCTAAGTGCGAGCGTGAGGAAACCGTGAGCGACCGTCGTGCCGTAGGGGCTCTTGCGCTCGGCCAACTCGGGATCGCAATGGATCCATTGATGGTCGTCGGTGGCGTCGGCGAACGCGTCGACTCGCTCTTGAGTGACTTCAAGCCAGTCGCTAGTGCCCAACGGCTGCCCGATCAGCGTGCGCAGCTCGTCAAGGCCTTGAATTACCCGCTTGGTCATCCGTCGGCGCGTCCTCAGGTGGCAGTGCGAGTCGATGGGTTGCTAGCACGAACCAAGCGGCATTGACCCACGGGGTCGAATTGCCTAATCGTTCGCATCCCGTTTTGCCGGACGACTTCCGGCCCGCTTGCGCTGCGCGCGGGCGAGCCAGCCGACCGTCGAAAACGCGGAAAAGTGTTGCGTTCCACCGAGTCTACCGCAAGCCCCGGCAATGTACCAGCTAGCCACTCTGGTTGTTTTGCTCTCGCTGGGTGCGATGGGCTGCGCCTCGACGGAGTACGCGCGGGTCCGCAAAGTTCCCAAGGACCCGCTCGTCGAGCAGATCAAGTTTCAGGCCGAGTCGCCCGCCACCGATCGCACCTTGCAGGTGCTCAGACAATACGACCTGACCGGCGAGCTGCACGGCGACCCGTCGAAACTGCTGGCCGACTTGCAAGCGATCATCGAGCGCGATCCCTCGGCCGAGAAGCTGTATTCGTTTGCCGAGCTGAGCTACCGCGCGGGCAAAAAAATGCAGGCCCGCGATCAGCAAGCGGCGCTCGACTTTTACGGCGCCGCGGTCGCGTACTCGTACTTGTATCTGTTCGATCAGCGCTTCTCGCACTTGCGCAATCCTTACGATCCGCAATTCCGCGGCGCGTGCCAACTCTACAACGGCGCACTGGAGAACACGTTGCGGCTGGTGCAAAAGCAGGGAGGCTTGTTGCCGGGACGGTCGCATCCGATCGACACCGCCACCCAGAAGTTCGACATCTCGGTCGTCGTGCGCAGCAATGCGTGGACGGACGAAGATTTCGATGAGTTCAAGTTCGTCAGCGATTACGAAGTGAACGGCCTGGCGAACCAGTTCCAGACCTATGGCCTGGGCGTGCCGCTGATCGCCGTGCGCAAGCGGCCCGAACAAGAAGACGCCGCCGACAAGTACTATCCGCAGAACTTGGCCTTCGCCGTCACCGCCTTCCTGCGGCTGGTGCCAGATGAAAACTGCGACCAGTGGCGCCCCGGGCGACGGCACCGTGCATTGCTCGAGCTGTACGATCCGCTGGTCACGTCCGAGGTGGCGGTCGGCGAACAACGCGTGCCGCTGGAAAGCGACCTGAGCACGCCGCTGGCGTACTTCCTGAACCTGAACAACAAGCAGCTCGATATTTCCACCTACGGCCTGCTGCGGCCCGATCGCGAACAGGCGGTCACCGGCCTGTACATGCTCGAGCCGTATCGGCCCGGCAAGATTCCGGTGGTGATGGTGCACGGCCTGTGGTCGAGCCCGTTGACCTGGACCGAAATGTTCAACGACCTGCGCAGCGTCCCCGAGATCCGCGACCACTACCAGATCTGGTACTACATGTATCCGAGCGGTCAGCCGTTCTGGACCTCGGCCACGCGGATG
Source organism: Pirellulales bacterium (assembly GCA_036272935.1). Taxonomy (GTDB): domain Bacteria; phylum Planctomycetota; class Planctomycetia; order Pirellulales; family PNKZ01; genus DATAXP01. The sequence goes on along the minus strand of DATAXP010000124.1, from coordinate 45,322 downwards.
CGGCAAGAGCTGGCGCGGATGCGCGACGTGTTCGATCCCGAGCACCGCGAGCCGGCGCTCGACCAGATGGTGCTCGTCGGCCACAGCATGGGCGGCCTGGTCTCGAAGCTGCAATCGATCGACAGCCGAGACGATGTCTGGCACCTGGAAAGCGATCAGCCGTTCGGCGTGGTCAAGGCCTCTTACGAGGAGCGCGAACGGCTGGAACAACTGTTCTTCTTCAAGGCCAACCCGTCGGTGAGCCGGGTGGTGACGATCGCCACGCCACACCGCGGCAGCAAGTTCGCCAACGACACGACACGCTACCTGGCCCAGAAGATGATCTCGCTGCCCGGCGTGCTGGCCAAGGAGCAGGTGGTGCGCGACAATCCGGGCCTGTTCCGCGACACGACCTTGGTGAGCGTGAAGACCAGCCTCGACTCGCTGTCGCCGACGTCGCCGATCTTGCCGGTGATGCTCGAGGCCGAGCGGCCGGCATGGGTGAAGTACCACAACATCGTCGGCATCATTCCCGACAAGGGGTTGCTCGGGCGGCTGGCGAAGAACTCCGACGGCGTGGTGGCGTTCGACAGCGCGCACCTGGCCGACGCAGCCTCGGAGATCATCGTCTCGGCCGACCACAGCAACGTGCACCGGCATCCGCTGGCGGTGCTCGAAGTGCGACGAATTCTGCTCGAGCACCTGCACGATCTGCGCACCACCGGCGGCGAAGGCCCGGCGACGCCCTCGGCCATCGAGCAGATTCAATTCGCGCCCGCCGCCACGCAGAGCGCGACGGTTGGCAGCAGCAACTAAGACCGTGCTCAAGCCAAGTGTTCCCCGACTGTATGATCGCCTGCCGGCAGGCGGTGCGCGCTGGCACGAAATGCGCCTCGTCGCTTCTCGGGCCTGTATCCGCTACACTGCTTTCCAGGTCACGCAGAAGCGGCGTGCAACCGAGCGTTTGCGTTCGGCATCCAACAGCGGTTGCGGGGCACAACAAATAATCGGCGGCGTACCCGTTGTCGCGATATCGTTGTCCAGATTGCAACCAGAGGAGATGGGCAACATGTTGTATTTTGCATTCGACGCGGCGGACTCCACGGGGAATCCGTTTTCGCTGGTGCTGCAAGTTCCGACCCAGGCAGGCAAGGGCCGGCTGATGTGGGCGGCGGCTGCCGGCACGTTCAGCTTTATGAACGGCGACGCCGCAATCATTGCCTCGCCGCCGGAGAGCCGGGGCGATGTCGTCTGCATTGGTGCCGACAAGGCCGGCAAGCTCTGGACCGTCGCGGAATTCAAACAGGTGTTCGCGCAGTTCACCGCGTTACCCGATGGCAGCTATGGCGCGCTGGCGCTGAATCAAAGCGGTTCGGGATATACCTATCCTGGCTCTGTCGTCTCTATCCACGAAGGCGGTTTCACGTGGACATTGACCACCTTGGCGCCGTCGTCGAACACCCTGGAAACACCGTAACCGGCCGCCCCGAGTTGCGGAACGAGCGTTTTCGCGGAGGCCGGAAGGTGTGTGGCGATCTCAATCGCGCGGCCGGCCGGCCAAGTCGATGATCTTCTGCATTGTTTCGAGGTACTGCTTTAGCGCTCGACGACCCGGCGGGGTGAGTGAGTAGGTGGTTCGCGGCCGACGACCCACGAACTCGCGCTTGCAGGTGATGTAGCCCGAATCCTCCAACTTTCGCAGGTGGGCGCCCATTGCGCCGTCGGCGATCTCGAAGCGCTTGCTCAGCGTGGTGAAATCGAGCGGGCCTTCCACCTGCAATACGGTGAGCACGCCCAGCCGCGCCGGCCCATGCACCAGCGTGTCCAGCCCGTTGAAATCAATCGAGGACACGGGCGTGTTCCTCAGCCAGACGGTTCAACACCTGGTGCCGCATGGCCAGCGCGCCGGCGCCGAACGCCGCGAGTCCCATCAGGCCGATCAGTGCCTCGGTATATTCTGGCCCCACGAGCGGCAGGGCCAAGCCGAACATGATCGTGGGCAAGCCGCAAGCGACGCAGTAGCTCCGCGGATAGCGCCGGGGCGCCGGTTGAGCGACCCCGTAGATGACGGTCCCGGCGCCCAGCAGCGCCAACAACGCGCCGCCCGACTGAGGTATGGTGAGCCCCGCCAAGCGGCTCCAGTACTTGTATCCCAGCGAGGCCAACAGCGCGCAACCCATCACCAGGATGCCGAATTGGTACTCGCGCCGGCGCGCTAGTTCACGATACGGCAGCGTGCGCGATTTCACCGCCATGTAGCCGATCCAAATCGCCAGCAGCATGAGGAGCGGGACGGCGGCCCAAGGCATCGCAACCGCCAGCGGTGAGCCTGGCCAACGCAGCGCTGCCAGCAGCGCGCAAGCGCCGGCCAGCGCATAACCAAACCGGACGTCGGTCATGCTCCACATCGAACCCAGGCCCAAGGCCTGTTGCATGGCATGCAGATCGGCCTGCACGCGTGCGATATTTCCCGTGCTCATGGCAATCTCCAGGCTGAATGCTCTTCACGACAGAATACTCTATATTTTAGAGCATCGACCACCGAGCGTCAAGTCAATTTCGATCGACGCTACGCGACGGTCAGTTCGACGTCGATGTTGCCGCGAGTGGCCTGCTTTCGCCGTGGAGACGTTGGCCCCGCAGGGGTAAGCTCTCGCATCGTGCACAGATTGCGGACAGCAAAACGTCGTATGGCTGGTTCAGACCAAAAAACGAGGCGAGTATTTTGGTCTTACCCCCCTGGGACCCTCAGGAACCAAAAAATAAACTCGGCGAGTTTTTTGGCCTCCAGCGGCGGGGGCGGGGTCGGGAGACCTACGCCGAGCGCGCGGCGGGGGCGCGGGCGGAAGCGTCGACGTGCCTCCCCCGGTTGGGCCCGACCTTGCAGACCGTTTCCCCTAATCATGTGCGGTTAAATTTCGTTAACCTTTGTGCGACGAGCCGCGAAATTGGTTAAATATCGTTAGGCACTGAAGGCGGGAGCTTGCAGCCAGACGGGGTCGGGAACAGCCCTACGATCAGCCGTGAGCCGACAATGTGTCGCACCAGAGAAGAGGGAAGGGACACCATGCGACGGCTGAATCTCACGTCGCGTATCGTTGTTGTCTTGGCGCTCGTCGGATCGTCGATCGCCGGGGCACAGTGGTCGGTCTCTAGCGCAGTTGCCGCTCCCAAAGCCAAAGCCGCCGCCAACGGCAAGGCCGCCGCGAAGAAGAAGACCGACGATGCACCCCAGGCCGATGCGAAGCCGAAGACCGGCGGCGGCATTCCGCTGGCCAGCGCGCGAGGCGGCAACCTGCAGGCGCTGCCGTCGAGCGCCGTGCGCGACGAAGACATTGTCGCGTTCATCGATAAGCAAATCCGCGCCGCGTGGGACGCCGCCGAGCTGAAGCCGTCGATCCACGCCACCGACAACGAGTGGTGCCGCCGAGTGTATCTCGACGTGTTGGGCCGAGTGCCCACGGTGGTCGAAATGAAAGAGTTCCTCGTCCACTCGCCGGAAGGCAAAAAGTCGGCTCTGGTCAACCGCCTGCTCGATTCCGACGAGTACGGCGACGAGTACGCCCGCAACTGGACCACGATCTGGACCAACCTGCTCATCGGCCGGCCACCGGCTCGACCGAACCGTCGCGATCCCACGAGCCGCGCTGGGATGCAGCAATTCCTTCGCCGTTCGTTCCTTGAGAACAAGCCGTACGACCGGATGGTGTACGACATGATCTCGGCCACGGGCACGACGGCGCCTGGCTCGCCCGAATACAACGGGGCGACGAATTTCCTGATCAACAAGCTGCAAGAGAACGCGATCGAGGCGACCGCCAAGACGGCCAAGTTCTTCCTCGGCGTGCAGGTGCAGTGCACGCAGTGCCACAACCATCCGTTCAACGAGTGGAAGCAAGAGCAGTTTTGGAGCCTGAACGCCTTCTTCCGGCAAACGCATGCCGACGTGAAGCGCGAAGGTCGCGACATCGAGTACGCGACGCTGCGGAACTCCGATTTCCGCGGCGAGGGCTCGACCCCGAGCGACGCCGAGATTTACTTCGAGCTGCGCAACGGCACGCTGCAAGTGGCGTATCCGATGTTCCTCGACGGCACCCGGCTGCCCACCAGCGGCTACGTGAAAGATGTCGATCGCCGCACCGAGCTGGCGCGCATGGTGATCAAGAGCGATTATCTGGGGCGCGAGATCGCGAACCGCATGTGGGGGCACTTCCTGGGCTATGGCTTCACCAAGCCGGTCGACGATTTCGGACCTCACAACCAGCCGTCGCACCCGGAGCTGCTCGAACAGCTCGGCCGCGAGTTGGCTGCCCATGGGCACGATCTGAAGCGCCTGATCCGCTGGATCACGCTCAGCGAAGCCTACGGCCTGTCGAGCCGCATGACCGCCGACAACAAAAAGGACGATCCGGCACTGGGCGAGAAGCCGAAGTTCAGCCACTTCTACCTGCGGCAAATGCAGGCCGAGCAGTTGTACGAATCGCTGCTGGTGATCGCCAACGAGCACCGCAAGCCCGGCACCTACGAAGAGAAGGAAGGAAAGAAGGCCGACGTGCTGCGGCAGTTCACGCTCACGTTCGGCAACGCCGACGGCGAGGACGCCACGACGTTCAACGGCACGATCCCGCAGGCGCTGATGATGATGAACGGCCAGATGATCGAGAACACCGTCAGCACCGACAAGGGTTCGTTCCTGCGGCGGCTCGCCAACAGCACAAAGGAAAACGAGGCGGTCGAGATTCTGTTCCTTTCGGCCTTGGGGCGCAAGCCGACCAGCGGCGACCAGGCCGTGGCCCACTCGCTGATCGACGGCCGCAGCAGCAACCCGGTGGCCGGCTACCAGGACCTGTTGTGGGCCTTGCTGAACAGCAACGAATTTATCTTCATCCACTAACCACCCACCCGCGATCGACTATGTCCCTGCATCGCACAGCCCACGGCATGTCGCGTCGGCACTTCATGGAGCATTTGGCCGCGGCGACCACGCTGACCGCGCCGACCGCGGCGTGGTTCGCCCAGGCGCTGCGCGCCGGAGCGGCCGAGATGCAGCGTCACCACAAGGCGTGCATCCTGCTGTTCATGGAAGGGGGGCCGAGCACGATCGACATTTGGGACCCCAAGCCCGGCCAGCCCACCGGCGGACCGTTCAAGCCGATCTCGACCAGCGGCGATCTGCAAATCAGCGAGCACATGCCCATGATGGCTCGCCAGATGCAGCACATGGCGGTGGTCCGCTCGATGAGCACCCGCGAGGCCGACCATCAGCGCGGCCGCTACTACATGCATACCGGCTACGTGCCGAACCCGAACATCGAGTACCCCAGCTATGGTGCGGTGGTCAGTCACGAGCTGTCAGGAAAAGCGAGTTACCTGGATATTCCGCCGTTCGTGTCGATCGGCGGCGGCAGCGTCGGCCCCGGCTTCTTGGGGATGAACTTCGCTCCGTTGGTCGTCGACAGCAACGGCGACATCCGCAACCTGAAAATGTCGGTCGAAACCGGCCGGCTCACGCAGCGCATGAACGCGCTGAGCAAGCTGGAGAAGAGTTTCGCCGACCAGAACCGCGGCGAGGCGGCGGCCGATCACGCCAAGGTGCTCGGCAACACGGTGAATTTGATGACCAGCAAGCAGATGGCCGCCTTCAAGGTGGCGGGCGAGCCGGCGGCGGTGCTCGAACGCTACGGAGCCGGCGGCGGCAACCGTGGCGGCGGAGGGGGCAATCGCGGCGGCAACACCAGCTTCGCCAAGGGGTGCCTCATGGCGCGGCGGTTGGTCGAAACCGGCGTGCCGTTCGTCGAAGTCGATTTCGGAGGTTGGGACGATCACCAGGATGCGTTTGCGAAGCTGAAGGATCGGCTGCCGATTCTCGACCAGGCGATGAGTGCGTTGGTCGAGGATCTGCAACAGCGCGGCATGCTCAACGACACGGCCATCGTGTGGATGGGCGACTTCGGGCGCACGCCGCGCATCAATGGCCGCGGGGGGCGTGATCACTGGGCACGCAGTTGGAGCTGCGTGGTGGGCGGAGCGGGCATCAAGGGGGGCCAGGCGATCGGCAAGACCAATGCCGATGGCACCGCGGTGGAAACCGATCCGTACACGTCCCAGGATTTGATGGCCAGCGTACTCAAGTCGCTGGGCATTTCGCTGGAGACCGTGTTCACCAGCAAGAACAACCGCCCCATGAAGATCGCCAACAGCGGTCGCGTGATCAAGGAACTATTCGCGTAACCGCACTCGGCCGGGTCGCAAACAAACCATCAAGCACGGCAACCACGGAACCGTTGTTGCCGCGGTGCCGCAGCCAGCCTCGCCAACCTACTACCCCATCAATCCAAACGGCGCTTCCCCAGCAGCGAAGTCGATCTGAAAATCTATGGCCAAGCGGGTTTCGCGAGTATTACGTAACACGGAGAACCAGCCACGCAACGAACCGTCCGCGACGGCGCCGCCGGCGACTGTCTCCGGCGGCGTATGGTTCCGCAAAAGCGGCTGGTGCATCGTGCTCAGCGCGTTGACGGCCTCGCTGATCTCGCTGGTGGTGGTGTACGGTGAGGGCTGGCTGCGCGGCCCGGCCTTGGCCAGCACGACGCGCGTGGTAACGCCGGGGCCGGTGGCCCACCATGTCCCGCCACCTGCGCCGGCCGCGGCCGATGCGCAGCCGCGCATCCCCGGCGAGTTCGAACATCAGGAGGCGCTGTTGCTGGGGTGCAACGAGCTGGTGCAGTTCCATCCGGTGACACTGTGTCAGATCGTCGGCGAGATTTACGACTGCATCCGTGTGATCGGCCTGGTATCGAGCGACGACCAGCGGCAGCAGGCGATTGCCGAGCTTGAGGCGCGGGGGCTGCCGAAGGACGCGATGCACTTTGTCGTCCTGCCGATGGAAGGAATGTGGGTACAGGACTATGGCCCCATCTTTCTCAAGACACCCGACCATCGCGCGCACATCGTCAACTTCGACTACCTGCCGCGCGAAATCGACAACCGCGTGAATCTGGTGCTGGGCAATCGGTTTCACATACCGGTGGACTCGGTGCCGTTGGCCCTGGAAGGGGGCAACCTGCTCACCAACGGCCGCGGACTTTGCCTCACGACCACCGGCATGATTCAGGTGAACCTGGCGCGTGGCCTCAGCATGGAGAAGATCAAAGAGCTGCTGCGCGAGCACTTCGCCTTCACCACCGTGTCGGTGATGCACATGCTCAACGGCGAACCGACGGGGCATGCCGATCTGTTTTCGGTGTTCGTCGCTCCCGATGTGGTGGTGGTAGGCGACTATTCGACGGAAGTTGATGCCGAGAACGCCAAGATCCTCGACGAGAATGCCGCTCAGCTTTCAAAGCTCAACACGCCGCTAGGCCCGATGAAGGTGGTGCGCATCCCAATGCCGACCCACGAAGGCAACCTCTGGCGCAGCTACACCAACGTGATCTTCGCCAACGGCAAACTGCTGGTGCCGCAATATCCGCGGATCGATGCCGCGGGCGACGCCCGGGCGCTGGCCGTGTATCGCAGCCTGCTGCCCGATTGGGAAGTGGTCGGCATCGATTGCACGTCGCTGATCGTCAAGCAGGGGGCGTTGCATTGCATTTCGCTGCACGTGCCCTGGTTGCCGGAAGACGCCGACGACGTGCTTTGATGGCCGGGGCGGTGGGGACTAGAATTTTACGACTTGCGGGATGCGTCGGGACGACGCGATGGGTTTCGCGGCATCAACGGCCGAGGTAAAACACGTGGAAGGCACGGTTCTGATCAAGCGGATCTGTGGACATTCGAGCCCGTATACGTTCAAAAAGAACGAGCGCTATGGGAAGCAACGGCTCGAAAAATTCCTGTCGAAGAAATGCCCGGCCTGCACGGTTGCGGCAATTCAGCAGCTCGAAGGCCAGCAGAAGGCCGAAAAGGCCCGGCGCAAGGCGGCCCGCCGCGATCGACCGAAGGCCGCCGACGGCGACGCTGAGCCTCAACCCGCTTCGTGCTGAAGCGCAGCGTGTAGGAGCAAAGTTCCGGTCTACCGGAAGCCTGCTCTGCCTCGTGCTGGCGCTACTCCTCACGGCGCCAGCGGCAGCGGCCGACGACGACTGGATCGGCGCCCAGGTGCTGCCCAAGGAGACCGCCCGGCCGCGCTTGGACAAACAGGTGCTCAAATGGAACGACCTGCCGTTGCCGTGCACGGTCGAGCAGGTGCAAGGCGACTGGCTGTGGGTGAAGACCGCCTGGGTGCTCAAGAGCGACGTGCTCACGCTCGACCAAGCGCCAGCGTATTACACCGAGCTGATGAAGCGCGTCGGCGAAGGCAAGTCGGTGGTCTACGCGCTGCGCGGCATTAGCTGGCTGCTAAACCAGGAATACGTCAACGCCTCGCGCGATTTCGACGAGGCGGTGCGACTCGAGCCCGGCAACGCGTCGTACCATCACCTGCGCGGCAAGAGCCTGTACCTGCTGCACAAGTACGACGACGCGCTGGCCGAGTTCAACGAATCGATCCGACTCGCCCCGTCGAACCTGGTCGTTCATAACGACCGCGCGGTGACCTGGAACGCCCTGGGCGAACATCAGCGGGCTAACCAGGAGCTGCGCGATGTGCTGAGGACCGATCCCAACAATGCCTTGGCCTACAGCAACCTGGGCGCGAACTGGTACGACCAGGGGGAGGACGACAAGGCACTCGATGCGCTGAACAACGCCATCCGGCTCGATCCCAAGTTCGCCGGCGCCTACTGCAATCGCGGCCGAGTGCTCACCAAAAAGGGCGACTATCCGACGGCCGTCGACGACTTTCAAAAGGCCATGAAGCTCGCGCCCCGCGAGTGGTACAGCTATCACGGCTGGGCCCGCGTGCTGGCAACCGCCCATTGGCCACAACTCCGCGACGGCCCGCGCGCTAAGCAACTCGCCGAGCGGTCGTGTGAGCTGTCGCGTTGGAACGAGTGGCACGCGATCGCCACCCTGGCGGCGGCCGAGGCCGAGCTTGGCAACTACGAAACGGCCATGAAGCTGCAAACCAAGGCGATGGCCATGTCCCAACCGGCCAAGGAACGCGACCAACTCGAGAACGAAAAGCGCATGGCCTGTTATAAGGCAGGCAAGGCGTATTACGATGATGCGCCGGCCGAGGCGCCCGGTCCTCCGGAGCCCGTCGATGCTTCCACGAAATGACTCGCGCATGCCCCAACGAATGCTCGTGGCATGCTTTGCCTGCGTGATGGCCGCGATGCCGCCCGCCGACGCGGGTGCAGCAGCCAGCAACGACGACTGGGTCGACACCCAGGTCATGTTCAAAGAGAACATCACGTTGTATGTCGGCAAGCAGCGGCTGCCTTGGACCGACCAGCCGATGCCGGTCACTGTCGAGCAGGTGCAGGACGATTGGCTCTGGGTGGGATACGCCTGGGTGCTGAAGTCCCAGGTGCTGACGCTCGAAGACGCGCCGGCCTATTACACCAAGTGGCTCGAACGGGCGCCGGATCACGCGGTCGATGCGTACTCGCTGCGCGGCATTAGCTGGCTGGCCCAAGGCGAATATACCAGCGCCGAGCGCGACTTCGACGATGCCCTGCGGCTCGCCCCTCGCAACTCGGGACTGTACGTTTGCCGCGGCAAAGCGCGTTACAGCCTGAACAACTACGACGCCGCCATCCGCGACTTCACCGAAGCGATCCGCTTGGACCCTTCGAACCTGGTGGCCTACAACGATCGCGGCGGAGCCTGGAACTCGAAGGGAGAGTTCGAACGCTCGCGGCAGGACCACGATTACGTGCTGCGAGTCGATCCCAACAACGCCACCGCCTACAACAACCGCGGCAAGAACTGGCTCGACTGCAACGAGTACCAAAAGGCTCTCGACGACTACAACCACTCGATCAGACTCGACCCCAAGTACGTCGGCACCTACGCCAATCGCGGCATGCTGCACGCGAAGCTCGGCGACTATCCGGCGGCGATCGCCGACTTCGAGAAAGCCATGAAGCTTGGTCCGCGCGAATGGCCCAGCTACTACGGTTGGGCCCGGCTGTTGGCGACCAGCCCCTGGCCGCAGCTTCGCGATGGCCCCCGGGCCAAGCAATTCGCGCAGCGCGCGTGCGAGCTGTCGCGCTGGAACGAATGGCGCACGGTCGCCACGCTGGCAGCGGCCAATGCCGAGCTCGGCGATTACGAGACCGCGATCAAGCTGCAAAACAAGGCGATCGCCATGTCGCAGCCAGCCAACGACGTGGATCAACGCGCGAACGAAAAGCGGTTGGCGTGTTACAAAGCGGGAAAGCCGTTCGTCGATGAGGAGCTACCTAGCCCGTCCCCGGCCGACGACGCCGGCGACTCAACTGGCACCAGCGAGAAATGAGCCGGTCATGAAGGGAGTGCTTGCCAGGATGTGTTGCCGAACGATGCTCGCCGTCGCGGCGTGGTCGCTGTTCGCGTCGCAAAGTTTCGCCGCCGAGCCGGTCACGTACTCGAAGCACGTTGCCAAGATTTTGTGGACGCATTGTGCGGCGTGTCACCGTGCAGGCGCGGTGGGGCCGTTCTCGCTGCTCACGTACGACGATGCCGCCAAGCGTGCCGAGCATCTCGTCGAAGTGACTGCATCGCGGCGCATGCCCCCGTGGCATGCCGATCCCGACTACGGCGAATTTCTCGACGAGCGCCGGCTGAGCGACGATGAGCTGGCGACGCTTCGTGCCTGGGCCGAGGCCGGCGCACCCGCCGGCGACCCGGCCGATTTGCCTCCGGAGCCTGAGTTCCCCGACGGTTGGCAGCTCGGCGAGCCCGACCTGGTGATTCGCATGGCCGAGCCGTTCCAGGTTGCGGCCGATGGCGCCGACGTGTACCGCTGCTTTGTACTGCCGATTCTGGTTCCTGAAAACAAGATGGTGGCCGCCGTCGAGTTCAAACCCGGCAATCCGCGCGCCGTCCACCATGCGCTGTTCTTCCTCGACAAGAACGGCCTGGCCCGCAAGCTCGACGCGGAAGACGAACTGCAAGGTTATGCCTCGTTCGGCGGCATCCGCTTGATTCCCAGCGGCATGCTCGGCGGTTGGGCGCCCGGCGGCACACCGCGCTGGCTCCCCGAATCGACCGGCCGGTTTCTACGCCAGGGCTCGGACCTGATCATGCAGGTCCATTACCACCCCGACGGCAAGCCCGAAACGGATCAATCGGAAGTGGCGATCCATTTCGTCAAGTCGCCGGCGACGCGCCTGGTGGCCGACCTGCCGCTGATGAACCGCAACATCAGCATTCCGCCGGGCGAAAAGCAGCACAAGGTGTCGCTCGAGTTCGTGATGCCGGTCGAGATCGAAGCGCTCGGCATCACGCCGCACATGCATCTGGTCGGCCGGCAGATGCGTGCCACGGCCTATTTTCCCGACGGCACCCAGCGCCCACTGATTTGGGTGCCCGACTGGGATTTCAACTGGCAGATCCAATATCTTTTCCGCGAGCCGATAACGCTCACGAAGGGAACTCGCATCAAGGTCGAAGCGCAGTACGACAACTCGACCGACAATCCCCGCAACCCCAACCATCCGCCGCGCTGGGTCGGCAACGGCGAGCAGACCTCCGACGAGATGTGCCTGTGCAGCATCACGTTCGCCATTGAGGACCGTAAAGCCTACGGTCGACTGATGGACGACGTGGTCCGCATGCACTTGCCGTTCTTACAGGCCCAGGAGCTATTTCGAGACGGAGGCGGCGGCAAATGACGTCGCGCGGGTGGTAAATCTATTTAGCCACGACGCTTGCGACGCGCGGGGCAAGCCCCGCGGCTAAATGGTCCGGCTACTGCGCGCTGCTTGTGGCCTTCGGCTCCGACATGTCCGAGCGCGTGCGCAGGTTGAATCGCGCACCCGGCGATAGGAAATAGTACGGCCGATCGTCCTCGTCGCCTTGATACGACGGGTCGTAGATGGCCACCTTGCTATCTCCCAGCACGTCCATGCAGTCGTCCTGCACGATCACGGCCGTCGATTCGTCGATGCCGATGCCGAGCATTTCGGGATGGTCGCGCACCACCTCGACCAGGTCGTTCTCGCGATGACGAGCCAGCAGATGCTGGTCGATCGCCACTTTGCGCAGGAAGCCGAACCCAGGTTCGTATGGCTTATCGCCACGGCCGGGGAACGAAGCGAATACCCCTTGGATGGTCGCGCCGGCACTGGTTCCGCCGATCACGCCGCCGCGCTCCAGCACGCCGAACAACGCCCGTTGCGTCTGGGTTCCGAGATACGTCGCCGCGAGCCGCCACTGGTTGCCGCCGGTAATCCACACCCCGCGGGCGCGCTTTAGCGGGGCCACGAACTCATCGGTATCGGCCACGCCGCGATCGCGAGTGTGGACGACCGACACGTTCTTGGCTCCGACCGAACGCAGTGCCCGAACACTGGGCCAATTGTCGGACGTATCGTACCGGTCGGCAGCGCCACTGGCGGTCGGCAGAATCACGATTGGCGCTTCGGGACCACCGGCCAACTCCAAGAACTTCTGCCAAATGGTCGTTCCGAGCTGACCACCTCCGCCGATGACCAGCGACCCATTCGGCGGACCGACACAGACCGGTCCTTGAGGATCGATAAACTGGCTGGCGGCGATTTCGGGTAACGAAGCGGTGGGGTGATACGGGTGAGCAAGCGAAAGGCTGGCGGCGAAAAGGACGCCCACCAGGAGGGCACAAATTGTCGCACGAGAACCAAGAACCATCATGTTGCTCCTTTCGTCCATGAAAAGAGATTATCCAAGCGTTGCCGGTCTTGCCTCCGCTCGCCGCGGCCTCGACCCGGGGAACGCACACATGCAGAACAGTTTATGCACAATTCGCGCGCGAGGCAATCGAAATTGCAATTCGTCAACTACCTATTCCACCTATCTTTAAGCTCGTCGCGGTCGTTGCCTTCCACGACAGTTCGACGCTCGAACTCGTTACGCCACGCGGACCTTAGCTGGCGACAGCTTGTCACCTACCGACTATGATGGTCGACAGCTCCCCAATTTTTCATGTTTCTCAGTGCAAGCAAGGTGCCAGATGCGCCTCGATTTCCGCGCCGTGCGAACGATTCTGATCTGCTCCTTGATCACGTTGACCGGTTGGCTTGAGGCCGAACCGGCAGCCGCGCCGCAGTGGGTCGTGTTCGAAGGGACCGAAGGGCCGGGACGTGGGAAACATGTCGTGCTCATCAGCGGCGACGAGGAGTACCGCTCCGAAGAAGGGCTGCCGCAGCTCGGCAAGATGCTCGCGCGGCATCACGGCTTCAAATGCACCGTCCTGTTCGCGATCAACCCGAGCGATGGAACCATCGACCCGACTAACCGCGAGAACATCCCGGGGCTTGAATCGCTGGCGACCGCCGACCTCATGATCATCGCCACCCGCTTCCGCGATTTGCCCGACGAGCAAATGAAGCACATCGACGACTATTTGCGTTCGGGCCGGCCGGTGATCGGCATGCGCACGGCAACCCACGCCTTTTCGATCAAGCCCGATAAGCCGTATGCCCGCTATAGCTACAACAGCCGCGTGTGGGAGGGTGGTTTCGGCCGGCAGGTGCTCGGCGAAACCTGGGTCAGCCACCACGGCGCCCACGGCAAGCAGAGCACCCGCGGCATCATCGCGCCGGCGGCCAAGGACGACCCGATCGTGCGCGGCATTGCCGACGGCGACATTTGGGGCACGACCGATGTCTACGGCGTGCGGCTGCCGCTGCCCGGCGACAGCAAGCCGCTCGTGCTCGGCCAAGTGTTGGAAGGGATGGAGCCGAGCGACCGCGCGGTGCCTGGTGAAAAGAACGATCCCATGATGCCCGTCGCCTGGAAAAAGACCTATCAGATTCCCGAAGGCAAGACCGGCCGGGCCTTTGCCACCACCATGGGTGCTGCGACCGACTTGCTCAGCGCCGGGTTCCGCCGTTTGCTGATCAATGCGAGCTACTGGGCCGTGGGGCTCGAAGATCAAATTCCCGAGCACGCGAACGTCGATCTCGTCGGCGACTACGAACCGTTGCCCTTCGGCTTCAAGAAGTTTCGCGAGGGGCTGCGACCTTCCGACTACGCTGGTTGGTAGAGGGCGCTAGTTGATACGCGCATCGACCAAGAGCAGCCGCGCACCTCCATGGCACAAAACCGTTTGCCCGATGCGCAGCCAACCAACGGCGCCGAGGCCGTAGCTCACGGTGCCGCGGCGCCCGGCGAAGCTACGTTGGACGTTCGCGAAACGCTGCGGCTGCGGGGCCGGGCGATGCGGCAATCTTGCCCTCGCACCAGCCACGGCAACGAAATCCTCGGCCAGGGCGATCGCGATCCGCTGGTGCTCATCGACCAATCGAACGAAGGGCGGCTCGCCAGTTTGTTGCCTGTTCGCTTTTCGCGGATGCTCGCCAGCCCGTTCGCGTTCTTCCGCGGCACGGCAATTCTGCAAGCTTACGACCTACGCGGTACGCCGACCTCGGGCATCACGGTGCAATGTTGCGGCGACTGTCACTTGGCGAACTTCGGCGTGTTCGCTTCTCCGGAAGGGTCGACGCTGTTCGACATCAACGATTTCGACGAAACGTTCCCCGCCCCTTTCGAATGGGACATCAAGCGGTTGGCCACCAGCTTCTTGCTAGCGGCAAAGTGGTGTGAGTTCTCGGCCGCGCAAGGTCGAACCGCCTGCACCGCCGCGGTCGAAGCGTATCGCACCGCGATCGCGCGTTTCGCCGAGATGAAGGTCCTCGAGATCTGGCACGCGCAGACAACGATCGACGACGTGGCTCACTTGATCCACAGCGCGGCCGCCCTCGAGAAACGGGCCAAGAAGCGGAAGCAGCAAAGTGGCAAGGGGGCGACCGACCACGTCTTTCATCAATTGACGACCGAAACCGATGGACAGCTGCGGATCGTCGACCAACCGCCGCTGCTGTATCATCTCGAATCGCAGGCGGCCAACGGCGAGCATCAAATGGAGCCGTTGTTCGCCGCGTACCGCGATTCGTTGTCGGCCGACCGGCGAGTGCTGCTCGATCGCTTCTGGCTGGTCGACGAGGCGTTCAAGGTCGTCGGCGTCGGTTCTGTGGGCACGCGCTGCTATGTCACGCTATGGCTGGGCGGTCGCGATGACCCACTGTTCTTGCAGATCAAAGAAGCGCGCCCGTCGGTGCTCGAGGGGCTCGCTGGGGTGTCGCCGTTCAACAGCGACGGCGAGCGCATCGTCGTCGGCCAACGGTTGATGCAAGCCGCCAGCGACATTTTTCTCGGCTGGACCAGCGACACGCAAGGCAACGAGTACTACGTCCGCCAGCTTCACGAGCACAAGGCGGCGGTCGACTTGCCTTCGATGAAGCCTCGCGATCTGGCGTCCTACGCGACGCTCTGCGGCCGAACGCTAGCTCGGGCCCACGCCAAGGCCGGCCAGGCGCCGACGATTCACGGCTACCTTGGGCGGCGGTCGAACTTCGACGAGGCGATCACCAATTACGCCCTCAGCTATTGCGACCAGGTGCAGCAGGACTACGATGCGTTCCGCGCGGCCGTCGAGGCCGGCCGCTTCCCGATCGCCAGCGATCCGCCGCCCGAGCAAGCGGCACATTAACCAGCAGCACTGTGACGACATGAGCAGCCCGATCGCGTTCACGCCGCAGCGTCATGCCCGAGCGGCGCGCGTGTGCATCGGCACCATGTTTTGCTGGACGCTCGCGGTCCAGGGGCTATCGGCTGCCGAGCCGACGCTCGTGATGCTCGATCGCGATCCGCTGCTCGATCGCGCCATTTTTCAGCGGATGGCGTCGCATCCCGACCACCATATCCGTTTCGCCGAAAGCGGAGCGGCTTCGAGCAATGTCGATTGGGAAAAGAATCCCGACAAGCCGTGGTACATCGAGGCACAGCGCTACGGCGGCGACTTGGTCGAGGCGGGCCTGCTCACGAATAACCCCAGGCTCGTCGATTTGGGCTGGACGATTATCGATTGGGGCTTCGCACGCCAGGCGTCGGATGGCGGTTTCGGCGACACCGGCGATCCGTTTCACAGCACCAGCTTCTTTGTCGAAGCGACGGCGCGTGCCTTGCTCGTCGCCCGGCAGCTTAGCGCGCCGGATGCCGAAGCACGAGCCGAGCACTACGGCCCGAAGCTCGCCGCCGCCGCCCGCTGGATGCGGGAGCCGCGCGTGATCGATCGAGGCTTGAAAAACAACCGGCCCTACGCGCACCGCCGGTGGTTGCTGGCGGCGGCATGGGGCGAAGCCGCCGGCGTGTTGCATGATGCAGCGCTCGACGAGGCCGCCGAGCAGCAGGCGCGCGACGGCCTTGCGTTGCAGCAAGGCGATGGCGTGAATCCAGAGAAGGACGGTTTCGATGTTAGCTACCAGGCGGTGGGGCTGCTCATGGCCGAGCGATATCTGACGGTTTGCAATGATGCCAGGCTGCGAGCGTCGATCAGGAAGATGCTGTCGAAGGGTCTCGATTGTGAGCTGGAAAAAATCGACGCCTCGGGAGCGATCGACTCCGCGGGGAGCACGCGGGTCAACAGCGAAACAGGCCGCTCGGGAGCCGCCAAGACGGTCGATCATAAGGCGATCGTTTTCTCATTGATCTACGGTGCGAAGCTGCTCAATCGTCCCGACTGCTACGTCGCTGCCGAGCGAGTGACGCGGAACCTGCGCTGGATCAAGGATTGATCCTTCCCGTCGCGGCGTGACCTAGACTTACAGGACAAACCGCTCCTGGAGCGCCGCGTGGTCGAATATCAGCTTGAACCAGGTCTGACTGCCGATGAGTTCATCGACGTGCTCGTCCGTTCGACCTTGGCCGAGCGCCGGCCGGTCGGCGATCGCGCGACGATCGAAACCATGCTCGCCCGAGCCGATATCGTGCTTACCGCCCGTGCGGCGGGAATATTGGTCGGCATTTCGCGCGCGATCAGCGACTTCAGCTTCTGCACGTACCTGTCCGATCTGGCGGTCGACCGGAAGTTGCAACGCCAGGGGATCGGCCGCGAATTGATCCGCCGCACGCACGAGGTCGCAGGCCTCGGCACCACGCTGATCTTGCTGTCCGCGCCCTCGGCCGTGACGTATTACCCGCACGTGGGCATGACGAAGCACGACTCGTGCTGGGTCATCCCGCGCCTTATGACTGCGACGGTCGGTGAATGATCCTCAGAAAAGCAAAATGAATTCGTCATTGGGTGCCACTGGCTCCGCCAGCGCCCTGTTCACGTTGGCAGAGTCAGTGGCACTCAAAACAATTGGTCAAGTTGCCTTTCTGAGGATCAATAGCCACGGGGCTTGCCCCGCGCGATCCGCGCAAACGTCACGACACGGCGCGAAAATGACCAATTCTTCATGCGCCGCATGAGGTATGTTTGTTTTCCCGACACTGCATTCGTCAGTGTCACGGTGATGGCCGCGGTTGCGGCGGCGATTCTTTCGTCGTCGAGCCGCTGAGCGAGCTAACTTTGCATTGATGCAGTGCGAAGATGGCGCGCGCCATTGGTTGCCGCGTTCTTCTCATCTCCATCGGCCCAGGCGATTCAATCTCATGAATTCAGACGTGTTGCCTTCGAGCGATTTACCGTCGAGCGATCTGGACGCAATCCGCGACATTCTGGCCAGGCAAGGCGCGCTCTCGATCGACGTGCAGACGCTCGACGTCGAGACCGATTTGTACAGCGTCGGCCTGACTTCGCTGGCGACGGTGGGAATCATGTTGGCGCTCGAAGACCGGTTCGAGATCGAGCTGCCTGAATCGATGCTGAGCCGCAATACGTTCCGCAGCATCGGCGCGATGGCCGAAGCCGTCGCCAAACTTGTCCAAGTCTGATTTTTTTTCGACGGGGTCCAAGCATGTCTGTCGTAGGTATTGATCGCGCGGCAATCGCGCCCTCCGATGAGGAGTTGCTCGGCGTCGCGCATGCCCTTGGTCGGGACGTGCTGGCCGAGCACGCCGCCGAGATCGACCGGCTCAGTCGCTTCCCGGCCGAATCGATCGACGCGATGCGCGAAGCGGCCCTGCTGAGCGCCTACGTGCCGACATCATTTGGCGGCATGGGGCTGAACATCGTGCAAGTGGCGCGGCTGTGCGAAGCACTCGGGCAGTACTGCGGCAGCTCGGCGATGATCTACGCGATGCACTCCATCCAAGTGGCGTGCGTCGTGCATCACGCTCAGCAATCGAGCTATTTCCGCGATTATTTGCGGCAGCTTGTCGAGCAGCAAAGATTGATGGCCTCGGCAACCACCGAGCTGGGCACCGGCGGCGATCTGCGTTCGAGCATCTGTGCCGTCGAGGTCGATGGTCCGCGCTTCACGCTGACCAAGAAAGCGCCGGTGATTTCGTACGGCGAGTACGCCGACGACATCCTGGTGACCAGCCGCCGCGCGCCCGACGCCGCCTCGAGCGACCAGGTGCACGTGATGGTTCGCCGCGGCGAATACACCGCCGAGCCGCTTTCGACCTGGGACACGCTGGGCTTCCGCGGCACGTGCAGCTCGGGTTTCACGCTCGCCGCCGCCGGCAACGCGGAGCAGATTCTGCCGACGCCGTTCGACACGATCCTTTCGCAGACGATGCACCCCTATTCGCACATCGTGTGGGGGGCGCTGTGGACGGGGATCGCCGCCGACGCCGTGAACCGCGCTCGCGCCTTCGTGCGGGCCGAGGCACGCAAGACACCCGGCGAGACGCCGCTCTCGGCCTTGCGCCTGGCCGAGACCGACCAGGTGTTGCAAGAGATGCGGCACAACGTGTTCGGGCTGGCGCACGAGTACCACGGCCTGCTCGAAGCCGGCGACCCCGAAGCGTTCCGTGGCTTCGGCTTCTCGATCCGTACGAACAACCTGAAGCTGTCGTGTTCGCAGCGGATCGTCGACATCGTCGGCCGGGCGATGCTGATCTGCGGCATTTCGGGTTACCGCAACGACACCAAGTTCAGCTTGTCGCGACAGCTTCGCGATGCTTACGGGGCGGGGGTGATGGTCAACAACGATCGCATCGCGCGGCTCAACGCCACGATGCTCACCGCACACAAAGAGGGCCACTAAACCATGTGTACCGTTCTCTCGGAACCGTTGACCGATGCGTTTCGCGCCTGCCAGGAGCGGTTTGTCGAGGCGGGTTTGCTGATTCCCTCCGGGGCGACTGGCCTGTACGGTCTCAGCGGCACGTTTGAAGGGGTGATCGAACACTTCGAGCGCTACGTCACTCGCCGCGGCAGCCATCTGCGGGCGGAAGTGATGCGGTTCCCCGGCATCATGAACCGTGCCGACTATCTGCGAACCACGCACATCGAGAACTTTCCAGATCTGATGGGCTCCGTGCACAGTTTCGCCGGCGAGGTGAAGGAGCACGGCAAGCTGCTCGAACGCCGTCGTACCGGTGAAGATTGGACGCTGCACCTTTCGCCGACGCAGGTGATGATGACGCCGGCCGCCTGCTACCCGCTGTACCCGACGGCCACCGGCACCCTGCCGTCCGACGGGCGCACGGTCGACCTGCGGAGTTTCGTGTTCCGCCACGAGCCGAGTGCCGATCCGGCCCGCATGCAAATCTTCCGGCAGCGCGAGTACGTGCGGCTGGGCACTGCCGACCAGGCGCGCGAGCACCGCGACTTCTGGTTGTCGCTGGGCACCGAGATCCTGAACGCGGTCGGCCTCGACGTGCAGCCGGTGGTGGCGAACGATCCGTTCTTCGGACGCGGCGCGCGGATCATGGCTGCCACGCAAAAAGAGCAAGTGCTGAAGTTCGAGCTGGTTTACCCGATCGCCAGCGGCGAAAAGCCCACGGCGATCACGTCGTGCAACTGCCACCTCGACCACTTCGGCAAAGCGTTCGATATCCGCACCGCCGATGGCGAGCCGGCTCATACGGCGTGCATTGGCTTTGGGCTCGAGCGGATCGCGTTGGCGCTGTTCACCAAGCACGGCTTCGATCCCGATCATTGGCCTCGCGAAGTGAAGGACGTGCTCGAACTATGAAGCGACACGTTCTGGCGCTCGATCCGGCGACGTACCAGCGGCACCGCATCCACACGCAGGAGCGTCACTGGGCGGAGACGAACTGCTACGTCGATGTTTGGGTCGAGCTGCTGCACGCCTGGGGCTTCGAGCCGCTGGCCGCGGCGCCGTTCACCGTGGCGATCGACTTCGAAGGCGATCAGTGGACTTTCTTCAAGTTTCCACTGGCCGACCTGGCGGAGTTGTACGGCCTCGACGTGCAGGAGCTGGCGATCTGGCGGCCGTTGGTCGGCCATGTCGAAGAGCAGATCGGCCTGGGCCGGCCAGTGCTCGTCGAGCTCGATTCGTTCTACCTGCCCGACACCGCCGGCACCGCGTATCAGTTGGCCCACGTGAAGAGCACCGTGGCAGCGGTCGAGATCGACGTGGCCGAGCGGCGGCTTGGCTACTTCCATGGCCAGGGCTATTACGAGCTACTCGGCGACGATTTCGCGAACGTGTTTCGGCTCAACGGGGCGGGGCCCGACGTGCTCCCGCCTTACACCGAGTTTGTGAAGCGGCGTTCCGGCGAGGCGCTAAGCCGCGAAGCGTTGGTCGAGACCTCCCTGCGGCTCTTGTGGCGGCAGCTCGATTTGCTGCCCGAGGCGAATCCGTTCGCGAAGTTCAAGCCGCGGTTCGCAGCCGACATGGATTGGCTCGCACACGAGCCGTTGGAAGTGTTTCACCAATATTCGTTCGCCACGCTGCGGCAGTTCGGCGCGTGCTACGAGTTGGCGGCCACGTACCTCGGCTGGCTCATGGCCAACGACGTGCCAGGGCTCGACGAATCGATGCACGCCTTCTCGGCATTGTCGTCGGGGGCCAAGACGATGCAATTCCAGCTAGCGCGTGCGATGGCTCGCAAGAAGCCGCTCGACCTGTCGCCACTGGACGAGATGGCGAGAACTTGGGCTAGCGCGATCGACGGCCTGTTGGCGCAAACGAGCCGCGACCGTTAGGGAACGGACAACGCCAATGACCCACCAGCTTCGCGAACTCAGCGAATCCGTCGATCTCGGCACCACCGCTTTCGGGCCGTGGTCGTGCTCGGCACACCGGCCCGGCACGATCGCGCATCCCGATCAGCTTCACGCCGGCGCGATCGAGTGGCTGCCGGCAACGGGGCCCACA
Organism: Pirellulales bacterium; assembly: GCA_036272935.1. Classification (GTDB taxonomy): domain Bacteria; phylum Planctomycetota; class Planctomycetia; order Pirellulales; family PNKZ01; genus DATAXP01. Next base: position 24,254 of record DATAXP010000124.1, on the reverse strand, counting down.
ACGGTCGCCGAGGTGCTGCGGGCTAATGGCCGCTGGAACCACGATGCGCCGCTCGATCTCGACGCGCACGATTGGTGGTTCCGCACCACGCTGGCCGATCCCGGCACCGATCGCTGCGTGCTGTGTTTCGACGGCCTGGTGACGATCGCTGAGGTGTGGCTGAACGGCGAAAAGATTCTCGCGACCGACAATATGTTCCGGTCGCACCGCGTCGATGTCTCGACGTTGCTACGCGATGAAAACGAGCTGGTGCTCGGCTTCCGTTCGCTCACCGAGGCGCTGAAGCAAAAACGGCCGCGGCCGCGCTGGAAGACGAATCTCGTCGCCCAGCAGCAACTACGCTGGCACCGCACCACGTTGCTTGGGCGCATTCCTGGCTGGGCGCCGGTCGCACCGGCCGTTGGACCGTGGCGCGGTGTGCGAATCGATTGCTCCACGGTCGCGCTTGAAGATTTGGGCCTGACGACAAGGCTCGAGGGCGACACCGGTGTCGTCACGGTGCGCGGCCTCCTGAATTCGATTGCTAAGCCGCAAAGCGTTTGGCTGCGCGTCGGAGAGGCTCAATACGCACTCGCGCTTCGCGAGAATGAGCGGGGATGGACCGTGGCCGGCGAAGCGCGCATCGAGCACGCACCGCGTTGGTGGCCTCGCACGCATGGTGCCCCCGAGCGGCTGGCGTGCGAGATCGTCGTTGAAACCGCCGAAGCCGATCACGTCGTTCACCGCGCAAACATCGGCTTTCGCCAGCTCGACATGCGGGCCGGCGAACGCTTTGCCGTGCGAATTAACGGCGAGCCGATCTACTGCCGCGGGGCCTGTTGGACTGTGACCGATCTGGTGTCGCTGGCCGGCGACGAGGCGTCGCTGCGACGCGACCTGACGCTGGCACGCGATGCCGGCATGAACATGCTGCGCGTCGGCGGCACGATGACCTACGAAAACGATCTGTTCTACGAGCTGTGCGACGAGTTGGGGATCATGGTGTGGCAGGACTTCATGTTCGCCAACATGGATTACCCGGTTGATGATCCGGCCTTCCTGGCGAACATCACCGCTGAAGCCCGCGAGCAAGTCGCTCGGTTGGCGGCCCATGCAAGCGTTGTCGTGTATTGCGGGAACAGCGAGATCGAACAGCAGGCGGCAATGCTCGGCATGCCGCGCGAGCTGTGGCGCAATGTGTGGTTCGCCGAGCAATTGCCCTCACTCGTCGCCGAACTTCATCCGAACACGGCCTACGTTCCTTCAACGCCTTCCGGTGGCACACTGCCGTTTCACACCCGGGAAGGAGTAACGCATTATTACGGCGTCGGCGCGTACCTGCGACCGCTCGCCGAGTTGCGCAGCGCCGACGTGGGCTTTACGCCCGAATGCCTCGGTTTCTCGAACGTTCCTGAGCCGGCAACGACGTTCGAGGTGTTCGACGGCGCGAATCCCGCGGCTCACGATCCCCGCTGGAAACGCCGTGTGCCGCGCGATACCGGAGCGGGCTGGGATTTTGAGGACGTTCGTGATCATTATCTGCGCGAGCTGTACAGTGTGGATCCGGTGGCGCTGCGGTCGTTCCAGATGGGGCGTTATTTGCAGCTTGGCCGCACGGCGACCGGCGAGATGATGTCCCGCGCGTTCGCCGAGTGGCGGAGCACGCACAGCAGCAACCAAGGCGCGCTCGTTTGGTTTTACAAGGACCTATGGGCCGGCGCGGGCTGGGGAATCGTCGATGCGGCCGGAGTGCCCAAGGCGGCGTACTACCATCTCAAGCGGGCGTGGCAGAGCCGGCAGCTCACCATGACTGACGAAGGGATCAACGGCCTCGATTTGCACCTTACCAACGAGACTGCTCTGGCGTGCGACGCCACGCTTGAGGTCACGCTGCTCAAGGAGCCGAACCTTGTCATCGCGCACGGCAGGTCTGACATTCACGTCGACGCTCGCGGCAAGCTGCGGCGCAGCGTCGATGAGATTCTCGGCCGGTTCTACGATTGCAATTACGCCTACCGTTTCGGACCGCCGCATCACGACGTGGTGATCGCCACCTGGTGCGACGCCGAGCGGCAGCCGATCAGCGAAGCGTTCCATTTCATCCATCGCCGCGAGCCGCAACCGCGGCCCGGCACCATGCCCGAGGCAATTGCCGAGCGGCTCGATGAAGCAACCGTGCGGCTCAGCTTGCGCGGCAGCGAGTTTCTGCACGCCGTACATCTCGATGCCGAAGGTTGGTTGCCTGACGACAATTATTTCCATCTGCCTCCCGAGCGTGCGAAGACCGCCATGTTCCGGCCGATCGCTGGCACTCCACGATCGTTCCGTTGCACGGTCGAGGCGTTGAATCGCGAAGAGAGCGTATCGGTTTCGGCCGCGGCAGCCGGGAGTGCGCGATGACGGCCGATGCAACTGTTTTGTCGCCATCGCTCGCGGCGCATCCACATCTGGTTGCGACGAACATCATGCGCAGCGCGCTGTACCTGCCGACCGAACAAGGTCCGCTGTTCGCCTGGCTGCACACGCACGCTCTTCGGCCGTCACATGCGCACGGCGTCGTGATTTGTCCGCCGTTGGGTTACGAGCAGCTTCACGCCCATCGCAGCTTGCGGCACCTGGCCGATGCACTTGCGGCGCGGCAGATGCCGGTGCTTCGGTTCGATTGGCACGGCACCGGCGACTCGGCGGGGGACGACCAGGCTGCGTATCGTGTCGCAACTTGGATCGCCAACGTGCGCGAGGCGGCCAAGTGGATGACGCACGAATGCGGCTGCCGGCAAGTGAGCATCGTTGGCCTACGAGCCGGCGCACTACTGGCTGCCGAGGCGATCGGCGACTTGGAGGTCGAGAATTTTGTCCTGTGGGCGCCGGTCACCAGCGGTCGGGCGTACGTGCGTGAAATGACGTTGGTCGATCGCTCGGGCGCCGCCAGTTCGAGCGAAGCACGCGAATCCATTGAGGCGGGCGGCTTCTTGGTTACCCAGGCCGCAGCCGCCGATCTGTCGAAGCTGCAACTCACCCGCTCGGCAGCGAGGTGCCGTAGCGCGCTGATCGTTGCCCGCGACGATCTGGGGCCTGACGCGCGCTTGGCCGATCATCTGGCCGGCTCGGGCGCCGCAGTCGATCAGATCGTCACGGCCGGTTATGCCGCGATGATGGCCGAGCCGCATCGCTGCGAAGTGCCGACCGAGGCGATCCGCGCGATCGTCGATTGGCTCGACGAGCGCGCCAGTCGCGATGGCCCATCCGAACTGATGATCGACCTCAGCATTTTGGGGCCGAACGTAGCGACCATGAGCGCCGCCGGCGATGAGCCGATTCTTGAGACAGCATGGCGGCTGAGCGAATCGTCCGATCTGTTCGGCATCGTCAGCGAACCGGCGGAGCCGCCGAACTGCCAGCGGCCGGCGATTGTGCTGCTCAACGCCGGATCGGCTTATCGCGTTGGTCCAGGGCGGTTGAATGTGTTCCTGGCCCGCCAGTTCGCGGCGGCAGGTTATCGCTGCCTGCGTTTCGACCTGCGCGGTCTGGGCGACAGCGTGATCGCCGACGCCGAACGGGAAAACGATTGTTATCCGGCAACCGCCTTCGCCGACATCCAGCTTGCCATCGACGCACTGGCGAAGCGGTATGAAATCAGGCGGTGCGTGCTAATGGGTCTGTGTTCGGGAGCTTACGCGGCATTCCAATCGGCTGCACAGCTCGACTCGCCAACACTCGTCGAATCGATTCTCATCAATCCGTTGACCTTCTATTGGAACGACGGGATGAAGGTCGACGATGTAATGTCGCAGCAACGACTGGCGGACCATTACTCGATGGCCGCGGCGACTCAATGGAGCAAGTGGCTGAAATTCTTTTCGGGACAGACTCGGTTGAGCATGGCAGCGGCTGCGCGTCTGCTCGCGCAGCGATTGCATCATCGCATCGCATCACTGCCGCGCCGGTACGATGCTGTCGCGCGACCTGAATCGTGCCGGTTGCCGTCGCATCCCGAGGCGGACGACCTGCCCGGCGATTTGCGGCGTGTGCTCGCGCGAGGCCGCAGGCTGGCGATGTTCGTTTCGCGGAGCGATCCAGGGTTCGTCATTCTGAAGCATCACGCCCAGCGCCAGGCAAGCCGCATGCTTGCCGAAGGTACGCTGCGCGTGTCGTTCATCGATGATGCCGATCATACGTTCTCGCGCTTTGCGGCTCGGCGCGCACTGTTCGATACGCTGTCGAGCTATTTGCGATCACGCTGGGGCTAAGACGGCCTGGCAGTCCGATTTGGCCGCGGGGACTGCTCCGCGCGGCGACTGGCTTGGTTCGGGCACGGTGACCATCGGCAGGTAGATCGTGAACGTCGTGCCGCGGCCGACTTCGCTGTCGAGCAGGATCGCTCCGTCATGCTGCTGAATGCTGCCATAAACCATTGCCAGTCCTAAGCCGGTCCCTTTGCCAATTTCCTTAGTGGTGAAGAACGGTTCAAAAACTCGTTGTTGCACTTCGGGAGGCATGCCGCAGCCGGTGTCGCTGACCGTGAATCGTAGGTATTCGCCCGGATTCAGGTTCACGCCGGCTGATTCTGCCGAGTCGTCGAGCGTAACGCGCGCCGTTGCCAGCGTCAGCGTGCCACTATCGGGCATGGCGTCGCGCGCGTTGATGCAGAGGTTGAGCAACGCCTGGGACAGCAGATTCCGATCGGCGAACACGGTACCGATGTCTGGATCGAGCGACACTACCAACCCGATGTGCTCGCCGATCACCGGGCGCAACATTTTCACCAAATCGACGACGATCTGGCTCGGATCGCACGCGGCGCGCTGCAGCACTTGCTTGCGACTGAAGCCGAGCAGTTGGCGTGTCAGATCAGTGGCACGGCCTGCTGCATCGAGCACCTGTGCGAGGTCTTGGCGGCGTTGATCATCATCAGCGAGCCCGTCGATGGCGTAGATCGTGAAACCTCGTATCGCCTGCAGCAGATTGTTGAATTCGTGGGCCACGCCTCCCGCCAGAGCTCCCACCGCTTCCAAGCGTTGCTTGTGTCGCAGTTGCTCGGCTTTCTCGCGCAATTCGGCTTCAGCGCGCTTGCGCTCGCGGAGGTCACGCACGAAGGCGCAACATCGCTCGATGTGCTTCCAATGCACATAAGTCAGCCGCACTTCGACGGGAATCATCGAGCCATCGCGCGCGCGAAATGCGTCTTCCAAATTGGTTGCGCCGGCCTGCTTCAATCGTTGCCAGACAGCGGGCCACGCCTCGTGACGGATCATGCTGGAAATGTCGCCGACATGGAGGCCTAAGGCTTGTCGTTTCGAGTAGTCGAGCAGTTTGCACGTCGCTTCATTGACATAGGAGAACCGTCCGTCGTCGCCTAGCCACATCACCGGATCCGATGCGTGGTCGATCGCGAATTGAGTCAGTTGAAGCTTTATCTTTGCGTCACGGCGCTGGCTTTGGGCATAGGCGTGCTGCAAGGCACGACGCAATATCTCGGAGTTCACCGCGTTCTTGTCAAGGTAATCATCGGCGCCGGAGAGCAGCGATTCTTTGACGATCGTCTCGCTCCCGTGGCCGGTGAGCATGATGATCGGCATTAGATAGCCGGCCTCGCGAAGCGTCTTGAGCAACTCGATGCCGGTCTTGGCTCCGAGGTGAAAATCGATGAACACGGTATCGGGGCTGCCGCACTCAAGCTGCGCCAGGGCGCCCGTTGCGTCGGTAACGTGCACCACTTCGCAGTTCCAGTCGGCGATTAGCGCCAACTGTCTGCGCAGCAATTCGGCATCCACGGCGTCGTCGTCGACGACGAGCACATGCCGTTGCAACTTTGTCATGCGAAGCACCTCGCGGACTTCCTTCTCGACGGTGCTTCCCGTGTGGCAACGCCATGCACCATTTGAACGATAGTGTGCGACGACCGATGCCGCTCGTGGTAATGGCTTGCCGTGATAGGCAATTGTCCCAGGCCGTACGGCATTCGCGTTGAGCAGCAGCAAGTAAATTTCCCGGCCCGAGGCCGTCCGTCGCGACCCATACTCTTCTGGAAAGCGATTGGTCTCAGTCGGGCGAAAGCAGGCAAGTGTGTCGATGGTGAACGACGACAAACTATCGGTAATGAGCGGCGACCCCGATGCACTGCGACCCGCGTCGCTACGGCGTTTCATCGTCTTTCATCTGGCGGCGCAGGCGTATGGCATCGACCTGAACGACGTGCAAGAGATTCTACCGCTGGCCGAATTGTCGCGGCCGCCGGCTTGTCCCGAAGTGCTCGCAGGATTTCTCAGAATCGGCGCGGAGCCGATTCCCGTCATTCGAATGGCCCACCTGATGGCTTGTCCCACTTTACCGCCGGCGCTCTACACCCCGGTGCTGATCCTCCGCGCGGCACGAGCGCGCATGGCGTTGCTCGTTGACCGTGTCAGCAGCATTGCCGCCGTGCCCGACGGTGGGGTGTCGATCGTCAGCGACGGCTACTCGGTGAACAACTGCGTGTATGGCATCGTGCAGCGGCCCGGCGCCCCCGTCCTGCTGGTGAGCAGCGAGCGACTGTTATTGGAAAAAGAGCGTCAGTGCGTCGAGGCCTTGACGGCTCGTGAGCAAGCACGAATGCAACTCGTGCCGGAGGCGTGTCGTGAATAGTGCCGCACCGCACAACTCGTCCTTGCTTGCCGATCCGCATTATCCGCGGCTCAAGGAGCACGTCATTGCCACGACCGGCCTGGCGTATTATCGCGACCGTGATGACGACCTGTGCCAGTATGCCGGTCAGCGAATGGATGAGCTAAGCCTGCCCGGCTGCGCCTCGTACTTGGAGCTACTTTGCGACGACGCAGCCGGGCCGGCCGAGCTCGACAAGCTGGTCGAGCAACTGACGATCGGTGAAACATTTTTCTTCCGCCACTGCGAATCGTTCGATGCGCTACGCGACACTGTGCTGCCCGATGTGATTGAACGCAATCGCGGCATGCGCAGGCTGCGCATCTGGAGTGCGGGATGCTCGTTCGGGGCCGAGCCTTATTCGCTGTCGATCCTGTTGCGGCGCGATCTGGCGCACCTCGTTGCCGGTTGGGACATCACGATCCTGGCGACCGACATCAACCGCGAGTTCCTGAACCGGGCTCGTCGCGGTTGCTTCGAGGAATGGGCGTTTCGCGGGGTCTCGGAAGAACTGAAACGTGATGCCTTCTCGTGCCACGGCGGCGGTTGGTGCATTCATCCCCGTTTTCGCGACGGAATCACGTTCCAATACCACAACCTGGTCGAGCATCCCTTTCCTTCGCTGCTGCAGAACCTGTTCGCGTTCGACATCATCCTCTGTCGCAACGTGATGATCTATTTCTCTAAGGAAGTCACTCAGCGCGTCGTCGCGCACTTGCACGATGCTTTGGTCGACGGCGGATGGCTGTTGGTCGGCCATGCCGAACCGAACGTCGAGATGTTCCAGGCGTTTCGCACGGTGACTGCCGATGGAGCCGTGCTATACCAGAAGCGCGACGAAAACCGCGGTCGGCAAGCACCGGACCGCCACGCCAATGTTGCCGTGTCCGCATCGCGACACCTGCCGCCAGCCGCATTTGTCGAGCACAGTGATTCGGCAACTCATCGGCTACAGCAATTGCACACACTCCGTGCCGCCACCTTGCCCGGGTGCCGCTTGGCAACCTCGGCAACGGCGACGGCAGCGGCTCCCACGGCGAGACACGTCGCAGAGCTTGCAACTCTGCGCGTGCTTGCCGATTCAGGCCAACTCGATGAGGCCCACGTTTGCTGCCAGCGCATCCTGGCTGCCGACAAGCTCGATCCCGCGGCTCATTTCTACCATGGGCTGATCCTCGAGCAACTTGGGGAACACGACCGGGCCGAGCAGGCGTTGCGGCGAGCCGTGTATCTCGACCGATCGTACGTGCTGGCCCATTACTACCTGGGGCTGACAGCGCAGAAGCGCGGACGGTCCGATATCGCTCGGCGATCGTTCCGCAATGTTTTGGTACTTCTGGCTGAGCTTCCCCCGGAGCAGCCCATTGTCGGCGCCGACGAATTGCGCGTGTCGGACCTTGATAAGCTCGCGCGCGTTCATCTGGCGACGGTCGAGCAAGCGGGCGCCGTCAAAACCCCACGGAGGGCCGCTCGATGATCGAGTCTGCCCCACTCACGAATCAGTGTGCCCAGCGCGGCACGGAAATGAACACGACAGATTCCCGCGACGACGACCGGCTGGCAACCGTGTACCAGCAGCGGGCAGCACGGCTGGCTGCACGGACTGCGCCAAGCAGTTCCGACGCCACGACGCCGGTCCTGCTCTTCAAGCTGGCGCCCGAAACGTACGCCGTTGAGTTGGCGAGTGTAACCGTGGTTACGCCCCTGACGGCTTGCACGCCCGTGCCCGGTGGGCCGCCGTGGCTGGCGGGTGTCATGAACCTTCGCGGCGACGTCCGCTCGGTGATCGACCTGCGCCAGATGATCGGACTGCCATCGTCCGACGCGTCGACCTCGAGCCACTTGGTCGTGTTGCGGCACGAAGAACATCTGGTTTGCGCGCACGTCGACCAGGTCGAGCGGGTCACGCCTATCGCCTTGGGTTCGCTGGCTCGTCCCAGCGAGCAGATGTCGAACGTCGATGGCCGTTACGTCCGCGGAGTTACTTCCGACAACGTAATCGTGCTTGACGTGCCGGCACTCTTTCGCCATTTCCACTTGAACACTCATCGAACCGGGGAGACATAACGATGACCGTTGCGAAGAAGATTGGCGGAGGCTACTGGCTGGCCTCGATCATTTTGATTGGCCTGGGCTTTCTTTCTTATCGCAGCACCACCACGCTGGTCGCAAATAACCGCGCCGCGGCACACACCGAGCTGGTGTTGGCCGACCTGGAATCGCTGATCTCGCTGCTCAAGGATGCGGAGACCGGGCAGCGCGGGTTCCTGCTCACCGGCAAGGAAAGCTATCTGGAACCTTACGCGACGGCACTGTCGAAGATCGACACGACGTTCGACGATCTGCGCCGCCTGACCAACGACAACCCGAATCAGCAGCGGCGACTCGACGAGCTGAAGCTGGTGGTGCGCGACAAGCTCAAGGAGCTGGACCAGACGATTAGCCTCATGAAGGCCCAAGGCTTCGATGCCGCCCTCAAGGTCGTTAACAACGACAGCGGCAAGTACATGATGGATGAGATTCGCTCGCTGGTGCTGAAGATGCGCAAAGAGGAGAGCGAGCTGCTGCAACGCCGCACAGCAGAGGTCGAAGCGAGCGCGCAGACCACGGTCTACACGATCGGCATCGGCACGCTGGCTGCGATCATCTTCACGCAAGTGGCCGGCGTGCTTATTGCCCGGTCGATCGTCAACCCGTTGAGCAAGGTCGTCGAGATCGCGCAAAAAATTGCCGAAGGGAACCTGACGGCTGAGAAGCTGACTTACGCCGGCAAAGACGAGTTGGGACATCTCGCCGCGGTGTTCAACCAGATGCTCGACGGCCTGAAGGACCTTGCCACTCAGACCGTCAGCGTCACGGGCAACATCAACAACGCGGCCGCCGAGATCATGGCTTCCACGCAGCAGCAGGCGGCCAGCACTAAGGAACAAGCGACCGCCATCCAGCAGATCACCAGCACGATGGCCGAGACGAGCCGGTCGGGTTCCGAAATCATCGATCGCGCCAAGCAGGTGGCCACCGCGGCCGAAGCAGCGTCGGCGACAAGCAAATCCGGCATTCAAGCCGTGCAGAACACCAACGCCACAATGCAGGCAATCCGCGAACAGGTGGAAGAGGTGGCCGAGAACATCGTCGCTTTGAGCGAAAAGGCGCAGGCAGTCGGCGAGATCATTGCCACGGTCAACGAGATTGCCGAGCAGTCGAACTTGCTGGCGCTGAATGCCACGATCGAGGCGGTCTCGGCCGGCAGCGAGGGAAGCCGCTTCTCGGTGGTGGCCAACGAGATGAAGAACCTCGCCGACCAGGCGAAGGAATGCACGGTGCAGGTGCGGGCGATTCTCGGCGAGATTCAGAAGGGGATCAACACTTCAGTGATGCTCACCGAGGAAGCAGTGAAGCGCGTCGAATCGGGCAAGAAGCAGACCGACGTCAGCGAACAGACCATCCACTCGGTTTCCGAAACGACCGAATCCAGCATCCAGGCGTTCCAGCAGATCATCGGCGCCGCGAATCAGCAGCAGATCGGTTTCGAGCAGGTCACACAAGGGATGCAGTCGATCCGCCAGGCAGCCGAGCAAACGGCAGCCAGTACTTCGCAGCACGAGAAGGCGGTCGCCAATCTGACCGCGCTCAGCCAGCAACTGCGGCGTGCCGTGTCGAACTACAAGCTCAATTGAGCCGAGCGGCCTTCAATCTCACGCATCCTTTTTATTCTTCCGCGCAGCTTGGCTATGGCAGACATCGACGAACAGGTCCTCGGCGCATTCCAGGTCGAGCACCGCGAACACCTCGAGGCGATCCGCAAGCTGATCGATTGCCTGTCCCACAACGACAGTCCGGGCGGCGACGCGGAGCTGGAGGAAGCGTTTCGCCGCGCCCACAGCTTGAAAGGCGGCGCGCGCATTTGCGCGCTGCGCCCCGTCGAAACCTTGAGCCATCGCTTGGAAACGCTGTTCGCGCGCATGCAGCAGCATGGCGTGCGGGTCGATCGCGACGTTGTGCGGGCGGTGAACCTGGCACTCGACCTGACCGAAGACTGGATGGCGGCGCTGGCCAGCCACAAGCCGCCGCCAGAGGTCGATGCGGCATTGACCGCCATCGACTGCGTGCTTGAGCGCCAGCCAAGTGCCGCCTTGCCGGCGGCGCCCAACGACGAGATCGCCGATCGGTTGCGAGCCGCGTTTCAAATCGAACACAAGCAGTGCGTGGCAGTCATTCGCCGCGTGCTGGCGGAAGTCGCACAGGCTCCAGGCGAAATCGGCGGCGATCGTGCCAGCGAATGCTTTCGGATGGCCCACAGTCTGAAAGGGGCGGCGCGCCTGTGCGGGCTTCTCGACGTGGCCCGCCTCGGCGAACGGCTGGAATCGCTGTTTGCCCGGGTGCGTGACCAAACACTCACGCTGGATCAACAGGCGTGTTCACTCATTGCTTCGACGCTCGACGCGGTGAAGCAGGCGATGGCCGCGCTTGCTACCGGCGGCGAGGCGCCTCTGCCGGCGCATGTGCTTGAAGCGCTCGAAGCTTTGCTTGGTCTCGACTCAGGCCGGCCATCCCGCCCCGAGCCGGCCAACGAACTGTCTGTACCACAGCCGCCAGTGTTGCCGTTGCAACTCGACGTGGTGCGCGTCACGACCGCAAGCCTCGACCGGCTGGTGCGCTCGGCCGGGCAGTTGCACGTCGAAAGTCAGCGGCAGAACCGCGTCTCGCAGGAGATTCAGCAGCTCTGCACGCAAATCGACGAAATGCAGCGCCAACGCGAATCGCTGCGCAAAGCAGCCGAAGTGAGCCTGCACCACTTCGGCACGCGCCCCGAGTTGGCCCGCGTCGGACGCTACCTCGACTCCGTCGACTCGCAGCTGCGAACCCTGGCGAGCCATACGCGCCGTGTGCGGCTGTTGCAGCGGCGGAACTGCTGGCAACTCTCACTGCTCGGCGACCAGTTGCAGAAGGATGTCCGGCAAGCCCGGATGGCACCGGCCGAAAGCGTGTTCCAGGGCTTTCGCAAGATGGTTCGCGACCTCGCCCGCGACGAGGCCAAGCACCTTGAGTTCAGCGTGACGGGGCTCGATGCGATGGCCGATCGCATGGTCCTGCAAACGCTCAAAGACCCGCTGATGCACATGCTCCGCAACGCGGTCACGCACGGCATCGAGCATCCCGCGGAGCGCACGAAGCGCGGCAAGAGCGAAACGGGGCGGATCGAGTTGCGGATCGAAACCTGCGGCAACCGATTGCGAATCCTGGTGGACGACGACGGCCGCGGCATCGACCTGGCGCGTGTCGCCGAGGTCGCCGCCGAGCAAGGGCTGATCGCTCGCGCCGACACCGGGCGACACGCGCCCGACGAGCTGGCTCGGCTGATCTTTCAGCCCGGCTTCTCCACCTCGGGGTTGGTTACCGAGTTATCGGGTCGCGGTATCGGTCTGTCGGTCGTGTCGCAGGCCGTCGCGCGGCTGCAAGGCGATGTGCATTTGTGCCCGAAGTCGACGCCAGGAGCGGCGATCCAAATCTCCGTTCCCGTGTCGATCGCCACCCATCGTCTGCTGTTCGTCGCTTGTGCCGGCCAGTCGTTCGCCATTCCGTTGCATGCGATCGAACGGCTCCTGCGGATCAAGGTTGCCGACATCGAAACGGTCGAACGTCAGCCGATCGTGCATTTTCAGCGCGACCTCGTGCCGCTGATCGGCCTGGCGCAACTGCTGCGCATCGAAAATCCCGACGAACAGTTGGACGGCGACGAATTGCAGGTGGCTATCCTGCGCGCCGGCAACCGACGCCTCGCCGTCGGCTTTGCGTCGTGCGTCGCTGAACGCGATTGCCTGGTCAACGAACTGGACGGGCCTGCTGCGGCCATCACGCGCTTCGCCGGAGGTGTGTTCTTGGAAGATGGCACCGTCGCTCTTGTGATCAACCCGGCCGAATTGATCGGAGACTTCAAGTCCGCACCGCGGATGTCGCCGATCAAGTCGGCCGCTCAAGCCACTGAACTGCGACGATCCACGGTGTTGATCGTCGACGATTCGTTCACCACACGGACGCTCGAGAAGACGTTGCTTGAGGCACATGGATACGACGTGCGCATTGCCGTTGACGGGATCGAAGCCCTGGCACAGCTCGACAGCGAGCGACACGGCATCGACCTTGTGATCTCCGACGTGCAAATGCCTCGGCTCGACGGTTTCGGTCTGTTGGGGGAGATGAAGGCCGATAAGCGGCTCGCAAACCTGCCGGTGATCCTGGTCACGTCGTTGGATAAGACCGAGGACCAGGAGCGCGGGCTGTCGCTGGGTGCCGACGCTTACATCGTGAAGCGCAAATTCGATCACGAAGACTTGTTGAACACGATCCGCCAAATCATCTGAAGCGGTGTCGGTGCCATGTCGTTCTCAACGCAGCATCACAACTCTCGGAGCGCCGCGGCGACGCGTGGTCCGCGCCGCAGCGCCCCGATCAGGCCGGTTCGCGTAATGATCGTCGAGGATTCGCCGGTGGTCTGCGAGCTGCTCGAGTCGCTGATCGGGCGCGACCCGCGACTCCAGGTCGTCGCGACCGCCAGGAGCGCCGAACAGGCGTTGAAGATTCTGCGCAAGGCAGCGCCCGACGTGATCTCGATGGACATCCGACTGCCCGGCATGAACGGCTTCGAGGCGACCCGCCGCATCATGGCCGACCGGCCGACGCCGATTGTCGTCGTTGCCGCCAGCGTCGACGCCGACGATTTGCGCATCTCGATGAACGCCCTGCGAGCCGGAGCGCTGGCGGTGCTGGAAAAGCCGGTGCTTTCGACACCCGCCGATTACGCAGTGCTGGGCGAGCAGCTCTGCACGCGCTTGGTGATCATGAGCCAGGTAAACGTGGTGCGCCAACGCTTCCAACCGGGTCCCGTTACTCCGCGACCGCAGGGCAACGCTCGTGCGCCGATGGCAAGCGCTCGTCGCGCCGCCGGGTCGATTCGCATGATGGGCGTCGTCGCCTCGACCGGTGGGCCGAATGCGCTCGACGCTCTGTTGAAGAGCCTGCCCAGCGATTTTCCGGCGCCCATTGCGCTGGTCCAGCACATTACCATAAGCTTTCACGACGCCTTCGTGGCATGGCTTAAAGAAATCAGCCCCTTGGCAGTCGTCGAAGCAGCGGCGGGATTGAAACCGAAACCCGGAGTCGTGTACGTTGCCCCAGCCGACAAGCACCTTTACGTAGCCCGCGAGGGACTGCGCGTTGCCGATGGCGAGCCGGTCTGCCTGCAACGTCCGTCGGGCACGGTGCTGCTGGAGTCGATTGCAGAAAGCTTCGGCACTCAAGGCTTGGGTGTGCTGTTGACCGGTATGGGCGAGGACGGAGCGGCCGGCTTGCTGGCGATGCACCGCGCCGGCGGTCACACGATTGCCGAGGACGAGTCGACTGCCGTCGTTTACGGCATGCCCGCCGTGGCGGTCCGCCTGGGGGCGGTCAGCGAGTCGCTGCCGCTGCACGCCATCGGGCCGCGCGTCATGAAACTTGTGCACTCTGCCGGCGTCGGCGCTGCGAGCGACGAGCCATCGCCATGACGATCCAAGCCGTCGAAACGCCGCCAACGCCGGTCAACCACAAGATCGTCGCGAAGAAGCTGCGCATCTTGCTGGTTGAGGACTCGCACACGCAGGCGTTAAACGTTTGCCATGTGCTGGAGAAACAAGGTTGGGACGTCGTCTGGGTGGCGACGGCCGAGTTGGCGATGGATGAGTTGAGCCGTCGTCCGCCCGATATGATCGTCGTCGATTACTATCTACCCGGCGTGCGCGGCGACGAATTCTGCCGGCGCCTGCGGATGAACGTCGACACGCGGCGCATGCCGATCATCATGCTCACGGTGGAAGATGCCGGCGACGTCGAGCTGCGCGGCCTGGAGAGCGGCGCCGACGACTTTGTTCACAAGTCGGCCGACACCGACATCCTGGTGCTGCGAATCCGCGCCTTATTGAGCAAGACCACTTCGATGTCGTCGATTTTAAGCCCGGCCGACGCCACGTTCCGGCGGGCCCGGCTGCTCACGATCGACGACAGCCCCACTTATCTTACGCATCTGGCCGAGCAGCTTGGCCGCGAAGGATACCATGTTGACCGGGCACTCAATGGTCCCGAAGGGCTGCGACTGCTGTCGACCGAGACGTTCGACTGCGTGCTGGTCGACCTGGTGATGCCCGGGATGAACGGCATCGACGTCTGCCGGCAAATCAACGAGCGCCGCACCTCGATGGCCACGCCGATCGCGGTGCTGATGCTCACGGGACACGAAAACAAAGAAGACCTGACGCGGGCCTTGGAAGCCGGCGCCGATGATTTCGTCGGCAAGTCGAGTGACCTGGCCGTGCTGAAAGGGCGGATTCGCGCCCTGCTACGCCGCAAGTTCTACCAGGAAGAGAATCAGCGCATCCTCGAAGAGCTGAAGAGCAAAGAACTCGAAGCGGTAAAGGCCCGGGCCAAGGCCGAGGTGGTCGAAGCCCGCGCCGCCTTGTACGACGAGTTGCAAATCGTGGCGGCCAACCTGACGCGATCGCAACTCGAGCTGCAAGCGGCGAAAGACGTGGCAGAAGCCGCCAATCAGGCCAAGAGCGATTTCCTGGCGAACATGAGCCACGAGATCCGCACGCCGATGAACGGCATCATCGGCATGACCGATCTCATTCTCCAAGGCGCACTTTCACAGGAACTGCGTTCCAACCTCGAGATCATCAAGCAGTCGGCCCACGCCCTGCTGCGGCTACTGAACGATATTCTCGACTTCTCGAAAATCGAGGCGGGCAAGCTGGAACTCGAAGCGATTGCGTTCGACTTGCGCGAGAACGTCGAGAACAGCCTGACGATGCTCGCACAGCGCGCCGCCGAACAGGAGACCAAGCTTCTGTGTCGTTTGCCGCACGAGCTGCCTACGGCACTCATCGGCGACCCCGGGCGACTGCGGCAGATCATCGTGAACCTTTGCGGCAACGCCATCAAATTCACGCGTCGCGGCGAGGTGGTGCTCGCGGTCGAGGAAGAATCGCGCCAGAACGACGAAATCTGCCTTCAGTTTCGCGTGCGCGATACTGGCATCGGTATTCCTGCCGACAAGCAGCAGGCGGTCTTCGCAGCATTCAGCCAGGCCGATTCGTCGATGTCGCGCAAGTTCGGCGGCACCGGGCTGGGGTTGGCCATCACATCGCAGCTTGTCGACATGATGCGCGGTCGCATTTGGGTGGAGAGCCAACCTGGCGCAGGAAGCACGTTCCACTTCACGGCGACGTTTGGGCTCGATCGAGCCAGCGATCATCATGCTTCGGTAGCGGTCGCCCGCAAGCCGTCGTTTAACGATCGAACGGCGCAACCACGGCAGATTCTGCTCGTCGAGGACGGGGTAATCAACCAGACCGTCGCGGTCGGAATTTTGAAGCGCCGCGGGCATCACGTCGCCGTGGCGAATAATGGGATCGAGGCGCTTGCCTGCTGCGACGCGCAGCGGTTCGACCTGATCCTGATGGACATGCAAATGCCCGAAATGGACGGCATCCAGGCCACGGCCGAACTCCGCCGCCGAGAACTACGGACCGGAAGACATATTCCGATCATCGCCATGACGGCCAACGCCATGAAGGGTGATCGCGAACGCTGCCTGGCCGCCGGAATGAGCGATTACCTTGCCAAGCCGATCACCGCGGAATCGTTGCTGGCAATGGTCGAACGCGCCGAATGGGTCGAACAAGCACCTTCGGACCAGCCTTCTCACGATGCCGAAGTATTCGACGAGGAAGCTACCCTCGAGCGCTACCACCACGACCGCGACATGCTGCGCGAGCTGCTCGTGGTGTTTCTCGAGCAGTGCCCGCAGCTAATGGACCAGATGATGGCCGCGGCGGCCTACGAGAATCATGTCGACCTCGAGCGCGCTGCGCATACCCTACGAGGCTCGGCCGATGCCCTGGGCGGGCGGCTTGTGGCTCGCGCCGCCTTCCGGCTGGAACAACTCGCGCGCGAGCCGGGCACTCACGACTTCGCGCCGCTCATCGGCGAGCTACACGAAGAAGTCGATCGGCTAACGGCGGCGATGGCTCACGTATCACCGCACGCCGTGCTCATGAAATCCACTTAACTCGTTGATTGGTGAAAAGACAAATGGCACGCATCCTGATCGTTGAAGACAACCCGGTCGAAGCCCGCGAGGCGTGTTTCTTCATCCGCGGCGCCGGTATCGAGACCGACGTCGCCGGCGATGCAGAGCAAGGCTTCGAAAAGCTACGCTCTGGGCACTACGACCTGCTGCTTGCCGATCTGCATTTGCCCGGCGAGAACGGATTCCGGCTTTGTCGCCGCGTCAAGAGCGACGAGCAACTCTCGCGGCTGCCGGTGGTGCTGCTCACGCGGTTTGCCGATCCGGTGAACGTGCTGCGCGGACTGGAAGCAGGAGCCGACGGCTTCATCAGCAAGGGACAGGATCCGGCGGAAATCATTGCACGCCTGACGCGCATCCTCAGCCGCGCTGCCGAAGCAGGGCAAGAAGCGCAGGCGCGCTCGTCAGACCGTGTCGTATTCCTACACACCGAATTCGAGCTCGATGCGAGCCGCAATCAACTGTTGGAAGTGCTGCTGTCGGGCTTTGAGGATGCAGTCTGCCTAAACCGCAAGTACGAGCAGGAAGTCGCCGCCCACGCCCGTGCGCAAAAGTCGGTTCGCGATTTGACGGTTCTCTATCAGTCGCTTGTCGAAACGCTGCCGTTGGGAATCGTCCGCAAGGACTTGGACGGGAAATACATCTTCGCCAATTCACAGTTCTGCAGCCAATGGAAGAAGCAGCCCACTGAAATCGTCGGCAAGACCGACGCAGAACTGTTTCCGCCCGAGCTTGCCGGCCAATATCGGCAAGACGACGCCGAGGTGTTGCGCACCGGCAAGGTACTCAACCGCGTCCAGGCCTGCGACGGAGCGGAAGGCGCACCGCAATATATTCATGTCCGCCGCGTTCCCTTGCGCAATTCCAAGCACGAGTTGATCGGCATCCAGGCAATCGTTTCCGATGTCACGGAGATGAAGCGTGCCGAGCAGCAGTTGACGGTGCTGAATCAATCGCTCGAGGAGCGCGTGGCCCAGCGCACCCAGGAACTTGCCCAGCGCAATGCGCAGCTCGAACACAAGAACGCCGAACTCGACCAGTATGCGTACATCGCCAGCCACGACCTGCAGGAGCCGCTGCGGAAAGTCATCTCTTTCAGCCAGTTGCTGGAACAGGATGTCGGACCGGCGCTCAACGACACCGCACGCAAGGACCTGTATTACATCGTCGAAGCCGCCCAGCGCATGCGGAAACTGGTGCAGGATTTGTTGGCGTATTCGCGGGCAGGCCGCTCGGCCATGAACTTGGAACTGGTGTCGCTGGACAAATGCGTCGATCGCGCGCTCGATGCGATTGCCCTGCGCGTGGAGGAATCGGGAGCGCAGCTTTCACGCGACTCGTTGCCCGAAGTGTACGGCGATCGCACGCTGCTGACGCAGCTTTACCAGAACTTGATCTGCAACGCCCTGAAGTTCGTCCGCGATCGCAAGCCCGTGATTCGACTGACCGCCGAGTCGGACGGCAGGCACTGGACGTTAGGCGTGGAGGACAACGGTATCGGCATCGCCCCTGAATACCGGCAGCAGATTTTCGGCCCCTTTCAACGGCTGCATAGCCGCAGCGAGTACGAAGGAACCGGCGTCGGCCTGGCAATCTGTCAAACAACGGTGGAACGCCATGGCGGCATGATCTGGGTCGAGTCGCAACCCGGCATCGGCTCGCATTTCAAGTTCACGTTGAAGTGCGAGCATGCTGCGGCCGAGCGCCATGAAGAACCGCTCGCGGCAACCTGCTGCCAGTAAGCAAGGGCTCCGCGACGATGGATGTGCGCCGTCACTAGTCTGCGGTGGGTAAACGGCGACGCTGGCAGTTCCGCGGCATTGTATGACGTGGCGCGCGGATTATCGCCCCCAAGCGTATCGCACGGCAATCGGCTTGAGCACCTGCGGCGATGAGACGACGACACTGACGTTGTCGATCTCCGCTTGGGCATGCACGAAACGATGGTCGGCTCCTGCCATCGCGAATCCTTCGAGCGCGCCGCCCCTGGCCGTGAGCCCCCTGGCATGGTCGAACTGCATGCGAATTCGGCATCCCTCGATCGTGAACGATCGGAAGCTTGGTCCAGACGACTCGATCGCGCGCCCATATGTTTTCGTCAACGCCAACGGCGCAAACCGATGCCCCACTTCCCGCTTGCGAACCAGATGAATGTGGTCGGCTTCGCCAAGGTCGATCGTCACGGCCAGGCCGCAATTTGGCGTGCCGGCCGCCGTCGTGCGCTGTGCTTCGCGGGGGGCCGCCCATCGGCTCACGGCATTCGCTTCGTCGGACGGCCGCAGGGAATTCGCGATTTGCACGATGTAAAGCGGAAACTCGCCTTCCTGCCATTGCTCTTGCCAATCGTCGATCAGGAGCCGCAGCAATCGCGCGATGGGGCGGCGGCAGCGGTCGGAGAGCTTGTTTGTGGCCAGCGAGCCGCTGGCCATTCGCTAGGGCATCCGTTCTACAGTCGGGGCCAGATGGCGTTACCGTATGAACGTCACTTGGCGCGCCGCGTGCTCTCCCAAATGCGCACCTTGTCGATGAGCACCATCGAGCGGCCGGTCAGGCCCACGCCAATCCGGCTCTTCATCGAATCGGCGACGGTGGCCTTCGCGACAAGCTGCTGACCGTTGACCCGCGCGACCAGATCGTTGCCATTCACTTCCAGCAACACTTCGTGCCATTGGCCGACGGGGCAGTCGATCGGCTTGATTGCCAGCTCCTCGGTGCGGAAGAAACTTGGGTCGGCAAGTTGCTCGGCGGTAGGCTGCGGGATCGGTTGCTTCGCGGCACGCGCCGCTTTCATTGCCTCGCCGACGGCTCGTTTTGATTCCGGCCCACCGCGCTTTTCGTCCCACGTCATGTGATCGGGCGCCAGCGCGAACCGCACCAGGTGCGTGTTCCCCTTGAACTCCTCTTTGTAACCGTCGACGCCAATGTAGAGCGTCCCCGGCGTGACGAACTTCACTGAGAACGCCAGCGAGAGGTTATGCACCGGCGTGACGAAGGCACCGTGCGTCGAGCGCTCCTGACCTGCTCGCGACACCATTTGCAGCGCACCATCGGTGATGCTGAACGACTCGGGCATTCCCAAGGTGCGGAACGTCGCCGGTACCGCGTCGCCCGAGAACTCTTCGCTCAGCAGCACCTTGGTCGGCTTGGTGACGAGCGGCTGCAGCTCGGCGGCCAGCGCCGGACCGCACACCGCGCATAGATATATTGACCATGCGCCAATTTGTTTCATCGGACCTCGCTTGCGGAAAGGATAGATGCGGCGAACGGGAAAGCGGCAGGCTGGAAAGTAGCGCGCGGGTGATGATCCACGCAGGTGGAACCCCGACTCTATCCTGTCTGCTGCACCTCGGCCAGCAGAACCTGCAATGCATCAAGGTTCACCGGCTTGACCAGGTGCACATCGAAACCAGCTTCCTGCGTTCGGCGGCGATCGTCGTCCTGCCCCCAGCCGGTCAGCGCGACGAGCGTCATCTTCTGAAACTGTGGCATCCCGCGCATGCGGCGAGCGACTTCGTAGCCGCTCATGTCGGGCATCCCCAGGTCCAACAACACCACCGACGGCTGAAACGTCTCGAACACACGCAATGCCGAGCAGCCATCGTGGGCGGTTTCGACTTCGCTGCCCAGCAGCCGCAATAGCATCGCCAAGCTCGAGGCGGCATCGACATTGTCGTCGACCACGAGAATCTTTTGCCGATCACGGGGCGCTGCCGATGTCGCCGCCGGCGCCGGCTCCTCTTCGGTCGATTGCTGATGCGAAAGCGGCAAGCGAATCGTAAACTCGCTCCCCTTGCCTTCTCCTGCGCTGTGCGCGCGGACCACGCCTCCGTGCATCTCGACCAGCCGCTTGACCAACGCCAGGCCGATGCCCAGCCCATCCTGCGAATGCCGCCGGGCGCGCTCGGCCTGCGTGAACATCTCCAGCACATGCGGCAGCAACTCCGGAGCGATGCCGATGCCGCTGTCGCGCACTGAGATCACCACTTCAGCCGCCTCGCGCCACACGTTCAGCCAAATCTGACCGCCGGGATCGGTGTACTTGGCGGCATTGTTCAGCAGGTTGGCCACCACCTGCGACAGCCGCACCGCGTCGGCCTCGACCGTTAATGGTTCGCGCGGCAGCTTGATCGCCAGCTGATGGCGATTGGCATCGATCAACGGCCCGCTCGTCTCGACCGCGCTGCGAATCACCGATGCGATTTCGATCAACTCCAGGCGCAGCTCGATCTTGCCGGTCGTGATCCGTGAAATCTCGAGCAGATCGTCGACCAGGCGCACCATGTGATTCACCTGCCGCTCCATCATTTCCTGCACGCGCTCGGTGCCGGCAAGGTCGCCGCGCCCCAGCCGCAGGATGTTGAGCGAGTTGCGGATAGGAGCCAGCGGATTGCGCAGTTCGTGCGCCAGCGTAGCAAGGAACTCGTTCTTCTGCCGGTCGGCCTCGAGCAGCGCCCGCTCGGCGCGCTTGCGGTCGGTGATGTCGCGGGCGATCTTCGAGGCGCCGACGATCGTGCCATGGTCGTCGATGATCGGTGAAACCGTCAGCGAAATCTCCAACGACGATCCGTCTTTGCGGCGGCGAATCGTTTCGTAGTGCTCGATGCGCTCGCCATGCCGGATACGCTCCAGAATGCTCGGCTCCTCGTCGATGCGTTCCGGAGGCATGAGCATCGTGATACTCCGGCCGATCGCTTCGTCGGCCGTGTAGCCGAACAGCCGCGTGGCGCCGGCGTTCCAGGTCATGATGATGCTGTTCAAATCTTTGCTGATGATCGCGTCGTCGGACGATTCGACGATCGCTGCCAGGCGCGCCTTGGTTCGATCGTCCTGCTTACGATCGGTAATGTCGGTGCCGGTCGGCGCGATGAACAGCACGCGACCCGATTCGTCCTTGACCGGCGTGAGGATCAGGTCGACGACGCGCTGCGAACCATCGGCCACGAAGTAGTTCGATTCTCGCCGAAACACCGTTCCCGCGGCAGTCTGTGCCGTCGCTTCACGGATCATCTGCATCAGCGCCGGCGACGGGCTCCACCAGGGGCAATCCCAGAACTTCCTGCCGATCACCTGCTCGCGCATGAACCCGCACTCTTCCAGGCACAGCCGATTGGCCTCGAGCACCGTGCCGTCGAGCGCCATGACGCCGGCAAAATACGAGCCTTGCTCGAAGAACACGCGGAACTTGGCATTCGCCTCGGCGAAAGCGTTCGCCTCGGCCGTCAACCGCCGCTCGTATTCTTCAGACGCTTTGAGCGTCGTGACATCGACGAGCATGTTCACGCTGCCGGCAGGTTTTCCGTGGCGATCGCGCAGCAAGTTCGGGTAGGCTACGACCCACGATCGGGTACCGTCGGCCCGCTCAACGACGATTCGCTCGCCTCGCGGCCGCGGCGCTTCCGTCGGGGCCGGCGCCATCAGGTAACTTTCGAATGGCAGCAGCGTGCCGTCCTCGCGGTACAACTTCCAGCCGGCCTGCGAGAGCCTGGTTCCTAGTGTCGGCGTTTCCCCGGTGAGCTCAACCGTCGCCGCATTGAAGTGCGTCAACCGGCCTTCGGCGTCGGTCGTGTAGATCGCGACCGGCAGCGCGTCGATGATCTGGAGCGAAGCGAAGTCCACCCGGCGTCCTCGTCAAGTCGATGCCACCGTCGGGTCCGCCCCCGCGGTGGGATCTACGCCGACGCGCAAGCGTCGCCGTGGCCGTAACACCTCAACATACTTGCTCGCCGCGCGATCGACCATCCCCGGATTCGAGCATCCTGCTGGCAGAGCCGGATCCATCGCATGCCGACCGCCTCTTGACGATGGCGACATGCAGCCGCACACTGGCATGGCAGGCCAAGCACACAGGCCGGAGTGGCGGAATGGCAGACGCGCTGGATTCAAAATCCAGTATGGGCAACCATGTGCGGGTTCAAGTCCCGCCTCCGGTACTTAAAACGACTAAAGGATTTGCGACAACAAGTTGCGAGTCCTTTTTTCGTTTTATGACCGACCTGCAATGCGGCGGTACAACATCGGTACAACAAAACTTTGGGGTCATTGCAGAGCCATTGCGCTGCACGGCAGTTAGTTCGGGGCATCGAAGCGGCAGAATGATGCCTTTCTGCACCGAGAGCGGCGGATACTCGCTCGTTTCAGGACTTCCCCGAGCCGGGATAGCTGCGGTGAAACTGTTTACGCACCACCCCAGAAAGTTCAAGGTTGACGATCCGAAGCTGGTCATCAACCCGACGCAGGGCGACTTTTGGAAGAATTATCCCGCTTATCGTCAAGCATTGCCGAAGCTGCAAGAGATCGTAGGCACAACTCAATTCCTGTGGTGCGAAATCGTCCGTTCGTTCGTGCGAGTGAGCGAAGCCCACGACATTGTTCGTTGGGAAATCGAAATTCCTTTCAACGACGTTTTGGCGTTCATCGACGACGCTTGCGGCTGGAAATCGTTATTCACCGACACCCCTGGGGTTGATTGGTCGAGGGTCATTGCTTCGCCAACTGAACAAGAAGTTACGTTGACGGAAAACCAGCGGCAGCAGTTGGCAAGAACCGGCCATCCCCTTTCGTGCCTCGTTCGTGTTCCGGTGACGAATGCAACGGTCCATGAAATGACCCCGATCCACGGCGCACGAAAGTTAAAGCGTTGAGCTTCTCGGCCGAAGCCATAATGGCCTCACGGCCGACGACCTCACCATGCGGTCATTTGGGCCAGCGGCGTCCTCGAAACTCTTATGGGCAATGCCCCTGTTCAAACGAGAGCAAATGAGCAAACAGCGGACACGAAGGATGGCTAGCTGAGGTGGACCCCAAGCGCTGGGCGCTTTTTGGGGTTGGATAAGATGCAGGGTTGTTAGGCTAGCGGCCCGCGAGACCCCTCACAGGTCTCGCGCGGCCGCAGTGGCTGGTTGTGGGTGCTCGTTGTTGTGGGTTACTCTCGCGGTCTGGCTCAGCCAGAATTTTTGCGGCCCAAAGTTTTCATCGGCTGTTCGCCCCCTCGCGGTACACTGCTCGTGGCGTGCGGTAGCCGAGTGCCTGGTGCCGACGCTGGTGGCAGTAGAAACGGAAGTAGCGCGCCAGGCCTGCCTCGGCCTGGTGGCCGTCGCCGTAATCCTTCAAGTACACGTCTTCGTATTTCACGCTCCGCCACAGCCGCTCGACGAACACGTTGTCCAGCGCTCGGCCGCGGCCGTCCATGCTGATCCGCACACCGCAGCGCTCCAAGCGCGAGGTGAACGCCGTGGCCGTGAACTGCGCGCCCTGGTCGGTGTTGAAGATTTCGGGCCGGCTGCGCGCGAGCGCCTCGTCCAAGGCTTCTAGGCAGAATGTTCCCTCCAACGTGTTCGACAACCGCCAGCTGGATGCGGAAAAGGGGACATTCTAGAATGCCACGAAGTTAAGCGTAAAGCCATATGGAAACGGACTGAAGCGTTGCTGGCATGCGCCGCTGAGCTTGGCAGGAACAGAGATACGATCCGGTGAATCGCCCAAGCAGCAATGCAGTCACAGCAACGCTTAACTA
>DATAXP010000123.1:0-53961 GCA_036272935.1 Pirellulales bacterium | reverse complement strand
ATCGGATTGGCGCCCATGCTGGCCAGGGCGTCGATCTGTTCGGTGACGCGCATCGTACCTAGCTCGGCAGCGATCGAGCTGCCGACGCGGCCGGCAAGCATCGTTGCCGCGAGCACCGGCCCCAGCTCTTTCACCAGCGATATGTTGATCACGCCACCCAGGCGTGTTTCCAGGTGCAGATGCTGAAACTGCGAGTAGCTTTGCACCGCCAGGATCATACCGATGAACGTGCCGGTCAGTGCGACAACCGGCAAGCTGAGCACGCCGATCTGGTAGAAGCTCGGCAGCAGCGTCTCGCGTGCCGGGGCGCGCGTGACCAGCCAGCGCGCGGTGCGCAGCGAGAACAGCATCACTTCGCCGATCTTCATGATCCAGGCCAGCAGCACCGCGCCGACGTCGGTCAGCCAGTCGGTCACAATCTGCAACGGGTGAAACGAGCGCCGCCTAGGCGAAGTCAGCGAGTCGGAAGCCATGGGCTGCATCCTTGCCAGAACTGCTTGCATACACTTGGCGCGCACACTATCGGCGCAATGTCGTCAGGATCGACCGTAGCGATTATACGACTTGAAGGAAGCTCGCCGGTGGATGCGGTCAGGATCAGCTTCCCGCCGCAGGCGATGCTGGCTGAGCCTGCGCTGCCGCTTCGCTGGCATTGCCAACCTTGGCACGCAACGTTTGCACCTGGCGATCGCGATAGATCACGATCGGCACTTCGCGGCCCACCGGCGTCAGGCCGACGATGTTCACCAGGTGGTTGTCGTTGTCGACACGCTGACCGTTGAACTGCACGATCACGTCGCCGGGCTTCAACCCTGCCGCCTCGGCCGGCGAACCCGGCTCGACCCGCAGCAGCTTCGCCCCGGTAAGCCGCGGCAGCCCCGACTCAATGGCCTGGGCCTGGTTGAAACGCTGATCGAGCCGCACGCCCAGATAAGCCCGGGTCACCACGCCCGTCTCGATCAACTGCCGGGCCACGTTGATGACGATGTTGATGGGGATGCTGAAACCGATCCCTTCGTTGAAGCCCGAGTTGCTGGCGATCGCGGTGTTGATGCCTACCACCTCGCCGCGCAGATTAATTAGCGGCCCGCCGCTGTTGCCGGGGTTGATCGAGGCGTCGGTCTGGATGAAGTCCTGAAACTTCACCCCACCTTCGCCGAGTTCCAAGTCGCGGCGACCCTTGGCGCTGATGATGCCGTAGGTGATCGAGTGGCTAAGGCCGAACGGACTGCCGACGGCCAGCACCATGTCGCCCACGTCCATCGAGTCGCTGTTCCCCAAACGCGCGGCGATATAGGCGCTGCCGGGCAGTGCCAGCACGCCAACGTCGGTATCGGGATCGCCCCAGACCTTCGTTGGAGTGACGGTGCGCCCGTCGGCAAAGCGGATGTGGATGTCGGGGAGCTTGGCATCCTTCACCACGTGCCGATTCGTGAGCACGTAGAACTGCTTGTTCAGCTCGATGATCACTCCCGAGCCCGCTTCCTGCACGGTGCGGCGACCATAGGGGCGGCCTCCCGAGTCGCGCACTTCCGATTCCAGGTGCACCACCGTCGGACTGACGAGCCGGGCGGCCAGCTTGATGATGTTGTGATGGCGCTCGTAATCGGCCACTTCCTTGGCCAGGCTGGCGTACATCGCGTCGCGTTGCTGCGGCGACAACGGGTCGATATCGAGTGCCGAACTGACGACCGTGCCCGGCGTGGGAACTTGGCCCCGGACTGCGCGAGGGCCCACGACGGACAGCACCGCCAGTGCTGCCGGTAGCGCGCACGTCCAGAACGTCTTCGATTGCCGGCGACCGGACCGCCGCATGGAAAACTCCTTCCCAGCGAGGATCGATCGGAAGCGCAACCGGACCGTGGGGTCCCGCGAGGCGCCGTGTTGCGATCCTGATCTGCTCACGGCGCAATTGTGCACCGCGACTGACGGAAGATCAAGAAACGCTACCGGAAGATCAAGAAAGGCCGTCGCCTGGCTACGATACGTCGATCTCGAGGTCGTTGATCGAGACTTCGGCATCGGAGTTAGGATCGGCCACACGCCCCCAATCGGCATCCGAGCTTCCGGCGCCGCCGTGCACCTCGGCCTCGCGCTGGCATTCGATGCAGGTCGTCGCGTACGGTAGGGCGTTGAGCCGGGCCAGGGGAATCTTGGTGTTGCAGCCTTCGCACACGCCGTAGTGGCCGCTGCGAATGCGCTCCAAGGCGTTTTCGATGCTGGCCAGCTCGCGGCTTTCGACTTCGGCCAGTTGCGAGTTGATCTCGTCCTGGGCCGAGTCGAGGGCAAAGTCGACGACGTCGCCGGCGGTTTGCTCACGGAGTTGATTCAGGAGGCTCAGATCGCCAGCCAGCGCCTTGCGCAAGGCATCGCGGCGAACGAGCAGAATGTCGCGCATCTTCATGATCGCATCTTTGCGTGCCATACTCGCTTTTCACCCTCTCGTCCGATTTCCGCGCGGAACTCGAAGGTGTTGGCCCCCCTTCAAGCGTGCGCCGACGATCGAAACTGAAAATCAGTGTTCCTTGGTAATCCCTAGAATCCCAGTTCCCGCTCACCCCATTGTTCTTGCAACGTTTGTGCCTCAGCGACTGCGCGGCAAAAACAACTATAGTACGCAGGCCGGCCCCTAGCGGTTTGCGGAAATGCGCAAACTCGAGACCCCCCACGCGCAACAGGCGAATTTTGCCGCAGATACTTAATCAGACCCAACTTAGGCGCTGACGAGCACCGGCAGGCCGGGTTCGCGGCCGCAAAGACCGCAAAATTCCGGACACTTTCTGCGCTTGACCTGCCGCCCCGGCTTCCGTTGCCGCTGGAGGCGGCACTGTCGTCAAGGCCGACATGTCGAGCCTTGGGATAATCGACAAATCCCGCCCAGATATGCAGCCGTTTTTTGCCTGAAGCCCTGCCGCCGTTGAGCCGGCTCGCTTGCGAGCCGCGTTTGTGCGGTCGCCGCAGCAACCGGCTAAATTGCCCGCGCTGCGTCAATGCGCCGACCGTATCACCGATCACAAGTGCTTTGGCCCGCGAGGTTTTGACCACTCCCAGTTCGTGAGCTACATCCAAGCAGGCACCGTTGCGCCCGGGCCTGCCGTCGCGTAGCGCGCCGGCCGGAAACACCGCCCCCAAAGCCAACGTCCGCCTCCCGAGCTTTATCAAGGAAAAACGAGGACCGTATGCTGCTCAGCACGGAGCACGAATCGATGTCCGGCACTTCCATGCTGGGCGACGTCGCGGAGCCCTTGTTCCTTCGCGTCAGCAGCGGCCCGTTGCGCGGGCAACTGGTGCGGCTGACCACCGCCAAGTGCACCATCGGCTCGGGGAGCGATTGCACGCTTCGCCTGCGTGGGGCCGGGCTGGCCGCGCTCGAGTGCCTCGTGCTGCACGGCTCGGGTCGCACCGTGGTACGGAGCTGGTCGAACAACGTCCGGCTGAACAATCGGCCCATTGCCGACGCGGCCATCGTCCCCGGCGATCGACTGTCGCTGGGTCCGGTCGATCTCGACGTGCTCGCCGCCGACGGCACCGTGCCGCGGCCGTCACGCTCGAGCGATCTGCGGCGGATCGAACGCCTGGAAAAAACGGTCGGTACGGCCCGGCAGATTGGCCACGGCCGACTGCGCGCCGCCATCCAGCGCATCCGCAAGTTGCAGCGACGGCTTGTCGAGTTTGAAACCCGGCGGCAAGGCGCCGCCCAGGAGGCCGCTTCGCTCGATGCCCGCCGCGAACGGCTCGAGACCGATCAGGCCGAACTGCAACGTCTCGAAGAAGACCTGCGCAACCGCGAGCTCGACTTCGCCCGCCAGGTTGGCGAGTGGTCGCAGGAGGCGCAAGAGCAAGAGTTACGGCTCGGCGAACTGAGCGCCAATTTGGAGCGCGAGCGCCGCCAGATTGAGGCCGAGACGGCACGCATCGCCGAAGATCGCCAGGCGCTTGATCGCCGGCAGAGCGATTGGCAGGGCTTCGAGTCCGGGCGGCTCGCCGCTCTCGATCGCGAAGCGCGCGAACTCGACGAGCGTTACGACGAGTTCTACGCCGTGCGCCGCACGATGGAAGACGAACGAGAGAAGTACACCCAGCGTCTGGCAGAGATCGACGCCATGGCGCAATCGGCCGCCGAGCAGGTCGACGCCGAGCGTGCTCAATTGAGCGCGGCGCGCGAAGCGCTGGCAGCTGAGCGCGCGGCGTTTGACCAAGAGCGCGCCGCCTGGGAACAAGATTGGAACGAGGCCTTGGCCGATCACGCTGCCGAACAACGTCGCCTCGCGGCGTTGCGCGATGAACTGATGACGGTGCGCGAGGAACTCGACGCCCTGCGCCGCGATCTCGATCAGCGGACCGAAGAAATCGAGGCGAACGAGCAGCGCGTACACGGCGAACGGGTGGGACTCGAAGCCTCGCAGCGAATTGCCGCCGACGAACGAGCACGCTGCGTAGCCGAGTTCGTCCAAGCGCGCCGCGATCGCCAGGCCGCCGAACAGGTGCTGGCTCGGGAGCGCGAGGCGCTTGCGGCCGCCGAGCAAGACTTGCAACGCCAGGCAGCCGAACTCGCCCAGCGCATCGAGCAGACAAGCTGCCGGGAGACGGAAGACCAGCGGCGTGAAGCGGAACTCGAGGAGCGCCGAGCTGCTCTCGACGACCGAACCACGGAGATCGAGCGTCTCAACGGAGCTGTTGCTCGCAGCACCGCCGAGCTCGAAATCCGATCGGTCCAACTCGACGAGCGCTCGCGCGATCTCGACCGTCGTACCACGGAGATCGGCAACCGCGTCGCGAATTTGGAGCAGGGCGACGCCGAATCACAGCGCCGCGCTGAAGAGCTTGCCCAGCGCGCTGCGACGCTCGACCAGCGAGCGGACAAGGTGCAACTGCACGAAGCTGTTATCGCCCAGCGCGAGCAAGCGCTCGACGACGAGCGCGAACAAGTGATCGCCGAGCGCGAGACATTAGGCCGCGAGCGGGAATTGCTTGCCGGTGAGCGTCAAAGCTTGGACGGCGAACGTGCCGAGCTGCAAGCGGCGCTTGCGGCGCTCGACGCCGCGCAAGGCGAACTAAAGGCCGACCGCGCTGCACTCGAGCGACAGTGCGATGCACGGCAACACGAACGAACGCAGCTTGATGCCGATCTCGCCGCGCTCGAGCGTCAGCGCGACGACCTGGCCTCGGAACGGCAGCATCTCGCAACAGAGAAAGCCGCACTCGAAGAAAGCCATGCCGCGCTCGAAGCCGACCGTGCCGCACTGGCAGCCGAGCAGACGATGCTCGAAACGGCCCGCGCGGCGTTCGAAGCCCAGCGAGCAGGCCTCGACGACAACCACGCCCAAATTGACCAGTGGCTGCGGGAAATCGAGGAGCGCGAAGAGGCCCTGCACCGCGCCAGCGCTGAGGCGGAAGCACGGCACCGCGATTGGCAAGAGCAGTCGCGGCACGAAACCGGCGAGTTGGAAGCGTCGCGTGCCGCGTTGGCTGCCGAGCGCGCCGAGATCGATGCCGCCCGCCGTGAGGTCGACGAACTGCGCGAAGCGCTCGAAGGCCAGCGGCAATCGCTGCGAGAAGAGCGGCGCTCCGTCGAGGCCGAACGCGACAGCTTGACGGCAGTCCGTGAAGAGCTCGATTCGCGGCGTGCAGCGGTGAGCGACGACAACGCAGATCTAATCGAGCGGTTGAAGGCAGCCGACCAGCGCGAGGCGAGTATGCGTGCCGCGGCCGACCAGGCCGAGGCTCGCCAGCAGACTGCGGAGATTGAGGGTCGGATTTGGGAAGCCGAACGCCAGGATATGATGGCCGAGCGTGAAACCTGGCTTGCCGAGCGCGAGACGCTGGTCGCCGAACGCGATGCGTTGGCGACTGAACGCGATGCGTTGGCGACTGAACGCGATGCGTTGTCAGCCGAACGTGCGGCATGGCTTGCCGAACGTGAGCAGTCGCAAGTCGGATCGGCCGAGCAATCTGACGACCTGGCAAGCGGCCTGGCTGAGTTCGAAGCGCAGGCCGAACAGTTCCGGCATGACTGCGAGGCGTGGGAGCTTGAGCGGAAGAACGCTGCCGACCAGCTCGATCAGCGCCGACGCGAGATCGGCGAACGTGCCGCAACAATCGAAGAGCAAACGCAAGTGGTCGCCCGCAGCCGGCAGGCGGTGCGCGATCAGGAGCGTGTCTTCGAGGAACGCCGCGCCACTCATCACGCCGAGCTGGAGGAGATTCGCATCTCGTTGGAGAAGCACGGCGAAGAAGTCCGCCTTGAGCAAGAGCGGTTGGCCGAGGCGCGCAAGGCGGAAGATGATCGTATCGCGCGGATGCACGACGAGCTTGCCCTGCGGCGCAGCGAGCTTGAGATTGGCGAAGAGCAATTCCGCCGTCAGCGTGCTCACTGGGAAGAGCAGAAGCGGAGCGAAGCGCTGCGCGAGGAGTTCCGTGGTCCCGCCCCGGTCGAGCCGACGCCGGTCAAGCGTGCCGAACCCGAGCGCCGCGCGGAGCCGATCGAAGAGCCGACGGCGCAACAGTCGCCGCCGCAACGCGCGGCTCCCGCGAGCGGTGGTGTTACGCTCAGCACCGCGTCGCTGTTGGCGAAGTACGGCATCGAACTGGAACCCGACGACGACCAGCCGCAGACCGCTTCGGCGCGTCCGCGCCAAGTAACGCTGTCGTCGATCAGCAGCGAGCGCGAACTATCGGCACGGCGCGATCCGCCAGCGGCGTTGCCGGACGTCGAGACGCCCCGCCCGGCACCCGCGGCTCAAGTCGACGACGAGGATGATGTCGACGCGTACATGGCGCGCTTGCTCGAACGCCGCGGTGCCAAGCCGATCGCCCCCGAAAGGCCGGCCGCCGAGCCAGCGGGTAGCGAGCCCGCCAGCGATGCGCCGAACGACAAGGCGACCGATGAATTGCCGCCGGCCGAGGCCCCTCTCGCCGATCTCCGCAGCTTGCCCATGCGTGCCGCCAGTGCGGCACCGAGCGTCGATCTGTCGGCGATGCGCGAACTGGCGAACCTCAACGCCCGGGCCGCGATCAACACGCACGTGAGCCAGCAGGTCGGTGGAGCGACCGTCCGCGCCATCGTCGCACTGATTGTTGGCCTGATTGCGGTGGCAATCTTCGCCTGGCGGCATGTCTCGGGCGATTGGTGGGCGTGGTACGCCGTTGGGGCGGTGGTGCTCGGTGCTTCGCTCCTCACCCTGCGCTATATCGATGTCATGCGCCGACTGCGCGGCAAGCGCATCCACGGGGAAGAGGCTGAGATCAAGCCGGAGTGAGCAGGGCTACGGGCTACGGGCTAACGAGGTTGCTCCGAAGCCGAGCGGCCGATGTCTTTTTCGCCGCCGGCTGGATACAATCGAGCCAACGTGCTCGTTCTTCCGGCGCACCGCTTTTCACGCCTTGTCTCGTCGCCCTGCTCGATCTTGATCTCGCTCAACGGAGCCGGCCATGTGGTCTACCCTGGTGCCCATCTTGTGTTGCCTGACCGTGGCGGCGGTCGACGACGAGCTAGTCAGCCCCGGTATGCAATGGACCTTTCGCGGCGACGTGCGACCGGCCAATCGCCAACAGCCAGCCACAGGCTCCACGGCAGTGAAGAACTTCGATGTGACGTTCTGGGTGCGCGAGGCCGACGACGCCAGTGCTCAGCTCTACTGGTTGGTCGACGAGCGCGGCGCCGGACAGTGGCCGTGGATCGAACGTTTCGGCCGCTTGGCGCTCGATGCGGCATATCGCCCCGTCGGCCCCATGGGGCCAGCGCTGCTGTACGACTACGGCGACGGCAAAAGTGCGCTTCCGCTCGGCGTGCCGCTGCTGAAGCCTGCCGAGCCGCCGGCCAAGGGCGTCGCCTGGCAGCAAGACAACCTGGAGATGGAGGTCGAAGGTTCGGCATCGGTCGCCGATCGCGACTGCTGGCGGATCGACGTGCGAACCGCTTCGGCTCCGAAGCGAACCGTGTGGCTCGAAAAAGGTTCGCCGCTAGTGGTGGCGCTCGAGGAGCGGGTGTTCATGGACCGCGGTACCGAGTACCAGTTGCAGTGGAAATTTGTCGGTGCCGAGCGCCTCGACCCGACAGCTTTCCAGGCCACGGAACGTACGCTCGACGAACTAATCGCGCTGCGCAACAAGCTGAAGCGACCTCAGCGGTCGCAGAGCGAAGATTTCTCGGCCGAGCAGCGTGAACTGCTCGCTGCCGAGCTGCCGAAGATCGCACCGCGCGTTGAAGCTGGTTCGTTGGCCGAGCTGTTGCGGACGGCGATGAACGAGCTGAAGACGCAGGCGGGTCGTGCCGACGCCGTGGCGAGCCTGCGCGAGAAGTTCATCGGCAAGCCGGTGCCGACGTTCGTGCTCGAAGGACTTGGCGATGAGCACCTGACCAACGCCGAGGTGCGCGGCAAGGTGACGATTCTGCATTTCTGGGAATACCGCAACGAGCCACTCAAGGAGCCATACGGACAGATCGGCTACCTCGAGTTCCTGCACTCGCGCCGCGGCAGCGAAGGCGTGCAGGTATTTGGCGTCGCGGTCGACGGCCGACTGCAAAAGCCGCAAACACGACCGGCGGCCGTCAGCAGCGTGCGCAAGCTCAAGGAGTTCATGAACCTGACGTATCCAATCCTGCTCGACGACGGCCGGGTGCTCGGCCAGTTCGGCGACCCTCGCACGCTGGGCGCTCCGCTGCCTTTGTACGTGGTGATCGATCGCCAGGGGAACGTTGCCGATTATCACGTCGGCCTGCACACCGTCGATCGGCAAGAGGGGCTCAAGGACCTCGATTCCCTCGTGCGTGAATTGGCTGAGTAGCGTTCGACGATCAGCGATTCATGAGCACGCTCACCCTTTGCCTGTGGTTGTGGCTCGGATCGTTCTTTGCCGGCTTGCTGGGCGCGCTCACGGGCTTGGGGGGCGGCGTAGTTGTCGTGCCGCTGATGACGCTGGTCTTCGGCATCGAGTTCCATTATGCCGCCGGCGCCTCGTTGGTCAGCGTGATCGCCACGAGTTCCGGCGCCGCCGCGGCCTACGTCAAGCAGGGTTACTCGAACCTGCGCGTCGGCATGTTCCTGGAAGTCGCGACGACGCTGGGTGCGATTGCCGGCGCGCATCTCGCTTCGCACCTGGCCACCAGCTGGATCGCCATCGTGTTCGGCCTGGTGCTGCTGTACTCGGCGTATCTATCGGTCCGCCAGCATGCGCCATCGGCCGGAAAACCATCCGGACCGCTGGCGAAACGCCTGCGGCTCGATGGCACAATGCCGACGCCCGACGGTCCGAAGCCATATCACGTGACCCATGTCCCGGCAGGCTTCTCGCTGATGTTCGGCGCCGGAGTGCTCTCGGGGCTGTTGGGCATTGGCTCCGGCGCGGTGAAGGTACTGGCGATGGACCAGATCATGCGGCTGCCGTTCAAGGTTTCAACGACCACCAGCAATTTCATGATCGGCGTCACCGCGGCGGCCAGCGCCGGCATTTATCTCAACGACGGCTACATCGATCCGGCGTTGGCCATGCCGGTGATGCTCGGCGTGTTGCCCGGGGCGCTGCTCGGCTCGCACCTGTTAGGCGGCGCACCAGTGCGAACGCTGCGCTGGGTGTTCGCCGTGGTGATCGTCGCCCTGGGCGCCGAGATGATCTACAACGGCTGGACCGGGAAGCTGTAAAGCATGGCGAACACACAGCACAGTGCAGCCGCCTGGGACGACGAGCGCGTCGACCGCGTCATCGGCAACCTGCTGCGCGCCGGAGTCAGTATTGCGGCGGCGGTGGTGCTGCTGGCCGGGATCGTGTACCTAGTACGATTCGGCAGCCAGTCGGCCGACCATCGTGTGTTCCACGGAGAACCGACCGACCTACGCTCGGTGACCGGGATCGTGCGTGCGGCCGCCGCGCTCGATCCCGCGGCAATGGTGCAGTTCGGCATCCTGCTGCTCGTCGCGACGCCGGTGGCCCGCGTGGTATTCTCGATCTACGTGTTCGCTCGCACCGGCGACTGGCTGTACGTGGCGATCACGGTGACCGTCCTGGCGATCCTGCTCTACAGCCTCGCCGCCGGGGCGCTACCCTAGTGGCGCTGGTGGGAAGCCGTAGGATGCCGTCGAGGCCGCAGCGGCCGAGACGCACCGCGTTGTGATCCCCCTCGGCGGTGCGTCGCCCTAGAGCTTGACGCACCCTACGTTGCCAATGCCCGCCCCGTGAGGCGCTCGTAGGCTTCGAGGTATTTGCCGCGCGTGCGCTCGATGATCTCGGCAGGCAGCGCGGGGGGCGGGCTGTTCTTGTCCCAGCCGGTTGTTTCCAGCCAGTCGCGCACGAATTGCTTGTCGTACGACGGCTGCGAGCGGCCCGGAGCATACTGGTCGGCCGGCCAGAATCGCGAACTGTCGGGCGTCAGCACTTCGTCGATCAGGATCAGTTCGCCGCCGGCGCGGCCCCACTCGAATTTCGTATCGGCCACGATGATCCCGCAGCGCTCGGCGTGTTCGGCCCCGCGCCGATACACGGCCAGGCTGCGGCGGCGCAGCTCGTCGGCCGTCGTGCGGCCAACGAGATCGGCCATGCGCTGGAACGAAATGTTCTCGTCGTGGCCGCTTTCAGCCTTGGTCGCCGGTGTGAAGATTGGTTCCGGCAGTCGGCTGCTTTCGACTAACTCGCTCGGCAAGCGTTCTCCGCACACGGTGCCGCGCTCGCGGTATTCTTTCCATCCAGAGCCGGCCAGGTAGCCGCGCACCACGCACTCGATCGGCACCACCTCGGTCCTGCGCACGAGCATGCTGCGCCCATCGAGCGCCTGGCGATCGGCATCCGCGGGAAGCTCCATGGCAGCCACGTCGATCGAAACCAGATGGTTCGGCTCGCCGAGCTTGCCGAACCAGAAAGCACTGATCTGCGTCAGCACGCGCCCCTTGTCGGGGATTCCGGTTGGCAGAATGTGATCGAACGCGCTGATCCGGTCGGTCGCGACCAGCAGCAGGTGATCGCCGAGATTGTACACGTCGCGCACTTTGCCGCGGCGAACGGCGAGCGAAGGGATGTGCGTCTCGAGCACGACGGGCGTGGCAGGCATGATCGCCGAAGTGTAACGGACCAGTTGTCCGTTGTCAGTGGTCCGTAGTCCGCGGCGAACCACCTCCGCTCGGCGCGGGTCTCCTGACCGCGCCGAAACCGCGGACCGAAGGTCTCCTGCCTCTCGACCGGGAGACCTTCGGTCGGTGGCGTGGCCGGGTCTGGAAACCCGGCCGGGTGCCATGCTCACGCTTGCGTGAGCATGTCCACGACGAGCGTGGACATGGCACCCCGCTGGCGCTCCGGGCTGGTGGGGCCCCTTCCCGCGAAACAAAAACGGCGTCGACCGGACAAGCGAGCGGGACGATCTCGCTATGCCCGACCGACGCCTTCGCCAGACCTGAATACGTTCAGACCCGGCCGCACTTGGGTTTCGTCAGCCTTTGTTGACGCGACTACGCCTACAGGCCGGTCGAGGTCTGGAGGGCCTGCGACATATCGCTGATCAGATCGCCGTCACCGCCAAGCATCGTTCGGAATGTACACTTGGCGCTACCGCCCGCGAAGCCGGTAAGCTCGAAGACCGCAAGCAGCCGGTTGTAGACGTACAACGCGTCATCATTGCCGTACGTCGGCGCTTCCATCATCGAATTCGGGACCAGACTGTTCTGCGGCCCAAGTCCGAAGACAATCAGTTGTGTGTCACCCGAGATGGTGCTCGTCGGATTGATGGTCCCGGAACCGCTGCCGGTCGGTTGGAGGTTCTGAGGATAAATATGGTCGATGATCTTCTTCCCACCGCTGCTACCGGCATTGATCGTTGCCAACGCCGCGCCAGTCACTGGCATGGCGGTGGTAAACATGTCGCCGGGCCGGTAACCCGACAATGACAATGTTGCCGTCAAACCAGTGATCGTTGTGATGCCGACTTTCGACATGGCAAGCGATTGGGTGGTAGTTAGCGCGGAGCCCAAAATGAGCTTATCGACGGTTGCTCCATTCCCGACAAGTTCCGTATCGAGGCCCATGGTTTTCGTGCCGACATTCGCAGCGGTCCACAATGAAGTTCCGTTGAGCAATGAATCCCAGTAATTGGGGTAAACCGTCTTGGCGGCCTTGTACGACTCGATCAGTCGCGCGGCGTCGGTGGCCGAGCCTGCCGCGGCGGCGTGGTTGGCGGCGGTTTGCAGACCTTCAAACTTCGGCAGCAGCATCGCGGCCAGGACGCCAAGAATGGCGACGACAATCACCAACTCAATCAGGGTAAGGCCGCGCTTCGCGGCACGACGGGACCAGCTCTTCATGGATACACCTCGGAGAAGAAAGATTGAAAGTGTGCGTCGTCCCGTTGGCGGTTCGAGAATCCGTTTGGCCAAGACCCGCCGGCGTCGAAATCCATCGTTGCCGCGTCCCGCGAGTTTCTTCCTTGCTGTAATTGAGACTCATTCTCAACTGCGTGGCAGGCATGTTACCATGTCGCCAGTCACCGTCAAGGATTTTTCCGAGGGAACTTTTTGCCTCCATTGGGGATTCGTTGACTCCACGATCGACGTGCCTAGAATCGGCCGGAGTTGTTCAGGCCCTGCCGCCGAGCGAGGAACCTGTCGTGCGCAAGCTGATGATGTTGCTGCTGCTGCTTGCTGCGGTGCTTGGGCGGCCATTGCAGGCCGCCGAGCCTGCCGCGTGGCCCGACTTGCCCGAGGCGGTTTCCAGCTTCGGCGCCGCGGTGTGCGACGGTTGGCTGTACGTCTACAGCGGCCACATGGGTGGCGCGCATGAGCATTCGCGCGATAACCTGTCGCAGCGGTTCGTGCGGCTCAACCTGGCCGCGCCGACCCAGTGGCAGCCGCTGGCGATGGGCACGCCGCTGCAAGGGCTGCCGCTGGTGGCCGACGATCGCTACGTGTACCGCGTCGGCGGCTTGCAGGCGCTCAACGCCAAGGGGCAGCCCGACGAGCTGCGCTCGGTCACCGAGTTCGAGCGGTTCGGTCCCGCGGCGAAACAATGGGAACAGCTCGCGCCGCTGCCCGCGGGGCGCTCGAGCCACGACGCCGTAATCGTCGATGGGGTGCTGTACGTCGTCGGCGGTTGGGAACTGGGCGAGGGGACAAAGAATTGGTACGACCACGGCGTGACGCTGCGCCTCGACACGCCAGGTGCCACTTGGGAGAAGCTCGCGCAGCCGTTTCAGCGCCGCGCCCTGGCGGTGGCGGCGCATCGTGGCAAGCTGTATGCCCTGGGGGGCATGGCGAGCGACGACAAGCCGTCGACAGCCGTGAATGTGCTCGATCTCAAGAGCGGCACGTGGAGCGATGGCCCGAGGTTGCCAGGAGAGGGGATGAACGGCTTCGGCTGCGCGGCGGTGTCGGTCCCTGCCGGGCTGATCGTGACGACGATGGACGGTAGCGTGCTGCGGCTCGCCGATGCCGGCGACGGTTGGGAGCCGAAGGGGAAGCTCGAGCACGCGCGATTCTTTCATCGGCTGGTGCCGCTGGCCGACGGCTCGGTACTGGCCGTGGCCGGCGCCTCGATGCAGGAAGGGCACCAAAGTTCGCTGGAGCGCATCGTCGTGGAGCGTTAGCGGGTGCCACTGGCGCCGCAGTGATGCCTATCAAGCAAGCACTGGCGGAGCCAGTGGCAACAATGTGCAAGCCGGTTGCGCCCTGTTAGCGTGGCTTCTGCCCCTCGACCACCAAGGTGTGCGGGGCCTCGAGCGTGTCTTCATGCTCGTGGGCGAGCACCTGGGCGTCGAACAGCTCGGGAAAGTTCGTGTCGACTGTCGGCCGGCAGACGCGCAACGCAGGGAAGCCGACGCGCCGGGCGATCTCTTCGAGATACGAGTGCGTCAGGATCGTGAGGTGCTCACCACGGCAAAAAATGAAATTCGTCAGCCGGCCGCCGAGGCTTTCGCGCCGGTCGGGGAAATTGCTGAACCAACGGCTGTCCCCCTCGACGTACTTGCGCATCGCCATGTCGCCGTTGGGCCCCGCAATACGGAACGCTCCACCCGGCTTTAGGCAGCGGTACACATCGCGCAGGTGCGCTTCGAGCATCGCGTCGGGCAGGTGCTCGATCACGTGATGGGAATAAAGCGCATCGACCGTGCCGTCTCGCAGCGGCAGCGGATTGCGCAGGTCAGCCCACACGTCGCAGCGGGCGGTGAAGGCGTTGGCGTCAACGTTCAGCCAGCCCTCGAGGTAATGCTCCTGACCAGGGCCAAGCTGGACGCGAATCGTATCAGAGCCGTTCCGCGGGGCGCGGAACTGACGGTACATCCAGCCGTTCAGCTTCATGGCAGGGCCGCAGACGGTGTAGAACGCGGCCTTGGCGTGTCGAGAGAGCATCAAAGAATGCAGAAGTCAGAATGCAAGTCAGGATGTCCGCAGGAATATAATAGCTCGCATGTCGCTCACCCGCGAGCAATCCCGCGCAATCGACCAGCGTGCCGTGCATGAGTTCGGCATGCCGAGCATCGTGCTCATGGAGAACGCCGGCCGCGGCACCGTCGACGTCATCTCGCAGCTTAAGGTACCGGAGCCGTTCCTGATTTGCTGCGGCACTGGGAACAACGGCGGCGATGGGTTTGTGATCGCTCGGCATCTCGAGCTGCGCGGCCACGTGGTGCGCGTATCGGTATGGGGCGATACGGCCAAGATGACCCCGGATGCGGCGACAAACCATGCCATCGTGCAGAAGTCGCGGAATCCACTCGAGCAATTCGGCACCGCACACAACGCCGAGCGCCTGGCCGGCATGCTGGCCGGAGCCGGCACGATCATCGATGCATTGCTAGGCACCGGAGCGCGCGGCAACCCGCGACCGCCGCTGGATGCCGTGATTGCCCAGCTCAACGCCGCGCCGGCGGCCAAGCTCGCCGTCGACCTGCCGAGCGGCCTCGATTGCGACACCGGCCAGCCCGGCAAGCCGACGTTCCGCGCCGACCACACTTGCACGTTCGTCGCCCGCAAGATCGGCTTCGATGCTCCCGGCGCCGAGCGGTACACCGGCCAAATACACGTCGTCGGCATCGGCGTGCCGCGCGCGATGGTCGATCAGCTTTGAGGCTCCACGCGCTCGTAGATTTCGACCAACGGCAGTTCAACCTCGATCTCACGCAGCGGTATCACGGCACCGAGCCCCTCGTAGAATTCGCGGACGAAACCTGCCTTGGTGCTGCGATACACGATCACGCAGGCCGTGCGCTGCTCGACGAGCAGATACGCCGCTAGCGACGGAATCTGCAAATAGCCGCTTCTCTTTTCTCTCTCGTCGATGCGGCGCGTCGCGCGCGACAGCACCTCGACCACGATCGTAGGGCTTTCGTGGAACTCTTGGTCCACCGGCGGCGGCTGACACATGACCGATGCATCGGGGTAGTAAAAGCGAACGTGCGTGGGCAGATCGATGCGCACCTTCACGTCAGAGTTGAACACTTCGCAGCGCCTGCCGCGCAGCCGAGCGCCGAGTGCGATCGTCACATTCGTCGCGATTCGGTTGTGCCGCAGCCTCGCCCCCGCCATCGCGGTGCTCATACCGCAACTATACCGCGCCGTAGAGTTGGGATCGACCGCTTACGACGCCAGGCGGATCGGGCCGGTGGGACATTTCAGCTTGAATAGGCCGAACAACTCGCGCTGTGTGAGTCCCGAGTGTTCGTGGGCCTGCGCGTCGTTGAACACGGTGTCGAACAGCTCGCGCTTCTCTTGCAGAATCTGGTCGATGCGCTGCTCGATCG
The DNA here is from genome assembly GCA_036272935.1 of Pirellulales bacterium. Classification (GTDB taxonomy): domain Bacteria; phylum Planctomycetota; class Planctomycetia; order Pirellulales; family PNKZ01; genus DATAXP01. Next base: position 38,246 of record DATAXP010000123.1, on the reverse strand, counting down.
TGCCGGTGGCCAGGAAGCGCGTCACCGTGACCGGGCCGGCGGCGCCGATACGGTGGGCGCGGTTGATGGCCTGGTCCTCGACCGCTGGGTTCCACCAGCGATCGAACAAGAATACATAGCCGGCGAACTGCAGGTTCAAGCCCACGCCGCCGGCACCGTAGCTGAGCAGCAGCACCGAGCGCTGCGCATCGTCGCGGAACTGTTGCAAGATCGCATCTCGCCGCGTGCCGGGCACTTTGCCGTGATACTCCAGCGGGCGGAAGTGCGCGAGCTTTGCCGCCAGCGTTTCGAGCGTCTCGACCCATTGGCTGAAGACGATCGCCTTACGGCCGCTGTCGGCGACCTCTTCCAAGTCGGCCGCCAGGCGTTCGAGTTTCGCACTTTCGCCGGTCGCCGGATCGAAATTGCAGATTTGCTTCAGCCGCAGCACCAGCTCGAATACGTGCCGGATCGTCGCTTCTTCGCCCATTTCGGCCAGCCGGAGCACGCCTTGCTCCTCGGCAAGTCGGTAGCTTTCGCGCTGCGCCGACGACAGCTCGATCTCGGCATCACGAAACAGTTTTGGCGGCAGGTCCTTGAGCACCTGGTCCTTCGTGCGCCTGAGTACCTGATCGGCCGAGGCACGGGCCATGCGCCCCGGCTTCATGCCGTGGTTCAGGTGTCCCGGCGACACGAACTCAAAGATATTCACCAGGTCGTCGGGACTGTTTTCCAGCGGCGTGCCGGTGATCGCCCAACTGCGGCGGCGCGGAATCGAGCGCACCACTTGGGCCGTCGTGCTGGCGTGGTTCTTGATTCGCTGCGCCTCGTCGAGCACCACCAGGTCGTATGGCTCGGCCAGGCGGTCGAACACCTCGCGATCGCGCGCCACCACCTCGTAGTTGGCGATGCGGATCGGCGTGTCGGGCAACTGCCATTGCCATTGCCGGCGGGCTGCGTCCCCTTCGACCACCGTCACCGGCAGCTCGGGAGCCCAGGCGTGAAACTCGCGCTGCCAGTTCGTCACTAGCGGCTTGGGGCAGACCAGCAGCACCGCGCGAGCCTGCCCGGCGTGCAGCAGCAAGCGCACCGCCGTGATCGCCTGCATCGTTTTGCCCAGCCCCATTTCATCGGCCAGCAGCGCCGCGGTGCGCGGATAGAGGAACGCGATCCCCTCAAGCTGATACGGAAACGGATGAAACGGAAATTCCAGCGCCCGTTCGACAAACACCAACTCCAGCGGCGGCTGCAGAACGTAGTACAGCCGGTCTTCCAGGCGGACGACGCTCGTCGGCGGCTGGATGCGCGTCCAGCTTGGCGGCGTTGCACCGGGGTCGGCGGTTGGCGCGGCAACGTGCTCGATCACCGGCGGCACAGCCAACGACTCCGACGGCTGCGGGAACTTGCAACTTCGCACGCGCAATCGCATCCGCGAACCCCAGAGACGTTGCGACACGACACGCGGCGGCGCACGTAGTTCGCCGATCGCCTCGGGCGCGACGGTCGCCTCGCCGGCAGCCAGCGACAGCGGCGTGTGAACCACGCAGCTCGCCGCCTCGGGCAACGTAAGGCTGCGCACGGCCAACGGTTCCGGCGCCGTCCAGCGCCAGCCGTTCATCGCTCGCCTCGCTGCGCCTCGTCGATCGCCTGGCGAATGCGCTCGAACGGCTCGGCCAACGGCATCGACGCGGCGAACAAAGCAATTCGCTCCGCGACCAGAGACTCGTCGCCCGTGAAGCCGCCGGCGACCGCCAGCCGGACTGTGCCAATCGTGAACGATGGCGTTGCGATCGATGTCCGAATGCTTGCCTCTTCGCCGACGATCAGCGCCACCGGCGCATCGATGTACTGCCGCACGGCCAGCGCCTGGGGCCGATCGGTGCAGATCACCGTGGCGAGCGTCTCGGCCTTGCGGATGAGCGCCTGGCCGATGTGCTCGCCGTACAAATACGGCTCGAGCGTGGCACCGAACAGGATCGTCTGGGCGCGGGTCGGCTTGACCGGGGCCGTGCAATGAAACTCGAGCGGGCGACCTGCCGCATTCACCACCAAATACCCGCCCAGCAAACCGATCTGCGGCTGCTCGACGACCGTATAAAAGCCGAAGGCGGCCGAGGATTTGGCGTCGCGCGAGGGCATGCGATCTCCCGGGCCGAAGAGAAAACGGTGCTAGCGGTGCCTGCCAGGCAACGATCCCGGTCCACTGCTACGATCGGGAGATGGAGCGTGGCTACTTTAGCGGCCTATCCCAGCCAGCACAGCAATCTTGCATGCACGCACTCGACTTGCCGCTGCGCTGTGGGCTATACTGACGGTTCTTAGAAAAACAACGCTATCGTCGGCAGGAAAAACTCTTCGATGCACGATCGTCAAGCGACCAGCTCGCTGTTCCCCCCGGTCGACGTGGCCACGCCGGCCCACGCGCCTACGGCCTCGACGCCCGAACGCGCCGACCACGAACAGGTACGGCTGCTGCGAGAGTTGCTTGCCTCGCAGGACCGCCAGAACGAACTGCTTGAGGAGCTGGTCTCGCAGCTCAACTCGGGCCAACGCCAGCGCACACAAGAGCTGACCACCTGGAAACAGGCGAACCCCGAGCTAGCCCACAACTGCCGGCTGGCAGCCGAGGGGCTGAGCCGCGTGCAAACCGCGTTCTTGCAGACGCTCACCGATGAAGTGAACGCGAACGTCGACTCGCTGGCCGATGGCGAGTTCCTGCTCAGCGAGTTCGTCGATCGCTTCGGCCCGCGGCTCGCGCATCTCAACGGCGTGCTGCAAGTGCTGGCCCAGTTGAGCAGCACGCCGAATTAGCCGCGTCGCTCGCGACGCGCTTCGTGGGGCGCTAAACTCCCCACTGGCGCAGCACCAGGCCGAACACGTCGGTGTCGGCGACGTTGCCTCCGACCAACACGCCGCGCTGGCTGGCCACGATGATGCCACGCTGCGCGTCATCGCGCGCCGGCGCTCCATGCGAGCCACGCACCCGGCGAGCATCGAGCGGAATGCTCTTGGTGGCCGGGTCGAAGTGCAACTCAACCGGATCGTATCCCGGCTTGCGATGAATATCAACCGTGCGCGCGAACGGCGGCGCACGCGCGTCGTCCTGCCACCAGTAATATGCCTGCCAACTGTTGGCGCTTGAAACGAGCACCACTTCGCCCGAGCGCGGATGATCGAGCTCGTACCGCGCCCGCTCATCGCCGGCCAGGACCTCGGCGATCCCTTCGCGCTTGCGGAACAGATCGACCACGCGCCCCACGCTGCCCGCATCGCGCACGAAGATGTGTGAGAACTGGTGATCGACCAGCGCCCACGCGGCACTATTGGCCAGGTCCAAATACTCGCCGTCAGGCTTGCTCTCCACCGCCAGCATTCCCGCTTCGCGCAGCACGCGGTTGGGGTACGTGACGTGATCGACCGGCGTGATGGTGTATTCGCTTGCCACCAACCACAGCGGCTCCGGCTGACCATACGCCTGGCGAAATCCATCAACCAGCCGGCCGAAGGTTTCATCCAGCTCACCGAGAGCCTTCCGGGCTGCATCGCTGTCGGGACCGGTGCGCTGCGCGGCGTAATCGAGATGCGGCAGATAGATGTAGAAGAAATTGGGTCGATATTCACCGGCTGCGTATACCGCCGAGTCGACGATCCACGCTGTCGATTTGATCCCGGCCAGCGGTCCCCAAAAGTTCATCAGCGGGAAGTGGCCGAAGCGATCTCGCAGCGTGCCATACAATTCGGTCGGCTTCGTGTAACACCACAACGACTCGCTGCCGTCGGGATTGTGAATCGGCGCCGGAGTGCAGATGTAATCGGCCTTCGCCCCTTTGCTGTGCAGTGGGAACCAGAGGGCGGAGGTGATCGCCGGATCGTGCTGGTGCAGCCGCTCCCAAATCTGCGGCCGCTCGATGCACTCGTTCCAGGCCGTCCACATTTCGACCTGCTGCTTGTCGCGCCAGTAGAAGCCGTTGGCCACCACGCCATGTTCGCGCGGCATGGCGCCGGTGGTCATGTTGGCCTGCACCGGGCAGGTGACGCAGGGGAAGCTTGGCACAAGCGTTGCGACCTCGCCGTTGCCGGCAAGACGCGCCAGGTTCGGCATTGCGGCCAGGTCTTGGCGGCGCAGACCGGGAATCGAAACGAGCACAACGCGTTCGGGCATGGATACCTCCGTTGCCGGCGATTGTACAGCAAAGCACGCGCCTCGGGCGGGGACGGTTGTCGCGAGCGGCCCACCCGGTACAATTCACGCGCGTCGTTCGCACGCCGCGCGTCCCTGGTCGAGTTGTTCTGTTGTGATAAAGGAGCTCGTCATGCGTACGAAGATATGGATGCTGGGGCTGGTGGCGGGCACGATGCTGCTTGCCTCAGGCTCATCGGTCGAGGCAGCACGGCATCATCGCACCTACTACTACCGCAGTGCCTCGCGGCAACCGCTGACGAACTTCAACGAGTGGTGGGGATCGATCACTTCGTGGCACCGTGGCAACGTCTTCAAGCCTTAGGTCGAGTACAGCCAGCGGCCTAAAAATACTGCCGGGACGAGCAATAGCAAGATGGCGGTCGCGGCGTGGCCGGCGGCGCTGAACGCCACGGCGGCATCGAGCACCACCAGCGACATGATGCCGTTCTTCACCGCTTGTTGCACGCGCCATGGCTCGGGGTCGGCGATCGCCCAGCCGAATCGGTAGACGATCGAACCGCCGAGCACCAGCCATAACCAAGGCCACAGCCGCGCTTGCTCCAGCGCATAGGGCTCGAGTTTCGTCACGTGCCCAAGCCACGCCACGCCCGCGGCGAGCACCGCGGTTGCCGCAATCAGCATCGGCCGGCTACTACGCACAGCTTCGGTCCGCGCAAACCACGTAAGTCCCGTGATGTAGATGCCGATGCCCAGCGCCACCAGCCACGTCGAGGAATCCGACAAGTTGCTGCCGCCACTCATGCCCAACAGCACGTTGAGCATCCGGCAGGCGCCCATCGCCAGCGGACCGACCGGCGTGGCCTTCAGCAGCTTGTCGTACAGCAAGATTGCAACCACGAGCATCGTCGCGATCTGGCCCGGGACCAACCGAAAGTTCGATCCCGCCGCTCCTGCAAGCCAGCCGCATACCAGGCCAAATGCCAGCAGGCCAAAGCCGAGGTATTGCGCCGTGGCCAGCGAAATCTCTCCGCGCGGTAGCGGCCGCTCGGGGCGCTCGACGCGGTCCAGCTCGTAATCGAACACGTCGTTCAGCACCATGCCCGCCGTGTACAGCGCGGCCGACGCAACCGCCAGCACCCAGTACACCAACTCGAACTCGCCGTCGCGGTGCGTGAACAGATAACCCATCGTCACGTCGGCCAGCGCCGTGAAGACGTTCGGCAGCCGAGCAAGTTGTGCGTAGGAGCGAAGCATGAGGGAATGACGAAGAATGAAGTTCGAAGGACGAAAGAAATCTGGAATGTGGGAGGCGAATCCTTTCGCCGACTTTGGGCTGGCCCGTCGCTATCGGCGAAAGGATTCGCCTCCCACCGTTCCGTCATTCGTCATTTGATGAACGATATCCCCAACGGCTGCGAAACGCCTCCCAAATATTGGTGTGCCTCACGGGCCGCGTCGTCGGGGTTTTCGATGTACGGATACAGCTCCACCGTGATGAACCCGTCGTAGCCGGTGCGGGTGATCGCGGCGAGCGTGGCGCCAAAATCGATCGCGCCGTGGCCGGGAATCAGGTGCCGGTGGACGCGCGTGGCGGCGATGTCCTCGAAATGGTAGTGCCGCGTGTGGGGGGCCATGCGCTCGACCCAGTGCTGCGGGTCCTCGCCAACGCAGTAGGCGTGGCCAATGTCGAAGTTCAGCCCGACCCACGGCGAATCGATGCGCTCCATAAACTTGAGATATTGATCGAACCGTTCGATCAGCAGCCCCGGCTCGGGCTCGATTAGCAGGCCGACCTGCACCTGCTCGGCCACCTCGACGCACGGCATCAGCTCGTCGTAGAAGATCGCGGCCGCCGCGTCCCACGATTGCCCCGGCTCGAGTGGACCGCCAGGCTCGGTTTGCAGGTTGCGAGCGCCGATTTCGGCCGCCAGGCGCAGGGCCCGCTTCGTGTGCTCGCGGCGGATCGCCCGATAGTGCCGATCGGGCTCGATCCACGACGGATGCCAGTACGGCTGCCGCGGGTCGGCCACGGCGTTCATCATGAAGCCGTTGACGTTCGACACCCGCAGGTTGTGTTTCTCGAGTGCCGCGCGAATGCTCCGCACACGCTCGGGCAGCAAGCCTGCGGGCCACGCATGCGGCACGTCGGCCAACACTTCGATCCCCTGGTACCCGGCGGCCGCGATGCGCGCAATCGTCTCCTCGATCGAGAAGTGCATGTACGCATTGGAGCTGAACGCGAGCAGCATGAGGCTGGGGATTAGGGACCGAGGGCTGGGGATGAGAGCAACGAAACGACACTTGGCGCCCCGGCATCGAGTTCTAGCGGCACGGTAGTGCTTTGGCCGGTCGAAAGGTTCTTCACCTGGCAAGTGCCGGCGGCGAACTCGTCTTCACCGACGACCAGCGCCCAGCGGAACCCGCGCCGATCGGCATACTTGAGTTGCTGCCCGACGCGCTTGGCTTCGGGATACAGCTCGACGCCTAGACCAGCGGCGCGCACGGCTCTGGCCAGCCGCAGATAATCGTGCAGCCGGTTCTCGACGAAGTACACGACCAGCACCGGTGCAGGGGTCGAAACCTTCTCGACCATCCCCAGTTCTTCCATCGCGGCCAGCAACCGGTCGAGCCCCAACGATGCGCCGATCCCGGGATACTCCTGGTTCGTGTACAGGCTGGCGAGGTTGTCGTACCGGCCGCCGGAGCAGACGCTGCCGATGGCCGGCAGGTCGGCCAGGAACGTTTCGTAGATCGTGCCGGTGTAGTAGTCGAGCCCGCGAGCGATCGACACGTCGAGCTGCAAGCGCTCAGCCGGAATGCCGGCAGCCCGCGCGGCACGCAGCAACTCGCCGAGCTTGGCGAGTCCTTCCTGCCCCTTCTCGCTGCCGGCCACCATCGGCTCGAGCCGGGCGAGCACGGCGTCGTTCGTGCCCTTCAAGTCGGCCAACTCGACGACTTGCTTCGCTTGCGTATCGGTGGCGCCAGTCGTGGCGACCAGTTCTTCAAGCACGCGCTCGGGGCCGACCTTGCCGAGCTTGTCGAGCACGCGCAGTACTGCTGTGGCACGGTCGGCAAGTTCCAGGCGCTCCAAAAGGCCATTGAGGACCAGCCGGTTGTTGAGCCGGATCGTGAATCGCTCGAAGCCCAGGGCGACGAATAGATCGTGGATCACGAGCGCGGTTTCGATGTCGGCCGCCAGCGAGCGGGTGCCGATCGTGTCGAAATCGCACTGCATGAACTCGCGGTAGCGGCCCCGCTGAGTGTTCTCGCCGCGCCACACGCTGGCGATTTGATAACGCTTGAACGGCATGCCCAGGTCGTTGGCGTGCTGGGCGACGAAGCGGGCCAGCGGCACCGTGAGATCGAAGCGTAGCGCGACGTCGTGCCGATCGTGCTGGAAACGGTAGAGCTGCTTGTCGGTCTCGGCCCCGCCCTTGCCGAGCAGGATTTCGCTGTACTCGAGGGCGGGCGTATCGATCGGGCTGAAGCCGTACGAGCGATAGACGCGGCGGGCGGTGTCGATGAGCCGCTCGCGCACGATCATCGCGTCGGGCAGGTAGTCGCGAAAGCCCTTGAGCGTGCGAGGAGTAATCATGGCGGAAATGCTGAATGCTAAATGATAAATGCTTAATTAAGAAAAGACGACGCACGCGGAGACTTATGCATTAAGCATTTCGCATTTATCATTTTCCTATCCGATGATCGGCAGCAGCGCAGGCCGTGGCGAGCGGAACTCGGCCGGATCGTCGCTGGGCCACATCGCGTCGGTATACTCGACCAACTGGTCGGCCGTCTCGAAGTAGCGATCGTACACGTAGCGGTCGTCATATTCGCAGTTGTCGGTCGAGTAGTCACGGCAGATCTGCGGCCGAGTGTGATAGATTCCGCAACGATAATCGGCCTGCAAGTGCTGACACTCGGTGAAAACCAGCAGGTACCAGGTGTCGTCCTCGGTGAAGACGCACGTACGATCGTGCAGCATGTACCAGCGGATGAAGTCCGTGTCGCCCCGCTCCTCAGGAGCTTCGATCTCGAGTGCGTAATAACGGCAGCACTTGGCAGTGCAATGGTTGCACAGGCTCTCGCCTGGCTTCAGGTCTTCGCGACGCAACACAGGCTTGAGAGCAGTCGCCATCCGTCAACGACTCCGGGGGAATGTGGGTTCAACGACAACGAATGGTGCAACCTAGCAAACGTGCCGCGCATTGACTAGCAGCGGAGATGCGCCGGCCGGGGACGGCCGGCGCTAAGCGGCCGTGAGAACCAGTGCGGCGGCCTGGCCGCCGATGGCGCGATTGACGACGACCGCGACCGGCTTCGTCCCAGCGAGCGGCTCTCGCAACACAGTCACCGGGCAGGCTGGGTCGGTGCGGCGATGATTAAGCGTCGGCGGCACCAGGTTGTTCGCCAGGGCCAGCACGCTGACCATCGTCTCGATCGCACCAGCCGCGGCGCCGAGGTTGCCAAAGTAGCTTTTCGGCGCAGTTAGCGGGACGCCGGGCAGCACGGCATTCAGAGCGCGGGCCTCGATCTGGTCGTCCGCTACGGTGCTCAGGCCGTGCGCGTTCACGTGCCCCACGTCGCTGGGCTTCAGACCGGCACGCGCCAGGGCGAAGCCGATGGCGCGCTCCAGCCCGCGGCCGAGTTGCTCACCGGGCAAGTCGCAGCTCGAGCCCCAACCGGCCAGGCGCGCCAGGACCGTCGCGCCGCGCGCCAGCGCATGCCGGCGATTCTCGATGAGCAGGCAGGCCGAGCCTTCGGCGCGAACCTGGCCGTCGCGATCGGCATCGAACGGGCGCGAGGCGGCGCCGGGATCGTCGATCCGGCGCGACAACTCGAACACCAATTCGGAGCGATCCCAATCCAGCGGACGCATCCGCGAACTGGCCCCGCCGGTGAGCACGGCATCGGCCATGCCACGCTCGACGACGCTCGCCGCTTCGGCCAGCGCCAACAACCCCGAGACGTCCCCCTGGTAGATCGTATTGTTGGGGCCACGCGCGTCCTGGGCGATCGACACGTGGCAGGTGAGCATGTTCGGCAGCAGCTTGAGCATGTTCAGCGGATAGGTGCGCGGCATGCCGTCGGTAGTCCAGCGCTCGAAATGGAATTCGCCGCCGCTGACGCATGGTCCGTAGGTTTGGGCCGAGTCTTCCAGCACGGGGTTGATCGTGTCGGCGCCGAACACCGTGGCCAGCCGATCGGGATCGAACGTTTCGCCGGTGGCGGCGGCGTGCTCGCGCGCCAGGCGGGCGGCGGCGAGCGCCAACTGCGAGTCGCGCGCCATGACCTTCAAGCTCTTGCGCGGCGTCACGAACGCCAATGGATCGAAGTCGCGCACCTCGGCCGCCAGCCAGCGCGGCAGCAGCGGCGATTCCAGCGCCGTCGAGAGCGCGACGCCGCTAGTGCCGGCAACGAGGCTGCGCCAGAACGCATCGGCACCGATGCCGATCGGGCTGGCGACGCCCAGCCCCGTGACTACGATTTCACCTTGGCCTGACATGCTCGAATGACGGGTCCGTCGATCTCAATGGCCGTGCGCCGGCTACGGTCCCCCGCGAACCGACGGCTGCCGAGGCACGACGACGTCACTGGCGAGGCCTGCGAAATACAGAAAACGAATCGTGAGATAGGTGACGTCGAACTCCCACCAACGATGACCGTGCCGCGCGCTGCGCTGATCGGCATGGTGATTGTTGTGCCATCCTTCGCCGTTGCTGACCAGGGCCACGAACCAGTTGTTCCGACTATTTTCGCCGGTCTCGTAGTTGCGATAGCCCCAAAGATGCGTCACCGAGTTGACGCTCCAGGTGATGTGCCAAACGATGACCGTGCGGACGACGACGCCCCACAAGGTCACGCTTGCTGCGTACTGCCAGGCGGTCGCCGCGTCGCGCCACACGCACCAGCCGGCCACCCAGCCGGCAACGAAGAAGGCCGCGAGCTGCCACAGGTTGATCGTGAACCAGCGCAGCTTGCGCTCAAACCAGAAGTAGAACGGATCGCGCAGCACATCGCGAGCGTATCGGTCGTAGGTCGCGGCGTTGTTGATCGTGGGATTCTCGAAGAACAGCCAGCCCATGTGGGCCCAGAAGAACCGCACGAGCGGGCTGTGCGGATCGGGTTCTTCGTCGGAGTGTTGATGGTGCAAGCGATGGATCGCCACCCAGCGGGCCGGCGTGTCTTGCAACGAGCACAGCCCCAGCACGGCCAGCGAGCGTTCGAGCCACAACGGGCAGGTGAAGCCGCGATGCGTAAGCAAACGATGAAAACACAGGTTGATGCCCAGCGTGCCGAACACGTACAGCCCGGCGATGCACAGCACCACGCCCGTCCAACTGAAGAACCACGGCGCAAGGGCCAGCAGCGCGACCACGTGATAAACAGTGAGCGAGATCGTGTACGGCCAAGAGATTTTCCAGCGCTCGGGCTGTGCGAGCTGTGGCGGCTGCGGCTCCTGCGACAACTCGACCGGCCCAGGCGCGACGTGCGGCGCTGTTTCCACGTGCGACGCTGCCCCGACTTGCGGCGCTGCCTCCGCTGGCGGCGGGGCGCAGATAACTTTGGTGGTCGGGGCATCTGCGACAATCATGGTCGATATCCTGTCGAAGCCGATTGCGTCTGGGCACCGAACCTGGCAGAGTGCCCCCGGGGTAGGATGCCGCTGGCCAGCCGTCGAGCTTCCATGAGTCGATCCCGTCGGATCGACCCGCACCGCCCGACAGCAGGCCACGGTAAACCGCATAAGTGTCGCAGGCTTAGAGTGTTGACACAAGCGATTGATGTGTAATTTTTCGGTAACAAACCGTTTCTAGGCGCTTTCATAGCTATAACCGTCCCATATGCAGATTACCGTGACCGCCGTAGGCCCCGATAACTGGGGGTTGGCCGATCCGATCGTCCACTACGTGACTGGCCAAGGGGCGAACATCGCCGAGATCCAGATGTACGATCACGACGATGAATGCCTGTTTGCCATGCTGCTGCGCCTCGAGCTCGAGGCCGACGGCTTTGAACCGCTGCGGCAGGCGATGGCGGAAATCGGACGCGAAAAGGGCCTGTCGATCCGCGTGTGGAGCCCCGATGCGCAGGCCGGCCTGCCACGGCTGGCCATCTGCACCACCTATCGCCAGGAGCCGCCGCTGGCGCTATTGCGGGCGATGCGCGACGGCCAACTCCGCGCCACGCCGGCCGTGCTCATTGGCAATCGACCTGCGTGCCGCGGCGTCGCCGAGCAGTTCGGGGTCGATTGGCAGATGATTGGCGACGAGCAGGGCAACGCCGACGCCGAGCGGCTGGTTGCGCTGTGCGACGAGTACCAGGTCGATTACATCGTGCTGGCCCGCTGGATGCGCGTGCTGCCGCCGAGCGCCTGTTGGAAGTATGCCGGTGGGCGAATCATCAACCTGCACCACGGCCTGCTGCCAAGCTTCCCGGGGCTGCGGCCGTATCACGAGGCGTACGCCAGCCGCATGCTCACCTACGGCGCGACTTGCCACTTCATCGTCCCCGAGCTCGACGCCGGCAATCAGATCATCAACCAGTCGACGTTCACCGTCCCGCCAGGCCTGCCGCTGGCCGAGATCATGCGTCTGGGACAGGACGACAACGAGCCGCGGTGCCTGGTCGAAGGGGTGCGGCGCGTGGTCGACGGCGAAGTGTGCCTGCACTTCCACCGCGTGGTGGCGCGGCAGCGCGCGGGACGGTAAGGGCTTGATGTGGGGCAGGCATTCCTGCTTGCCTTCGTTACGACTCTCACGGCAGACAAGAATGTCTGCCCCACGCGGTCAGCCGATGCCGAATTGTCTCGGCCGTCACTTCTTGTACTCGTGTACCACGATGTTGCGGTAGCGCACGTGGCCGGTGACGATCTGGAAGCCGAAGTTCCCCTTGATCCGCCGCAGCCCCGGCACGCCGTCGGCGGGCTTGGCCGGCTTGCGCAGCTCGACGTCCTGCACCAGCGTGCCGTTGATCCAGAGGCGCAGCGCTCGGCCGCGCAGATCGATTTCCAAATCGTTCCACGCACCGGCGGGCCGAAGTTCCACGCCCGAGCGCGGCGCGGTGTTTGGGGTATCTTTGCCGGAAGTAAGATTGCGGATGCCTCCTAGCGGCACCCGCTGGGCCGATCGCGCTTCCTCGTTGATCTGGACTTCGAGTTGATCAGCATCCTTGACATCGGGAACGGTGCGCGGCGTAAAGCCCGAGTTGGTTCCCGCCGCCAGGTTGAATTCCAGCCGCAGGCGGTAGTCGTGCAGCTCGCGCTCGCTGGTGAGCCAGGAGATGTTTCCGCTGCCGAAGCCATCGAGCACGCCGGTCTTGGCGTCGACTTTCCAATGATCGCGACCGCCCGTGGCGTTCCAGCCCTTCAAGTCGCGGCCGTCGAAGAGCGGCGACCAATCGCCGCCGCCGGGAATCACGACCATCTGATGGATGATAAAGTCGGCATCGTCGGTCGAGAGGACAAACGCATGATTCAGGTGGGCTTTGCGCACGGGAACGACGGAAAGTTGCTCGCCGCGCCCCGTCCACTCCAACATCCGCTCGTCGTTGGCGGTGACGGTCACAGTACCGCAGCGGACCTTGACCACCACGCGCGTGGCGGCGGTACCGATCGGCGGCTTGTTCTCGACCAGCGTGCCGTTGCGCGCGGCGGGTTTGCCGTCGATTTTATCCAGCCCCCAGGAATGATTGTCGCCCAGGTCCATTCCCAATGCGACCGGCTCGCCATCGATCGGCAAGGTAAGTAACAGGCCGTGGCTTTCGGTAGGCGTTTTCGGTCGGCTGACCATCAGCTCCAAGTCGTATTCGTTGGGAATCTCAATGGGGAATTCGATTTTGGCGGTCCCTTTCAAGCCGGTGCTGTTTACGGTCAATATGTTGCCGGTCTTGCGCCAGCGCGATGGGAAGCCACGCCCTGCCGTGCCGAAAAGTTTGGCATTGGCTGTGTCGCGCGCTGGGTCGACGATCGCCAGCAGATCGAACGGCTTGCCGTCGACCATTTCCGGCGGCGCTAGTGGGGTCTGCGGAGCCGTTGGCGTTACGGGGACCGCGGGCGTTGCCGCCGCGAGTGTCGCGGTCGCCAAGGTTGCTTCCGGCTGCGATGTCCCGTTCATTTTAGCGGGAGTCGCCGGGGTTAACGTCGCTGTCGCGACGGCTGCCGGTACTTGGGTCGGCGTCACTTCCCTATCCATGAACTTGATGATGTACGTCACCAGGATCGGCGCGATGATCGTGCCGAACGTCGCTCCCATGATCTTCGCCGTCAGTCCCCAGGTGCTTTTGGTCTTGTTGCGCAGCGTGGTCGACGATTTCGCCACGGCCAGCGTCATGTTCAATGACGGATCGCTTCCGGGAGCCACGGTCAGAAACGGCGCCGCGACCGGCACTACGGTCGCCACGGGGATGGCCGTCGCGACCGGAAAGGCGCTCACCGAAGGAAGACCTTGACTGAGCCCAGTCGCCGCAGCGCCAACCGGTACGGCGGTCGGCGGCGATGGTCGAGCCGTGTGCAACGCTTCGAGTGCCGCGACCACTTCCTGGGCGCTGGCAAACCGGTCGGCCGGACGCTTCGCGATCATCCGCTGGTAAATGGCATCGAGCGTCTCGGACACCTCGGGCCGCTTGGCACGCAGCGCGGGAACCGGTTGCTCGCGGTGAGCCAGGATCGTCTTGACGATCGTGTCGCCCGAGTATGGGTTCTCGCCGGCGAGCAGCCGATACAGCGTACAACCCAGGCTGTAAATGTCGCTGCGCGCGTCGGCGGCTTGCGTGTCGGCAGCCTGCTCGGGGGCCATGTAATCGACCGTGCCCATCACCTGCCCGGCACTGGTCATCCGTTCGCCGCTCTTGGCAGGCGCTTCGGGCGGCGTGTCGTCGAACCGCGCCAGCCCCATGTCAAGAATCTTCACCACCCCTTCGTTCGACAGCAGCAGATTGGCCGGCTTGATGTCGCGATGCACCATCCCCTTGCCGTGTGCGTAAGCCAGTCCGCGCGCCGCCTGCGCGATGTAGTCGACCGCCTGCGATAGGCTCAATGGCCCGGAGCGCTTCACCAGGCTTGATAAGTCCTGCCCTTCGACGTACTGCATCACCAGGAAGTGTACGCCGTTGGCCTCGCCGGCATCGAACGCCGTGACGATGTTCGGATGCTCGAGCCGCGCCGCCGCCTGCACTTCTTGCTCGAAGCGCTTCACCGCCTCGGGGCTTTTCACGGCCGATGGGGGCAGAATCTTCAGCGCCACGGTCCGCCGCATCCGGCGATGCTCGGCCTTGAACACCTGTCCCATGCCGCCGGCGCCGATCCGATCGGTCACCGCGTACTCGCCAAACACCAGGTTCTTCGCCTTGCCTTGCAGGACGTTGGCAACCTGGTACTTGGTCAGCTTGCCGGCAGCGACGAGCTTCTTGCCCAGTCCGGCGGCGTCGTCGATTGCCTGGTCGCGCGGTGGAAGCTGCTTTTCAAAGGCCGTGAATTCGTCGGCGGTCATCAGCCCGCTGGCGGTTAGCTCGCGGACGAATTGTTTGACCGTCATTTCCATCGTACGACGGAACGCCCCGTTGACCACTGCCCGCCGGAAATCCTGCCCGCCGCAGTCTCTCAGCCGCGCCGATAGCGCACGATGCACCATAACGCGCGGAACCCGTCGCGCCACGTGATTTTCTTCCCTTCGGCGTAGGTGCGTCCTTGGTAGCTCACGGGGCGCTCGAAGATACGAATGCCCGGCAGCCGAGCGACCTTGGCCGTCAGCTCGGGCTCGATGCCGAACCGATCCTCCTTGAGTCGCGGCGCGATCTGCTGGATCACGTCGCGGCGAAACGCCTTATAGCACGTCTCCATGTCGGTGAGGTTCAGGTTCGTCATCATATTGCTGAGCAGCGTCAGCAAATGGTTGCCGATCGAGTGCCAGAAGTACAGCACGCGATGGTCTTCGCCCAGGAACCGGCTGCCGAACACAGCGTCGGCCGAGCCTTCGACGATCGGCTGAATCAGCATCGGGAACTCGGCCGGGTCGTATTCCAGGTCGGCGTCCTGCACGATCACCACGTCGCCGGTCGCCTGTTGAAAGCCGGTGCGCAGCGCGGCACCTTTTCCTTGGTTCTTTGCATGGAAGATGATCTTCAGATCGGCCTGCTCGCGCCACGAGTCGAGCAGAGCGCGCGTGCCGTCGGTGCTGCCGTCGTCGACCAGGATGATCTCGACCGGCACGCCGCACTCGCGCACCCGGCGGACCACTTCGGCGACCGTCTTCACTTCGTTGTACACGGGAATGACGACCGACAGCCTGAACCCTTCGGGCGTCGCGAAGATGCCCAGCCGTCGGCAGGCCCATTTGCCCAACAGCCGCTCGATCAGCTCAACATGGCCGCGATCGAGCGCCTGGCCGGGAACCGCTTCACCCGCCGTCAGCTTGGCGAGCAGGGCGTGGAAGGCCTCGACTTTGTCGCGGCCGGCCGTGCCTTCCTGCCCCGGAACGTCTTCGGTCATGCTCGTGTTGCTCATTGCCGGCGGTACGCTCGATCGGACTGGCAAAAAATCGGCGATATGCAAAGTCTAGCCCGCGATCGGTCGAGTCTCAATCGGCGCAAGCCGGGCGTAGTTAGCCGCATCGCTTGTGACGCGCGGGGCTTGCCCCGCGGCTAACCGCGGACCGCTATCCGGCCGGCTTCTGCTGTTCGACAACCCCCTTCAAGTTCGCCAGTCCCTGGTCGAACTCGCTGCCGATCATCTTCTGCATGTTCATCACCAGGCACATCGCCTTGCAGACAAAGTTCTTCTTGCCCAGCATGTCCCAGGTGACCAGCGTCCCGTCGCCTTCGGGCTTGAAGGTGAACAGGACGTTGTTCGTCCCCTCGAACGGCTTGACGAACTCAAGGTGGATGCGGATCAGCTCGTCGGGCCTACTCTCCACGATCGTCATGCTGCCTTCGCCCACCTGCGCGTTGCCCGCCCAGCGGAAGATCGCCCCCTTACCCGCCTCGGGGCCCTCGAACGAGTTCTTCGCCTCCGGATCGAGCCGTGTCCACGGCGACCACTCCTGCCAGCGATGAAAGTCGTTGACCTGGGCGAACACCGCCGCCGGCTCTGCGGCGATCGTCGCCGATCGCTCGACGTGCAGCTCGTCGGGCTGCATCGCCACGGCGCCGGCAAATGCCGCCAACAACAACACCAAGGCAATCAATATCTTCTTGAACATGCTTATTCTCTCCGCCAAAGAGGGATCATTTTGGAAGGGAGTATTGTAACGAGCCGCGACCGTAAGGGAGCGGCCAAACCGCTCGCTCACGCCCGCGGCTCGTTACGGTCGGCATGTTTTCCGTACAATGACCGTATGCACCACGCGTTGATTGGATTGGGCTCGAACCTCGGCGACCGCGCCGCGACACTCGACCGCGCGGCGGCGGCGCTGGCGGCCGAGCCCGAGATCGCTGTAGTGAGCCGTAGCGGCTGGCACGAAACCGCGCCAGTCGGCGGGCCTTTGGGGCAAGGAGCGTTTCTCAACGGAACCGTGGTCGTCGAAACCACGCTCGAGCCCGAATCGCTGCTCGACCGGCTTCAGCAAATCGAGACCCGCCTGGGCCGCCAGCGCGGCGAGCGCTGGGCCGCCCGCACTCTCGATCTCGACCTGCTGCTGTATGACGACCGGATCGTCGACTCGCCGCGGCTCACCGTGCCGCATCCGCGCATGGCTTTCCGTCGGTTTGTGCTCGCCCCGGCCGCCGAGGTGGCCGGCACTTGGCGGCATCCGCGGCTCGGCTGGAAGATCGACGAATTGCTAGCACACGTGCGCACGGCGAAGTCTCGCGTGGCACTAGTTGGCCCGTCGGAACTGTGTCGGCGAGTCGCGGAGGCGGTTGCCGGCTCGTATGGTCGCGTTGCTGGCTCGCCAGTAGAATTCGTCACCGCCGCAGCCGGACGGCCTGATTTGCTGGTCACTATTAATACGGCATGGCCGGGTAGCAGCGGTCGAGCACCGTGCCCGGTGCTGCAATTGAAGGGGGACAACTTGAGCGCACTGCGCGACGAGATCGTCGCCGCGGTTGCCGCGATGCAGGGGTAGCAGCTTGCTGAAAAAATGACTGTCTTGACTGTGGGAGGCGATTCCTATCGCCGAGTTGTGGATAAATTCACACCGCCGGTCGGCGAAAGGATTCGCCTCCCACATTTTTCAACAGACAATTAAGTATTATGACGCCGAAGCTCAACACGCCCGCCGCTCCGCCGCGAGTGCTGGGCACTTGCGAGGCGCTGCGCGCTGCGGTCCGCGAGGCCCGCGAGGCGGGCAAGACCATCGGCCTGGTGCCGACCATGGGGGCGCTGCACGCGGGGCATCTCAGCCTGGTCGAAGCCGCCACGCGCCAGTGCGACTTCACGATTGTCACGATCTTCGTGAACCCCACGCAGTTCGCCCCGCACGAAGACTTTTCCAAATACCCTCGCACACTCGAGGCCGACCTGGCGGCACTGGCCCCGCTGGGGGCCGATGTGGTGTTCGCCCCGGCGTCCCCAGCCGAGATTTACGCGCACGGTTTCGCCACGACGCTCGAGGTCGGCGGGGTCGCCGAGTCGCTGGAGGGAAGGTCGCGCCCCGGGCATTTTGCCGGCGTAGCCACGGTGGTACTGAAGTTGTTCAACCTGTCGCAGGCCGACGTGGCGTTCTTCGGCGCCAAGGATTTTCAGCAAGCGCTCGTCGTGCGGCAAATGGTGCGCGATCTAAACGTGCCAATCGAGGCTCGCGTCTGCCCGATCGTGCGCGAGGCCGACGGCTTGGCGATGAGCTCGCGCAATCGTTACCTCGATCCTCACCAACGCCGGCAAGCGTTGGTGCTGAGCCGCAGCCTGCGCCGCGCCGCGGAATTGGTCGCCGCGGGCGAGCGCGATGCCGCCACCATCGTCGCCGCGATGCGCGAAGTGTTCGCCACGGCCCCGGATATCCGTGTGGAATACATCGTCGTCGGCGATCCCGAAACGCTCGCCCCCTTGGAGCGCATCGACCACACGGCCTTGGCCGCCGTCGCCGCCCAAGTGGGCTCGACACGGCTGATCGACAATCAAATGCTGGAACCCAACGAACCGCGATCCCACGAGCCGCGACCGTAAGGGAGCGGTCACCAACTTGCGACAAACGCTGTTCTACATTCCGACCGAGATTGCCGGCTGGCCGCTGTTCGGCGTCGGCATCTTGCTGTTCGCCGTAATCGCGGCCAGCACCGTGATGCTGGCCGTGGTCATCTACCGTCATGGCTTCGGCCGCGAGGTGGCCGGCTACCTGCCGATCCTGGCGATCGTGGCGGCGGCGATCGTGTTCGTACTGCCAGCCATTTCGCAGCCCGAGGGGTTGCCGATTCGCGGGTTCGGCGTGACGCTGCTGGCCGGCATCGCCTCGGGTGTGGCGTTGACGGCATGGCGGGCTAAGCGGCGAGGGCTGAACCCCGATTTGATCTATTCGCTGGCGTTCTGGATGTTCGCCACCGGGTTTATCGGCGCCCGACTGTTCTACGTCGTCGAGTATTGGCCGCAGTTCTCGCGACCCAGCTGGGGCGAGACGATCAAAGCCATCGTCGCCATCCAAGAAGGTGGCCTGGTGATCTACGGCTGCGTGCTGTGCGGCGCGATCGGCCTGATCGCGTTTGTGCGCACGCACAAGATTCCCGGCTTCGCCCTGGCCGACCTGATGGCGCCAGGGCTGATGATCGGCATCGCCTTTGGCCGGATCGGCTGCTTTCTGAACGGCTGCTGCTTCGGCGGCGTATGCGAGCTGCCGTGGGCGATGCGGTTTCCCGCTGGCTCGCCGCCGTACATCCGGCAAGCGGAGCGCGGCGAATTGTATGGCATCGAGATCGCCGTCGATCCTAATGCGCCGCGCAACAAGTCGCCGGTAGTCGTCGGTAGCATGGTCGCCGGTGCGCGGACGACGGGACAAGCAATTCAGCCGGGCGATCGCATCGATTCAGTCAACGAGCAGCCGATCCACTCGATCGACGATGCCCGGCAAGCGCTGGTCGAGGCGGCCACCGCCGGCGAAGAAGTCGACCTCGAAACGAGCCGCGGGCAGGTGATCCTCGAGCCGCCGCGCGACGTGACCCGGGCCAGCCTGCCGGTCCACCCGACGCAACTGTACAGCGTGCTCGATGCTGCGCTGATCTGCCTGTTTCTGCTGGCCTACGAGCCGCTGCGCCGCCGCGATGGCGAAGCGACCGCCTGGACCTGCACGCTGTATCCGATCACGCGGTTCTTGATCGAAACCATTCGCACCGACGAGCCGGGCGTGTTCGGCACCGGCATGACGATCGCGCAGAACATCAGCCTGTGCATCCTGGTGTACGCGGCCGGCTTGTGGATCTGGCTGCTGCGCAGCCCGCCGAAGATCGCCTGGCCGATTGTCGAAGCGCAGCCGGCCACTAGTGGGCGCGCGGGGGCAGTCATGCCCCCGGTACGTCAACGACGCTCGCGCGAGAGATCACCGGGGCGTTGACACGCCCCGCTCGCCAGGACGCCGTTCAATCCGCTGCGCGCACTTTGTAGTTGCCGCGGCTGTCGTCGTATTCCAGGGCCACCAGCCCCCGCTCTTTCATGGCTTCCAGCAAGTCCGAGAAACTGCCGTAGCCGTAGTAGCTTTCGTTGAACCCGGGGTAGACGCGCCGCAGCGCCTGCTTGAGCGTCGAGCCCCACAGCGGCGTGTAGTCCTGCTCGATCGAGTGCAGCACTTCGGAGACGCGATCGTACGCCTCCTGGTGCTTGTCTTCCTTGGCCTTGTCTTCCTTCACCACCTTGCCGTCGCGCGGCTTGGCCTCGGCGCGGCTGCGCGTGCCGCGGGCCTGCGTCTTCTTGGCCACGCGGATCAGGTCGTCGTAGTAAATAAACTCATCGCAGTTGGCAATCAGCAGGTCGGACGTCGAGCTTTTCACGCCGCAGCCGATCACACGCTTGTTGTTCTCTTTGAGCTTCGACACCAGCGGCGAGAAATCGCTGTCGCCGGAGACCAGGGCGAAGGCGTCGATGTGCTGCTTCGAGTGGCACAGATCGAGCGCGTCGACCACCATGTGGATGTCGGCACTGTTCTTGCCGCTCATCCGGCTCTGCGGGATATCGATCAGCTCGATCCCCTGCCCGTGAAACTCGCGCACGGCATCCTGATAGTTCCGCCAGTCGCAGTAGGCGCGCTTGTAGACGATCCGGCCTTTCTCGAGCAGTCGCTTCAGCACCAGCTTGATCTGGAATTCGCCGGCCTTCATGTCGCGCACACCGATCGCCAGGTTCTCGAAGTCGACGAACACGGCAATCAACGGCTCTTCAGACAGCGCGTTACGGGCAAGATCGTTGACCACGCGGCTGGCTCCTGGGCGCGGATAAGATGCGATGCCGAAGAGTATAGACGCGCCGTGAGGTTGAACAGAAGAGCGCGAAGAGCCGAGGGCTCTCGTTTCTTCGCCTCCCTCGCGAGCCACTGTGAATTACCACGAGCCCCGCCCAGCGGGTCAGGCGGTGATCAATTCGCCATTCCTCTTTCCGCACCATCCCATTTCGGCGACGGTTTGCGAATCGTGCTCGGAAAACTGGGACTTGAGACGCCGCGGAAGGCACTCGTCAAACAGGACGCGCATGGGCAACCAGCGATTGCTTGGCGAGTTCCAGAGCGGCGACAGCCTGCCCGCGCGTCACGGTGGGGAAATCATCGAGAAACTCATCCAGACATTCCCCGGCCTCAAGGTAATCGAGCAGCGTTCTGACGGGAACGCGTGTGCCGACGAATACCGGCGTACCGCCAAGGATTTCAGGATCGCTGTGGATGGGCGACGTTGTCGAACTCATGTGTTAGCTCCGTCGAAATACCGTTTACCGAGCCGCGGCGGCCTGCTGGGCCGCCTCGCCTGCTTGGAAAGGGCTGAGCCGCTGCTGCGGCACACCGGCCGTGGCGATGATGCGGTTGATCGCGTTCAGGAATGCCTTGGTGCTCGCCTCGATGCTGTCGGTCGAGACGCCGCGGCCGCGGTACAGTTGCCGCTCGTGCTCGACCTCGACGGTCACTTCGCCCAGGGCGTCCTTGCCGACCGTGACGCTATGGACGTTGAAATGTTTGCAGACCACGTTGATGCCGGTAATCTGCTCGATGGCCCAGAACAGGGCGTCGAACGGGCCGTCGCCGGCGTTCACGTCGCGGGTGATTTTTTCCTCGCCGCGGGCCAGCGTCAGGCGCACGCTCGGCACCTCGCCCGAATGCGTGAGCACACGGTAGCTTTCCAGGGTCCAAGCTTCGGGCACGTCGCGCGATTGCTGTTCGATCAAGGCGACCAGATCGGCGTCGTACAGTTCCTTCTTCTTGTCGGCCAGTTCCTTGAAGTGCTCGAACACCGTCTTCAATTGCTCGCTGGTCAGTTCGTAGCCGAGCGCCTTGGCTCGATCCGAGAGGGCCGCGCGCCCGCTGTGCTTGCCGAGCACCAGATCGGTCTTGGCCAGGCCGACATCCTCGGGGCGCATGATCTCGTAGGTGGTGCGCTCCTTGAGCATGCCGTCCTGGTGGATGCCCGCCTCATGGGCGAAGGCATTGCGGCCGACGATCGCCTTGTTCCGCTGCACCTGCATGCCGGTGATCGACGACAGCAGCCGGCTCACCGGCACCAGCCGCCGCGTATTGATGCCGGTCGTGCAATGGTAGTAGTCGCTGCGCGTGCGCAGGGCCATCACCACCTCTTCCAACGAACAGTTGCCGGCCCGCTCGCCGATGCCGTTGATCGTACACTCGATCTGCCCGGCGCCGTTCTCGACCGCCGCCAGGCTGTTGGCCACGGCCAATCCCAGGTCGTTGTGGCAGTGGACGCTGATCACCGCGCGCTCGATGTTCGGCACGCGCTGCTTGAGGATGCGGATGACGTTGCCCATATGCGTCGGCGTGGCGTAGCCCACGGTGTCGGGAATGTTGACGGTCGTGGCGCCGGCGTCGATCGCGGCGGCGACTACTTCGCACAAGAAATCGGGCTCGGTGCGGGCGGCGTCTTCGGGCGAGAACTCGACATCGGGGCAATAGCTGCGTGCCCGCGAAACTGCCTCGACCGCCCGGGCAATGATCTCACTCTTATCCATCTTCAGCTTGAACTGGCGATGGATGGCACTGGTGGCCAGGAACACGTGGATGCGCGCCTGCCGGGCATCGGCCAAGGCGTCCCAGGCACGGTCGATATCCTGAATGTTGCAGCGGGCCAGGCCGCAGATGATCGTGCCGCTCACCTGCCGGGCAATCGCCTGCACTGCCTCGAAGTCGCCGGGCGACGCGATCGGAAAGCCGGCTTCGAGCACATCGACCCCCAACTCGGCCAAAGCCTGGGCCATTTCGAGCTTCTCGGCCATGTTCATGCTGCAACCAGGCGACTGCTCGCCGTCGCGCAGCGTGGTATCGAAGATTTTGATGCTGCGATCTTGGGGCATGATTGCGGTATCCTTTCAGACGTACTTGGTACTGTTATTCTAGCTGTTGCAGCGGAAAAATCTGCGTGCCTCCTCGCGATTCAGACAACCGGCCCGGCGGAAAGGTTCGCAGTTAGCCGCGTCACTTGTGACGCGCGGGGCAAGCCCCGCGGCTAAATGAATAAGCTGCTGCGAACGGCACCGCGAAGGTTTACACTGGACGATCGACCAAGTATGAACAAGTGGTGAAGCTCTCGATGCCGCGGATTTGGTGGAACCTGCGGAAGTTGCGTGGCGCCGACGAAAAGGCCCGCGCCGAGATCGTTGCCGAACTGAAGCGTTTCGGCGTTCCCGCCGCCGCGCGGCTAATAGGCTGGCTATCCGAGGACGATCGGCAGTCGCGGCAGCTTGCCAGCGACGTGCTTGTCGAGATGGGCGCACCAGCAGCCGAAGCGCTGGTCGGCGCCCTGGCCGAGCACAACGCCCAATTGCGTTCCGAGATCATCAAGCTGCTGGCGCGCATGGGGCCGACGGCCATCGAGCCGTTGATCGCAGCGATCCGTTCGCCCAATAGCGACCTTAGGTCGCTGGCCGCCAAGGCGCTGGTGAAGATCGGCGTGCCGGCAGCGCCGGCGCTCATCGCCGCGCTGGACGGCGCCGATGCCGAGCCGCGCTGGACCATTGCCGAGGCGCTGGGGCGCATCGGCGACGCCCGGGCCGTGGAACCGCTCGTCGCGATGCTGAAAGATTCTGATTACCACGTGCAGTCGGCGGCGATCGAAGCCCTGGGAGCGATCGGCGACGCACGGGCGGTCGACGGAGTGCTGGCCGCGCTGGCCAGTGAGAACTCGCTGGTCGCGCTGGCGGCGGCGCAGGCGCTGTCGAGCATCGACGATCCCAAGATTCTCGCGCCGTTGATCCGCGCACTGCGGCACGAAAGCCCGCTGGTGCGGGCTTCGGTGATCGAGGCGCTGGGCAACCTCGGCCGCGCCGACGCGATCGAGCCGTTGGTGGCGATGACCAAGACCGACAACTGGTTCGAGCGCTCGACAGCCGCTGCGGCGCTGGGACAGATCAAGGACGATCGCGTGGTGCCGGCGCTGGTCGCCCTGCTCAGCGATCCCGAGCGCCACGTGCGCGAAACCGCAGCCGCGGGGTTGGGCAACCACTACGACGAGCGGACCGCCAGCGCCCTGGCCTGGCTGCTGGAAGACACCGAGCCTTACGTGCGTGCCGCAGCCGCCGAGGCGCTAGGAAACATCGGCGACGCGCGTTCGATCGCCAACCTGGTGCAGGGGCTCGACGACGAAGTTCCTTCGACGCGCAAGGCGGTGGTCGCCGCCTTGGTGCGCATCGGGCTGTCTGCCATGCCGTCATTGGTCGACGCGCTGACGAGCGTGAACAACCATGTACAGCGGGCAGCCGTCGAAGCGCTCGATCGGATCGATCCCCTGTGGCGGCAGTCGGCGGTCGCCCAGGTGGCGATTCCCGACATCCTCGAAGCGATGAAGGACCCCAACGTGCACGTGCGGCTGGCGGCGATCCAGGCGCTCGAGCAGTTCGCCGTGGCCGACGCGGCCCAGCATCTGATCGAATCGCTGAAGGATCGCGATTGGCGCGTGCGCCGCGAAGCAGCCGGCGCGCTCGGCAAGCTGCACAAGCCTGAGGCGGCCGCGGCGCTCGTGTCATTGCTGGATGATGTCGATCCGATGGTGCGCATGGCCGCTGCCGAGGCGCTCGGCGAGAACGGCAGCGACGCGGCCTTGCCGGCGATCGAACGGCTTGCCGCCGACAAGTTCACGGCGAGCACCGCGGTGCGCACGCTGGAGCGGATCGTGAGCCGCGCCGCGGCGCAGCTTACCCCCGCATCGCTGGAGCGCCTGGCCACGTTTCCCGACACGATGCAGGATTGGTCGAATTACACGCCGGCGTCGCTCGAAGACGGCGAACCGAACATCGAGCAAATCGATTGCCGCCGCATCCGCCACCTCGCCCAAGTGGCACTCGACAGCCGCCTGGCGGCGAAAGCGTAGTGCAAGCGATAGCAAACTGAGTTACGACGCGCGATAAGCACCACAAACCGCAGAGATCTCGATAACGATGCCCCGTGGCCACCTTGCAGCTTCCCAAACTAAGAATTCACAACGCGCAAGACGCAATCGGCGAATTTGTTCGAGAAACCTCGAGCGCGCTCAACGCCATGGGGTTCCAATGCGGCGATGGGGCCGGGCGCTTTGCGCTAAAGACTGCCGACGATACGCCCATTGTTATGCGGAGCGAATTAGCAACGCGCCACGGGAAATGCTACTTCAGGCGGCCAGTTTCGCAGTACTGGCCTTGCGCCGACTCTCCTGGCGTCTACATTTTCTTCACGAAGAACGACGAGGCCTGCTACGTCGGAAAATCGGAAGCGTCGATCGGTTCCCGTGCCTCATGGCATGTCGGATCGGCGGGACCGCTCAATGAGCATCCACATTGCGAACTAGATCCGAACGTCGAGTACATGATTGCGATCCCGCTCTGCGGTGCCCCTTTCCTCGCGCCCGCGCTTGAATCGTTTCTGCTAGACAAATACGATTTCAGCGACAATAACATCCTAGCCCGGCGGCAGCAGCGGGAGTGAAGTAGTCCTGGGCAGCCCGGGCAGCTCGCTGTTCGGGTTGCCCGAGTGTTTTGTCCACCGCCGCTGTGGTGCCCCTGAAACCTGTCAAAGCTGCGCGACCACGTCTTCCAGCAGCTGCGCGGCTAGTTGCATGGGGCTGACTTGCCGGCCGGTTTTGCTGGCGCGCTGGGCCAGGAGGGCGAGCTTTGCCGCGGTGCGGCGACTCATCGGCACCTTGGGCGAACGGTCCCACGTCGGATCGGTCGGACGGCCAGGACGTTTCCCCTGGCTTGGCCGTAGCCGCGATTGAAGTGTGGCGACGGTCGCCCCGAGACGCGCCGCGCCGAACGCTCCGCCTCCGGTGGCGGGAACCTTGCCCACCACTTTCGCGCCGAGCCGTTCCGCAAGCTTGTCAATGTCCTTGGGCATGGTCGTTATTCCTCCGCGTCAAGCGGGAACTCAATTTCGAGGTAATCGCGATCGATCACCAGCCCGACTGCTCCCTGACTCGTTTCCGTCCCCATTCGGATCAAGAACTCCCTCAGCGCGCTGGCGTGCCGCGAGATGAGCCGTGAACTGGTATAGCACTGGATCACGACTGGCTTGTCGTATACCAGCGCGCCGCCACGAACATCATCGCGCCAAACGCCGCGTCCCTTCGGAAAGGCGGTTGCTCCCCCGAACAATTCGCCTAGCACGCGTAACGCCTCATTTACCCATTTGCCCTGAGCGATCGGCTTGCCGTGACGATCGACGCTTGGAATAAACAGCACCAACAGCGTCGACGCGGATTTGCCTGCACCCAGCTTGTTAGCGTAATCGGACATGCGTGATTGGCGTCCCCAGAATTAAGAATCGGACTTATTGGGCAAAAAGTCAAGCGGGCGATCGCGAGATGACCCGCATTCCCCGACACGATGCAGGATTGGTCGAATTACACGCCGGCGTCGCTCGAAGACGGCGAACCGAACATCGAGCAAATCGATTGCCGCCGCATCCGCCACCTCGCCCAAGTGGCACTCGACAGCCGCCTGGCGGCGAAAGCGTGACGAAACATATTTAGCCGCGTCGCTTGCGACGCGCGGGGGCAAGCCCGCGGCTAAATTAGATATCTCACGCTGTCGAAACCAGTGGGCTGCTGAGGATCGCGCGCATCTGGTCTTCGGTCAGCCCCGGCGGGTCGGCGGTCAGGTTGCCCAGGAAGCCTTTGAACATCAGGTTGTTGGTGCTCTCGGTGTGGACCGGCGAAAAGTGCGAGCCGAGCAGGTTGTGGCCGACTTCGTGGGCCATGGCGTACTTGGTCGCCGAGGCGGCGACGACGCACGCCGGTGCGCCCGGCTTGTGACCCGCGCAACCATCGAGCCCGCTGCCGTCGGTCTGCTTGATGGTGTTGACGTAGTACACCAGGATGTCGCTGTTGCCGACGCCGGCCCGTCCGCTCCCGAGCGTGAACAACTGCGTCTGGTCGGGGTTCTCCTCGTCCCACAAGCACGCGCCGTCGATCGAGTCGAGCGTCACGGTTTCACCCGGATCAAGCAAGAGGCTCATCCCCGCGCCTTCGTCGATCTTGATTCCGTACTGTGCGTAAACCAGCCGGGCACTGCTGAGCGCGACCGATTCGGGAACCACGGGGATCGCAATGCTGCGGAACACGACGCGAAACTTGAACTTGACGAACGCGCTGGCAGGCAGCGGCGCCAGCCGGTCGCCGGCCGTGGGCAACAGCGTGTCGAGCTTCCCCAAGGTCCCCGCACCCACTACGCCGTCGTTCACCAGTCCGTTGCGGGCCTGGAACGTTTTGACGGCCGACTTCGTTTCGTCGCCGAAGATGCCGTCGGGGCTGCCAAACTGCTGCGTCGAGATCGGCAGGTTGAAGTCCAGGTCAACGAGCGCTTGTTGCACCAGGCGGACCGCCTCGCCGACTTCGCCCCAGTTCATCGAGGGATGATTGGCGCTGGCCCTTTGCAGCCGGGCATTGCTCGAAAATCGTGGCGACGACAGACCCATGGAATTGCCCTCCTTTAACGTTCGGCGACGGTGAGATGTGAAAGCTTGGCACCACGATTATCGAACGGCCCTGCCGAAAGTTTGCGCCAAACTCCTTCCCCGTTCGTGTTCTTCGTGTCTTGGTGGTTCAAATGAAGACCACGAAGACACAAAGGACACGAAGAAGAACAGGGCCGCGAATAAACGCGAATGGACGCGAATGAGTGCCTTTTTATTCTGCGTGCATCTGTGTCCATCTGTGGTTTCGTTTCGGCTGCTAGCGTGCTGAGTTGGCCTTCACTCGCTACCGCGGTTTCGATACCCTTGCCGGGCTAGCGCTCGTTTTTGCGTTCGTGTCCTCAACCCCCAGCGGCGTGCAAGTGGCGATCATGGATTTCGAGATCGAGCGGTCGTCGCGCGTCTGTGCTCGCAGCGGACGGCACCTGGCCGAAGGCGAAACGTTCCACTCGGTGCTCGTGCGGCGCGAAGGAAAAATCTGCCGCGAGGACTTCGGCACCGAGGCGTGGACCGGTCCGCCCGAAGATGCGGTCGCCTGCTGGACTTCGCGCGTGCCGCCGCGCCACGCCCGGCCAAAGCTCGCGCCGCGCGACGTGGTGCTGAGGCTGTTCGAGGAGCTGCAACACGCCGATCAGCAGGCCGACCTGCGCTACGTGCTGGCTCTGTGGCTGCTGCGCCGCAGGATTCTGAAGCTCGAACGGCCCGACGGAGAAGCGCCGAGGGCCGCGACGTCCGACATGCTGGTGCTCTACGACCCGAACACCGAGACGGTCTACCGCGTACCAGTGGCCGTTCCGACCGCGCAGCGCGCCGCGCAGATCGACCAAGTGTTGGCGGAGTTGCTCGATTGCGAGCGCACCGGCCGCCCCGAACCAGCCGCCCCGGATCAGCCCAGGAGCGACGCTTCGTGAAATCGCGCGCGTGGTTGTCGGTGATGATCGCCGCGGTGCTGGTGGCCAGTGCCGGTGCCGGATGTCCGCGCGCCTTCAGCCGGTACACGCCGCAAGGACCGCGCGTGTTGCCGGCGGTGCCGTCGCTGGACGACGTCACACGCGCGGTGAACGGGAACACGTCGCGCGTGCTCTCGCTGCACTCGACCGACGCGACGATCAACGCCCCTTGGACTCCGCCGCTGAAGGCGAGCATTGCCGTCGATCGGCCGCGGCGACTGCGCGTGCGGGCCGAAACGTCGCTCACCGGACCGGAAGTCGACCTGGGGAGCAACGACCAGTTGTTCTGGGTGTGGGTCAAGCGGATGCAGCCGCCGACCGTGATGTTCTGCCGCCACGAGCAGTACCACGCCAGTGCCGCGCGGCAAATCTTGCCGATCGAGCCCGATTGGGTGATCGAAGCGCTCGGCTTGCCGACGTTCGATCCGGCCGCCCAGCACACCGGACCAGTAATGGTGCGCGGCAACCGCCTGGAAATACGCACCGTGCGCAATGGTCCCGAGGGACCGGTGATCAAGGCCACCGTGGTCGATGCCGCCAACGCCTGGGTTTACGAGCAGCACGTGTACGACGCCCACGGCAACCGCCTGGCTAGTGCCCTGGCAAGCCAGCACACGCGCGATCCGGCCACCGGCATCGTCTTGCCGCGACGCGTTGAATTTCAGATTCCGGCTACGCAGACAAAGTTCACGCTGAACCTGGGCAACGTGCAGATCAACCAACTCGACCCGGCAACGGCGCTCTTCGACATGCCGTCGTACCCCGGGGCGGCAGTCATCGACCTGGCCGACCCCAACGTCCGGCCCAACCCCGCGTTCACCAGCGCGCCGAACCAGCGACCGGCGACATCGACATCCGACACGACACCGGTGGCCGACGAGCGCCCCCGCCGGCGCTTCTTGTTCCGGTAGCGAGAATTATTCAGACCGGCCGACGAACCAGGTTCTGGTGGTCGAGTCGGTCTTGAAGAAATCGACCAACACGTGGCCCATCTTGCGCATGCCTTGCTCGGAATGGTGCATGTGGTCGTTGTCGCGGTAGTCCTCGTAGGCGTAGCAGAATCCGTCGCTGCGCGGCTTCGTGCCGTTGGCCCACAGGTACGGTCCCCAGCTC
This sequence comes from Pirellulales bacterium, assembly GCA_036272935.1. Taxonomy (GTDB): domain Bacteria; phylum Planctomycetota; class Planctomycetia; order Pirellulales; family PNKZ01; genus DATAXP01. The sequence continues at coordinate 9,054 of DATAXP010000123.1, read as the reverse complement.
AACCAAGGTGCTTTGACCGGTCCCTTGGCCGGATCGTAGTTCAGCTCCGAATCACCGTTGATCTGTTCTTCGACGAGCCACTTCACGCCGAACGCCGTTTCATACGACCACGGCTCACCGTTGCCGCCGCCCGGCACAGCCCAGCCTCCGAATGAGCGGCTCGAGACATACACCAGCTTCACGTGCGGGAGCAACGTATGGATCGCCTGCACGATCCGCTTCAACTCGGCCTGGTAGGTTTTCTGACCCGTCGGAAAGCCTTGCAACAGCGGCGACTGGTACGCCGGCAGTCCCATGGTTTTCAACTGCCCTGGATTCAAGCTCGCGTCGGTTTCTTTGAGCCAAACGGCCTGCACTTGGGCCGGCGTTAGGCCTGCCTCTCGCAGTTGCTCGACCACGCGGTTCCAGTATTGTTCGCCGACGGCGCCATCCTTGGGGTTTTGGATCATGAAGGCGGAGCGCCCCCCTTGAGCCCCGTTGACCACAGCAACATGCGGGTTGATGTACTTGTCCTGGGCAGCAACCTCGATGAAGCCACGCGAACACTGCTGCGTGTTGCTAAAGCCGACCGTCAGCAGACCGATCTTGCCGTCGCCGCTGGGTTGGCCTGACGCATCGAGCGGTCGCACCTGCGCGGCCAGTTGCTCACCGGCCGCTTCGTGCTGCGAGGGCCGAGCATTCTTCCCGCCGGGATACAAGCCTCCTTCGAAGCCTTGATACTTTTCGGTCCCCAGCTCGCTGAGCGGCACCAGGCTCGACGTGTCCTTCAACCGCGGTTCGGCCGCACGCTCGGGCGATGCCGGCTGCGGCTTCGGTCGTCCACCTGTGGAAGTACCCGTGCCGATGCGGATCGCTTGCAGCACGGGACGATTGCCGTCGCGCTGGAGCGTGAGCGTCACGTTCGCCCCGGCCTTCAGTTCGGCGCTCTTTAAGCCGTCGGCCAATTCCTCTCCGGCGGCGTTGAAGACCTTCACGCTGCCGGTGATCGGGATCGCACGGTCCTGGCCGAGTGCCGTGACATGCAGGCGTCCCTCGCCGAGATCGACCGATTTGATGACCGCCTGCACATCGAATGCCGGCAGGCGGCCCGCCGACAGCGCACAGAGGAACAAAGCACCAACGAAGGGCCATCGCATGAACTTGATCTCACGAAGCGTGTGCCAGTGAAGTGTGGTAGCCATAAAACCCCGCCGCCCGCGTCAGGTTTCGCCGCAAAGGGGGCCATGTTACGATCGGCCGAGGCACGACGCGGCGATTGAACGAGAAGGAGACCACATGACACGGGTAGTTTGGCGCGCCTTTCAGCGCGGTGCAGTCATTGCGTTGGTTTCGTTCTGCTCTGCGACGGCGAGTCGTGGCGCAGCGTTGAAAACCGAATCGTTCGATCGCGATCCCGGTTGGGAGGGGCGCCACAACCGCGTGGTGCTCGAGCATGTGCCCACGGTGACGCAAGACTTCGGTTACAGCCCGACCCAGTTGGCCAGCAGCACCCCCGGGGAGATTGGCGGCCGGGTCACGCGCTCGACCCGACCGGCCTACTACGCCTCAGCGATCAAGCCCACGACGCTCAACGACAAGTTCTCCGCCTCGGGCGATTTCGCCATCACGCGGGCCGGCGCCAGTGCCGGCGTCTTTTTCGGCTGGTTCAACTCCCGTCAGCCGGGCGGCAGCGGACGGCCGATCGGCTCGCTGGGGCTGCACATGGACTTCGAGCATAAGGGCGCACGCCTGGCGGTGCGGCTGCTCACCGGCCTCAACCAGGGCTGCGGCACGTTTGTCACGCCGTTCATTCCCGGCAAGTTCCGCACGACTCCTTTGAAGACCGACGGCACGCGCTACCGCTGGTCGATCGCCTACGATCCGGCGGGCGCCGGCGGCAACGGGCAGTTCACCGTCACGCTCACCAGCGACAATCATCCGCTCGAGCCGATTGATCCCTCGCTGCCCGAGCAATTGCAACAAGAGGCGCGCACGCATTTCCCCAGCACCACGAAGTTCACGGTCGATCTGCCGGCCGGCTATAAGCAGCAGACCACCGAGTTCGACCGCTTCGGCTTGATGAACATGATGAAGGCCGGTGGCACGGCGACGATCTTTTTTGGCGACCTCACGCTCGACGGCCGAAAGCTCGATCTCAGCCGCGACCCTGACTGGGCCGCCTCGGGCAATCACGACACGTACGAAGACCGCGAGCAGACCGGCGCGCACCAGTTCGGCTTCAGCCCCAAGACGAACTTCGCCGGCGGCAAGCCAGGCGAGATCGGCGGCGACTTCTGGCGCAGCGGCGACTTTGGCTACTACGCCGACCGCGTGGGCACGTTGTCGATGCCTCAACGTCTCGAAGCCCGCGGCCGTGTGACAATGCTCGTCGGCGGCCCCGATGCCGATATATTCATCGGCTGGTTTAACAGTTCCTGTGGTGAACGCTCACCCGCTGAGACGGGCGACTTTCTGGGCATCGCCGTCGGCGGACCGACGCGCATCGGGCACATGTTCGCTCCGGCGCTGACCACCAGCCATGGGCAGCGCGGACGGGCCGAGAAGGCGCCGATCCTTCGCCCAGGCACCAGCTACGAATGGTCGCTGGTCTACGATGCGGCCGCGAACAACAACCACGGCGCGATCGCCGTCACGCTCGGCGACGAAACGGTAACGCTCGCCTTGCGACCGGGGCAGCAGACCGACGGCGCCACGTTCGATCGCTTCGGCATGTTCACCTCGCAAGCCGGCGGGCAAATGGTGCGGATTTATCTCGACGATCTTTCCTACACCGCGGCACGCTGACGCCGGTTCGGCAGCGCGCCCGCCGTGATTCGAACACGGAACCTGCCGCTTAGAAGGCGGCTGCTCTATCCAGTTGAGCTACGGGCGCAAGCGTTTCCAACGCCTATTAGACTGACGGCCATGAACCAGCACCAGCCCGACACGCCAGCGAGGGATGAGGCGGGTACGTGCGCTCCCTCGCTGGCGCGTCGGGCTGGTAAATCATCACCTCGCAAACGCCATCGCGATAGACACTCCCATGAAACGTAAGCGGCCACGCGACGAGGCCAGCTACCTCTGCGACGCCTGCGGCGAGGAGGTCGTGATTCCGTTGGACCTCTCGGCAGGCGACAGCCAAGAGTACGTCGAGGATTGCCCGGTCTGCTGCCGACCGAACGTCGTTCACGTCGAGATCGACGACGACGGCCAGGTGCGCGTGTGGGCCGAGGGAGAATAGCGCCGCGATCCTGATTACAGTAGTGCCTGGGGACACCGACGGCGCTGGCACCTGGGAGATATCGCCATGAGACTGGCTGTTCAAGCGTGTGGCTTCGTTTGCTTCGCCGTGAGCCTCGGCCTCGTCGCTCGCGCTGATGGACCGAAGGACAATCTTCCCGGCGAGGTGCGGCCGATCCCGCCGGTGGGCGTTGAAGTTTCCGAGGCCGATCGCGCCGAGCTTGAGCAAGGCCTGCACAAGCTGCAAGAAAAGATCGAACAGCTTCGCAAGCGCGGCCAGAAGGAGGCGAAGATTGCCGCGCTCGTGCCCGATGTCGAAGTCTTTGCCCGCGCGGTGCACGGGGCATTAACGTACCGCGAATTCTTCGTCGCCGGCGACGTGGCCAAGGGCAAGTCGCTTTGGCGCGATGGGCTGGCCCGGGCCGATGCGCTGCTCTCGGGCGACGCGCCCTGGACGCGGCAAACCGGCCTCGTGGTGCGCGGCTACGTGTCGAAGCTCGACAACACCGTGCAGCCCTACGGGCTGGTGATTCCCGAGTCTTACCAGTTCGACGGCGCTGCACGCCACCGTCTTGATCTTTGGTTCCATGGCCGCGGCGAAACGTTGAGCGAGGTGAACTTTCTCGATCAGCGGCAGAAGCAGCTTGGCCAGATCGCCCCGGCCGACACGATCGTGCTGCATCCCTACGGCCGCTACTCGAACGCGTTCAAGCTGGCCGGCGAGGTCGACGTGCTCGAAGCGCTCGACTCGGTGCGCGGTCGCTACCGGGTCGATGACGATCGCGTCGTCGTGCGCGGTTTCTCGATGGGTGGGGCCGGCGTATGGCACATGGCGGTGCATCGACCGGATCTGTGGGTGGCTGCGACGCCGGGCGCCGGTTTCTCGGAAACTCCCGCGTTCCTGAAAATCTTCCAGCAGGAAGAAGTCGCGCCGGCACCTTGGGAGCGGACGCTCTGGCACATGTACGACTGCACCGATTGGGCGCGCAACCTGGTGAACCTGCCGACAATCGCTTACTCGGGCGAGCTCGACCGCCAGAAGCAAGCCGCCGACGTGATGGCTCTGGCGCTCGCGAAGCAAGGACTGACGCTCACGCACATCATCGGCCCGCAGACGCAGCACAAGCTGCACCCCGATTCGTTGGCCGAGATCGAACGCCGGCTGGCGAGCATCGTGGCCAAGGGTCGCCAGCGCGTGCCCCACGAAATCGACTTCACCACCTACACGCTCCGCTACAACCGTATGGCGTGGATCGCGATCGAAGCCCTCGACGAACACTGGAAGCCGGCACGCGTCCGTGGGCAAATCGGCGACGGTGCCGCGGTCGATTTGCACATCGAGAATATCGCTGCCTTGCGGCTCGCGTTTCCCTCGGGATGGTCGCCGTTCTTGCCCGAGCGTTCGGTGTCGATCATGATCGACGACCATTTGGTCTCGGTTCCTGGTCCCGAAACCGATCGTTCATGGTCGGTGCGGCTCAATCGGGTCAAATCAAAGTGGCAAGTCGTCGCCGGCGACACGCCCAATGGCGGCAAACGCCCCGGCCTACAAGGGCCGATCGACGATGCGTTTCTCGACGCATTCGTATTCGTTCGCCCCACCAGCAAGGGCCGGCACGATGCGATTGACCGTTGGACCCAGGCCGAATTGCAGCATGCCATCGACCAATGGCGACGGCAGATGCGCGGCGTGGCGCGCGTGGTCGACGACGTAGCACTCGACGAAGCCACCATCGCTTCGTGCAACCTGGTGCTGTGGGGCGACCCGAAATCGAACCAGGTGCTCGCCAAGCTCGCCGACCGGTTGCCGATCGGGTGGACCGAGCGCGAAGTGATCGTCGGCAACGACCGTTACGCGGCCGAGCAGCATGTGCCGGTGCTCATCTATCCCAATCCGTTGAACCCGCAGCGGTACGTGGTGCTCAACAGCAGCTTCACCTATCGCGAGTACGATTACCTGAATAACGCCCGCCAGGTGCCGAAGCTGCCCGATTGGGCAGTGATCGACGTGCGCACGCCGGCCGACAGCCGCTGGCCGGGCAACATCGTGGCGGCCGACTTCTTCGACGAGCAATGGAAGCTGAAGCCCCGCGCCAAGTGAGGGAGCCGCGGTTGACGATGCTCAGAAAACATCGCAAACTGTTTCAGCATAAGCATTAGGCCGCTTGGTGGAATTGGCAGACACGCAAGACTTAGGATCTTGTGCCCAAAAGGCGTCGGGGTTCGAGTCCCCGAGCGGCCACTTCGGACAAGGAATTACCACAAAGGCACCGAGGACACGGAGAAGAGAAATAGGAGAGCAGAGCCTGCGTCACGGTTCCGAGGACGCCGTGGTCTTGGGCTTTGCCGGCTGTTTCTTCTCTGCTTTGTCGCCGCTCTTTTTCGCGCTGTCTTTCTTCGCGGCGTCGTTCTTCGCGGCGTCGTTCTTCGCGGCGGCAGGCTTGTCGTCGCTGGTCGGCTCGTCGCTCTTCGATTCCGCGCCCTTTTTCGACGACTTTTTGGGCAGCGACGCCTTGCGCGACTTCTCGGGCATCTCCTCGAGCAGCTTGTCGAACTCGCCGCGCAGCCGCTCGACGACCTGCGGATTCTCGGCAGCGACGTTCTTTTGCTCCGTCGGATCGGCCTTCAGGTCGAATAGCAGCCAATCCCCTTCGCCGTCGCCGGTGACGATGCCCGGATAGGCACTGGGGTGATACTGGTCGCGGGGTGCGAGGATCGTGAAGCCGTCGGGAGCGCGCGGATCGTTCCAGCGCGCGAAGTTCGGCATGATCGCCTCGGAGCGCGGACCCGAGGCCGGACCGTGCAGCTTCCACTTGCCGCTGCGCACCGTGCACAGGGCGTCCCCTTTCATCGAATAGATCGCCTCGTGCGGGCTGGTCGCCTTGGTGGTCAGCAGCGGCATGATGTCGCGGCCGTCGATCGAGCGATCGGTCGGAATCGGAATGCCGGCGGCGGTGAGCACCGTCGTGAACAGGTCGACGATCGAGCACGGTTCGTGCGACTGGTGCCCCTCGGGAATCTTGCCGGGCCAGCGCGCGACGAGCGGCACGCGCAGGCCGCCTTCCCACGTTTGCCCTTTCATGCCGCGCAGTCCGCCGGTGCTGCCGCCGTACCAGGGACCGTTGTCGCTGGAGAAGATGACGAACGTCTGCTCGTCGAGCTCCAGCTCTTCAAGTTTCTTCAGGATCTCGCCCACGCTCCAGTCGAGTTCCGCCATCACGTCGGCGTACAGCCCGCCCCGCGTGAGGAAACGGTCGCTGGCGGCCAGCGGCTTGTGCGGCATCGCGTGGGCCAGATACAGAAAGAACGGCTCGTCCTTGTGATCCTCAATGATTTTCAAGGCCCGTTCGGTGTACAGCTTCGTCAGGATGCCCTGCACCACCAGCGTGCGCACCAGCCGGTTGCCCTCGTACATGTGGACCGGGTGCATGTCGTTGCTGTACAGAATGCCCAAGTACTCGTCGTAGCCGTGCTGCAAGGGCATGAACTGCTTTTTGTGTCCCAAGTGCCACTTGCCGACGCAGGCCGTGTGGTAGCCAACCGACTGGAACAAATTGCCCAGCGTGATTTCGCTGTCGGGGATGCCCAGCTCATCGGCCTTGGGACCGGCATCGGGCGCGGGGTTATCGACCAGGCCGCTGCGGAACTGGTACCGCCCGGTCTGCAAGCCGACGCGGCTCGGCGCACAGTACGGGCAGCAGCTCGTGAAGTCGGTGAGCCGGGCGCCCTCTTCGGCCATGCGGTCGATGTTCGGCGTCTGGAACTTCTTGTTGCCGTAGCACTGGAGGTCGCCCCAGCCCATGTCGTCGCAGTAGATGATGACAATGTTCGGGCGCGTGGCGGCTGTCGACACGCGCGCGGCGACGAACAAGAAGACAATCAATTTAGCCGCGTCGCTTGCGACGCGCGTTACCAACGCTCGAACAGGCATGCTTCTCACTTGGGGGCCAGCACGCAGACGATGCGCCGTCCCTGCTGGCTGGGCGGCGATTCCACCTTGCCCACGTCCTCGAGATTCTTGATCACTTGCTGGACAACCCTGTGACCCTCGTCGACGTGCGCCAACTCGCGGCCGCGGAACACGACCGAGACGATCACCTTGTCCTTGTGCTGCAGAAACTCGCGCGCGTGGCCCACCTTGACCTCGATGTCGTGGTCGCCGGTCTTGGGCCGGACGCGAATCTCTTTGAGCTTGGATTGATGGGTGTGCTGTTTGTGCTGCCGCTTCTTCTGCTGATACTTGAACTTGCCGAAGTCCATGATGCGGCACACCGGCGGCTTTTCGGTCGGCGCAACCTCGACCAGGTCCAGCTCGACCTCGCGAGCCGCTGCCAACGCCTGCTCGGTCGGCATGATTCCTAGTTGGCTTCCATCGGCTCCAATCACCCTGACGGGCGTAATACGGATTTGCTCGTTGATCCTCTGAGACTTATCGATTCGCGGGTTCCTTTCAGTTGGACCTCGATGTTTTGCCGGAAATTCATACGGTGAATTTCCGACATGCGCATGCCCCGACGCAGTACCCCTAAGTATCGGTCATGCTTCGCGGGAGCGTCAAGCGGAGGCCGCTTGAGATTATTCCCGCCCAACTAGCCCGAAGCGCCAGCGAGGGACGATTGGGATGGCGGGTCAAACACGCTGCATCCCTCGCTGGCGTGTCGGGCTAGTGTACGGAACGCCTCCGTCGCAAGCGCCAGCCCAGCGCTCCCATCGCGGTGCCGGTCAAGAGCAGCGTGCCCGGCTCCGGCACGTTCGCCGGGGCGTAGTGCAGGATCAGCTCTTGCATGTTGGCTGATTCGAAGATCGAGAACATGCCGCCGTTCAGCGGGTTGCCGGGCGTGAACTGGCTGGTGTCGATCACAAATGTCGCGCTGTTGGTCCCCGTGATGCCGCCGGCGGCGGTGACCAAGATGAAGTCGTAAGAACTGGAACTCGTGAAGTTCTGCACACTCGACGTGCTGGTGGGGTACGCCGCCACGTCGACATCGATCGTGCTACCAGGAACGATCGTCAGGCTTCCTGTCTCGCTGCCAAAGGCCAGCACCGCCAGCGAGTCGTAGCCGGTGCCCGCCGCTCCGGTGGCATTGGCGATCTGCTCGCTGTAGGTCATCGAGTTCCAAGTGACGTCGCCGTTCACGGTCTGCATGCCGGGACTGTTCCCCGGCGAATACACACTGCCGGCCGATTGCACGAGATCCCCAGTGATGGTGCCGGTGCCAGCGAGCGTGCCGCCGGCTTGAATGGTCACGTTGCCGTGAATCGCGCCGTTATTCGTCAGCTCGCCGGGAGCGAGCAAATTGCCACCGCTGCCGACGCTGAGCGTGCTCCCACCATACACGGTGGTCGTGCCGCCAACGTAAACCGCGCCCCCGTTGTCGGCCGCTAGCGCGCTGGTGCCACCTGAACCGCCGCTGCCGCCGCCAAGATAAATGTTGCCGCCGATGGTCCAGGTCGAATTCGCGCCACTAACCGTGGCGACGCCAACACTACCCGGTGAAAGCTCCAGAGACGCAGTGCCGCTGTTCGTTGCCGCGCTACCTCCCAGGACCTCGAAGCTTGCCGTATTCGTGCGGCCAACGGTCAGGTTTACGATCCCACTGGTGGTCGCGCCGCCGGCCAGCACGAACACGGGTGAGTAGGTCGTGGTGCTTCCGTTGACTGTGAATCCCCCACTGGGTTGTGTGTAGTTGCCTCCGCCTTCCGCCGGCGGTCGCCGACTTCCGCGCTTGAAAGTAGGCCAGCGGTTTGGCTACCGTGCTTGGCTGTTCTGACCATTGGCATCATGGTTGGGAGCTTGCCGCGCCGGTGGGGCGACCGCGAAAACTCGACGAGCAG
>DATAXP010000122.1:0-5900 GCA_036272935.1 Pirellulales bacterium | reverse complement strand
GGCCTTGCGCTACGTTTACACGCTCGTGCCGCTGGGCTTTGCGATGTGGCTGGCCCATTATGGCTTTCACTTTTTCACCAGCTACGCGGCGGTCGTGCCGGCGGCGCAGCGCTTCGCCGGCGACTGGGGCCCGTCGGCCTTCGGCCAGCCGGCGTGGGCCTGCTCGTGCTGCGGACCGGTTGCCGACTGGCTGTTGCCGGCCGAACTGATCGTGTTGGATTGCGGCTTGCTGGCTTCGCTGGCCGCCGGCTATCGCCTGGCCCTGACCGACGCTGGGCAGCCAGGCCGTGCATTGCGCGTCGTGCTTCCCTGGGCGGTGCTGATCGGCCTGTTGTTCGCGGCCGGCGTATGGATCGTGTTTCAACCGATGCAAATGCGCGGCATGCTCGGAGGCGGCGGCTGATGGGACACATCGAGAAACGGCGGCTCCCGTCCGTTGCATTCCTTAGCCCAGCCCTTCAAGGACCGGGCATGCCTTTCCGTAGCCCAGCCCTTCAGGGCTGGGACCACGCAGCCGCGAAAACGTTTCCCGTTCCGATCCGGCCACCGGCCGGATCGGAACGGGAAAGAGCGGACGGGCGGCGACCGGTAAACCCAGCCCTAGAAGGGCTGGGCTACGGAAAAGAACACTACGCGGCGCCGACAAATAGAACGCTCGCTCGCGTGCAACGACGCTGCCGTTGGTGGCGACCGTTGCTGTCGTGCACCATGCTGCTTTGCATGTCGGCCGTCGCGCACGCCGACGGCGGAACGGTCCAAGCCTCGCAAGTGATCGGCAACGAGCGGGTCACGATCTTTACATCGCCCAACCCGCTACGGGCCGGCCCGATCGACGTGAGCGTCTGGGTGCAGGATGCCGCCAGCAGCGCGACGCTGCCGGACGTGCGCGTCGAACTCGAATTGTCTGCGCCGCAAGCAGGGAGCGAGACGCTGCGCGCCTCGGCCACGCACGCGACCGCGACCAACAAACTATTCCTCGCGGCGATTGTGGATATGCCGCAAGCGGGCCGATGGCACTTGACCGCCAACGTTGCCGGCCGGTCCAGCGACGGCAAACCCTTCGAGAGTCAACTCAGTTGCAACCTGGCCATCGCCGAGCCGCTGCCCAAGTGGCGCTCGATGTGGCCCTGGTATAGCTGGCCGGCAGTCGTCGTGCTGCTGTTTGTCTGGCGCCAGTGGTCGACGGCCTCGGCTTAAGCGAAGCACTTTACCGCGCCGCGGCGCGCTCATCACCGGCGGGGCCCATTTCGCGCAGCAGGCCGGCGACCAGCGGCTCGAGCCGGTCCGCCGATACGGCCCGGTAGCGGACCCGCCCGCGGCTGTCGATCACGTAGGTCGTGGGCCACATGCCCACGCTCCACGACGCCGAGATCGGCCCGGCAGGGCCGTCGGCCCAGGAGGGCCAGGTGATTTTCTCGTGCGAGATGATTTGTTTCAGCTTGTCGGGCGGGTCGCCGTTGACGCCCAGGAGGGCAAACGGGCGGTCGGCGAACTTTTCAACCAGCGCTCGATGGTACGGAAGTTCGGCGTGGCACGGCCCGCACCAGTCGGCCCAAAACGTGACAACCACCACCTGGCCGCGATAATCGCTCAGCTTCATCTTCCGGCCTTTGAGGTCCCGGCCTTGGATGGGCGGCGCCTGCTTGCCAACCTTCAAATGCTCGATGGCGGTCAATCCACCGGTGGCCAGCGCTCCCAGCGGCCCTCGATAGCTGGGAACGTCGCCGTACTCCTGGATCACCCGCTCGAGCAGCGCCACGGCCTCGCGCTCGCGCTCGGGCGCGATGGCGCCGAAGTCGGGCTCCGGCACGCACGAGTAGGCCAGGTAATAACAGGCCAGACCGCGCACCTCGCGGTGCGGGCTTTTGGCCAATGCGGCCCGATACAGCGTGCGCGCGGCTTCCACGCGGCCGGCATACGGCGCAGTGGCCCGGATGGCGTCGACCAACTGCTCGGTGTCGAGATAATCCTGCAAGATCAGATCGATGTACTTGCCGGCATTCTGCTGGGCGCCGAAACGGCAGAGCCACACCAGGGCCTTGAGACCGACGGGCGACGCGCGATGCCGCTCGGCCAGCTCTTCGAACGGGCGCGAGAAGTCCGGCTTCTGCTTGCTGAATTCAGCCCGGGAACGATCGTCCTTGAGCTGATCCAATCGCAGTTGATACTTTTCGTCGGCCGCCTTTGACTGCTGTACTAGCTGCTCGTATTCCTGCTCGGCCGCCGAGACGGAGCTTGCGGTGCTTTTGGCTTTTTGACGGCTCAAGCCGCCAAACGGCAAAAACCGGTTCTGGGCCGCCGCCGCGGTGGGCAGGGCGACCAGCCAAAGCGCCAGCAAGACGTATCGCAGCATGCGCGCACTCCTTTTCGCCATTAAGGGCCGAGTATCGTACAAACTGGCCGAAAATCGCGGAAGCGCAATCGGCGAGCCGGGAGCGTGAAGGGCGAGCCGGAAGCGTTGACGCCGGGAGTTCATACATCCTCCGGTCGCCAGCGCTCCCAGCTCGCAGCCTGCCGGTGCACGGTAATGACCAGAATCCGCGACATTTTGTCATAGCTATGTGGGGCGTACGCCCGCGATTGTCGAGTCGTCGGGCATCGTGTCTCGTGCTTCAGGTGTTACATTGCTGCCAGGGCCGATTATCATGAAGCATTGGCTGCGCGCAGCCAGCGAGAGTTTGGGACGAGGCCTTCGGGTGCGGAAATGAACAGAGTGTGGCACCAGTCGCGGAGCGGCGGCGATCTCGATGCGCCGCGAGAACCGGGCAGCGTCTTCGATCGCTGGTCGATCTTGGCATTGGCTTGCATCGTCGCCTCGTTGGTATTGATGTTGAGTATGGCGGTGTGGGGTGTGCGCCGCGATTTTCTCGAAACGCGGACCAAGCTGTTGCAGGCGGATCTGAATCACCTGCGCTCGCACGCGGCGCGCTCCGTGAGCGTGCTGCAAAATCGACTGGCCGACAAATCCAAGAACGACCACGATTTGAGCGTGCTGAACGACACGCAATGGCTCGATCGCCATTGGCGCAAAATTGTTCCCAGCGATCCGGCACGCTTGTATTCCGCCGTCGTGGCCTCCGACGGCCATATCGTCTTGCACAGCGGCTCGCCGAACAGCTCTCAGAACCTGGACGACAATTGGATTGACGGGCCGGTGCAGGGAGCCGGCGACGACGTGTTCGAAACCCATGCCGCTGCGCTCAGCGGCGGGCGCCGCGCCTTCGATATCGCCTTGCCCATCTACTTCAACGACCGCGAGGTGGGCACTTACCACTCCGGATTCAATTGCGATTGGTTCGACGCGCAAGTCAGCCGCGAACAGCGCGCCGGCTTCCAGCGCTGGGCCCTGCTGTTGGCCGGCATCGCCTTGATTGCCGCGGTGGTCTGCGTGTCGATCTATCGCGTGGCGCGGCGCGTTACCCGCCGCGTGACGCTGCTCGAACAATCGGTGCGCTTGGCGCACATGCGTCGCCTGGCCGAAGTTGGGCAATTGGTGGCGGCCGTGGCGCACGAGATTCGCAACCCGCTCAATGCCATGCGGTTGAACCTGCACGTGCTGTCCAAACGCCTCGAAGCGCTCCCCGCCAGCCAGCAGGGCGACACGACGGATATCGTCCGCGAAACCACGTTCGATGTCCGGCGGATCGAGGAGCTGGTGCAAGCGCTGGTGAGTTACGCGCGTCCGGAACGCGCGCATGCCGAAGACGTCGACGCTGCGGCCGAGGTGCAGGCCACGGTGAATGTTTTACTTCCTTCGTTGACGCGGGCGCGCGTCGTCGTCCGCACCCACATGGCCGACGAGCCGGTGCGCATTCACATCGACCGCAATCGCCTGCGCCAAATCGTGCTGAACCTGCTGAACAACGCCAAAGAAGCCGCCGGCAGCGAGGGCACGATCGACGTCACCGTGTCCTGCGCCGGCGAGCGCGCGGAAATCGAGGTCTGCGACACCGGGCCGGGCATTCCTGCCGACATCCGCGAGCAAATCTTCGAGCCGTTCTTCACCACCAAGGAGTTGGGAACCGGGCTGGGCCTCCCGCTGGTCAAACGCTTCGTGGAAGAAGCCGGCGGCAACGTCAGCTATCAATCCAACGGCACCGGCTCCCAGTTCAAGCTCGTTTTTCCCGTGGGTCGACCGCCCCCGAGCCGCGAGTCTGTCCGGGTAGCTTGAACGCGCCGGTTGAGCCACGATCGGCAACCACCCACTGGCAAATTCGCCCTCCTGAACCGAGTCATTCTTCCCCATGCAGCAGGCCCGGATCCTGGTCGTCGAAGACGGCAAAAGCGAGCGCGAAGCGCTCGTCCGGGTGCTGCTCGCCGAGCATTTTGAAGTCCTGGCCGCCGAGAATCCGGAACAGGCCGTCGGCTTTTGGTCACAAGACATCGACCTGGTGATCAGCGACCTGCGGATGGGCAAGAAGAGCGGCATCGACCTGCTGCGCGATTGGCAGCAGCACAATCCGGCGGTGCCATTCATCATCATGACGGCTTATGGCGACGTCGACAGCGCCGTCACGGCCATGAAGCTGGGCGCGGTCGATTTTCTGGCCAAGCCGATCAACCCGGCGCAATTGCTCGCGCTGGTGCACACGTGCCTCGAGCACCGCCGCTCGCCGACAGCGCACGACGTGCCGGTCGCCGCGGGCGCCGGGCCGATCCTCGAAGAGGTAAAACGGGCCGCGATGCTCCGCGCGCTCGAGCAGTTTCAAGGCAATCGCACGCGCACCGCCGAGTATCTCGGCATCTCCGTCCGCACCCTCCAGCGCAAGCTCAAAGAATGGGGCCTCCCCGAAGGGCACGGGTAAGGCGTCTTGGTCGGATCAAATGACGCGAGTCAAACCGGACGTTCTGGCCGTTCTACTTTTTTCATTGGCGGCGTTACGGACAACGGCGTAAGTTGTGGCGATGCCGCGCACTGCCCGAGCATCCCGCGCCAACTGGCTGCCACGATTCCGCCTACGCACCATGTTGGTGGCCTTCTTGCTGGCAGGATTGATCCTGTTCGCCTCCACCAAAGTCTGGACATTTCGGCGGAGCAGCGCCACGGCATTAGCATTTGGCACAACATCGTGGACTTCTACGCCGGGTGCCGATCGTTCGCCACCCTCGATGCTGCGGCTGCTGTTTGCGCCCAATCCGGCCGACGGGCGCATTTTCGAGATCGACCACGGAACGCCGACGTCATTCACCGATGCGGACCTTCGGAATCTTCGCTTCCTGAGGCACCTGCGCAAGCTTTCGATCCCGGGCAGCCCAATTACTGATGCGGGCGTTGCACTGCTCGCGCGGCCCGGGGAGCTTGAGTGGCTCGCATTCGACTCCCCCGGAATCACTGACGCTGCAGCGGCTCACATCGCGCAAATGAGCGGACTACGGCACCTGGCACTCTCAAACGCCCGAATTTCAGACGATGGCGTATCCGTTCTATCTCACCTGCCGAATCTCGAATGCCTCTGTATTGGCGGCACGCGCATCACCGATCGCGTGGCAAGCTCCATAATAGCGATGAAGCATCTTAAGTACCTGAACGTCGATCGGACGGCGATGACGCTCGCTGGCGCAAAGGCGGTGTGGGCGGCCTCCCCAACGCTCATTATTTACCCGTATTATCCAGAGCGGGCGCCTCGACGGGGAGTCCGTGGGAAAAATTGAAACGATATGGTGCTCTTGGAAGTAAAAACGGGAAGTAAAAACGGGGACATTCTGCTTTTTCGTTAGCAAACGTGCGAAAGGTGCCGTAAGTTGTGGTGATGCCGCGCACTGCCCGAGCATCCCGCGCCAACTGGTGTTACCACGTGATGAACCGTGGCAACGGCCGGGCGGAAGTGTTTCATAAGGCGGATGATTTTGCGGCCTTTGTCCGCCTGTTTGAGTTGGCGCGTGAGCGTGTGCCGGTGCGG
>DATAXP010000121.1:0-2486 GCA_036272935.1 Pirellulales bacterium | reverse complement strand
GACAAGCTCACCGCCGCGGCCGAAGCGCAAGCCGGCACCGGTCACGACATCATGTCGCATCGCGACTGGAATATCCGTATTCACCAGAATAGCCTTGAGCCGCTCGACGACGTGGTCGACGGCCTGATCAAGAAGTACGGGGCGATCAGCCCGGTCGCCGAATATCTCGCCAAGATCAAGGGTACCTGGCGCGGCGTGCCGACCGCGATCGGCAGCCAGGTGAAACCGTGCTGCTCGCGCTTCGATCTCTACAAGGAACACGCGGGCCTCGATGTGCGCGACATGTTCCCGGCTGACGAGTCGAAATGGGACAAGGCCAAGACCGACAAGTGGACCTGGGACTTGTACGTCGAGACCGCGCAGAAGCTGCACAAAGCCGGCTTCCCGGTCGGTCTGCCGATGGGCCAGACCTCCGATGCGGTCGACTGGGTCGGCGGATTGTTCAATGCCTACGGCGTCGTGTTCGTCGACGCCAAGGACAACATCAAAATCAACTCCGACCAAACCCGGCAGGCGATGGAAATCGCCCGCAAGATCATGGAAGTCAGCCCGCCCGAGGTCTACGCTTGGGACGACGCCGGCAATAATCGCTGGCTGATCTCCGGCAAGGGCTCCAACATCTTCAATCCGCCGAGCGCATGGGCGGTCGCCAAGCGCGACAACCCGAAAGTGGCGGAGCAGTGCTGGACGCATCCGGTGCCGAAGGGTCCGAAGGGCCGCTTCGTCGGACAGTTGCCGCAGTTCTACGGCTTGTGGAAATTCTCCAAGAACAAGGCCGCGGCGAAGGAACTGCTCACCTACATCTCGCAGAAGGAATCGGTGGCGCAATTGGTCGAGGCCTCGGTCGGCTACGATCTGCCCTCGTTCAAGACTATGTACGATCTTCCCACCTGGAAGACCGTCGAACCGCCGGTCGGCACCGTCTATGGATATCCGCCGCGCGGTGACGAACTGACCTCGATCGCCGGCGCGCCGGCGCGCTCCGAAGTTGGCGCCCAGATCTACAATCAGGCGATCAACACCGTGATGATCTCGAAGTTCACGCAGGGCAAGGAGAAGCTCGACGACGTCATCAAGTGGGCCGAGAAGGAACTCGAAGGCACTTTGCGCGCCTGAGCGTTCTTATAGGCTTCGACGACACGCGCATGCCGGCCGCGTTGGCCGGCATGCATCGTCCTCATAACGGGACCAGGGGTCATGGCCGATACCGTCCAACCATGGAATGCGGCGAGCCTGCCGGGTATTGCGTCCGCGCCGGTTAAAAGAAACGGTTTTCAGCTTTTCATGCGGCGGCGCTCGACGATTGCGCTGATGATGTGCACGCCCCTGATCCTCATCATCGCGTGTCTCATTATCTACCCGGCCTTTTATTCGATCTATCTGTCGATGTTGAACAAGGCGCAGACCCGTTTCATCGGCTTGGGCAATTTCACCTTCCTGATGTCGCGCGACACGTTCTGGATGGTGGTCCAGCAATCGACGATATTCGCGCTGTCGGCGGTGTTCTTTAAGGCGCTGATTGGGCTGATCACAGCGCATCTGGTCAACAACTTGCCGGTCAAGGGCCAGCGCAAATGGCGCGGCATGCTGTTGGTGCCTTGGGTTATCCCGCTGGCGCTTTCGACGCTCGGTTGGTGGTGGATGTTCGATCCGACCAATTCCGCCTTCAATTATACTTTGCGAAGCTTCGGCTTCGAAGGCATTCCCTGGCTGAGCGATCCCTATTGGGCACGCTTCTCGGTGATCCTGGTCAATGTTTGGTACGGCGCGCCGTTCTTTCTGATCATGTATCTGGCGGCACTCAAGTCGGTGCCTGAACAACTTTACGAGGCGGCTTCGATCGACGGCGCCACGGCCTGGCAGAAATTCATCCACATCACGCTGCCTATGATGCGCAACATCATCGCTATTACTGTGCTGTTCTCGCTTATCGTTACTTTCGCCAATTTCGACATCGTGCAGATCATGACCGCAGGCGGTCCGCGCAACATGACACACATGTTCGCGACTTACTCGTTCCTGCTTGGCATCCGTTCCGGCGACTTGCCGCTTGGAGCTGCGACCTCACTGTTCATGTTCCCGATCCTGGCCGTTGCCGCGGTGTTCATCCTGCGCGGCGTGCGCAAGCGGGGGAGGGAGATCGGATGAGCACGCTCGCTGCCACCGCGCCGGCGACCAAGCGGATCAGCGTCGGCGCCAGCCTGCGGCGCAATCGCCGCTGGGCTTTGATTGCGTCCTATGTCTTCCTCGTTATGTTTGCGATCTTCTTTCTGCTGCCGCCTTATTACATGGTCGTCACGGCGCTCAAGAGCGACGCCGAGATGGCGCGCTTGGCGACCAATCCATGGTTCATCTTCGACGGGGTGACGCTCGATCAGTTCAGGATTCTGCTGGGGCAGACCGACTTCCTGATCTTTTTCAAGAACACTGCGATCGTGACCGTCTGCGTGGTGGCGATCACGATGGTGGTGAGCATCCTGGCCGCA
>DATAXP010000120.1:0-15436 GCA_036272935.1 Pirellulales bacterium | reverse complement strand
CGTTTCCCTCGTCCTTAGTTCCTAACCCTCAGGCTCTCATGCCTCTCCTCGTCGTCGGTAGCGTTGCACTGGATGACATCGAAACGCCGACGGCCAAGCGGACCGACGTGCTCGGCGGGTCGGCGGTCCATTTTTCTTACGCCGCCAGTTTCTTTTCCAAGGTCCATTTGGTCGGGGCGGTCGGCGAGGATTGGCCGCCGCAGCATACGCAACTGCTCAAGAGCCGCGGCATCGACACCTCGGGGCTGCAAATCGTCCCCGGCGGCAAGACGTTCCACTGGAGCGGCAAGTATCAGCCGAACATGAACGACCGCGAGACGCTCGAGGTGCACCTGAACGTGCTGGGCACCTTCGAGCCGGTGCTGCCGGAGCACTACAAGCAGTGCCGCTTCGTGTTCCTCGGCAACGGCTCGCCGAGCTGGCAGTTGAGCGTGCTGGAGCAGGTGCCGGGGGCCGAGCTGACCGTTGCCGATACGATGGACCTGTGGATCAACATCCAGCGCGAAGATTTGAACCGGCTGCTAAAGCGCGTCGACGGACTGGTGCTGAACGATCGCGAGGCGATCCTCTTGGCCAACGACGAGAACCTGGTGCGGGCCGGTCGGGCCGTGCTGGCCATGGGGCCGAAGTTCGTCGTCATCAAGAAAGGCGAGCACGGGGCGATGTTCTTTAGCGAGCACGAAACGTATGTCATGCCGGCCTACCCGACGCCGCGGGTCGTCGACCCTACGGGAGCCGGCGACAGCTTTGCCGGCGGCATGCTGGGCCGGCTTGCCGAGCGCGGCGACTTCGACCCCCGCACCCTCAAAGAGGCGCTGGCGTACGGTGTCGTCACGGCGAGCTTCAACGTCGAAGACTTCTCGCTCGACCGCATGCGCGAGATCGAACGGGCGGATATCGACCGGCGGATGGAAGAATATCGGAAGATGCTTTCTTTTTAGTAGCTAGTCGTTAGTAGCGGGTTACTAGGAACCAGCAACTAGCTACCGGCAACTTTTCCAATGTCCCGCACCGTTCGCACGTTTGTCGCCGTCGAGATGTCGCCCGAGGTGATGGCGCGCGCTGGCGAATTGACCCGAGTGCTGGCCCGTGCCGAGGCGCCGGTCAAATGGGTCGAGCCGCGGCACATGCACCTCACGCTCAAGTTCCTTGGCGAGATCGACATCCTCGAAGTGCCCGACGTGTGCAACGCGGTCGCGGCAGCGGTCGAGCCGTTGCCGCCGTTCGAGTTCATGGCTGTCGGGTCAGGCGCGTTCCCCGACGCGCGTCGGCCGCGAACGGTGTGGCTCGGCGTCGGCGCGGGGAACGACGGGCTGATTACCCTGCACGACGCCATCGAAGACGCGCTGCGCGCACTCGGCTTCCGCAGCGAGCAGCGCCGCTTCCATCCTCACCTCACGCTGGGCCGAGTACGGGGCAACGATCCCGCGGGCATCGGCCGCCTGGCGGCAGCCATCGACCAGCAACGTGAATTCGCGGGCGGAGTGAGCGACGTGGCCGAAGTCGTAGTGATGTCGAGCACCCTGGGACGCGAAGGTCCGACCCACGAACCGCTGAGTCACGCGGAGCTACGCGGGCGATAAACCAAGAGTGCTAGAGCGCGTTTCAGCTAGCTGTAACGGCGAGGTCGGGTGCCATGCTCACGCTTGCGTGAGCATGGCCACGACGAGCGTGGACATGGCACCCCGACAGGACGCCACACCGTTGCGAAACGCGATCTAATGCGCTGGCGGCTTCGGCAACGCACGCTCCACGGCCCTCCAGCGCTCGACGATCTCGGCCGTCGGCAGTGCTGCGCCAGCAGCGAGCGGCACCACGTAGCCGGTTTGTCCCTCCGCCAGCTCAATTGCCTGCGGCGGCGAGTCCAGTGGTTTGTCGTTCAGCACGACTTGCGGCGGCGCCTTGAGGCCTGACACGATCAGCGCCTGGGCCATTTCGGGGCCATGCTGATCGTCGCGCACCGCGTAATCGATCGCCAGTCGGTTTTCCTTCCGGCGAAACTCGACACGCGCCATGCCGAGCTTGCCGTCGGCCGTGATCGTAGCGCCTGGCGGGACCGTCAATGACCACGGAGTCGGATCGGGCAGCGGGTTGTAGCCGACGAACGTGTCGCTCGTTGGATCGGCCTCGAGATATGCCATGCGCCCCGGTTCGCAGCGCAGCGTCGCTGCGTGCTTAACCAAGACGCCCGTCGTTCCCTGTTGCACGAAGGGATTGTCGCGATCGATTCCCGGCGGCAGGTACGGCCATTGCCCGTTCACGCGGCGGTAGGGGAAACACTCGTTGGTCGAAGTATACTTATCCCACGAGCCGGTGTATCCGGGCCGATACGCGCACTCGATCGTGTCGTCGCCGCTGTGGTACTGCACCTCGAGCGTCTTCGTCTCGTCTTTCCAAGAGGTGCGCAGCGTAGTTGCTGCCAGATGGCGGCGAAATGTGGCGAAGTCGCCGTATTCGGCCTGGTCGCCTAGTTCGATGATGAACCCACCATACGCCAGATCGACTTCGTCCGATTGCTTGCGATCTTCCGGCATCGGCACGTCGGAATCGTAGTTGTACTGGTGGATCAGCAGGGCGGGACGCGCAGCGCCGCCTCCTTGTAGCTGGACGTAGGGCCCGGTCTGATCGGTCACGATGACTTCGTATTTGCGGCCCAGATCGGTGCTCGGCAGCGGGATGATGCCGACATAGCTCACACCGTCCTCGACCGCGATGTGTCGGCCGGCGTGGAACGTGACCGGCAGCGAGTCGAGCAGCAGCTCGTCGACGAACAGCCGCCAGGTGGGTTGCGGCTCGAAGTTCATCAGGCCGATGGTCGTTTGCAGGCTCTTCACATGGCCCGGCGGCGGCGAAACCGGGTAGCTTAACCCCTTCAGCGGACTGGAAAACACGATTGCTTTGTTTTTGTGCTGCAATTGGCAAGTGTAGCCCCCGGCCGTATCGAGCTCGCCGTTAGGATTCGATCCATGCGGATTGCCGTGGCGGAGGCTATCGAGCAAGTTGGTCTCGTTGATGCCGTAGCGCACCAGCAGCGTCGAAAGATCGCCGGCACTCGTGGCCTGGCGATCGGCGCGGCGCCACTGGGCCATCATGGCCACCGATTCGTTGTGGCACGCCACGTCGGTGGTGGCCAGCCCATAATTCCTGCCAAGATACGTGCGCCGCCAAAGAGGCGTCCCGAGGAAGCACCCCCACATCTTGTACGCCGAGGTCATTTCGAACGGCAGCGGCTTTTCGTCGACCATGTTGGCGACGAACTCGGCCTGCCACGGAGCGTTGAGCGTTTGCTGGGCGATGAGCTGCGGCGAACAGTCGTGGCCGATCACTGGCATGCCGCCGACTGTTCGTCGCAGCCCGAGGTCAGCCAGCGCACCGCGCCGGGAGAGCGTGTGAACAATATGCTTCGTGCCGTCCTGGATGCCGTTCATCACGTAGGCCATGCCGGTGCGGCCTCCAGGGGCGACGAAGCTGCGCAGCCCTGGATGGTAAAAGCCCGCCAATTCATCAACGCTCTTGCACAGGATCATTCGCCCCATCAGCCGTTCGATCGGCGTCGGGCCCAGGTCAGCGAATACCTTCTGATTCTTCAAGCTGATCGCAAAGTAGT
Source organism: Pirellulales bacterium (assembly GCA_036272935.1). Lineage (GTDB taxonomy): Bacteria > Planctomycetota > Planctomycetia > Pirellulales > PNKZ01 > DATAXP01. The sequence goes on along the minus strand of DATAXP010000120.1, from coordinate 11,829 downwards.
AATGGTCGAGCGATTCTTGCGTCGTGCCGTCGAACCAGCACCACAGCCGCAGCGGAAAGGCTTCGAGGCCGTGGCGGCCGTCGGCCATCACCATGTCGCTGCCGATGATTCGTCCGCCGAGCAGCGCACCGGCGACCGCGCTGTGATTGAAGTTCATCGTGCCGGTTGTGTAACAGTAAGGTCGATAGAAATCGGTGTCGCCGCGCCAATCGCCGGTCCGGCGATAGTAGGCGAGCGCCTCGTCCAATTGCGCCCAGGTATGGACGAGTTGCTGGATGGTCTTCTCGGGATTCAGCCATGCCTGCCAATACAACCGTTGATGTTCGCGAACGTACTCGGGCCAGGCGTCAGCGTAGTCCAAAAACCTTTGCGTCACGTCGGGAGCGTCGAACCCGTCCCAACTGCGCGGCGTCATGGCCAGCAGCGCGTCGATCCAACGAGCGTACGCCCCTATGTCGTCGGGAAACGTCCAGCCTCCGCCGATCGCATTCAGTTCTTGCACGCGCTGCCACTGCCAATCGGGCATCCACGCCGGACGCGCGAACCGGTGCCGCAGGGCCGAGGCTTGCAGCTCGGCCGGGGTCGGCATCGTCGCCGTCGCGTTGCCGGTAGGCTTGCCCACGGCAGCCGCCCGATTCACCAGGGCTTGAATGTCGGCTCGCGGCGGCAGCCGCAACTCGTCGTCGCTCGGTGCGTCGCCGGGGGCAAACGTCACGACCAGCGTTGGCGCTCCGAGCAAGATGCCGCGACCACCGGTGGCCGTGCCCCACTCGTAGCCGCCGACGAAGTACCGCATATCGTACGTTTCCCATTTGCGGAGCAGAAATCCGCAGTCGGCCATCGTGCGCAGCCGCTCGCCTAAGGTGCGGCCGAACGTCGTGTCATCAAGCAGCGCGGTCACGTCCATGCGCCCTTCTGTGGCACGATGCGAAACTTCGGTCGGCCCGAACTGTGTCGCCGAGCGATCGGTTCGTTCGGACCGCGCGCCGAATTGTTCCCAGTACGCGACACCGTTGATCGATGCGTTGAACGTGGGACCGAAATCGGAGTCAGCCGTCCACGGTCGCCGCAGCGCCCAGCCGATCGCGTGCCATGTTGGTGGCTCCTTCACCCATAAATCGCCCAGAAAACCGAGTGGTGGTTCGGCGTATTCTTCGGGCCACAATTCGGTGTCGCGGAACGGCAACACCAGCTCGACGCGCTCGATCCGATTGCCTTTTCGCAGCCGCGCGGCAATCCGCTCAGCAGCGTCGGGGAAGCGCACCAGCGCCGAACGATGTAGTGCATCGAACACGAGCGCGCCGGTCCGACCACGGCCGATCTTGGCAAAGTTCCATACTGCCCGGACGCCCTTGCCCGCCGGGCCATGGTCGACGATTTCGGTTGCCCCCAGCGCCGACAACACGATCGGCCGATCCCAACGATCGCGAAACCCGCTAATCCCGGCCAGCTCGGCGCGATCGAGTACCAGCGTCTCGGCAGCAATCCCCGGCTCAGCGAAGAAGCTAAGCAGCAGCGCAACGATCATCGAACGCGAAATCATGAGAGCATCACTTGCCGACCAAGGCGTGGTTCAGGCACATCGCCGCTAGGCGCTCGGCGTCAGGCTCGGTGCCGATGCCCGGAGCGTCGAGCATCGCCACCTGCGGTGAACCGTCGGGGCCGCGCGACAGTTCCACCGGCGGCGTCCCCAGGTCGCGCCGATAGTAATTGCTCGATCCAAAAATATCGGCCGGGTACGAGAAGCCGTCGAGCATCGCCAGCGCCGCGCAGATGCGCACGCCGACGGCGCTTTCGAGCATCCCGCCCACCCAGCACGCGATGCCCGCCTCGCGGCAAAGATTGTGAATCTTCACGGCGGGCGTCAGGCCGCCGACGCGCCCCGGCTTGATGTTCACGATGCGGCAACTGCCGAGGTCGATTGCCTGTTCGGCCCGGGCCACCGAGTTGACACTTTCGTCCAGGCAGATCGGCGTGCGCACCGTCTGCTGCAACCGGGCATGGTCGACCAGGTCGTCGTACGCCAACGGCTGCTCGAACATTGCCAGGCAAAAATCGTCGAGCCGGTGGAACATCTCGGCATCGGCAATCGTGTAGCCGGCGTTGCAGTCGACGTGCAGCGTCTGGTGCGGGAACTCGCGGCGCACCGCCTCGACCATCCGCACGTCCCAGCCGGGTCGATACTTCAGCTTCACCCGCTTGTAACCGTGGTCCAGCGCTTGGCCGACTGCTGCGACCAAGGCGTCGATCGAGTCCATCACGCTGAAATCGGCGCCGACGTCGACCGCGTCGCGTGTCGCCCTCAGCAGGCGATGCAGCGGCATCTGCCGACGGTTCGCTTCGAGCACCCACCAGGCGGCGTCGAGCGCACCCTTGGCGAACGGGTTCCCCTTGAAATGAGCCAGCCGGGATTGCAGTTCGTCCCCCGAATCGATCTCGCGGCCGACCAACGCCGGGGCCATCCAATCGCGCACGCAGGCGAACACGCCGCCAGCCCATTCGGGACTGTAGCACGGAGCAGCCAACGGGCTTGACTCTCCCCAGCCTACGCAAGAGCCCGAACGCATGCACACCAGCACGCTTTCGATGGTGGCGTCGTCGCCGTAGGCGGTGCGCCAGGGCGAGATGAGCGGCATGGCGACGTGAAACAGCTCGATCGAATCGATGCGCATGAGGATCGCGGAGCGCTTGCGGTTTAAGCACCTCTCATTAAATTGTGCATACTCTCGTCCACGCCCGCTAGGAGGCAGCCGCATGACCGACACCGCATCGCCCGTTTCGTCCGCGCATCCAACCGAAGCCGCCGAGTCGTCCGAACAGTCATCTACTCCGGCCCGCCGCTGGCAGCCGCTGTCGGCGGTCGAGCGCCGCGTGCTCGGCGTGCTGCTGGAAAAGGCGAAAACAACGACCGACGCCTATCCGATGACGCTCAACGCCATCCGCGTCGGCGCCAATCAGAAGAATAACCGCGCGCCGTTAACCAATTATGAGGAAGACGATATTCAGACGGCGCTCGATCATCTGCGGCAATTGGGAGCGGTGGCCGAGGTGATCGGCGGCGGGCGCGTGCCTAAATACCGACATTATTTTTACGAGTGGCTGGGTGTCGACAAGGTCGAGGCGGCCGCGATGGCCGAGTTGTTGCTGCGCGGTGCCCAATCGGAGGGGGATTTGCGCGGTCGGGCCGCGCGGATGGAACCGATTGCCGACCTGGGGCAGATGCGCTCGGTGCTGACCTCGCTGAAGCAGAAGGGGCTGGTAATTCCGATCACGCCCGAGGGACGCGGCCAGGTGATCGCCCACGCCCTGTATCAGCCCCAGGAACTGGAAAAGGTGCGGGCTCAATTCGCTGGTGCCGGAGAAGGACACGCCGGTCACGCCGACGCCGCCGAAGCGCCGCCGGCCACGGGCATGCGCGGCGAAGTCGAAGCGCTGCGCGCCGAGGTCGCCTCGCTGCGCGCCGAGTTGCATGCGCTGGCGAGCCGGCTGGGGGCGTAGCACGCGCCCGACGATGGGGCAAAATCTCGCGCGGCGGCGATTCGTTTCATTTTTGGGTGATACCTCCCGCGCCGCTGATCGATTTGTAACATCAAGCGCCGCAATGTGTGCCGACCAGCCTACAAAATGCGTTGAAACTGCTGGCGATCTCGATATCCTCGTCGACCATCAGAACATCTCTTCGCCGCCGATCATTTGCCCAGCTCATCGACCGCAGAGTTGGCACCCCGATTTCAAAATCGCTACGTCACGTGGATCGTCTTGCTGGCGACGTTCGATGCCACGCCTTTGCTATCGGTGAGCGTGAAGCTGATCGTGCGGTCGTACACACTCATCGACGGATTGGTGTTGTAGTACGCCACGTCGTCGAGCACCGCCTGCACGGCGGCGGCCGTGGCGCTGGCGTTGAACTGAATCACCAAAGGCGTCGAGCCGCTGCCGGCCGCGAACGTGGCGATCACGACGCCGTTATAGAGCAACTGGGTGCCGTTGATCGTGATGCCGTTGCCGGCCACCACCGTCACGCGGTCGGCGCTGCCGGCGTTGGAGCCGAGCCCCACACTCAACTTCGCCGCCGCCAGGCCGTTGGTTCCAGCCGTGATCGTGGCGCCGCTGGCCACGACCGTTGCCCCGGCTCCCGGCGCGTAGTTCACCGTGCCGCTGATGCCGCCAAGTACGGGCGGGGCGGCGACAAAGTGGATCGTCTTGGTCGCGGTATTCGAGCTGGTATTCGAGCTGTCGGTGAGTGTGAAGCTCGCGGTGCGGTCGAAGATGCTGGCCTGCGCGTTGGTGTTGTAGAACGCCACGTCGTCGAGCACCGCCTGCACGGCGGCCGTGGTGGCCGAGATGTAGAACTGGACAATCAAGGGGCTCGCGCCGGCGCCGGCCTGGAACACGCCGACCGCCGTGCCGTTGTAAAGGATCGTTTTGTTGCTGAGGGTGACGCCGTTGCCGGCCACGACGGTCAGCACGTCGGCGCTGCCCGAGGAACCGGTTAGTGCCACCTTCAGCACCGCGTCACCCAGCGTATTACTGCCCGCGGTGACGGTCGCACCGGAAGCGATGAGCGTCGCACCGCTGCCAACCGTGTAGTTCACCGTGCCGCTGAGGCTGTTGATCGCCGGCGGCAAGAGCAGCAGCGTGGTGGTGGCCTGCGCGCCGCTGGGCGTGACTTGCACATTGCCACGCAGGTCGGTCGCCACGCTATAGAAGCGATAAGTGTGGCCGAACTGCCCGACGAAGTTCGCCGCGGTGGCAGTGGTATGGTTCTGCCAGATGGTGTACGCACCGCCGTTGTCAGAGACGTACACCGTGTAGTTGGCGATTGCTGGACCATTGGTGGCAGGATGGCCCGACCAGGTGACCAGCACCGTGCTGGAGTAAACGATGGTCGGCAGCGGGTTGACGGAGCTATCCAGTGTTTGATATTCGAAGGCGCCGATATCGGGCGCGGAGTCGCTGCGGGGCTGGCCGATCTGGTCGGACGCCCAATAGACCCAGGCGCCGGCGCTATGCAAGGTGGCGGTCGTGCCGTTGTAGCCGCGCGTGACGGTGAGCGTGTTGCCCGAGACGTTGGTCACCAGGATTTGTTCGCTGTCGATACGGATGACGTAACTGCCTGGCGTCACGGCAATGGCGGAGCCGAGGGTGACGGGAATGGTGGTCGCGGTGGGGGTGATCGTCGAGCTGACCGTGGTGATCGCGCCGCCGGCATCGCGGGCGGGGCTGTTGGCATACAAGGCCATCGTCTGGGTGCCGCCGCCGTAGTAGTACAGCGACGAGAGCCCCGGAGCGATTGGACTGGCACTCGTGCCGACCTGGTTATGGTTGGCGTCGTTGTTGCTGATGCCGGTCACGCCGTTGCCGTTGCCGATGAGGTTGTAGGCGCTGGAGCTTTGAATCGTGCCATCGATATCCGGAATGCCGTTATAGTCCGAGTTGCCCGCCACGATCGTGTTGAGCAACGTCACGGAGCCATAGGACACAATTCCGCCGCCGCTGGTCCCGCTATAGTTGCCGACGATCGTGGAGTTGCTGACCGTCAGCACGTTATTCGACCAGATAGCTCCGCCGTAGTTGTTGGCCGAGTTTTGCGCAAAGGTCGAATTGTTCACGCTCAGCGTGCCGGAGTTCATGACGGCTCCGCCGCTTTGGAAAGACGAGCTGTTCGAGAAAGAGGAGTCGCTGATGGTCATCGTTCCCGAGTTATTGACCGCGCCACCCGCGCCGACGCCGCCGGTGGCTGTATTCCCGTCAAACTCGCTCCCGCCGACGGTCATCGTTCCCAGATTGCGAATGCCCCCTCCGCCGCCGGCATTGGAGTAGTAGTAACCTGTGGCTAGATTCGCGGAGAAAAATGTATTGGTGATCGTCGCCGTGCCGCCGTTGTTGTAGATTCCCGCTCCACCGTTCAACCCTTCGCCGTTGGCCGTGTTTCCGACAATGGTCGTGTTGCTGACCGTCAGCGTGCCGGTGTTATCGATGCCGCCGCCCTCGAGCGCTATGTTGCCGTTGAGTGTGGAGTTGCTGACCGTGAGCGTTCCGGCATTGATAATGCCGCCGCCATCGGCGCTGGAGTAGCCCAGCGTGATCGCGAGCCCCTGCAGCGAGGCTGTCACGCCGGCATCGACCGTGAACACGGTGTAGGCACTGGCCCCGCTGATCGTGACCTGTCCGGCCCCGACGATCGAAATCACGCCCGTGCCCGCGCCGCCGGCGCCGAGTTCTAGCGTCGCTTGCGACAGGGTGATCGTCTGGCCGTTCAGGTTCGCCGCAAACGTGATCGTGTCGCTGGTGCCGTTATGGGCGTCGGCATTGGCCGTGGCGATCGCGTCGCGGAGCGATTCGCCGGAGTGCGAGACGGCATCGCTGGCGGTGGTGACGACGATGCTCGTGAGCAGCCGGCGACCTTCGAGCGGCTCGAACCCCAGGCTGCGAAACGCGGGCCGGTGATGCCGCGAGCTGCGCTGCGACCGAACTTCTGCCCGACGCTTCGCCCCGTGTCGCCGTCCCATAGCCAGCCCCCCTTCGATTGGATGGGCCCGCGCCCAAAAGTCCGACAAAACCGCAGGATAATCGCGCCAAACCACCGTCACAAGCGAATTGCGGGCTTTGACCCGCCGTTATGGCGACCTGCCGCTGGCATGGTCTCGCGACCATGCCAGCGGCAGCACGGTCGGGAGACCGTGCCACAACAGCAGGGGCACTACCAGCCCGACGCGCGAGCGAGGGCGACGTGGGTACACGGCTCTCCCTCGCCGTCCGCTTCGGGCTAAGCTAGAGATATGCGCTCTGTCTGTATCGTGGTGATGTTGGCGGCTATTGCGCCGGCGGCACGCGCCGACGTGGCTGCCGACCGTGCGACACTGGAGCAGGCGTATGCCACGAAGCTCGATGAACTGGCCCGCTGGTGCGATGAGCAAAAGCTAAGCGACCAGGCCGCCCGGGTGCGCGCGTGGATCATGTCGGCCGATGCATTCACGCTGTCCGTGGCGGTGATGCGTGCAGTGACCGAGCCGCCGCTGCCGGCCGATGCATCCGCGGCACAGCGCGAGTTCAGCGAGCGCTTCGCGGCGCTGCGCCGCGCGCAGGCCGACGCCCTGTTCGCCCTGGCGCAGGAAGCGGGGAAGCAGCATCGCCTTTCGTTGGCATACGAACTAGTCGCCGCCGCGGCGCGTGAGAATTCTGACCACGCCGACGCTCGGCGCATTCTTGGCTATCAGATGCGCGAGGGGCGCTGGCTCACGACCTATGAGATCGACAAGGCGCACGGCAATCAGGTGTGGCACGAGCGCTGGGGTTGGCTGCTACGCGATCGAGCGGCGCGTTACGAGCGCGGCGAACGGTTTTATCGCGGCACCTGGATGAGTGTTGCCGAGGAAGCGCGGCGCGTCGGCGACGTGAACACCGGTTGGGAAGTGGTCACCGAACACTACAGCGTCCGCACGAATCAGAGCCTGGAAGAAGGCGTGCGATTGGCGACGCGGCTCGAGCGGCTGTATCGCACCTGGCGGCAGGTGTTCATTCTGTACCACGCTACCGAGGCCGACGTGACCGCTTGGTTGCGCGGCGGCACGCCGAAGCCGCCGACGCCGCAGCGGCACAAGGTGGTGTACTTCCGCACGCGCGATGAGTACGTCGCCGCGCTCGTCGGCAAGCAGCCGCAGATCGGCGTTTCGACCGGCTACTACGATCCCGACGCCCGCACGGCCTATTTCTTTGCCGGTCAGCAAGACGACACCACGCTGTACCACGAGGCGACGCACCAGTTGTTTGCCGAGGTGCGATCGCGCCGCGGGCCGTTCGGCGACTCGCACAACTTCTGGGTCGTCGAAGGGATCGCTTGCTACATGGAGACGCTCGCCGACCGTGGCAGCTACTGCCTGCTGGGTGGCACCGAGGCGCCGCGCCTGCTGGCGGCCCGGTATCGCACGCTGAAAGAAAACTTCTTCGTGCCGCTGGCCGAGCTGACGGCGATGGACCGGGTGCGGTTTCAAGGCGATCCGCGGCTGGTGAAGCTGTACAGCGAGGCGGCGGCGATGTCGCACTTTCTAATGCATGCCGAGGCCGGGCGATACCGTGATGCGCTCGATGACTATCTGTTTGCCGTCTACATGGGACGCGATCGCGTGAACACGCTTAGCGAGCTGACCGGCGCGAGCTACGAACAGCTCGATGCCGCGTATCGGCGGTTTCTCGAATCGCTGCCAGTCGAATCTGAGCCGACGAGCAAATAGCCGTCGGCAACACGCTGGATCGTGACGTTGGCGAAGTCGCCGTACGCAGCGCTCGCGGAAGGAAGTTCGACCGTCGCGTAACGGCAAGCAGTGCCGAGCACGTAGCCCAGCCGCTCGGAGTGCGACGGCTCGACGAGCACGCGCAGCCGTGTGCCGACGAGGCTGCGGTAGTACTGGTCGCGTAGTTCAACCTCGAGCGCTTCGAGCCGGTAGCAACGCTCGTTTACGACGCTCGGCGGCACCTGGTCGGGCATGGTGGCTGCGGGGGTGCCGCGGCGGGCGCTGAACGGGAAGATGTGGAGCTTCGAGAAGCCGACTTCTCGGCAGACGGACAAGGTTTCGTCGAACTCGGCGTCGCTCTCGCCGGGGAAGCCGACGATCACGTCGGTGGTGAATGCCGGGCGATCGAGTGCCTCGGCAGCCAGCCGGCAACGATCGACGAACCGCCGGGCGCCCCAACGGCGGCGCATGCGGCGCAGCACCGTGTCGCTGCCGCTCTGCATCGACACGTGCAGGTGCGGACAAACGCGCTCGGCATGCTCGGCTATCACGGCAATCAACTCGCGCGTGACTTCGGTGGCTTCGATGCTCGATAGGCGGATGCGAAACTCGCCCGGCAACCGCGCCAGCCGATCGAGCAGGTTCGCGAGTCGCATCCAATCGCGCTTCGGCCGCCCGCGGTTCATATCGACGCCATAATGCCCGAGGTGAATGCCGGTAAGCACCAGCTCACGGTAGCCGTTGTCGATCAGCCGCTGCGCCTCATCGACGATGTGCTCGACCGGGCGGCTCATCAGGTGTGGCCTGACCGACGGGATGATGCAAAAACTGCACCGCAGCATGCAGCCGTCCTGAACCTTGATGTACGCTCGCCGGCGATTGCGGAACCGGGTGATCCCGGTCGGCACGTCGACCACGCCCCAGCGGCCGAGGAGGTCGGGCAATTCCCGCTTGTCGGTCACCACTTCGGCGACTCCAGGCAGCGAGGCCACCTCGTCGGGGGCGCGTGTGGCATAGCAGCCCATCACCACGATCCGCGCTCCGGGATTGCGCTTGGCAAGTTGGCGGATCGTCTGCCGGCTCTTGGCGTCTCCTTCGGCCGTCACGGTGCAGGTGTTGACGATGCACAGCTCGGCCGGCTCGTCGGCCGCGGCATCGCGATAGCCGGTGCCCACCAGCGCCTGGCGGACAAACTCGGTTTCGTACTGGTTGACTTTGCAACCCAGCGTGACGGTGCGGAGAGTAGGCAGAAGTGAGAAGTCAGAAGACGGAAGTTTCTGCATGTCGGCCGCCGCCACTTCTGACTTCTGCATTCTGAGTTCCGCCTTTGCCGCTACTCCGTCGGTTCGATCGACGCTTTCATCGAGCCTTTGCAAGCGGCGATGAGCGCGTCCTTGCCGTAAGCGTGAATCTGGTCTCGCTTCAGTTCGGCGTGCTCGCGGGTGGTGGTGAGCACGATCGCCCGGCCTTGCTTGTCGACCTGCTCGGCGAGTTGAAAGCCCTTTTCCAGCGGATGGCCGAATAGCTCCTGCAGCATCGTCATCACGTAGGCGTAGCTGTGGTCGTCGTCGTTCCACAGCAAGACGTTGTACGGAGGCTGACGCTTCGGCTTCTTCCGTCGATCGGCATGCTTCTTCTCGGCCGGAGCGTCGACGACTTCAGGCTGGGCGACCTCTGGCTCGGCGGTGGCTGCGGCGGCTTCGGGCAACGCGGCACTCCTTTTCGACGATTTCGGTCATGGCCCGCTGGGAACCCTCTCATTATATTGGACGCCTCCCAGCGGCGAAAAGAAAAACCGAGCAACATCGCAGTCGCATGGCGCTGTTCGAAAAGTATCTGGCCGATTCAGCGGCGCAGTTCGAAGAAGAGCTGTGCGAGCTGCTGCGCATCCCGAGCGTGAGCGCCGACAGTGCCTACCGCGACGACGTACGGCGGGCAGGCAACTGGGTGGCCGATCAGTTTCGTGCTATGGGGCTGAAGACCGAGGTGTTCGAGACACCGGGGCATCCGATCATCTACGCCGAATCGCTCGATGCCCCCGGTGCGCCGACCGTGCTGGTGTACGGTCACTACGACGTGCAGCCGCCCGATCCGCTCGACTTGTGGATCTCGCCCCCGTTCGAGCCGACGCGCCGCAACGGCAACCTCTATGCCCGCGGTGCGACCGACGACAAGGGGCAGATGTTCACGCACATCAAGAGCGCCGAGGCGTGGGTTCGTAGTGAGGGCCGCTTGCCGATCAACCTCAAATACCTGATCGAAGGGGAAGAAGAGGTCGGCAGCGAGCATCTCGAAGCGTTCATCGTCGAGCATCGCCGTCGGCTGGCTTGCGACGTGGTGGTGATTAGCGACACCTGCCAGTTCGCTCCCGGCCGCCCGGCCATCACCTATGGCTTGAAAGGGATTGCGTACTTCGAGCTGCGGCTCACCGGCCCGAATCGCGATCTGCACTCAGGCAGCTTCGGCGGAGCGGTGGCCAACCCGGCCAATGCCCTGGTGAAGATGCTGGCGGCGCTGGTCAACGATCGCGGCCGCGTGCAGGTGCCAGGCTTCTACGACGACGTGGTGCCGCTGGCCGATCGCGAGCGGCGGCAGATGGCCGAGCTGGGGTTCGACGAGCGCGCGTTCATGCAGGAGCTGGGCGTTGATGCCTTGGCGGGCGAAGAGGGGTACACGACCATCGAACGCCGCTGGGCACGGCCGACGTGCGACATCAACGGTCTCACGAGCGGCTATCAGGGCGAAGGATCGAAAACTGTGCTCCCCTCGAAGGCGAGCGCAAAGTTCAGTTTCCGCCTGGTGCCGAAGCAGGACCCGATCAAACTTCAGCAATCGCTCGAAGCGATGCTGCGCCGCGCGTGTCCGCCAGGAATCACGATGCACCTGACCAGTTACCATGCCGCACCGGGTGTGGTGGTGTCGCTGGATAATCCGTACATGGCGGCTGCGGCCCGGGCGATCGAGCACGGCTTTGGCAAGCCGCCGGTGTACATTCGCGAGGGGGGCTCGATCCCGGTTGTCTCGACATTCAAGGACACGCTCGGCGTCGACACGCTGCTGCTGGGCTGGGGGCTGAACGACGACAACACGCATTCACCGAACGAAAAATTCTGCCTGGCCGATTTTCATCGCGGGATTCGCGCCAGCGCGTTTTTGTGGGATGAATTAAGCAACCTGTCGCCACGCACCAAGTGAGGAAAAGCACGATGACGCGCACGCTTGTTTTGATCTGTCTACTTTCGGTGAGTGCAGCCACGATCGCGGTGGCCGCTGATGAGAAGCCGACGTCGTTGTTCGACGGTAAAGACCTGAACGGTTGGACGGTGCGCGGCGGCACGGCAACCTACAAGGTCGACGACGGCACGATCGTCGGCACGACGGTCGAGGGGAGTCCCAACACATTTCTCTGCACCGACAAGGACTACGGCAACTTCGAGCTCGAGTTCGACGTGAAGTGCGATCCGGCACTCAACTCGGGATGCCAGATTCGCAGCCACGTTGCACACGAAGAGATGGAGTTCGAATACGACGGCAAGACGAAGAAGATCAAGGCGGGGACGGTCTACGGCTATCAGTGCGAGGTGGCTAACGCAAA
>DATAXP010000119.1:0-61532 GCA_036272935.1 Pirellulales bacterium | reverse complement strand
GCGCAGCCGGGCGCGACGGCTCGCGCCGGTTGACGATCGACAATCGCTGGATCAAAAGAGAGAGCATGGGGACGAGACTCTAGTGAACCCCGCTTGCGGCGCCTATGCTGCATGGCCCAAGGATCGCTCCGCCCCACTGCTGCCGAGCGAGAGCGTGCCGCCGGCAGTCATTTGCAGCAAGCCGTCGATCGTCGCCACACCACCGCTCTGCACAGCCAGCGCGAGACTGGCGGTCCGGCCGACCCCGCGCGAGCTCGACGTATCGTGGAACGCACCCGACGTGCCGCCAATCGTGAGTGCCGCGACTCCGCTCATCGTCGCGCCGCCGGCCAGCACCAATGTGGGAACGTTGGCGCCGTTAATGGCCAGCGGTCCGGCCGTTTGCGTGTCGGTTCCGCCGCTGACGGTGAGCGTGCCGCCGCTGACGTAGCGGTGCCGCTTTGCGACAGGGTAGCGCCATTGAGGATCGATAAGCCGCTGGATTGCGTCTCAACCACCACCGCGCTGACTCCGCTTGCGATCGCCCCGTTCGTGAGCACGAACTGCGGCGAGTTGTTCCCCTCGACGGCAAGCGTTCCGGCAGACGTGTAAGTACCGCCGTTGACGGTAAGTGCATCGCCGGTGAAGTTGAACGTGCCGGTGCTGGCGTCGAAGTTGGTCGTGACGATCACTCCGCCAAGCCCCAGCGCAAGCATGCCACCGGTATCGATCTTCAACGTGCCGCCAACTGTTAGTGTTCCACTGTCGATGACCGTGAGCGACCCAGTGCCGGCGGTCCGCCGTTGGTGCCACCGAGGTACAGGTTGCCACTGTCGTTCCAGGCGCTGCCGCTGCTCACCGCCGAGCCGGTGCCCCCCGCGACCGCCCCTAGCGAGGCATCGCCCAGGTTGGTGAACAGGCTGCTACCGTAGATATCGAGGCCGCCCGATCTGCCGCTCGTCGTGCCCAGGTAGAGTCCCTGCACGCCGCTCGTGGTGGCATTGTTGGTGAGCGTGAGCACCGGCGAGCCCGAGCCGTCGATCACCAAAATGCCCGGCGACTGCGTGTCGCCGAACGGTGCGATCGAGCCGTCGTAGGTCGCCGACGAGCTGAGCGTCGTGGTCTGCGCAGGCACCGCGCGAGCCGTAAACACGACGACAACCACAACCACCAGCATTCGGCCGATCTGCCCCATCAACAATTTCAATGACTCAATCGGCCGGCACTCGAACCTAGGCGGGAAACTCTAACAGGCGGGAATGATTTCCTTCTACCAGCGGATCGCACAGCCGCGACGAAAAATCGCGTATTCGACGCTAAAATGCGCCCTCCGACTGGAAGTTACACCGCAACGTAACGACTTACGACGATCGCCGCCGCAACGTCTCGTCTCAAGCGTATGTTTTTCTCTTGGTGTTGTAATACGGCACGCTAGCACCGCGGAATTGCTCTTTGAGCCTTGCACGTTGCGCGAGTAGGTTGGACCACCGTCGTCCTTCTTTCCAGTGAGCGTTGCCATGTCCATTGCCGATGTGATCGATTCCGTGCCGGAATGTGTCCGGGTGAAAACGCCGCCCCCTCATTGCGCCCTGCGGATGTGGCCGGGTGTGGTGCTTGTCTTCGCCTATTGGGCGTTCTACGCCGCAACCCAGGTGCTCGAACTGCCGATTTACGCGCGGTTCATGTCGCGCATGGCCGCGAATGCTGTGCTGCTGTTGCTCGTCACAGCGTGGTGGTTCACGAATCGCACGGTCCGCTTCGGCGAGCGGGCAATGTTATGGTCGCTGTGGGCGATTGCGGGCGTGACCGCCGGATTCCTCTGCGATCGTTCGTTCGGGCCGATGGGGTTGGTGTTCATCGCGCTGCCGGTGACCTTGACGGCGTGGTGCCTTTGGCTGGCTGTGGCGCGGCGGATGTCGGCCGAGGCGCGGCGGTGGGGCACGGTCGTCGCGGTGACAGGCGCGTGGGGGCTGTTCTGCGTGGTGACGATGGACGGGGTCACCGGTACCGGCGGAGCGAACATTCGCCTGCGCTGGACTCGCTCGGCCGAGCAGGTGTATCTGGCCGAGCGCGCCGACGCCAAGACGAACACACCGGCGGCAACGTCACCGAAGGTCGATGGCATCGAGCTGCGGCCCGGTGATTGGGCGGAATTCCGCGGACCGCTGCGGCAAGGTGAGCTGCGCGGCGTGACGATCGCCACCGATTGGAACACCGCGGCGCCGAAGCTGGTCTGGCGGCAGCGCGTCGGTCCAGCCTGGTCGAGCGTGCTCATCGTTGACGGCCGATTGTTCACCCAGGAGCAGCGCGGCGAGGAGGAAGTGCTGGTGTGCCTCGACGCAGCGACGGGCCGCGAGATCTGGAGCCACGCCGACACAACACGATTCTCCGACGGGCAAGCGGGGGCGGGGCCGCGCTCGACGCCGACGTTCGCCGACGGTGCCATCTACTCGCTGGGGGCGACTGGCGTCTTGAACTGCCTCGACGCCGCCAGCGGCAAGCTCCGCTGGTCGCGAAACATTGCCAACGAATCGGGCGCGCCGTTGCCGATGTGGGGCTTTTCGAGTTCGCCCCTGGTGACCGACGGTGTGGTGGTGGTGTACGCCGGCGGCGAAAACGACAAGGGGATGCTCGCCTACGATGCGGCGACGGGCGAGCCGATGTGGTCGGTCCCCACCGGAGCGATCAGCTACAGTTCGCCACAGAAGATTGTGCGCAACGGCGTGACAGAAGTGACCCTGCTTAGCGATCGCGGCTTGGTGGCTGTCGAAGCCGCCTCGGGCAAACTTGCCTGGGAGTTTGCAGCGGCCAAGCAAGGCATCTGGCGCGCGGTGCAGCCGCGCCAAATCGACCGCGGTATTCTCATTGGCTCGGAAGACTTGGGGCTGGTGCTGGTCGACGTGGCAGCCAAGGACCAGTCCAACCCGGCCGAGCTGTGGCGATCCAAGGCGATGAAGCCAGCCTATAACGATTTCGTCGTCCTCGACGGTTTCTTGTATGGGTTCGACGACGCGGTGTTCGGCTGCGTTGATCTTGAGAGCGGCAAGCGGCGCTGGAAAGGGGGACGCTACGGGCACGGCCAGGTGCTGCTGCTTGTCGATCAACGGTTGCTGCTGGTGATCAGCGAGACGGGCGAAGCGGTGCTTGTGGCCGCGCAGCCCGAGCGGCTTGAAGAACTTGGTCGTTTCCAAGCGATCCAAGGCAAGACCTGGAACCATCCGGTCGTCGCCCACGGCCGGCTGTATGTCCGCAACGACGAAGAGATCGCCTGCTACGATGTGACGGCCGGCGGCGAGTCCACGCCGCGCTAATCGTCCAGGCAGAACACTTCTTCGACCGAGTGTTTCAGCGCCCGCGCGATGCGCATCGCAAGAATCAGCGACGGCACGTAGCGGCCGGCCTCGACGGCGATGATCGTCTGCCGGGTCACTTGAGCGCGCTCCGCGAGTTGTTCTTGGGTCAGCCGGCCATTCTCGCTGCGCAGGTCGCGAATGCGGTTGGCCAGCGTTCCCTCAGGACGATGCGGCATGGCGATGATCCTGGCGGTAATGCCACAGCGTCACCAGCGACTGAACGGCAATCACCAAGGCGAAACCGCTCCACGCCATCAGGTTGATCCACTTGCCCGGCACCGTGGGACCACCGCCGAACGTGAGCATGACCCACACAAAGCCGAAAACAAAGAACACATAGACCACGCGCATCGAAGCATTCAGCGCCGCCCGGCCAATGGCATGATCTCGCTCGTCGAGTGGGGCACGAAACCCAGGACGGCGCAGGAACAGCGCGCTAAATCCCGCGAAGCCCATCAGTCCGAAGAAACTCAACGCCACCAACCCTAACCAAGGCCACGACGCGGCGACCGCGACCGATGCGAGCACTACCCAGAACAGGTTCCACCACGCGACACGCTCCAGAGCGTTCATTGCATCAACCCCCACAGCACGGTGAAATGCGATTCAAATGCCCAGTGTGATGTAATGTATACGTGACATTACGTGATGTCAAGTATGCGTTACATTTACCGGCGCAGTGAGTTGCCGACTATTTGCGCTGGATCGCCGAGGCCGCTGTTGTCGAGCCGTGCTTTCAGCTTGTCGTAGCGGCGGCTGCTGAGATCGGTGGCGGCAGTCGCAGAGAGCCGCCATTTCCTGCGCCGCGCCTCAGCGACTGCGAACTGGAGTGCTTCAACAACGACCAGCGCTCGCCAGACCGCGTCGGAACGTGATGCCCGCCGTGCAAGTCAACGCCGGCGACAAAATAATCCGGCCAGCTCGATCGTCTTGTCTGCACGGTCGTCGTCTCGTTGCCGCTTCTCTGTTCGATTGGGGAGTATTAGCCATGTCGTATCGCCGCGTCGCGGGACACGCCGCCCTGTTGATGGTTGTGACCGCACTAGCGAGCCTTCCCTCGCCATCCCATGCAGCCGCGAAGCCGAATGTCCTGATCATTTACGCCGACGACCTGGGTTGGGGCGAAACCGGCGTGCAAGGGTGCAAAGACATTCCGACGCCGAACATCGATTCGATTGCAACGGGCGGCATCCGCTTCACTCAAGGGTACGTGGCGGCCACGTATTGCAGCCCGTCGCGTGCCGGCCTGATGACCGGCCGTTATCCGACGCGCTTCGGCCACGAGTTCAATGCCGTCGCGCAGCACAGTGGCTTGTCGCTCAAGGAAACGCCGCTTCCACAGCGCTTGAAGGAGCTAGGTTACGCCACATGCATCGTCGGCAAATGGCACCTGGGAGGCAACGCCTCGAAAGATTATTACCCAACTTATCGGGGCTTCGACGAGTTCTACGGCACGTTGGGCAACACGCCGTTCTATCATCCGACGAACTTTGTCGATTCGCGCCGGTCAGAGGATATCCAAAAGATCGACGACGACGATTTCTACACCACCGATAAATACGCCGAGCGCGCCGTCGATTGGCTCAGCCGCAATCACGACAAGCCGTGGTTCCTGTACCTGCCGTTCAACGCGCAGCACGCCCCGCTGCAAGCGCCCGAAAAGTATCTCGACCGTTTTCCGAACATCGCCGATGCAAAGCGCCGCACGTTCGCTGCGATGATGTCGGCCATGGACGATGCCATCGGCCAGGTGCTCGGCAAGATTCGCGACCTCGGCCAGGAAGAAAACACGACCGTGTTCTTCATCGGCGACAACGGCGGACCCACCGCCACCACCACCTCGCAGAACGGCGGACTCCGCGGCTTCAAGACCATGACGTTCGAAGGCGGACCGCGCGTGCCGTTCTTCGTGCAGTGGAAGGGAACCGTTCCCGCCGGCCAGATCGAAACCCGACCGGTGATGAATCTCGACGTGCTGCCGACGGTCATCACCGCGGCCGGCGGAAAGGTCGAGTCGTCGTGGAAGCTCGATGGCGTCGATCTGCTGCCATATTTGACCGGCAAGAATGACGAGCGACCGCACGACACCATGTTCTGGCGGTTCGGCGAGCAGTGGGCCGTGCGCGACGGCGATTGGAAGCTGGTGGTATCGCACACCGGCAGCGGGAAGCCCGAGTTGTATAATCTTAAGGACGACTTCGCCGAGTCGAACGACCTGGCCAGCGCCGAGCCGACGCGCGTCGCCGATCTGCAAAAGCTGTACGACGGCTGGAACGCCGAGCAGGCCGAGCCGACTGCTCGCGACAACTCCAAAGCGAAGCAGGCCCGGCGCCAGGCAAAGCGCGCCGCCGGCAAAACAACCAAAAAGGCGAAGAGAGGGAACTAATCCGTCCTGGTTGCCGGACGGCTTGTCGTGGATCAAGATTGTTCTCGCTGCCGTCGGGAATTGGACACTTCGTGCGAGAACCTGTCATGAATCGAGCCGCTGTCGTGCAACGCTTCCTTCTCCCTGCTGTGTTGCTCTTGGCGTGGCAGGTTGTCGTCGCCCAGGCACAAACTGCCGGGCCGTTGTTGCCCGAGAAGGCGCTGCCCACCGACGAGAGCGGCTTGCCGGGCGAAGGGGCTTTGCGCCGCTACGATGCTTACGTCAAGCGTTGGCAAGACGCTCGCAGCCAGTGGTCCCGACAGATCGAGCAGGACCAGCACGCGGTCGTGTTTCTCGGCGATTCGATCACGCAGGGCTGGGGCACGGCATTCCGGGACAAGTTTCCCGGCATGAAGCTCGTCAATCGCGGCATCGGCGGCGACACCACGCGCGGCATGCTGATCCGGCTTCAGGAAGACGTGCTCGCCTTGAATCCGTCGGCGATCGTGTTGCTAATGGGAACCAACGACATCGAAGTCGGGGTCGAGCCGGAAGCGATCGCGCGGAACTTCCAAAAGATCATCACCGCCATCAAGGCACACAATCCGAAAACGCCGATCGTGCTTTGCCGCATCTTCCCAAGCTCCGCGTCGAAGCATCGGCCGGCCGAGACGATCAATCGCGTGAACGCGCTGTTCGATGCGGCGGTGAAGGGAGACCCGCAGGTGACGGTGGTCGATACCTGGACGCTGTTTGCCGAACCCAACGGAGACGCCAATCCGAAATGGTTCCCCGATCTGCTGCATCTCAACCCGGTCGGCTACGATCGCTGGGCGGCGGCGTTGCGGCCGATCTTCGCGACGCTCGGCTTCATGGACACCGAGCCGGACACCTTCGTGCCGGAGCCGGGCTTCGTCAGTTTGTTCAACGGGCATGATCTCACCGGCTGGGGTGTGCGGCCCACGCCGCCGCGCCCAACTCCGAAAAATCCCAAGCCCGATGCCCCCGTGTTCGTTGAAGTGACCGAGGCGGCGACGTTCGACGGCCGGACGGCGAGCCCCGACGGGCGATACCGCGCGATCAACGGACGACTGGTTGTGATGACGCCATCGGAAGGCCGCCGCGTCCAAACGCTCTGGACCACCAAGGAGTTCGACGCCGACTTCGTGCTCAAGCTCGAGTTCCGCGCCACGCCGAACGCTGATAGCGGCGTGTTCATCCGGCAGCCGCAGCTCCAGTGCCGCGACTTTCTGTTGGCCGGTCCGTACAAGCAGCTCGAGCGGTTCCAGGAAGGAGACTGGAACGAGCTGGTCGTCACGGTGAAAGGGGAAACGGCACACGCCACCTGCAGCGGCGAGCTACTGACCGACAACATGAAAGTTCCCGCGACCGGTCCGATCGGCTTGGAAGGGGACCGCGGCCAGATGGAGTATCGCCGCATTCGCATTAAGTCATCGGTGAAATGACGCAGCCCCGATGCAGCATCTTGACTAAGTTGATATGTCCCGCGCGCTATTGCGAGGCGAACGGCGTCGTGGTGTCGTTCAGCCACAAGCTGCCGCTGGCCGTGTCGTACAGCCAGCCGGCGCCGCTCACGGTGGCAGTCGGCGGGATCGAGCCCGGCGCGACCACGGTGTTGATGCCGTTGTACGGGTTCACCGGGATCGTCGGCGCGTAAGGGCCATAGGGATAACTCGTTCCGCTGCCGATCGCGCCGGAGCTGTTTGTCTGGCTGATCAACTCGACGAGCGATTGGCTGGGGAGCAAGCCGCCGTGCTGCGCGCGATAGGTTTGGATTTGCGACCGCATGTAGCTAAGGTCGTAGGCGGCGGCGCTTTTCTTGGCGTCGTTGGTCGAGTTGCTGAACTGTGGGATGATCGCTCCGGCGAGAATGGCCATGATCGTCACGACGATCAAAATCTCGACCAGCGTGAAACCGCCCCTCGGATGTGGCCTATTGCGACCCATACGCTAAGTTAGCACACCGCCGTTGGTTCCGAGCGCCGACCAGGACGCGGATGGACCGGCAAATGCGGGCTGCGGGAGTAAAAACCCCCATGCCTTGCGCCGTGCGGGCGACGGCCGTAACGATTGGGCCGATCGTCACGCCAGAATGCCGCGAACTACGTGCGCCTCCTCGACGCCGGTGAGCCGCGTGTGCAGGCCGCGGAACTTGTGCGTGAACCGCGCGTGGTCGATGCCCAGGCAGTGCAGGATGGTGGCGTGCAGATCGCGAAGGTGGACCGGGTTCTCGGCAATGTTGTAGCAGAAGTCGTCGCTGCGTCCGTATTCGATGCCCGGCCGGATGCCACCACCGGCCAGCCACACCGTGAACGAGCGGCCATGGTGGTCGCGGCCCATGCCGGGATCGCCGAACTTGCCTTGGCTGAACACGGTCCGTCCGAACTCGGTGGCGAAAATCACCAGCGTGTCGTTGAGCAGGCCGCGCTGCTTCAGGTCTTTGAGGAGCGCGGCGGTCGGTTGATCGACGTCGCGACATTGGTTGGGCAACTGGCGTGAGATGGCGATGTGCTGGTCCCAACCGCGATGGAACAATTGGACGAAGCGCACATCGCGCTCGAGCAGCCGTCGCGCCAGCAGGCAGTTCGCCGCGTAGCTGCCGGCCTTGCGCACCTCGGGGCCGTAGGCATCGAGCGTGGCGGCCGTCTCGCCGCTGATGTCGGTCAGTTCCGGAACACTCGACTGCATGCGGAAGGCCATCTCGTAGGCGTGAATGCGGGCGAGCGTTTCGGGATCGCCCAGCTCGGCGGCCCGCTGGGTGTTGAGCGCCGCCAGATCGTCGAGCATCGCGCGCCGCTGCTGGCGGTCGGTCCCTGGAGGATCGCCCAGGTACAACACCGGATTGGCCCCCGGGCGCAGGCCGACACCCTGATACGACGACGGCAGGAAGCCGCTTCCCCACAAGCGCGAGAAGATCGGCTGCCCCGGATTCTTGCCCGTCCCCTGCGACACCATGGCGACGAACGCCGGCAGGTTCTGGTTCTCGCTTCCCAAGCCGTACGTCACCCAGGCCCCCATGCTCGGATAGCCGGGCTGCTGGTTGCCGGTGTTGACGAACGTGATCGCGGGATCGTGATTGATCGCCTCGGTGTGCATGCTTTTGATGAAGCAAATATCGTCGGCGATCGTTTGCATGTGCGGCAACAGGTCGCTGATCCAGGCGCCGCTGTTGCCGCAGCGCTGGCCCGGCTTCAGCGGCGCGACGACCGGATACGCCGCCTGACCGCTGGTCATGCCGGTGAGGCGCTGGTTGCCCTTGACGCTCGCCGGGATCTCCTGCCCCTGGTAGTCGACGACCGTCTGCTTGTAATCGAACAGGTCGACGTGCGAGAACCCGCCCGACTGTAACAGGCAGAGCACGCGCTTGGCCTTGGGAGCAAAGTGCGGCAGGCCGTTCGTGGTGCTGGCCGCGGCGATCCCCGGATCGAGCAGCGATGCCAGCGCGACCGCCCCCAGGCTTTGCGCGCCGCCGGCGAGAAACGCCCGTCGATTCAGGTGCAGTCGGAATTCGTCGGCAGGGTTCATGCCAGTTGCATCACGTCTTCAGTTGCGGGTGACGGCTTCACTCAGGTTCAGCAGCAGCGCCGCGATTTGCGACCAGGCCGCATGCTCGGCGGCGGGGATCGATTGGTCGCGCGGCGACTCGCCGTTGGCCAGGTACGCTCGGGCGGCCGATTCATCAGCGGCATATCGCGCTCGCTCGCGGCCAAGGGCCTTCGCGACCACCGACAGTTCCGTCTCGTTGGGCCGCCGCGACAGGCATTCCTCGAACGCCCAGCGCAGCCGCCCGTCGTCGGTCTTGCCGTGGGCCATGATCCGCTCGGCCAGCGCCCGGCTCGCCTCGACAAACTGCACGTCATTCAACAGCACCAGCGCTTGTAGCGGTGTGTTCGTCGCCGCGCGCGAGACGACGCACACCTCGCGATTCGGCGCGTCGAACGCCGCCATGTTCGGTGGTGGGGCCGTCCGCTTCCAGAAGGTGTACAAGCTACGGCGATAGAGTTTCTCGCCGTGGTCCTGCACGAACGTCTGCGCGGTCGCCGGGGTGCTGCCGTAATGGCTGATCTCGCGCCACAGGTCGCCGGGCGTATACGGGTTCACGCCCGGTCCGCCGAGCCGCGGCACCAGCAAGCCGCTGGTGGCCAAGGCCGCATCACGCACCAGCTCGGCCGAGAGCCTGAAGCGCGGTCCGCGCGCGAGCAGCCGGTTCTGCGGATCGTGTTCGAGCATCTTCGGCGTGGCGGCCGAGTTTTGCCGATATGTGGCCGAGAGCACGATCGTGCGCAGCAGCCGCTTCACGTCCCAACCGTGCTCGACGAAATCGACGGCGAGCCAGTCGAGCAGTTCCGGATGCGTCGGCGGCTCTGCCTGCGAGCCAAAATCGGCCGAGGTCCGCACGATCCCCGCGCCGAACAACATCGCCCAGAACCGATTCACCGCCACGCGTGCCGTCAGCGGATTGCTGGGCATTGTGATCCACTGGGCCAAGCCGAGGCGCGTGTCGGGACTGCCATCGAGCGCCGGCAGCATCGACGGCGTGCCTGCCAAAACCTTGTCGCCCGGCTGCGCGTAGTCGCCGCGATGCAGGATGAACGTGTCGCGCGGCTTGGCGGCGGTGTCCATCACCATCGTCGGAAACTCGCCGGTCTGCACCTTCAGCCGCTCGTCGAGGTTCGCGATCGCCACGCGCATCGCGCGGGTCGCCGGAGCGTGCGCCGCAAAGTACCCGGCGAGCTGCGCGGTCTGCGCGGCGGACCGATTCCTTGCGGTGGTTTCCAGGATGGCGATCACGTCGCTCGGCAGCGGGCTGCCGTCGTCGCGGCCGGTCATGGCCAGGATTTCGAACTGGGCGGCGACCAGCGATTTGCCGTGACCGAAGTTGAGCTGCACGGTGACGAACGGCGTCTCGGCGCTCGACAACGGCTTGTCGAACGTGACCGTCAGATGCACCGGCCCGTCGAACGATAGCTCGGAAGACCAGCCATCGTCGTTGCGCATGTCGAGGCAGCCGTCGGGCGGATAGCTTGCCTGCCAAGAGTTGGCCGTCACGCCTCGCACGGCGAGCAAGCGATACAGGTTCACCTGGTCGCCGGCTACGGCGTCGGCACTTGCCGAGAACGCCGTGAGCACGAAGTTGCCTTTGACTTGCGACTCGACAGGTGGCGGCGTTGGCTTTGGCGAGTCTTCGTCGGTCGGCTCGGTGGGAGCCGCTGCCTTGGTGGACTTTTGCGGCGGTGTTTTTCTGCTGGGGCGCTTTTCGGCGGGACCAAAGCCCCAGCCACCTTGCGGCGCATCTTTATCGGGATAGAACACCACGCGCACGCCGGTGATGGGCCGCTTCGTCGCCGGCAGCTTCAGCGAGACATCGTATGTCGCCAAATCGCCGGGCTGCTGGATGTGAATCCGTGTGCCTTCGATCTCGAAGCCGCTGCCGCGGTTCGGGGTGCTCAGCTTCAGCGGCTCGACCGGCAGCAGGCGAAGATGTTTGCCGCGACCAGCGAGTTTCCGATGCTGCTGTTTCTCCCAGGCCGCAAGTTGCCGCGGATCGGGATGCTCGAGCCGCTCGCGCAATGCCGCCAACTGCTTGGCGACCGATGGCTCTTCGCCGGTTCTCAGCACGGTGCGCAGCGCCTTGAACGGCTTAGGATCGACGCCGCCGTTACCATCGAGCCCGACATCGCTGGCGGTGTTGAAGTAGGCGAACAGCCGGTAGTAATCGCGTTGCAGGATCGGGTCGTATTTATGGTCGTGGCACTGAGCGCAGCCGAGCGTCAGCCCCAGGACCGCTTCGCCCAGGGTTTTCACGCGATCGGCGTTGTAGTTGACCAGATTTTCCTCGGGGATCGTGCCTCCTTCGTGCGTCACCATGTTGTTCCGCTGGAAGCCGGTAGCGATCAACGTCGAATCGTTGGCGTCAGGCAACAAATCGCCCGCCAACTGTTCGACGAGGAAGCGGTCGTACGGCAGGTTGCTGTTGAACGCGTGGATGACCCAATCGCGCCACAGCCATTGTTGCCGCCCGCCATCGATCGAAAAGCCGTTCGTGTCGGCGTAGCGGGCCGCGTCGAGCCAGTCGAGGGCGAGCTTCTCGCCGAAGTGAGGACTCGCCAGCAGGCGATCGACGAGCCGTTCATACGCGCCGGGCTCGTGGTCGTTGACGAACGCTTCGACTTCCTCGGCCGTCGGCGGCAGACCGATGAGATCGAACGACACACGGCGGATGTACATGCGGCGATCGGCCTCGGCCGCCGGCTCAAGCCCTTCGGCGTCGAGCCGAGCCAGCACGAACGCATCGATCGCATTGCGCACCCATTGGGGCCGGCTCACGCGCGACGGATCGGCCTTCACCGGAGGCACGAACGACCAATGAGCCGCGTACTTTCCCCCCTCGTCGATCCATTGCCGCAGCTTCGCTTTTTCCTCATCGGTGAGCTTTAGGTTCGACGACGGCGGCGGCATCTGTTCGTCGGGATCGCTGCTGGTGATCCGCCGCCAGGCTTCGCTCTTCTCGGCACTACCGGGAACGATCGCCGCCGTTCCGGCGCGATCAGCCGTGGCCGACTCGGCCAGGTCGAGCCGCAGTTCCGCTTGGCGAGCCTTCTCGTCAAACCCGTGGCAGGCGAAGCAGTTCTCCGACAGGATCGGTCCGATGTCGCGGTTGAAATCGAGCGGTCGGGCTGCCCAGGCAACATTCGTCGGCAAGCACGCGCCGATCACGACGAGCACCGCAAGACAGCGAACAAGACCTAAGAACGACAGACGAGCGCGGGGCATGATTTGCATCGGGCGGGCGCGGGACTCTCGTGGCGGGAACAACTCAGTATACCCGAGCCGCGCGGCGGGAACTCGTTTACCGCGCACGAGAACAGCGGCTCCGGCTGTGACCGGCGGTCCGACTCGCACGCGCTGATCAAAGAGCCGGTAGTTGCTGCTTGAACCAAGGGAAGAAGGCGGTCGATTGCCGCGCCTCACACCGTCAGAATGTCGCAAGCAGCCGCCAAGGTTCTTGAAAGTCGAGATGGCAATTGCCTGCTGAGATTCTGTTGTCGTTATTAACGCTGCTGATGTTAGCTCCGCGGGACGATTGTTTCGTGACAATTTCGTCAGGGTGCGCGTGTATTTCTCGGCAAAACACGCTTTTTCGCTGATTTCAGCGCAGCTCGCCGTTGAGGAGAAATTGACGTCATTCCGATCGCGTTATACGATTCGTGGACGGTCAAGTAATCGCATTCGCCATGTGGCGGCCGGTGACGACGTTAGTTAGTGGTCGCCGTCTTCTGTGGCGGCTTGCCGGCGCCCGAGAAGATGTGCGTGGCCATCTTCCCGTCTTTGATGTTCCCCTCCTTGATCCACGCTTGATCCGGTTCGCGACCCGAGAGGTAACCAACGAGCGAAACCCTATGAAAGTTTCCCCGATCCTGGCGATCATCCTGGGCCTTGTTTGCCTCTCGCTATCCGCTTGTGCGAAGCACGAGGAGGAGCACCACGAGGCCCACAAGATTACGGCTACCAGCCCTGAGTCGAAGTCCATCACCCTCAGCCAACCCTACGTCTGCCAGATTCACTCGCAGCGGCACATCCAGGTCCGCGCCTTGGAGCGCGGGTATCTCGAGGCGATCACCATCAGGGAAGGGCAGCAAGTGAAGGCGGGCGACCTGCTGTTCAAGGTCATCCCTGTTCTTTACCAGACAAGGTACGAAGCCGAGAACGCCGAGGCCAGGGTCGCGCAACTCGAGTACGAGTACGCCAACAGTTTGTTCCATAAGAATGCGATCTCTCAAAACGAGGTGGCATTGGTCGAGGCCAAAATGCTCAAGGCCCGAGCGAAGGCGGAGCAAGCGAAGGCCGAATTGAACTTTGCCACCGTCAAAGCGCCGTTCGACGGCATTGTCGACCGCCTGCACCATCAGCAGGGCAGCCTGGTCGAGGAGGGGGAGATCCTCACGACCATGTCCGATAACAGCTTGATGTGGGTTTACTTCAACGTGCCCGAAGCGCGTTACCTCGAATACATGACCAATCTGAACAGGAATAAAGAGGACCTGAAGATTGAATTGGTGCTGGCTAATCAGCAAACGTTTAACCAGTCTGGCAAGATCGGTGCGATCGAGGCCGACTTCAACAACCAGACCGGCAACATCCCCTTCCGCGCCGACTTTCTGAACCCGGAGCGCTTGCTGCGTCACGGTCAAACCGGCACCGTGGTGATCCGCCGGGTGCAGAACGACGCCATCGTTATTCCGCAACGGGCGACGTTCGAGGTGCTCCAAAAGCGGTACGTCTATGTCATCGACCAGGACCATGTGGCGCACCAGCGCGAGATCGAAATCCAGAATGAACTGGAGGACCTCTTCGTCCTCAAGAAGGGGCTTGATGTGAAGGACGTAATCGTGCTCGAGGGGATCCGCCAAGTTCGCGACGGCGACAAGGTGGAGTTCGAAGATCGTCAACCGGAAGAGGTCGTTGCCAACCTCAAGTATCACGCGGAATAGCTCCGCTGCTGCGCTAGAAGCACCAACAGAAAGCCGACGCGCTCGAAACGATGTTCTCGCAATTCCTCCGTAGACCGGCCCTGGCGATCGTCATTTCGATCATCATTTTGTTCCTCGGCGGGTTGTCCATCAAAACCCTGCCCATCTCGCAGTTCCCCAACGTCGCTCCGCCGAGCGTCGTGGTCACGCTGGCGTATCCCGGCGCCAGCGCCAACGTATTGGTCGATTCGGTGCTGGTCATTTTGGAACAGGCGATCAACGGCGTACAGAACATGCGCTACATGATCTCCGCCGGTACCAGCGCCGGCGAGGCCACGATTCTGATCATTTTCGAGCCGGGTTCCGACCCGAACGTGGCGGTTCTAAACGTCCAGAACCGCATTCAGACGGTGAAGCAGCGGCTCCCGCCGATTGTCGAGCTGGAAGGCATCATCGTGCTGCAGCAGATGACGAGCATGTTGATGTACGTGAACATCTACAGCACCGATCCGGGTCACAACCAGGATTTCCTTTACAACTACGCCTTCGTCAACGTGGTGCCCGAGATCAAGCGGGTGCGGGGCATCGGCAGCGCCAATATTCTCGGCAGCCGCGCGATGGCCATGCGCGTCTGGCTGAACCTCGAACGCATGCGAGCCTACAACGTCTCGGCCGACGACATCATGGCGAAGGTCCGAGAACAGAGCATGTTGGGTTCGCCCGGACGACTCGGCCAGGCCACCGGCAGAACCTCGCAAACGGTTGAATACGTGCTCACCTGGGTGGGGCGTTACAACAAGCCGGAGCAGTACGAACAAATCATCCTGAAGGCGAACCCCGACGGTGAAATTCTGCGGCTCAAGGACGTTGCCCAAATCGAGTTGGGCCCTTCGTACTACAATCTTTATTCGGATATGGACGGCTATCCCTCGGCTGCCATCGTCCTCAAGCAGATTCCCGGCACGAACGCGGCCACCGTCATTGAGGAAGTCAAAGAGAAGCTGAAGGAGATCAAGGAAGAGAAATTCCCTCCGGGCATGGATTTTCAGGTCAGCTACGACGTCTCCACCTTCTTGGAGGCCTCGATCGAGCAGGTGCTTCACACCTTGTTGGAAGCCTTCTTGCTGGTTTCGCTCGTGGTGTACATGTTCCTCGGGGATCTTCGCTCCACGCTGATTCCGACGCTGGCGGTCCCCGTCTCGTTGATTGGGGCCTTCTTTTTCATGCAGATGCTCGGGTTGTCGATCAATCTGATCACGCTGTTCGCATTGGTGTTGGCGATCGGCGTGGTGGTGGATGACGCGATCGTGGTGGTCGAAGCGGTGCATGCCAAGATGGCTGAAAAGCACCTCTCGCCTTATCTGGCGACGAAGGAAGTTATTAACGAGATCAGCGGCGCGATTATCGCCATCACGCTCGTGATGACGGCGGTGTTCGTGCCGGTGACCTTTATTCCCGGGCCGGTGGGCCAGTTCTACAAACAGTTCGGCATTACGATGGCCTCGTCCATCGTGCTCTCCGGCGTTGTGGCCCTGACGGTCACACCGGTGCTCTGCGCGATGATTCTCAAGCCCCACGGCCACCAGCCGAAGCGCGGGTGGCTGGGCAAGATCGTGATGATTGTTGCGGCTGTGGCGATGGCCGTACCGCTCAATCTTCTCATCTACCATCTGTGGGGATGGATGGGCTTGCTGCTGAATGTCGTGCCCTTCGTGCGTAAAGCGTTTGACCGCGCCGTCGAGAAGACCACGGTCGCTTATACCGTGTTCCTGGGACCGATCGTCAAGCGCCGCTTGCTGACGACCTTGGTCATCGGGGGCTTCGCATTCGGCGTGGTCGCCCTGAGCTCGCAGCTTCCGGCGGGCTTCATCCCCTTGGAAGACCAAGGGATGATCTACGGCATTCTTCAAACGCCGCCCGGCTCGACGCTGGAGTACACCAATTCCAAGAGCCATGAGCTACAGCAAATCGCCAAAACGATCGAGGGAATCAACTCGGTATCTGCCTTGGCCGGTTACGAGGTGCTGACCGAAGGCCGCGGCTCGAACGCCGGAACCTGCTTGATCAATTTGAAGCCCTGGGCCGAGCGCAAGATGACCTCGAAAGAGATCATCCAAGAGCTGGAGAAGAAAGGGGCCGAAATCGCGAACGTCAAGCTCGAGTTCTTCGAGCCCCCCGCGGTTCCCGGCTTCGGCGCGGCGGGCGGCGTGTCCTGCCGTGTCTTGGACAAGACGAACACGATGGACTACAAGCGGCTCGGAGAAGAGACCGAAAAGTTCCTCGCTGCCTTGGGCAAGCGCAAGGAGTTGAAAAGTATCTTCACCTTCTTCGCCAGCAACTATCCACAGTATGAGCTGATCATCAACAACGACGTGGCCATGCAAAAAGGCGTGTCGATCAAGGACGCGATGGATAACCTGTCGATCGTCATCGGCAGCACGTGGGAGCAAGGCTTCATCCGCTTCAACCAATTCTATAAGGTCTTCGTGCAAGCCTTGCCGCAATTCCGGCGCTACCCCGAGGACTTCGAGAACATCTTCGTCAAGAACGACACGGGAGAAATGGTCCCCTACTCCTCGTTCATGACGCTCAAGAAGCAGCAGGGCTTGAACGAAATCAACCGCTACAACCTTTATCCATCGGCCCCCATTCAGCTTTCGCCGGCTCCCGGGTACAGCAGCGGCCAGGCCATCGAGGCGATCAAGGAAGTCGCCGCCGAGACGCTGTCGCGCGGATACGGGCTCGGCTGGGAGGCCCTGGCTTATGACGAGGCGCAGAAGGGGAACGAGTCAGTTTACATCTTCTTGATCGTCGTCATCTTCGTCTACTTGGTCTTGGTTGGCCAATACGAAAGCTTCATCCTGCCGCTGGCAGTGATCATGTCGCTGCCGGTCGGGATTTTCGGCTCCTACTTTTTGCTTCAGATCATGGGGTTGGCCAACGACGTCTACTGCCAGATTGGCTTGGTCATGCTCGTCGGTCTGTTGGGTAAGAACGCAATTCTGATCGTCGAATTCGCGGTCCAGCGGCACCAGGAGGGCGTGAACCTTAAAGACGCCGCCATTGAAGGCGGAAAACTGCGATTCCGGCCGATTCTGATGACCAGCTTCGCCTTCATTGCCGGTCTGATTCCGCTCGTGCGTGCCACCGGTCCTGGGGCGATCGGAAACCGCACGATCGGTGGCACGGCGGTGGGCGGAATGCTCCTGGGTACCGTGATCGGAGTGTTGGTCATTCCCGGTCTTTACTACTTGTTCGGCTGGCTCGACGGCGACCGCAAGCTGCTGCAGGACGAGACGGCCGCGCCACTCAGCGAGTCGGTCCAAACGCCACATATGGTCGTCGAACATCACCACTAACTACGGCGATGATGAAAGCCGCGTGGTTCAGTCGCGATGATGCAGCGCGGTTCTGCGCATTTCGTCGTCGGAGCGTGCGTCGTCTCAAAATATGGTTCCCCTCATTTGTAGAGTTCTCTCCCCGCTGCTCCGACCGGAGCACACATTCCGCTAGCAGCACCGTTGGTGGCTTCACTCGATATGGCGCATTGCGTGTTGCCAAGCGCGAATTGAAAGTGTGCTAGCGCGCTGTCGAACGCCGCATCCTGCCTCGTCTGCCCGAATACCATCTGCTAGCTGGGGTTTGCGCGCATCGCGCACGGCACCAATGTTAATTTGTAACGACTCTTCACTTTTTACCGCCGCCACCCCACTGCGGCCGACGATGAAAATGAGGGTTAGCGCAGTTGTTGCGAGAGCAACAGGCTCGCGTGCGATGCTGCAGACAAGAAGGACGGCTTGGTGCAGCGAAGTTGGTTCGGTTTAGCCCCAATGTTTTGGGATGTTAAACCAGCTTTCCAGGCGGGCACGGGCTCGGCCCGGGCAACCTGAGCAGATGGCCGACAAGTGTAAGCTCATCAAGGACAACACGGATGATGCCCTTAGTGAGATCGTCGAATACGAAGGACAAGTCAAGCGCGCTCGTCACGGCGCTCGCTTGCAGTTTCGTGCTGGTTCTGTCGGGCTGTATGATTCCCAAGCTCCGCCCGCCGTCGCCAGGCAACAGCGAACCCCAAAACTACAATCTGCCGCAGAACTTCAATGGAACGGCGCCGGCGGAAAACACCGGCGAGCTCTCGACAACCGAGTTTTTCAACGACCCGACGCTCGCGAGCTTGATCAACCAGGCATTGGTTGGCAACCAGCAACTGAAGATCCTCAACGAGGACATCGCGATCGCCAACAACGAGATTTGGCGGCGGATGGGTGCATACCTGCCGTTTGTCAGCCTCGGGGCTGGCGCGTCGCTGACTAAATACAGCGCCAACACGATCGAAGGGGCCGACAACCTACAAGATATCACTCCCCAGGGCGGTCCTTTTCCCTCGCCGTACCCGGATTTCATGGTCGCCGCCGATGTCTCCTGGCAAATCGACATCTGGCGACAGTTGCGCAACGCCCGCGACGCGCAGCGGCTGCGCTACCTCGGCACCACCGACGGTCGAAACTACACCCTGACCCGCCTGGTCGCGGAGATTGCCGAGAACTATTACCGGCTAATGTCGCTCGACAAACGGCTTGAGAACCTGGATTTGATCATCAGGCTGCAAGAGCAAAGCCTCGAGATCGCCCAGGCCCGCAAGATCGCCGCTCGTGGCACCGAGCTGGCTGTCCAGCGTTTCATCGCCGAAGTGCGCAAGAACCAAAGCGAAAAGCTGATCATTTACCAGGACATCATCGAAACCGAAAACCGCATCAATTTCCTTTGCGGCCGCTACCCGCAGCCTGTCGAGCGTGTGTCGGCGGGTTTCCTCAATCTGCAACTGCACGCGATTGCCGTCGGACTCCCCGCTCAGCTACTTCAAAACCGCCCCGACATCCGTCAGGCCGAGCGCGAGCTGGAAGCCGCCGGGCTCGATATCCGCGTCGCCCGGGCCAACTTCTTTCCCAAGCCGATCATCTCCGCCGGTGTCGGCTGGGAGGCTTTCAATCCCAAATATCTGTTCATAACGCCGGAATCGTTGATCTATAACGTCGCCGGCGACCTGGTCGCGCCGTTGGTCAACAAGCGCGCGATCCAGGCCGATTTTATGAACGCCAATGCCCGCCAGTTGCAGGCCCTTTACGAATACCAGCGAGTCATCCTCAATGCCTTTACCGAAGTAGTCAATCGCGTGAACAAGGTGCAGAACTACAGCATCAGCATCGCGATCAAGCGGCAGCAAGTGACGGCGTTGGAGACCTCGGTCGAAGTT
The DNA here is from genome assembly GCA_036272935.1 of Pirellulales bacterium. Lineage (GTDB taxonomy): Bacteria > Planctomycetota > Planctomycetia > Pirellulales > PNKZ01 > DATAXP01. The sequence goes on along the minus strand of DATAXP010000119.1, from coordinate 42,089 downwards.
GCCAGCAATCTGTTCCAGAACGCCCGCATCGAATACATCGACGTGCTCTTCGCCCAGCGCGATTTGTTCGACGCTCGCCGGGTGTTGATCGACACCAAGAACGAGCAACTCTCGGCCATCGTCAATGCCTACCAAGCGCTCGGCGGCGGCTGGCAAGTCAGCCCCGGACAACCGGTGCTTCCGCCGGGACCCGGTATGCCCGAGCTCCTTCCGTTTCCGACCGAACCCCTGCCTCCGCCCGCTGCGGTCGAGCCGTTGCCGCCAGCAAACATGCCGCCGGCGAACATGCCGCCAGCGGACTTGGCCCCGCCAATGGCCCCCGCGATGGCAGCTCCGGCGATGGCTCCCCCAATGCCTCCGGCGAATCAGTAAGCTCGGGCACGCTTCGACCGTGATCTCTTCGGACATGCCTGTCTGCGCATCGCCACCGTGCCCGAGCACGGTCTTCAACTCCGGTTGTCAGCTGCCCGTGCATCCCGGCTGTTCACCGTCGCATTGCGTCTCCTTGAATGCGCGACCTTGTCCCTGATCGGGCGGGTTCATTTTCCGCGCAGCGATGCGATAATGTGCGGCACTCACCTGTGCTCACACCAAGATTCGGCACCGCCGGGAAAGCAGCCCCATGCATCGTGCGTCATCGGCACTCTTAGTCAGCGTCTTGTTATTAGCCGGTTCGGCTCTGGCGGCGCCACCGAACATCATTCTGATGATGGGCGACGATCACGGCTGGGAAGAAACCGGCTATCACGGCCATCCGTACGTCAAAACGCCGGTGCTGGATGAAATCGCGGCGACGGGGTTACGGTTCGATTGCTTTTACGCCGCACACCCAAGTTGCTCGCCAACGCGTGCCAGCTTTCTCACCGGACGCCATCCCAACCGGATGGGCACTTTCGCGCCGGGATGGTCGCTGCGACCGCAAGAGATCACCATCGCTCACATCGCCCGCCAGGCCGGCTATCGCTGCGGCCACTTCGGCAAATGGCACGTCGGCGCGGTGAAGGCCGGTTCGCCCGTCAATCCTGGCGCGATGGGATTCGATGAATGGGTATCGCACGACAATTTCTTCGAGCTGAATCCATCGCTTTCTCACAACGGCGCACCGCCCGAGAAGTTTATCGGCGAGAGTTCCGAGATCATCGTTCGCGAGGCGATGCAATTCATCGATCGCGCCCGCCAAGAGGGCAAGCCATTTCTGAGTGTCATTTGGTTCGGCTCGCCGCACGAACCGTACAGCGGTTTGCCCGCCGACCTGGCGCTCTATGACGATCTACCAGCGAAGTACACGAAGAAGGTGAGCCTCACGTCGAACGAAACCGGCGGGCCCACGAAGCGACCGCAAGGCGAGGTCTTGCGCGAACGCTATGCCGAGATCACCGCGATGGATCGGGCCATCGGCATCTTGCGCAAACATCTCGCTACGCAACAGCTCCGCGAGAATACGTTGCTCTTCTATTGCGGCGACAACGGCACCTCGCCCGACGCCGCGCTCGGCTTCCCGCATCGCGGCGCCAAGGGACAAGTTTACGAAGGGGGCATTCTGGTCCCGGGGCTCATCGAATGGCCGGCACGCGTTCCCGAACCGCGCACGACCAATTTCCGCGCTTGCACCAGCGACCTGCTGCCGACGCTCTGCGCCGTAGTTAGTCAACCACTGCCTGACCGTCCACTCGACGGCATCGATCTGACGCCGGTGCTCGCCGGTCAGATCGCCGAACGGCCCGAACCGCTGTGCTTCTGGGAATACGACATCGGCCATCTGCGGCACGAAAAGCTCGAACCTTGGATCGATCCTGAGCTGCAAAAGGGGACGACGCCGCTGGTCAAGCTCATGGGAGGCAAGGCAACGCGCGACTTCACCAACTACCGCCAAGCATCGCTATCCGACGACGACTATCGAGGCCCGCGGGCGGTGATCGATGGTCGACTCAAGCTCGTCATCCACGAGCAAACGACCGGCGCGACCAAGCGAGAGCTGTTCGATCTCGAAGTCGATCCGGCCGAGAAGTCGAACCTGATCGCCGAGCAGCCTGCCGACGCCGAAAAACTTCAAGGCTTGCTCTCGCGCTGGCAGCAATCCGTGCTCCATAGCCTGACAGGCGCCGACTACAAGTGATTGCCTGAACCAACGGTCCACAGGATTGTTGCGGTACCTTCGTTCGGCTATTAGGCAGTGCTCCAGTCGGCTCGGGCAGGGTTCAGCCGTCGTCGCCAGCGGCTCGTTGTAAAGGTGCTTACGATGGCCCGGATCAGGAGGCTGTGGGAAGCAAAAAAAGATCAGGTTCGAAAATCAAACCGACCATAAGCAGGAGGTCGTCACGGATCTGTATTCCGGTTCCGTCGAGTATCTGAAGACGAGGCCGGGGGTCTGGCGATCAGATACAATCGGGCCATGACCTTTCGCGTCGCGCTCGATGTGTACCGTGGCCCGTTGGATTTGCTGTTGTACCTGGTGCGGAAGCACGAGGTCGACATTCAGGATCTGCCGATCGCCCTGGTTGCCGAACAGTTCCTGGCGCATCTGGCGGTGCTCGAGGAGTTGGACATCAACGCGGTGGGCGAGTTCATCGAGATGGCCAGCACGCTGGCTGAGATCAAGTCGCGGATGATCCTGCCTCATAGCGAAGAGGAAGAGGCTGCCGTCGACGATCCGCGCCGCGAGCTAGTGCAGCAACTGATCGAGTACAAGCGGTTCAAGGACGCTGGCAGCCGGCTCGAAGAGCGCGGTCGAGCCTGGCAGCAACGTTTTCCGCGGCTGGTGGGCGACGCTGCGCCGAGCGAAATTGACCCTGCTCAGCAGCCGCTGCGCGATGTCGAGCTGTGGGACCTGGTCAGTGTCTTCGGCACGATCATGCGCAGCCACGAGGCGGCCCCCAGCGCAAGCATCGTGTACGACGACACGCCACTGCACGTGTTCACCGCGCGTATCCGCGAGCGGCTCGCCCCGGGGAAGCCCGTGCCGCTGGGCGATTTGTTCCAGCCGGGCATGCACAAGTCGACGCTGGTGGGCATCGTGCTGGCGATCCTCGAATTGATCCGCGACCACGCCATCAGCGCCGAGCAACGCACGTTGTTCGGCGAGATTTGGCTGCTACCTTCGGGCGAGGCGGTCGCGGAATCGACGTAGCCTGACGGCTTCGTTCTCGTCGCCGTGGTCGCCGCGGTCTGCGCGATGGCAAACTTTGCCGGTTTGCGCAAGGGTGCCGGCAGTGCCGCCTATGCGCGTCGCAACAACCAAGCATGGCGCCGCGGTCCAGCTATCCGCTTTATGCCGATGCTGCCGTGCTGTCGGTGCCGAGGAATGCCAAAATGCCGACTGCAAGCGTTCTCGGCAATCAAGCGATGCTGACGGCCTTGCCGAGTTTGAACAGCGGACAGCGAAGTCGTCGCGCTCGAGCTCGCGACCGAGTTGCATTTGCCAGCGCTGCTGGGTGTGCGGAGTCGGAAAGAACCTATGGCGTGCTCCAACGGACTTGTTCGTTCAGCTCGTTTGGCGGCAGCGCTGTTGCTGTGCGCGACCGTGGCCGGCTGCCAGTCGTTTGCCCTGCCGAGATTCGCACGACGGAGGCAGCAGCCTCCTCCGCCACCACCGAACGTGCCGCGCGAACTGGCGAAAGCGAGTTTGCCCGACTATCGCATCGAACCGCCCGATGTGCTGTTGATCGACGCGGTGCGGATCGTGTCGCGTGGCGTGGTGCGGATCGTGCCGATGGACGTGCTCTTGATCCAGGCCACCTCGACCTTGCCCGATGAGCCGATCAACGGTCCGTACGTGGTGGCGGCGGACGGAACCGTGAACCTGGGCCCGTCGTACCGTTCGGTGGCAATCACGGGGATGACGCCCGAGGAAGCGCAGCAGGCGATCGAAACCCATCTGAGGCAAATCCTGCGGGCCCCGACGGTGTCGGTGAGCATCATCCAATCGGCGTCCAAGCAGCAGGTGGCGGGTGAACACCTGGTGGGGCCCGACGGTACGGTGAACCTCGGCACGTATGGCAACGTGTACGTCACCGGAGCGACGATCGACGAAGCGCGGGTGCGGATCGAAGCGCACTTGTCGCAGTTCTTGCAACAGCCGGAAGTGGCCGTCGACGTGGTCGGCTACAACAGCAAGGTGTACTACGTGATCACCGAAGGTGCCGGCTTCGGCGACGCCGTGACCCGCATGCCGGTAACCGGCAACGAAACCGTGCTCGACGCGATCGCCCACATCAACGGCCTGTCGCAAGTGTCGAGCAAGAAAATCTGGATCGCGCGACCGGCGCCGAACGACGCCGGTTGCGAAATTCTGCCGGTGAACTGGATAGCAATCACGCGCGGCGCCTCGACGACCACGAACTACCAGATCATGCCGGGCGATCGGCTGTTCGTGCAGCAGGATAGCTGTGTCGCGCTCGATACGGCATTGGGCAAGCTGCTGTCGCCGGCCGAGCGGATATTCGGTTTCACGCTGCTAGGTGCGTCGACCGTCCAAACGATCAACCGCTTCCCCAAGGGTTACTTGACGCCTAGCCCGGTCGTGGTGCAGTAGCCGCGCGGGCCGCCTCGATGTCGGCGGCCATCGCTTGGGCCAGCGCCGGAGCATGAGGATTGCGGTGCAACGTGAAGTGGGTGCCGGGCATGTGCCGCACCGAGACGTCGCCGACGACGTACTGTTTCCAGCCGCGGTCGATCTTGTCGGGACGCAATCCGACCCAGCTCTCGGACGTTCGATACACAAACACACGTCCACGCAAACGTCCCGGCGCGTAAGTGGCGTCGGCATCGATGTGGGCGGCGATCACGTGCCGCACCGCCATCGGCAAGTGGTTGAACAACGTGTCCTGGTCAATCACATTCGGCACCGGATAGCCCAACAGTCGGCGGATGCGGACCCAGGCCGAGGGACGCGCCATCGCTTCCTCACGGGCCCCCTCACCGCGACCAGGCAACCAGCGCCGCACCAGTTGCGCGACCGCCCGCCGGAGCATCACCAACGATTCGCCGAGCGGAGGCAGTCCGCTGTAGGCGTGCGGAGCAACCTCGTCGACCAGGCCCAAGTACGCCACCTGTTCGCCGGCGCCTTGCAGTTGGCAAGCCATCTCGAAGGCCACGAGCGCACCAAACGACCAACCAGCGAGATAATACGGCCCACGCGGCTGATGCGCCGCGATATCGGCGAGGTGGCGCGCGGCCAACCGCTCGATATGGTTTTCGTGTTCGAGCTCACCATCCAACCCGGGAGCACGCAGCGCGTAGACGGTTTGTTCCGCGGGGAACTGTGGGGCCAGCTCGTCGACATCGTCGGGCAGGCCTCCCAATCCCGGCAAAAAATACAGTGGCGGCGCCGAGCCTTGACGCACCAGCACCAGCGACGACGTGCGCTGCGCATTGGCCGTGCCGTCGAGCATGGCAGCCAGCCGACGGATAGTTGTCTCGGGCGCCAACAGCGACGCGAAGAATGAGCGTTGAAAGTCGCCCTCGACGCGCAGCAGCACCTGCATTGCCGACATCGAGTCGCCGCCGATCTCGACGAACTCGTCCTCGACGCCGATCGGCCGCACACCGAGCACGTCTTCCCAAATCATGCGCAGCCGCCGCTCGGTTTCGCTGGCTGGCTCGGTCGGCGCGGCTCGCAGCTCGGGACGGTGCTGCGGGGCGGGAAGCGCGTTGCGGTCGACCTTGCCGTTGGGCGTCAGCGGAAACTCGTCGAGCGTCACGAAGCCGGCCGGAACCATGTAGCTCGGCAGCTTTGCCTGCAGCAGCCTGATCAGCTCGCGCGGCGCCGGCCCCGGATGTTCGCTTGGCACCAGGTAGGCGATCAACTGTTTCTCACCGTTTTCGTGATCGCGGGCGTGAACCACCGCGGCCCGGACGGCAGGATGCTGCGCGAGCACCGCTTCGATCTCTTCCAACTCGATGCGATAACCGCGGATCTTCACCTGGTGGTCGATGCGCCCCAGACAATCCAGCACGCCGCTGGGGAGCCGGCGCACCAGGTCGCCGGTGCGGTACATCTTGGCATCGCCGCCGGTGAACGGGTTGGGCAGGAAACGCTCGGCCGTAAGCTCCGATCGTCCCCAGTAGCCGCGCGCCAGGCCGTCACCGCCGATATACAACTCGCCTGCCTCCCCCGCCGCGACCGGCTGCCGCGTGTCGTCGAGCACGTAGACTGTTGTGTTGTCGATCGGGCGGCCGATCGGCACCGAGCCCGAGCCGGGCTCGACCCGATGCACGGTTGACCACACGGTGGTCTCGGTCGGGCCGTACATATTCCAAAGCTCGTCGCAACGTTCGAGCAGTTGTTCGGCGAGCTTGCGCGGCATTGCCTCGCCGCCGCACAGCGCTCGACGCAGCCGCTGCTCGGCGGGCCAACCGGCCGAGAGCAACAGTCGCCAGGTGGCGGGAGTAGCCTGCATGACCGTGGCCCCTACGCGCGCCAGCAGATTCCGTAGTTGAATGCCGTCGACAGAAACTTCACGCGGAACCACCACCAGGCGCGCGCCGACGATCAACGGCAGATACAGCTCCAGCACGTGGATATCGAACGACAGGCTGGTAACCGCCGCCAACACGTCGCCAGCCGCAAGCCCCGGTTCGCGCCGCATCGACCCGAGGAAATTGACCACCGAATGATGCTCGATGTCCACCCCCTTCGGCTTGCCGGTCGAACCGGAGGTGTAAATCAGATAGGCGAGGTCATCGCCGGCACCGGCCGTATCGAGATTGTGATCGTCTTCATCGTCAACCTCGCTGGGCGAGACGAACTGGCCATCGTAGCCCGAGAGCCCCTCGGCCAGCACCGGCTCGGTGATGACCGTCGTCGCCGCGGAATCTTGCAGCATGAATCGCAACCGGGCACTGGGATAAAACGGGTCGAGCGGCAGATAGGCGGCCCCCGCTTTCAAGACACCCAGCACCGCCGTAACCAGGTGGGCCGAGCGTTCGAGATGCACGCCGACGATCGACCCTCGCCCGACGTTCTTCGCCCGCAGCCGCCGAGCCAGGCGGTTCGCCAGGGCGTTGAGCTCCTGGTAGGTCCAGCGCTCGTTTTCGAACTCGACCGCGACCGCATGCGGCGTGCGCTCGACCTGCGCTTCGAAGAGCTGATGCACCCCTTCGATGCGACATCGTTGGCCGACGGCGGGCGCGTCACGTGTGGTGATGGAGTGATGCGCCGTCATGCCAAGCCGGCCGATTCGGAGCGTGCGACGACGAAACAAGCGAGCGATGTGGTCAATGCTAGCTCCGGACGGCGGCGTTCGCACTACGTTCGCCTTATAAAGTCGAAGTATGCGTAGCGTCAAGCGGTAGCACAAGATGCGACAAACCGTCACTCGCGATGGCGGCGGCGAGGGTGGCGCACGTCCGCCGACGCGAAAGCTTCGCCAACCGATACGCTTTGTGTCATAATTCCCACCGGCACACGCCGCGACATCCGCCCGGGCTCAATCGCCGTAATTTCACCCCTTGCCCGACCGAAAAGCCGATACTTAAAGTATACAGGCATTTGAAGTAACGAGTTGTGCTTCCGACATATTCCGCGGAGATTCTCGCGTGAACGCTCGTCTCTGGGTGCTCGTTCTCGTCGTGACGGCCAACGTCGCGACTGGGCCGTCTGCCGTTGCCGTGCCACCAGTGGCCAATTACGGCAACGCGACCCTCGAGCTCGGCAGTCGAGGCAGCCGGTATTCTCCGCAGAAGCCGACCGTTAGTCCGTACATCGCGATGACGTCGAACACGAACAACCTGCAGGTCCTCAACTACTTCACCATCACACGGCCCGCGTTCGCTCAGCAGGCGACCAATCGTCGCCAGAATGTTGAGCTGCAACAAATCGAGCGGCAACTGACGACCGAAGCCGAAGAGATCGACGAGCTGGGCCAGCAGCGCACGATCCGCAGCACGGGCCACCACTCGGCCTTTATGACCCAGGGCCCGTATTTCCGCGGAATACGGATGGCCGCACCAGCTCAAGTGCGCACGCCGGGCCGCTGAGTCGCAGGCTGAGAAGTTGCGCAATCGTCACAGCACATGAATCGTCTCGCTAACGAGGGTCGACGATTTGCCCGTGTTGTCGGTCAAGGTGAAGCTGATTGTGCGGTCGAAAATCGACATCAACGGGTTCGTGTTGTAGTACGCAACGTCGTTGGCCACGGCCTGTACCGCGGCGTTCGTGGCCGAGGCGTTGAACTGCACGACCAACGGCGTCGAACCCGAGCCGGCCGAGAAGTTGCCGATCACCACGCCGTTGTACAGCAGCGAGCTGCCGGAGATCGTGATGCCGTTGCCGGCAAGGATCGTCACCAGATCGGCGCTGCCGCTGAGGCCCACCAGCCCTACGACGAGCTTGGAGTTTGCCAGGCCGTTGCTGCCGCCGCTGACTGTGACGGAGCTAGCCACCGCAGTTGGTCCACTGGCATGTGTGTAGTTGACCGTCGAGGCGAGGTTGCCGAGAACCGGCGTCGGCGCGACAACGTGGACGGCCTTGCTCACCGCAGCCGAGGCAACGCCTCGGGAATCGGTCAACGTGAAGCTCACCGTGCGATCGTAGATCGACATCGCGGGGTTGATGTTGCAAAACGCCACCTCGTTGACGACCGCCTGCACCGCGGCCGTGGTGGCCGAGGCGTTGAACAGCACCACCAACGGGCTCGAGCCGAAGCCCGCCGTGAAGGTGGCGACTGCGGTGCCGTTGTAGCTCAACGTTGTGCCCGAGATAGTAACGCCGTTGCCGGCGTTGATCGTCACCACGTCGGTGCTGCCCGCCGAAGCGACAGTAACCGTGAGCGTCGAGCCGGCCAGTCCGTTGCTTCCGGCGGTCACCGTGGCGGCGGGGGCAACGATCGTCGCGGCGCTGCCGGCCATGTAGGTGACGGTCGAGCCAAGATTGGCGATCGCCGGCGGCAGCGAGACGACGTGGATGGTCTTCGTCGCCGTCGTCGACGCGACGCTTCGGTTGTCGGTCAGTGTGAAGCTGACCGTGCGGTCGTAGACCGACATCGCGGCGTTAGTATTGTAGAAGCCCACCTGGTCGACGACAGCCTGCACGCCGGCAGTGGTCGCGGCGATGTTGAACTGCACGACGAGTGGCGACGAGCCCGCGCCGGCCGTGAACGTGCCGATCACGGTGCCGTTGTAGCTCACCGAGCTGCCGGAAACCGTCACGCCGTTGCCAGCAACCACCGTCACGATGTCGGCACTGCCGGCCGAGCCGATCGTCACCGTGAGCTTCGAGCTTGCCAGCCCGCTGCTGCCGGCTGTGACCGTGGCCGAGCCAGCCGCGATCGTCGCCGAGCCGCCGGTGTAGTACGTCGCGGTCGAGCCGAGATTGGTAATCGAGGGGGGGACGATGGCAACGTGGATCGTCTTGCCGACCATCGCCGACGACACGCCTTTGCCGTCGGTGAGCGTGAAGGAAATCGTGCGGTCGTAAATCGACATCGCGGGATTGGTGTTGTAGTACGCCACGTCGTCGACCACGGCCTGGATGCCAGCCGTTGTCGCAGCGCTGTTGAACTGCACCACGAGTGGCGTCGATCCCGTGCCACCGGTGAACGTGCCAATGGCCGTGCCGTTGTAGCTCACCGTGTTGCCGGAGACCGTAACGCCATTTCCGGCGACAACCGTTGCCGTGTCGGCCGAGCCGGCCGAGCTGATCGACACCGTGAGCTTTGAATTGGCCGGCCCGTTGCTGCCGATCGTCATGCTTGCGGCGCTCGCCACGACCGTTGCCGCGGCTCCCGGCGCGTAGTTGATGGTCGGCCCGAGACTGGAAATGGTCGAGGCGTACGACGCCGTGACTAGCAAGGTGTTCGAGGACGAAGTGCCGTAGGCGTTGACCGCGACGACGCGGTAGTAGTACTGGTTGTTAAGCGTTGCGTTGGTGTCGGTCCAGGTAGTGACGTTTGCGCCGACCGAACCGACCTGCGAATAGGTTCCGTTGAGGCTCGTCGCACGCTGGATCTGGAACCCGGTCTCGTTCGCTGAGTTGTCGTTCCAGGAGAGCATGACCTGCGGTCCGGCGTTGACCGTGGCGGCCAGATTGCTCGGCGCGGAGGGGACTGCGCCCGAGGTAAATTTCCAGTTGAGTATCTCTTGGAAGGCCGACATGCTGCCGGTGCCGGCAGTAAAGCCAACGTAGGCCGACGGGCCGATGCTGACGGTGTACTTTTCGGTGGCACTGGCCAGAGTGACTGTGTCGGTGATGGTGACGGCGAGCGTGGCGCCATCGTAGGTCATCGTGACGTTGAACACGTCGGAGCTGTGCAGGTTGATGCCGGTGTTGGTGAGATCGATGGAATTGAGCACCGTCGGCTCGGCGCCATTGAGGTACATGCCGGTCGAATCGCCCCCTTCGCCGGCGTTGTTCGCCATGTCGAACTTGATGGCCACGCTGCCGGTGATCGCGGGGTTGCCGCCGCTAAAGTTATCTGCCCCGTATCCCAGTGCCCCGCCGACCCCTCCCAGCGCGGTTGGTCCCATGCACTGGATGCAGAAGGTGAAGCCGTCGGCTGCGGGATAGGCCAAAAGGAAACTGAACGACGTGGTGAACGTGGCGACGCTCACCAGATTGGTCGTGAAGGCGCTGGCCGCTTCGTAAGGCTGATCGTCCGTCAGCTCGAGGGTCGAACTGTTCAAAGCGGCCGTGCCATTGAGCGTCATCAGGCTGGCGGCATTGGCGAAGCCCGACGAGAGATCGATGCCCGTCAGTCCTGCCGCCGAACCGGTAGTCGCCGTGGCGGTCGCCGAAGCCACGGAGGCGGCATAGCCGTTGAATGCTTGGATGTAGAACGTATATGTCGTCGAAAGTTGCAGACCGGTGAGCGTATAGGTGAGCGTGTTTTGCGGCACGACGGCCATCTGCGTGTAATGCACTCCGTCGGTCGAGCCGTAGATGTAGAAGCCGGCTTCGGCCCCCAGCAGGGTCGACCACGTGAGATCGACTACGTTGTTGGAGATCGTCAATGCGGAAACGATGGTGGGCGTTGGCGGGGCGCTGGTCGTCGCAGCCCAGTTGCCGCTGGCCGCTGCCAACAATGCCTCGTACTTGGGCGCCTGGCTCACCGGTTCGCCGAGATATTGCAGTGCCCCGTACGAGCCGTACTTGCTGTTGCTCGAAATGTTCGAGTAGTGCATGAACAAGCTGCCGCCCAGCGCGCCGAACTCGGTGATCAACTGTTCGTAGAGGTCGTAGATGCGCGGATTGACCTGGGCGTCGTACAACGCCTGTTGGTACGAGACCGTCTGGCCGTCGGCCGAGAAATCCTCGCCCCCCTCATATGCCACGAACGGGATGGCGCGACCCAATTGCGTAGCGTAGCTCTGCACCACGACTTCGTTGGCCGCGAGATTCGCAATCACCGTCGACAGATTCAACAACCCGTCGTTCAGCACGGTGTCGCCGGTGGTCGAGGCGCTGAATCCCGCCAGCTGCGCCGACGTCAATCCGACATACGCCGAATCGGCAACCACGTCGTACTGGCCGTTCAAGTTCTTGAGCAATTCGCTGAGCCCAAGGCTGTCATCGACGTCGCCGGCGACGACGCGCTCCAGGCGGTTCGTCTGCCCGACAAACACCTGACAGAACAGGCTGAAATCGTGCGAGATTACGCCTGCCTCGAACTGGTTGAAGTCCAGGCCTGCGTTGGCCGGCAGCGACAGTTCCGATTCGATCCAGTTATAAGTCGGAAACTGCGGATTCCACGCCTCGTTCGACCATTCGACGTAAACCTTGAGATTTGGATTCAGGTCGGTTTCGATCAGCGTCGCCAACTGCGTGATGTAATTGTCCGAAGCGTCGTACGGAATGTTGATCCAAATGTTGTCGTTCAGCTCGTTGGCCAGCTCGATCATGTACTGGTACGAGATGCCGTTCGTGCCGTCGCTCTGCCGCGCGTAGCTCAACGGGCGCGCATCGGACCAATTCACCACCGACGTGCCATTGGTGTCCATCCAGTCCATGAACCGCAACGTGCTGAACGATTGCAGCTCGGCCAGAAACTGCGGAGTGAACGGCGAGAAGTTGTCGCCCGGCGCCCACACCTGGCCGATCTGCGCGTTGCCGCTCGCGTCGGGCATCCACACATGGATGTTGGTGATCGGGTTCGCGGGATTCGTCGCGGCAATCTCCAAGTAAATGCCGGCACTGGTCGGCGTGACTTGCAGTTCGGCGTAGTTCGTGCCGTTGCTGCCGGTCCATTGACTGATCAACTGGGCGTCGAAGCCGAAATCCAATGTTCCCGAGCCTTGCCACTGAACGGTGTAGATGCCCGCCGGATAGTTGCCATTGATGTCGCGGAACATCAGCGTGCCCGCGCGTTGCTGCATCAGGTCGCCGGTCGTCGGGTCGGTCCAGGTGGTCAACTGTGTCGGCCAATCGTTGGCGTTGACACTCAGCGTGGGGCCGCCGGCCCAGTCTTCGTTGCCAGTGACGGTGTCGTAAGCCTGCGACACCCAATCCGACGATTCGAGAAAGGCGTCGTTGAAGACCCATTCGGGGCTCGAAGCGGAAATCCCGTCGAGATTCACGCCGATCGACGGGCTAGCCGAAAGAACCACGCGCGGTTCGAGCCGCTCGAACGCCGGAATCGAATAGAAAACAGGCAGGTGCCTTTGAACGTACCGCGATGCACGCCGCGCCCCGGCGTGACGACGCGTTGTGCCGGCACGGTCAGGCTTCGATGCGATCGCCGCGACTGCTCGCGCCATGCTCGCGAGCGAAGCACCGATCACACGGCAAATGCCGTAGCCGCATGACAGCCGGTCCATGAAAATCCTACGATCTTTCGGCGGCGCGAACGGAACTACCGCGCCTTACATGGCGCCTTCTCGTGCGAATCGCCGGCCCGCCGCGCAAGCGAGCACGAAGCAGCTACAGCATGCTCCCTGGCTGGCGCTTCGGGCTAGCAAGGCTACACCGCCTTGCAGAACGCGCTAATAGGCCCCTTTACCCAACACCACCGCAGGGATGGTCAACAGTAGCAGCTTCAAATCGAGCAACAAGCTGCGCTGTTCGATATACGAGATGTCCATCTCCACCTGCCGTGGGAACGGAATGTCGCCACGGCCGCTGACCTGCCAAAAGCAAGTCAACCCCGGCTGGACGGCCAGGCGGCGAAATTCGTACGGTTCATATTTCGCCACCTCGCGCGGCAATGGCGGCCGCGGTCCCACCAGGCTCATGTCACCGCGCAGCACGTTGAACAATTGCGGCATTTCGTCGATGCTCGTCTTGCGCAGCACTTCGCCAATACGCGTGATTCGGGGGTCGCGGCGGATCTTGAATGTCCGCTCGTCGGCATGGTGGTTCATCGCGGCGAGTTGCCGTTGCAACGCCTCGGCATTGGCGACCATCGAACGGAATTTGAAGCAGCGAAACTCGCGGCCGCCGCGCCCGACGCGCGTTTGCACGAACAGCACAGGGCCGCGACTGGTGAGCTTGATCAGCAGGGCGACAACCAGGAACAGCGGAGAAAGCAGTACCACCGCGATCGACGCCGCCACGATGTCAATCGCCCGCTTCTGCATCTCGTACCAGGTTGCCGACGCCTCGGCGCCGACGCTGTCGAAACCGTCAACGGTTTCGAAACTGTCCCCGAAGCCTTGTTCGGACAAGGACACCACACGATCCAACGTAGCAATCGAATTACTCATGAACACTCTCCGTCCGTTCCTCCGTCCCCCGGCAAACGCATCGCCGACGGTAGCAACCGTTATGCCAATACGCTTAACGCCACGTTAGCCCGATTTGGCGACGATGCCCAACTTGCGTCGGCGGCTCGATCAAGCCCTACGCCAACGAACGACCGGCAGGACGTTAGCGCCTTGTGTCACGGCACTTGGCGCAACCGATGCCAGTGCGCTGTCGACGTGCGCGAAAGATTAGGAATGTGACGCGAAAGTTTGCCTCGTTCAGGAGTGCCCCGCGGTGCACCGCGAGATGCACCATTTTGATTCGCTGCACGCGCGATGTTTCTCAATCTGATACGCGGCGCCGCACCGGGCTCATCGAGCGAAAGCGCGCAGCATTAAGAATAGAAATACAGGGATGGCGAGCCGGATCTCGCTCAAGGCGCTGCGCTGGGCTCGAGCGCTTCGCATCGCTGCGCGAACCGCTCGCACTTGCGCCGGCGATACTCTTTGAGCACCTTGCGCACGATTCGCGCCGGCCAATGGGTCTGCCCCGAAATCGGTCCCCAGGGGGCCAGCCATTCGTAGACCTCCGGCCGATCCTGCCGCAGTTGCTCGAGCATCGTCGGCCAGTACTCCGGGAACAACGCCGCGTGGTAATGCATAATCACCGTACGGGCCATGCGTGCCGACGAATACGGCTCCTCGGTTTGCGAGCCGACTGGGTAGTTGTATTCCATCGGTAATGCGCGCATCCGCAAACCGGCGGCAATCGCCGAGGCACCGAGCATCACCTGGTCGGTGAAGAACAGGCCGGTGATCGGCGACTTGTAACCCGACATCAGCAGCCGCTCACACGCTGCCGGGTAATGCTGCATGAACGCGGAGTCGCGGCGATAGACGAACAGCCCCGAGTTGAAGTAGGTGCGCACCCGGTTGCCTTGGCAGTTCACCAGCCAGGGATAATCGTCCAGCTTCAGCCCAGCCAGCTCGATGACCAGCTTCCAATAGGCTTCATTGCGATCGCCAGGACCGGTTGTCGAACCGCAGTTGTCGGAAGGACAGGCGACAAAGTCTTCCTCGTCGTCGAGCGACAGCAGTTGCGGCTCGGCAAGCACGAGAATGTCGGAATCAATCCAACAGACCGTCGGCGTTTTGGCCAAGCGGTTGCCGACCTGCATCGCCGCGGGCTTGTTGAAGAACTGATTCCAGGGATAGACGTTTGCGGCAACGTCGCGCACCAGCGCGACGTCGTATTCGTCGAGTTGTTGCCGTGTTCGCGGCGTGACACCGACGCCGCGCCGCGGCTGCACGGCGATGATCGGCGCGTGGGCAAATCGCCCGCCGAACCTGCGCAGGCTAGCGGCCATGCGCACGGTCATCTCTTCGAGCCCGCCCGACTCGATGCAGCAAATGAACGTGACTTCTTCGGCCATGGAGCCGGTTTCCAGCATCACGGCTCCGGTCGTTCGCGCCGCGTTCCAGTCCGATTGCCTGTCGGTTCGAGCGGTCGCCGACTTCGCCCAGGTGTTCATCATCGCTGCCCCGCTACCGACAATAAACACAGGCATCGTGATGCCGCAACGCTTTGCAGGCCGACGAAATTGCGCATCACGAGCAGATCGAACCGCGGCGGGCTAATACAGCGACTCCGTTTCCAGACGTCGCCGGCTGCCCCAACGTGGTTCGATCGAGCGTGCCGCCGACTGCGCCGCGACGCGCGTCAGAAACAACGCGTTCTCCGAGTACCGTCGCCACAGCCGTTTCGGCTCTTCGTAGAGGCGGTAAAGCCACTCGAGTCCGCCGCGCTGCATCCAGCGGGGAGCGCGTCGCACACGCCCTGCCACGAAATCCAGCCCTGCACCAATCTGCAAACTTACCGCGGTACCGAAGCTGCGATAATGCCTTGCCATCCATAATTCGCCCTTCGGCTGGCCGAGCGCCACAAGCACGATATCCGGTTTCGCAGCCTGGATTCGCGAGACGAGCGCCTGCGTCTCTTCGCGCGAGAGCGCATCGACCATCGGGCACTCGATGCCTACGATGTCCAGCTCATGGTTCAACTCGGCGCAACGCTGTCGCAAGATCGTCGCGGCCGCCTGGGTCGCTTGCGGCACTCCGCCGACGAGAAACATCCGGTAGCCGCGCTCTGCGGCCAGCACTGCTAGCCGCGGCACCAGATCGGCGCCGGTGGTGCGCTCGGGCAGCGGCGTGCGCGCCAGCCGCGCCGCCCAAACCAGCGGCATACCATCGGCGAGGATAAACGCAGCCTCGTCGTTGATCGCGGCCAGCCGTGGATCGCGACTGCTAAGCATCGCGTAATTCAAGTTAGCGGTGACAACGTAGCTTGGCGTCGCCGCCTCGACGAGCGATTGCAATCGCTCGAGCGTTTCGTCCAACGTTAACGGAGCGATGTCCAACCCGAAGACGGACACCGCTTCGACCGCCGGCTGCCCATCCGGCGCCAACCTAAGGCTGGTGATCGGCGGTGATGACGTTTCCGCGCACGACGACAAGGGGCACACTCCCGAGTGCGAGGTCGGCTGAGCGCTCGAAACCGTCCGAGCGCCGACTTATATGACCGCTCGCGGCTGAGCGAACCGTGTGCCGAATATCGTCGCGCGACGTAAACACTGGCGGATGGCCAGATATGTGGAGTGTGGCGCATTGTGACATGCGCTCACATTCTCAAAATGAGCGATAAAACGTGTCAAAATGACACGTCGAAGGACATCGATCGAGAAGCAACAAATGGCACCACGACACAGCGATGCAACTCACTGGTCACAACAGCCATCGCAGCGGGGCTTTAGCGCGGGCGTGCAAAAGAATGGCTGAAGTTGTGCTCGCACGGTATGCCGATTGTTCTAGCCAGTAGCCAGCGATCCGCTCGTCAGTGGGTTGCCATGCGCCCAGGCGGCGGCGAAAATCGGCCCACAATGAAAACTGGCCGCACATTGCCGCTTGCAAGGACCGTTGCGTGAGGTAGTTGATGCCGGAAGTTCTCGATCGCCGCAGAATCGGTTCGCCATCGACGACTGCTCGCATCGCCTGCGTGCAAGGAGGCGACTTTTGGACCACGAAGTGTCGGCTCGACATCGATGGCCAAGAGTTCTACGGCGGACAGCGGTACTCGATCGACGCCTACGAGCGATTTGTCGCCGGCCACCTGTATCTGGTCGTGAGCTTGGATGCTCCGGTGTACGCCGAGCAGCGCGGCAGTGCGAGCTACTGCGGCGTCCCCAATCCGCTGCCGACGAGCCTCGTGCCACGTCGCGTCTCGGAATGGCTACGCGCGCGGCAAGTGATCCGCCATCTCGAGGCCTTCGGCGCGACGCACCTGATCGTTCGCTGCAACGACCTGGTCGGTTGCGAGTTGTTGCGTTGGGCCATGCGCCGCAACGTGCAGGTGGCCGCAATCCAGGCGTCACGTTTCGCGGGCAATCACCGTTATTCGCGGTTGTTCTGCCAGTTGGGCAACGCGCCGAACGTCCGCCTGATGGCCAATCACAATCGTGCCGCCACGGCGAGCATGGTGGAATGCGGCCTGGCTGCCGAGAAGGCCATCGCCTGGGATTTCCCACCGGCGATCACGCCCGACCGTTGGTCGCCGCGACAACTCGATACCACAGCAACGCCGACAATCGTCTTTGCCGGTCGTGTTTGTCATGAGAAAGGAGTTGGCGATCTCGTGGCGGGCTGCGCCATGTGCCGCGAGCAAGGACATCCCGTGAAGCTGGTCATCTGCGGCGATGGGCCGTTGCTGCCCGAACTGCGGCGTCATCCCGGCGTGGGCGAAGGTTGGCTCGAATTGGCCGGCTTGCTGCAGAACACGCAAATCCACGAGCGGATGCGCTCGGGCACGCTGACGGCCGTTCCCTCACGGCACGACTTTGCCGAAGGGCTGCCGCTGGTAATCTACGAATCGCTCGCTGCCCGCACGCCCGTGTTGCTGAGCGATCACCCGATCTTCGTCCGCTACTTTCACGACGATCAGGCCATTCGCTTCTTCCGCGGGTCTGATCCCGCCTCGCTGGCGCAGCAGATCATCCGGCTGCTCGGCGACGCTCCGGCGTATGCCCGGCTGTCGCATGAAACCGAAGCGGTCTGGAATACGCTGCACTGTCCGACAACATTCGGCGACGTGCTCGACCGGCTGCGCCACGAATGGAACCTCGACACACCCACCGCCGACGAAGACTGAATTACAGCATCGATCCCGCCTGCCTGAATCTTACTTACCGATTGAACGTTTGAGCGACTGCCAACGATGAGCCTGCTGATCGTCATCGTGAATTACCGGACCGCAGACTTGGCGATCGATTGCCTGCGATCGCTCGATCCCGAGGTGCGCTCGCTGCCCGGGGCCCGCGTTGTGGTGGCCGACAATGCTTCGCCCGACGATTCCGTGGCGCGGCTCGAATCGGCCGTCGCGTCGCACGGCTGGAGCGAGTGGGCCGCGGTGAGGCGACTGCAGCGCAACGGCGGCTTCGCCTACGGCAACAACGAAGTGCTGCGCGAGGCGCTGCGGAGGCTGAATTGCCCCGATCTGTTCTTGCTGCTGAACCCCGATACCGTGGTCCGTCCCGGGGCGCTGCGAGCGCTGGTCGAGGCGGCGATGAAGCATCCTAAAATCGGCATTTTCGGCTCGCGGCTCGAGCACCCCGACGGCGCGCCGCAATGCTCGGCATTCCGTTTTCCTTCGCTGCCAGGCGAACTCGACGACGCCCTGCGGCTGGGTCTTGTGAGTCGGCTGCTGCGGCGCTGGTGTGTCGCGCCGCCGCCGCGTGGCGAACGGCACCCGGCCGATTGGGTCGCCGGTGCGAGCATGCTCGTCCGCCGCGAAGTGTTCGATTCGATCGGCCTGCTCGACGAGCGCTACTTCATGTACTACGAGGAGGTCGACTTCTGCCGCCGAGCCCGTGCCGCGCGCTGGGCTTGCTCGTACGAGCCGAGCAGCCGTGTGGTGCATCTCGTCGGACAAGCCTCGGGCGTGACCGATCGCACGCAGCGCCGCCGCCGTCCCGCCTACTGGTTCGACTCTCGCCGGCGATATTTCCTGAAACACCACGGGCGTACCTACACGGCATTAACCGACTTCGCCTGGGCTGCCGGATTCTTTGCATGGCGTTGCCGGCGCTGGGTGCAACGCAAAGTTGATTGCGATCCACCTTCGCTGTTGGCCGACTTCATTCGTCACAGTTCGCTGGTGCGAGGGTTCAAGGTATGAACAGCGATTCGCTCCGGGCCAGCGATGCCGAGCGGCCGCTCACGCTCGCCCGGCAGATTCACGAAGACTGGATCGCGCATGGCCGCGACTGGACCAGGCCCGGCTTCCGCGCCGTGGCTGTGTATCGTTTCGGCGTGTGGCGCATGCGCCTGCGGCCGAAGTGGTTGCGGGCGCCATTCAGCATGCTGTACCGCTTTCTGTATCGCCGCGTGCGCAACCTTTACGGTATCGAACTGCCCTACTCGGCGAAGCTCGGCCGCCGGGTGATCATCGAGCATCAAAGCTGCATCGTCATCCACGGCGATTGCATGATCGGCGACGACTGCATCATCCGCCAGGGATGCACGCTGGGGAACCGAACGCTCGACGCCCCGTTCGATGCTCCGATGCTCGGGCGGCGGGTGAACGTCGGCGCGGGAGCGAAGATCCTGGGCGCGGTGACCATCGGCGATGACGTGAACATTGGCGCCAACGCCGTTGTGCTTTCGGACATTCCTTCCGGGGCAACGGCAGTCGGCATTCCGGCACGGCTCGTCGGCGGGCAGCGAGTTGCCGCGGCGGATGGTTGCGGCGAAGAATCGACATGGAGCGAGTCGACTGTATGAGCGATTATGTCGGCATTGTGGTGATTGGCCGCAACGAAGGGGCGCGCCTCGAGCGCTGTCTGCGTTCGTTGGCCGCCTGGAGCGCCCCGGTGGTGTACGTCGATTCGGGATCGACCGACGGCAGCCCGGAACTGGCACGTTCGCTGGGTGCCGAGGTCGTGCCGCTCGACATGTCGCGGCCGTTTACCGCAGCCCGGGCTCGCAACACGGGATTCAAGCGGCTCGAAGTGCTGCTGCCCGCCGTGGAATTCGTGCAATTCGTCGACGGCGATTGCCAGGTGGCCGAAGGATGGTTGCCGGCGGCACTAGCGGCGATGCACGACCGCAGCGACGCGGCGGCAGTCTGCGGCCGGCGGCGCGAGCTGCATCCCGAGCGCTCCGCGTACAACCTGCTCTGCGACATGGAATGGAACACTCCGATCGGCGAAGCCGAGGAGTGCGGCGGCGACGCCCTGGTGCGTGTCGCGGCGTTCCGTGAGGTTGGCGGTTACGATCCCGGCGTGATCGCCGGCGAAGATTCAGAAATGTGCATGCGGCTGCGGCGGCGTGGCTGGAAGATTCATCGCATCGACGCCGACATGACCTGGCACGACGCCGCGATGACGCGCTTTGGCCAATGGTGGCGGCGAACGGTGCGCTCAGGGCATGCGTTGGCCGAACGGGCCGCGCTGCACGGCAACTCGTCGGTGCGCGACTGCGTGAAAGAACGCCGCAGTACGCTGGTCTGGGGAGCCTTAGTGCCCGCGGCGTGGGGCGTGCTGATGACGCAATCGCTGGTGTGGCCGCAACTGCTTTTGGCCGGCTACCTCGTGCTGACCTATAAGATCTACCGCTATCGCCGCAGCCGAGGCGACGCGCCGCGCGATGCCCGGCTCTACGCTCTGTTCACCGCGCTCGGCAAGATTCCGCAGATGCAAGGGCTGCTGATCTACACCGCCAACCGTCTGCGCGGCCGACGCACGGCCATTATCGAATACAAGGCCCCGGCACCCGTTACGGCTGCGCCGGGCTAAGTCCCACGGAGAAGCGTGTGAATCGAACCGGTTCCAGCAGCGTTCGCGTTGGCATCCTCGGCACCGGGTACATTGCCGACTGGCATCTCAAAGCGCTCGCGCGCTTGGGCAAGATAAAAGTCGTGGCGGTGGCCGATCTCGACCGCCGCCGTGCCGAGGCGATGGCTGCCGCCCACGGTGTCGCCGAGTGCTACACGAGCCTCGAGGCGATGCTGGCTGAAGCGAAGCTCGACGTGCTGCACGTGCTGACTCCGCCGCAAACGCACTTCGCCGCGGCCGATGCCGCGCTCGATGCCGGCGTGAACGTGCTCGTCGAAAAGCCGATGTGCGTCGACCCCGGCGAATGCGCCGCGTTGGCCGAGAAGGCACAGGCCAAGGGTCTGCACGTCGGTGTGAATCACAACTTTTTGTTCACTGCCGAGTACGAGCGATTGCGCGCGGCGATCGCCGCCGGTGCCCTCGGCCGGATCGATCACGTCTCGATCGTTTGGAACAAGCCGCTTGGCCAACTCGCCGCCGGCCCGTTCGACATCTGGATGTTGCGCTCGCCGGAGAACATCATTCTCGAGATCGGTCCGCATCTGGCAGCGCACCTGCTCGATCTCGCCGGGCCGGTCGACTCGCTGCACGTCGAAACCAGCAACACCATCGAATTGCCTAGCGGTCAGCCGTTTCATCGCCGTTGGCGAATCGCGACCGAACACGGCAAGGCGGCCGGCGACCTGCTCGTGTCGTTCAATCCCGGGTTCGCCGAACACTACATTCACGTGCGCGGCAGCCACGGCTCGGCCCGCGTCGATTTCGAGAACCAAACCTTCACGCTCGATCGGCCGACGCGATACGGCATCGATTTCGACCGGCTGGTTCGGGTGCGCACTATCGGTGGGGGCCTGCGACGCCAGGCGGGGCGGAACTTCTGGCAATACATATTGTCGAAGCTGAAGCTGTCCGACCGCGGAAACTCATTCGGCTGGAGCATCCAGAGCAGCTTGCGAGCGTTCTACGATACGCTTGCAGGCAGCAAAGACGACCGCATGACCGCCAAGCTCGGGGTCGACGTCGTCGAACTCTGCACACAGATCGCCGCCCAAGTGGCACCGGCCGCCGCGCCAAAACCCGCGCTGCCAACCTATGTCAACGGCACCAGTGGTCATCCCCGCGCAACGGTGCTTGTGCTCGGCGGTACTGGGTTCATCGGCAAGGAGCTGGTACGTCAGCTCGTCGAGCAGCATTACGCGGTGCGGGTGCTCACGCGCTCGTCGGCCAACCCCGGTGGCGTATTTACGCACCCGGCAGTGCGGCTCGTGAAGGGGAGCATGAACCGTCGCGAGTCGCTTGCCGAAGCGCTGCAAGGGGTCGACTACGTATTTCACCTGGCCCGGGCACACGTGAAACGCTGGGAAGACTACTACAACGAGGACGTGCTGGGGACGAAGCTCGTCGCCGAAGCATGCCTCGCTGCGGGCGTGAAGCGGCTGATCTACACGGGCACGATCGATTCGTACTATGCCGGCCGCAAGGCGGCGGTGATTCGCGAAGAGTCGGGGCTCGATCCGTACATTCATCGGCGCAATTACTATGCCCGCGCCAAGTGCGAGGCTGAGGCGCTGTTGCTGGCGATGAACGCCGAGCAACGTCTGCCGGTCGTGATCCTTCGGCCGGGCATCGTGCTGGGGCCGGGTGGCAGTCCGTTCCATTGGGGCGTCGGCATGTGGAACAGCAATGCAGTCTGCCAGCTTTGGGGCGACGGCGACAATCCGCTACCGATCGTGCTGGTGTCGGACGTTGCCACGGGCCTGCTGGCGGCGATCGATACGCCGGATATTGAAGGCGAATCGTTCAACCTGGTCGGCGACCCTTGCCTCACTGGGCGCGAGTACATCGCCGAACTTGAGCGTTCGCTAGGCGTGAAGCTCGACACGCTGCGCACGCCGATCTGGAAGTTCTACATGACCGACATGGCCAAGTGGTGCGTGAAGTGCGTGGTGCGGCACCCCGATCGTAAGCTCCCCAGCTATCGCGATTGGGAATCGCGCACACAGCGGGCGCGCTTCGACTGCACCAAGGCCAAGCAGCGGCTCAATTGGTCGCCCACGACCGACCGCCGCCGTGTCATCCGCGAAGGGATCGAGCAGCCGAGCGCGGAGCTGGCCCTATGACGCCCGGCGGCAGTCAAGCCACTCCTTGCAAAATCGCGTACCTGGTCAACGAGTACCCGAAGACCAGTCACAGCTTCATCCGCCGTGAAATCGCGGCACTCGAGGCCCATGGTCTGACGGTCGTGCGTATTTCAGTGCGGAGGGCCACGAATCTGGCCGACGACGCCGATCGCGATGAGGCCGATCGCACCCGGGTGCTGCTCGATGCCGGAGCCGCCGGGCTGGCAACGGCAACGCTGCGCCGAATGCTGCGATCGCCGCGAACGTTCGTCGGTGCGCTAGCGACTGCCTGGCGGCTCGGCGGCCGCTCAGACCGCGGCCGGCTGCGGCATCTCGCGTACCTGGCCGAGGCATGTCTCCTTGCCGAGCGCGCCGCGGCCGACAGATTCGATCACGTCCATGCGCATTTCGGCACCAATCCGCCCTCGGTCGCGCTGTTGTGCCGCATCGTCGGCGGACCGACGTACAGCTTCACGGTCCACGGGCCGGAAGAGTTCGACAAGCCCCAGGCCTGGAGCCTGGGGGAGAAAATTGCCGGTGCCACGTTCGTCGCGGCAATCAGCGAGTTCACGCGCAGCCAGCTTTACCGCTGGTGCGATCATCAGCATTGGAACAAGATTCACGTCGTACGCTGCGGGCTCGACGCGATGTTTCTCGATACCCCGCCAGCGCCAGCGGTCGAGACGAATCAGCTTGTTTGCGTCGGCCGGCTATGCGAGCAAAAAGGGCAGTTGCTGCTGGTCGAGGCGGCCGGCCAACTGCATCGCGAAGGATGGCAGTTCAAGCTGGTGCTCGTCGGCGATGGCCCGATGCGCGGCGAAATCGAGACGCTCATCCGCCGTCTCGATCTGGAAGAGCACATCGAGCTGGTTGGTTGGAAATCGAACGCCGAAGTGCGTGATCTGCTGATCGCGTCGCGCGCCATGGTGCTGGCCAGTTTCGCCGAGGGACTCCCGGTCGGCCTGATGGAGGCGCTCGCCCTGCACCGGCCGGTGATCAGCACGTATGTCGCCGGCATTCCGGAACTCGTCGAGCACGGTGGCTCCGGCTGGCTGGTGCCCGCCGGGTCGGTCGCGGCGTTGACCGACGCGCTGCGCTCGGCGCTGGCAGCTCCCATCGAGCAGCTCGAAGCGATGGGTCAGCGCGGCGCTACACGCGTGGCCACGAATCACCGAGCGAGCCACGAAGCGGCGAAACTCGTCGAGCTGTTCGGCAAGTCACCGTGCGGTACGGACCCACGCGGTCTGGCGGCGCCACAAGAAGCCGAGATAGATCGGCACCTTGCCGGCCACGTATAACGGGACGGCCAGCAGGGCACGCCATGATCCCCCCGCGCCGAACTTCGCATTCACCGCCACCACTACCGCGGCAAGCATACTGCCCGACACGGCCGAGATCGCCATCGGCAACCAACCGGCCCCGAGCAGGCCGCAGACCAGCGCCATCATCGCCGCCGCGCACCATGCGATGACCAACAGCGACAACGGCGGAATCGCCAGGTCGAGTGCCGAGGCGAGCAAGCTCGGTCGCCGCCCACGCATGGCCGCGCGCAGCAGCCGCGGTGTCTGCGACAGGATGGTTTGCAGGTGGCCGTGCTCCCAGCGGGTGCGCTGCGACGTGACGGCCCGGCGCTCGCCTGGAAGCATCGCCGAAACGCCAGCCTCGGGACAGAACCGCGGAGGCGTTCCGGCCAACAGCATGTCGATCGACAGTTTCATGTCCTCGACAATGTTTCCCGATGCCAGCGAAGCGTCGCGAATCACCGGCCAGGGGAAAGCCATTCCCGATCCGGTGAGCAGGCAGGGAAGGCCCAGCCGCGACAAGCCTAACGGCCGGACGATATTCTTCACGAGCACCGCGAGTTGCGAGACCGCATCGCGCGGCCGGCTAGCGGCGGCCGCCATGGTGTATCCGGCCTGCACGGGATGTCGAGAGTGGTGCGCCATACGTGCCATCTGGCGAAGCGATCCCGGCGACAACTCGCAATCGGCGTCGAGTATGACGACCACATCGCCCGGGTCCGACTCCAGCAGGCGCACGGCGTAGTCGAGCGCGTAGCCCTTGCCGCGCCGCACGGCGTCACGCCGCTCAAGCGCGTTGACCCGAGCGCGGCGAGCGATCGCCGCGGTATCGTCGTCGCAGTTGTCGGCAATCACCCACACCCGGTCGCCCGGAGCCAACTGCTCGGCGAGCGCGGCGAGCGTCTCGCCCAGCACCGCCTGTTCATTGTGAGCAGGAATCAGGACATCGACGCGGCAATCGTCGGTGTCTCCTGGTTGCCCGTGAGCATAATCGCCGCCGCTCGGCAGCAGCGCCGCGACACACTCGGCGCACAGCACGCCGATCGGCACCGCCACGACGCTCGCGGCAATGCCTGCCACCACGGACGCGGCATCCAAGACGACGCTCATGCTCGGTCTCCCGTCGCCGTCACCATCACGTCACCAGCCCCATGATCGGCGCACTGAGTTGCAACAGGTCGTTGACCACGACATCGGCGCTGGGGCTGATTTGGCCATCGGCCGGGGCGCTGAGCACGATGCCGTCGACACGTGCCGCCAGCATCTGCAAATCGACCGGCTGTGCAACCGATGGACCGGAGATCAGGACGAGCGTGTAACGCTCGCGCAGATGGTTCAACAGGTCGGTCATCCGCTGCGTCCCCCACGATTCGTGCGGCAACGGGAACTCGGCGGAGCGAAGCCGATCGACGTTTGGCAGTGAGGTCGGATGAATCAGATCGTCGAGCACGTCGGACGTGCGAGCGAAGTACGCCGCCAGGCCGCGCGGCTCGGCGACCGCTGTGCCGCTCGTTTCGCCGGCGGTCTTGCTTTCCGCCGAACCGTTACTTGCCGCGCCGTTGCCGGAAGCAGGTGCGTGGCCCGCCTTGGTCAGATGCGTCTCCATGAAGTCGTACAACCTGCCGGCCGTAGCGGCTTGCGGCGAGTGCTCGCCGGCTTCGAGGCGCAGCAGCAGCACACGCTCGCCCCGGCGCGCGAAGCAGCACGCCAGGTTCCACGGAAGTCGATCGGGCGCCGGGCGAGCACCCAGCCCGCAGAACATGATCGCGCTTCCAGAACGTTCCATCGACTGCTGAATGCGCAGTGCGAGCAACCGCCAGGCGTCGTGGTTCGCGGCGCCTTCGAGCGGTGCAGCAAGCAGATCGTTATCGAACGTGTCGCGGACCTCGATGCCGCCGGTGGCATCGCCAGGTACCGGCAGATCGCTCACCCGGGCCAGCACCGGCAAACCGGTCCGCCGCGCCCAAGCGTGTAGCGCCGACTCGCGGCAGCGGATGAATTCCAACCCAGCGACCGGGGCCGCCAGGACCAGCATCACAAATAACGACAACCCAAGCAGCAATTTCCGCTTGTTCGACTTGGGGCTGTCGAGCGTGATCGTCCCCGCCTGAACCACCGAGAATCCCGACATCCGGCCGGCGAGCATCTGGTCGATCACGCCGAGTTCATCCTCGAGCCGTTGCCGTTTGTAGGTCAACGCGGTGATCTCCTCTTCGAGATCGTGAAACAGTTTGTGAACATCCAGCAGGCGCTGATATTCGGCGCGCCGTGCGGCGTGCAGCGATTCCATTTCGGCAATCTTCGTGCGCGATAAGCTCGTTGCCTTGTCGATCAACTGAGTTAGTTGCGCGTTGTTCGGATTGGCAATGCCCATGAATTGAGCCTCGACTGCCGATCGCTCGCTGCGCTGGTCGGCCAGATCGCGCTCCAAATCGGTGAGATCGCCTCGCAACGCCGTGAGCATCGCCGGCAGATCGGCCACGCCATGAGTGCGGGCCATCTCGCCTTCTTTTTGTCGCGCTGCTACCAAGGCTTCTCTGACTCGCTCCTGGCTGACGCGCAGTCCTTGCGAAACCTGGTCGAGCGCTCGCTCGCGCTGCCCGGCGATCTGGTCCTGAAACACCGCCACGCACTTGTCGAGCACCACGCCCCCTTCGTTCTCGTCCGAGCCGTCGAACGTGATTTTCAACACGCACGATCCGTAGGGGGGCGCGATCGACAATGCGGCGTCGAGCCGGTTCGCCGGCCACGTGTCGACGCCCGCCGCCGTGCTCATCTTCCAAAGCATTTCGGGCGACTTGAACAGCTTGGCCAACGAGTCGGCATCGGGCGGGGTGTACGAGCCGATCGCGGCTGGCTTGCTGTAGAGCAGCGCGCTTTCGTGCGTCCAACTCAGGCTCGCAAAGCGGCTGGCCAACACGTAACCCACCACCAGGCTGACCACGCCGCAGCCCAGCAAATACTTCCATCGTCGGCGCAGATTGCGCGACAAATTGCGCAGTTGTTGTTCGACGCTAGCCGCGCTGGTCGCCGACGGCGTGTAGCGCCGCTGACTGGCCGAGAATAATGTCAGCGGGTGATAGTTATCGTTCTTCATCACGTTGCCTTTCCGTTTCGATTCGAACCAAGCATTTCATGCCGGAACCAGCGGCTCAGGACTTGCCGCGGGCAAAAGCGGATGGCCGGGCGCCAAGCGCTTCGGTAACCGCAGGCTTGCAGACGCCACTCGCCGGCCAGCAACCGGTTCCCCGCGTCGAGAGCCGTACCAACTGGTCACATAGCCGGCGTTGAACAACCATTGGAAGCCGAAATCATCGGCGAACCAAACCGTCAACAACAGGAGCATCAGCCCCAGATGCGCACCAAACAAGCCGGCGGCGAGCGACCATCCCCAGTTGCCGCGATCGCAAGCGAACGGCCACAGCTTCACTAAGGTCGCCACACCGAGCACCATGAACGACGCCACACCCAGATAACCGGCTTGCAGGATGAAGTAGATGTAGTGGTTGTCGACCGAGTCGAACGGACTCATCAGCAAATGCGGTTCGACGTGCGGCACGCTCAGCGGTTGCGTCGAGAGCACGGCAATGCCGTAGCCGAACGGGCCCGCTTGCAGCATCGCCTCGCGGAACACGAGGAATTGAAGCAGACGATGCGTCGTGCCGGTGTACTCGTATTCCTGGCCTTCGATGGTAATGTGCAGCAGGCCTTTGTCCTCGGCGGACCAGGAATGCAACGTATCAAGGGCCGTGTTCCAACCGAGGAATAACGCACAGGCCACTGTCCCCACCGTGGCCACGATCGGCACGCGCCATTTCGGGTGCCGGAAAAAAACCAGCGAGCCCAATTCCACCAGCAGCACCATCTGCGGTCCGCGCGACATGGTGCAGGTAACCGCCGCCGCTTCCACCCACGGCAGCAGCCGCCACCACCGTTGCCCTTCACCTTCGCGGGCCATCTGCGCAGCCTGCAGCGCCCAGGGAAACAGCGACGCGATCAGCATCCCGCAAAAGATCGGATGGCTCGTAGGTCCTTCGGCACGGCGCAATCCCCAGCGGTAATCCGATTCGCTCTGCGCCGATCCGTAATGGTTCAGCAGCCGATCGACAACGTTGACCTTCGTCACCGATTCGCTGATCACCCATAGGGACAGCACCAGGCAGCACGTGCAAACGATCGGCTGCAGCCACCGCGCTTCGATCGGGCTGCGAAATACCAGGCGGCCGAGCACGTAAGGCATCGCCCACTGACTGCCGATTTGAAACAAAGCCTTGGCGCCAAACGCGCCGTTGTGGTACTCCGAGGCCATTTGCGCAAACACAAGCAACGCTACGGCTGCGTCGCTCATCGTGAAGCGCCAGCGACCGCTCCAATCGGCAACCACGGCAGCGCAGGCGATCGCCGCCACCATGGCGATCAAGCGCAAATCGATCTCGGCCGAGGCAACTTGGACGCTCACCCAGGATGGTGCTAACAGAGCCAACATCCAGCCGCGCGCAAGCGCCGCGCCGGCGCCACGTGTGATCGCCGCCCAAATGATCCAACTGACAATCAGCGCAGTGATCGGATAGATCATCGAGAGCGTTCGGGGACAGATCGAGCAGCGGGTGAGAATAGCGATCTAGTAGGTTGCTGCCTTGAAAGCAAACGGCGCGCCCGGAAGCGCTTTCGGTACGCTAACTTCCGGAATCTCACGCGCGACATCCGAATGCAACTTGTGCCGCGGCTGGGGCCAACGAAATAGGGCTCATTTCCCGCATCGACAACGACGTATTCGGGCGATCACGTCTGTTGCCGCACGGCGCCGGGCTGCCCAGGAAATTCACGCTCTGCGACCGAGAGCAGCAACACACCCAATGGGATTTCTCAGATTGATAAATCCACGGCCGGCAGCCGATCGTTTTGATGCCGACAATTCATCCAACTTGTAACCGAAAAATAAACCAATGACGGCTTTTGTGACGGAGTGCGTCGCAATCGATGTGCCTCAAAAAGAGGCACCGCCGCCAATGCGGAAAGATCGACTCTTCTTTAACCGCGGGCTTCTCGGCGTGTGCGCTCGACACGAATGCCGTAGCGCTTCATTTTGCGATAGACCGTAGCCTGCCCTAGCCCCAAAATCCGCGCAGCGCGTACGACATTGCCGCATGATTGCGATAGCGCTTTGACAATCGCGTCCTTCTCGATATCGCGCATTTCAAAGCTGACCGCCGGCGGCTCGTTGTCGAGGGTTTCGGGGGCCAGCATGGGCCCGGCCACCGGACTGCCGCCGATCAGTTCCGTCGGCAAATCGTCGATGCCGATTGACGAGCCGCGCGCCAGCACGACCAGCCGCTCGATGGTATTCTCTAATTGACGCACATTGCCCGGCCAATCGTATCCGACGATCACATCCATCGCAGCCGGCGTAAATTCGCTCACCGGCTTCAAATGGCGCTTGGCTGCCCGCTCGAGAAACACGCCTGCCAGCAGAAAGATGTCCTCACGGCGCTCGCGCAGCGGGGGAATGGCAATCGGCAACACATTCAAGCGGTAATACAGATCTTCGCGCAGTCGGCCTTCACGCACCAACACCATCGGATCACGGTTCGTGGCCGCGATGATGCGCACGTCGACCGTTTCGAGCTTGGTCGATCCAATACGCTGGAACGTGCCGTCTTGCAAGAAGCGCAGTAGTTTTGCCTGCAAGGCCAAATCCATTTCGCCGATCTCATCGAGGAACAGCGTCCCCTTGTCGGCCATTTCGCACCAGCCCCGCTGCCGCGTCTCCGCTCCAGTGAATGCTCCCTTTTCGTGACCGAACAGCACGCTCTCGGCGAGCGTTTGCGGAAGCGCTGCCATATTCACCGGCGCGAAGGTCTGGTTCGCACGGCGGCTCTGGCGGTGAAGCGCGCGGGCGGCGAGCTCCTTTCCCGTGCCACTCTCGCCGAGAATGAGCACCTTGCTGTCAGTTGGCGCCACATCGGCAATTAACTCGCGTGTGCGGCAAATCGCCACGCTGGTCCCGAGAATGGCCTGTAGATCCTCAACGTCAAGCTCGTCGTCAGCGGGACGATCGAGACTGTGTTTCGCGCGATGCGCGCCGACGGCACTTGCCGCAACCCGCTTAAGCCGGCGCCAATCGGTTGGCTTGGCGAAATAATCGAATGCGCCAAGCTTCACCGCGCCCACTGCCAGTTCGACGTCTGCCAAGGCAGTCACAACCACGACCGGTGCAGCATCCGCGGATTCCATCAGTTCCGACAGCAGCGCCCGCCGCGAGGGCTCGTCGGCGGCAAGATGCAAATCGAGCACCACGAGATCTGGCTGTGCCACCGCGAGCAGTTCGTGCAGTTGTCGTGTATCTTGCGCGCAACGAACACCATAGCCCCAGCTCGCCAGCCGGTCCGCCGTGCTCGTCAGCATGGCGGCGTCGTTGTCGGCGACGATCACGTTCGGCATTTCCGCAACAGTCTTCATCGTTTCACCATGCTTGCGCGGACACCCGTGCGCGACCACCGCCTCTGCATCATCTCCGCCGCGAAGTTGCCTACGCAACGCGCCGGCTCCGCAACCATTCGTATCAAGCCAGATGTCACCCACGTCCGCCATGCTCCGCGCCACCAACGTAGAGAGACAACTGTGTCGCGCCAAGTGTTCACACCAAAAACTATTTCCCGTTTCGACACAAATCTGACTAACACGTCGGTAACATGTTCATCACATCGGTGCATCGCGACGTCGTCAGAAACAATAGCGACGTTCGACGACGGTGCTAACTCGGAAAAAGCGCGCAGCGAAGAGGCAAACCTACTCCCTTTGCTACCGATCGCCTCCGCATTCGTAAATCGCTGCCCGCGCGATAGACTCGCAAGAAGTTGCGTGGGGCAGGAAAGCAAGCCATGTGCCGCACGCGGGTTTTATTGACTTGATCACTGCCCACACCAGCGCGGCAATTCGTTTCGTGACCGGCAGTTCTGCTGCGTTGCGAAGTTTTTCCAGCGCTTTCAATTACCGTATCAAATCCAAATCGAATGCCTAGCTTTTAGGCAATGCGAAGGCGCGAACCAAACGACCGAGTCATTTCGCTTACCCAATGGCGACACCCGCGCCGGCATAACGCGACGTTGGCGTCGTTTTTGCTTTTGTCGCCATATTCACAATCCGACACATTGCGTTAGTCAGACTGTGAATGTCTGCTAACAACATTATTGCTATGAAGACACGCCACCCCTTGACAATCCTTCGGTGGATCTGCAGATCGCTGATTGTCGCGGCCTGGATTGCGCTGCCTTTACTGATGCGCGATGCTGCGCGCGGCGCTGAGGCGCCACAGACCGCACCGTTGGCGGTCGGCATGAATCTGTCGTCGGTCAACGATTGGAACCGAGAATGGGTTTTCGTTGACGTGTTCAAACAATCGCGCAGTTGGATCTCGCAAAACAGCGGCGGCGTGGGACCGTGGGACAACGGTCGAACCGTTGCACAGGACGGGCGTGGCTGGCCACGGCTCGCTGGTGGCCAGGCGACGGCAACACTGATGTGCCGTGATCTCGACGGGCATTACCCGGCCGGCGTGTACCAATGCAGCTACGAAGGGCGCGGTGAAATTGCATTCGGCTTCGATGGGCGGGCGCGCGTCAACCAGCCGGGACGAGTGCTCGTTGATGTTGTGCCGTCGAATGCCGGTATCTTGCTGCGAATCGACCACAGCGAACCGAGCGATCCGATTCGCAACATTCGCCTGACGATGCCGGGCTTCGACGGAAAGACCACGACATTTCATCCGTTGTTTCTCGAGCGGCTGCGCCCATTCAAGACGCTGCGCTTCATGGATTGGGGAGCCACGAACAACAGCACGCTGCGCTCGTGGGATGATCGCACAATGACTCTCGACGCGCGACAGTCGGGGCCGGCAGGGGTAGCGCCGGAATATATGATCGAGCTTTGCAACGCACTGCACGCCGATCCCTGGTTCTGCATGCCGCACCAGGCCGACGACGACTTCGTGCGACACTTTGCAGAACTGGTACGCGACCAGTTGCACCGCGAAGCGACGATCTACGTCGAGTGGTCGAACGAAACGTGGAACAGCTTGTTCCAGCAGGCCGGGTGGGTGCAGGACGAGGCGAAGCGTCGCGGTTGCATCTGGACGAAGGTGATTGCCGACGAAGCGCAGCGCGATTGGCAGGTTTGGCGTGAAGTGTTCGGCCCTCAGCAGCAGCGCGTCGTCCGCGTGTTGGCCGGGCAGCATTACAACCCCTGGGTGTGTCAGGACATTGCCGAGCATCTGCGCGGCGAGTTCGACGCGATTGCCTGTGGCGCGTACTTTTTTCCGCAGCCGGCCGACGAAGCCCGGTTTGGCGCGGCAACGTCGCCCAGCGAAGTCCTTGCGAGTTGCGCGGCGAATATCGAGGGCCCTGGCATCGAGAACTGGCAAAAACATCGACAGCTTGCCACGCAATGGAGCAAGCGGCAGGGGCGCGAGATTCGCCTCTTGGCTTACGAAGGGGGGCAGCATCTCACCACGTCCGGCCGGAATCTGCCGTACACCGACGTGTATGCCCGCACGCAAAGTGATCCGCAGATCGAGCAGATTTATCGACGTCTATTCGCGGCGCTACGTCAAAACGGCTTCGACGCAATGGCGGCGTTCAACTATGTCGGCCACCAGGACGTGTACGGCTCGTGGGGGCACCTTCGCTTCCAAGACGAAGCACTGGCCGATGCGCCAAAGTTCCGGGCACTGCTCGAAGCAGCCGGGACCAGTCCTCTAGGAACGACGACGAGCAAGGTCAGCAACTGATGAGCGAAGCAGCACCAACGATCAGCGAGGAAGTTGCAGCGGCCGTCGAAGCGCCCCCGCCCGGCACTGCCGCGCCGCGCGTGCTGCGCCTATCGAAGCTTGTCGAGTCGCTCGAACAGATGACGCCCGCGCGTCGGGCGTCGTTCTGGACGATCTTCTGCTACGGCTCGACGCAAGCCTTACGCCTGGTGAGCAACGTGATGCTGGCCTGGCTGCTCTATCCCGAGGCATTCGGGGTGATGACGATCGTCAATGTGTTTGTCCAGGGACTGCAGATGTTCTCGGACATCGGCATCGGACCGAGCATCATCCAACACCGCCGCGGGGAGAATCGCGAGTTCGTCAACACTGCCTGGACGCTCCAGGTGCTGCGCGGAACGGGTTTGGCGATGTGCGCAAGCTTGATGGCCTGGCCGCTGGCGAGGTTTTATGGGGATGCCGAATTAGGACCGCTGATCGTGGCGGCGGGGCTGACGGCGGCGATCTCGGGATTCAATTCCACGGTGCTGTTCACGGTGCGGCGGAGCCTGAATCTAGGGGCAATCACACTGCTGGAAATCGGCGCCCAGGCCGCCGGGGTCATCGCCAACTGCACCTGGGCACTCGTCCATCCCAGTGTTTGGGCGTTGATGGCCGGGGCGATCATCAGCGCTGTCGTGCGGATGGCGTTCAGCCATGCGTTGAATCGACAGATGCCGAATCACTTCGCGTGGGATCGCGAGGCCATCGGCGAGTTGATGCACTTCGGTCGCTGGATTTTCCTGAGCACGATCATCACGTTCTGCGCTTTGCAGGGCGACCGGATTCTGCTCTCGAAGCTGATCCCGTTGGACATGCTTGGTGTGTACACCGTGGCGATAACTGTGGCGCTAATGCCCAACGTGTTACTCGGGACACTGACATTTTCGGTGCTGTATCCGTTGTTGTGTCACGCGGGACGAACCGACCACCGGCGGCTGGAAACTCGCCTGCTGCGGGCGCGCGGCACGCTGTTGAAATTTGGTTTGGCGATGGTGTTTGCCGTCGGCGCGGGAGCCGAGCTGTTCTTCCACTTGCTCTACGACCCACGCTATTACGACGCGGTTTGGATGACGCGCCTAATGTGCGTGCCGGTGTGGATGATGGTGCTGAACACCACGCTGGAAACCTCGCTGCTGGCCTTGGGCGATTCGCGCAGTGCTGCCGGCTGCAACCTGGCGAAGTTCTTGGCCAATACGTTGGGAGCGCTCGTGGGGTTCCACTTCGGCGGCGTGCCGGGCTTCATTCTCGGCCTGGCCGCTGGCGGCTTGGCGGCGCAAGGCATGTTGCTCTGGGCGCTGGCCAGGCACGATATTTGTGTCGTATCGCAGGATGTGCAGCACACTGCCCTCCTGATTGCGGCAGGCGGAATCGCCACGTTGGTCGGGATGATCGTGCCACACGGAGCGATGCTCGTGGGGCTGATCGTGTTGGCGGCCGCTGCGGCGCACCTGCTGCGAAGCCGCAACAGCACCCGAGCGCTTGCGACCGCAACGAGCGATTAGGCCGGCGGCCGGCGCGCGGCGTCTACCACTTCAGCCCGAACTTCTCGCCACCGATTGACCTCTGCACGCCCCCTTTCAGGTTTTTGTGCCGAGGAGGTGGCAGCGGCTCGGGAGGTGCCTCGTCCGCCTCAGCTTTCGTTGCAGCGCGAGCAACTTCGGGCTTCGCCTGAATCGCCTTCATCGACAGGCTGATCCGCTGAGACTCGGGATCGATCGACAGCACTTTCGCTTCGACCGTGTCCCCTTCCTTGACAATGTCGCGCACGCGGAAAACCCGGCCGTGAGCCAGCTCAGAAATATGCACGAGCCCCTCGATTCCTGGCTCCAATTCGACGAACGCGCCGAAATCCATCACCTTTGTCACCGTGCCGCGCACCGTGCTCGAAGCTGGATACTTCGTTGGCGCGGCGGCCCACGGGCTTTCCGTCAGGTCGCGCATCGCCAGGCTGATTTTGCCACTCGCGGGATCGATCCTGCGGACCAACACGCGGACGGTCTGACCGACGCTGACTACGTCGCTGGGATGCTTGACCCGTTGCCAACTCAACTGGCTGACGTGCAGCAGGCCGTCGATTCCGCCCAGGTCGACGAACGCCCCGAAATCCTGGATGCTACGCACCACCCCCTCGCGAATCTGACCCTCAGCCAATTGAGCGCGGAGCTGCTCGCGGGTGGCGGCCTGCTCGCGCTCAAGTACCGCCCGACGGCTGAGCACCAGCTTGCGGCGATCGGCATCGACCTCGGCCACCACGCAAGTCCACTTCTCGCCCGTGAATTGCGCCAGGTCCTCGACACGGTACGGGGCGATCTGACTGGCGGGGATGAAACCGCGAAGCTGGTTCACCTCGCATTCCAGACCCCCTTTGTTGTGCCCGGTCACGCGAGCCTCGACGAGCATCCCTTCGGCCAGCTGCGACCAATCTTCCACGGCAACGCTCGCCCCCGACAGGGCCACGGTGTACAGCCCTTCGTCGGCGTTGAATCGCTGCACGACCACCGGCATCCGGCCACCGACCGGAGGCACCGCCTCGCCGAACTGCCGTAGCGACAACACCCCTTGGTGCGGACCGCCGAGATCGACGAACACATTGTCGCCATGGATAGAGAGAATCGTGGCGGTCAGTCGGCTATCGGGTTCCAGTTCTTTGACCGGCGTCGAGTCGGCCGGCGCGAGCATTTCCTCGAGCGATGCATCGCCCATGGCGGCGGCCAACTCTAGCTCGTCCTCGGGCGCCAGTTGTTCGCGCGTGCTGGGAATCGGCGTCCGCTTCTCAACGCGGCGTTCCGCGGCCACCGGATGCTTAGCCTGGGCGCGCACCTGGGGGCGGCCGGGGCGCTGCGAGCCAATGCGGCGAGGCGCGGTGGCTTGACCAGCCTCGGCAGGCGGCGAGGCGGGAATGGTCGTTTCGTCTGGGCGGGTCGCAGCGTCGGGCGGTTCGGCGGAGGTAGGCGTGTCGTCGTTCATCGTCGAGGTGAATCGGTCGCAGAAAATTTACCGGCAGGCGTTCGAGTAATCTATCAAATGATCGGCGGTGCGCGCTCGCGGCGTTTGCAAAAAGTCATCTAGCCACGCCCTCGCCCCCTGCGCAATTTATTTCGAGCGTGATAGCATACCGTGTTCGACCACGGTGCAAAAACTCCATGCACGATCGCGATCTTTTGAACCGTTACGCCCCGGCGATCGCATCGCTGCTAGATCCGTTGCCGCTGAACGAGCTTGGACCCGGAGCACCGAACGAGACAGCCCATGCTCGATTGGAGGCGTTGACCGATGCGGCGATGTGGCCGGGTCAGCGTATTGTCGACGATGATCTCGCAGCGTGTTGCCGGGCCGGTTTATGGTTACTGCACGATTTTTTAGACGAATCGCATCAGATAAGCCAGCGGATCGACACCGCGACGGGCAGCTTTTGGCATGGTATTATGCACCGGCGCGAAGGGGATTACTCGAACGCCAAGTACTGGTTCCGACGCGTCGGTCCACGGCACGCGGTGTTTGAGGCGCTGGCAGCGGAGTTGCAACATACCGGCGGCCAGCGACGGGATACACTGATCGAGCAGGCGATCGGCTCGCACGACCGATGGGATGCGGCGCGGTTTGTCGACCTGTGCCAGGCCGCTGCCGGGCGCGGGACCGACGACGAAATGTTGTGCCGACGGGTGCAACAGCGTGAGTGGCGGTTGCTGTTCGATGATTGTTATCGTGGCGCGGTTGAAAACGGGTGAGTTGAACGCTCGCTGCTAACTGCTCCTGGCTGAATGGCGCGTTCGGCAACGAGGGGTCGGCAGTCAGCCTTCAGCGGTCCAGGGGTCTCACGGCATGCCGTTTCAGTTTTATTGTCCGCAGGGACACTTGCTCGAAGGGCACGAATCGCAAATGGGGCAGCAGAGCCAGTGTCCCATGTGCGGAACGATCTTTCTCATTCCGATGATGACGCCGCAGCCCGAAGTGGCCGCGGCACCGGCGGGCTTTCCGGGTGCTCCGCAGCAGACGATGGCACCTGCCCCTGCGCCAGAGCCCGAACCCGAGCCGCCCCCCGAGCCCGAAGTGCCGCGCGTCGTCCGCATTCCGTGTCCGAACGGACACGTGCTCGAAACGCCGTCCGATATGTTCGGCCAGCAGGCGCTCTGCCCCTATTGCAACGTGCAATTCGAGCTGCGCTACGACGATAGCCTGGAAGCGAAAGAGGCGCTGGAAGAAGCGAAGCGACGCAAAGAAGAGCAGTTCAACCAGAACTTGCTCAAATGGTCGATCCGCATCGCCGTGGGGGTCGGGCTATCGATCGTCATCATGATTCTCTGGTCGCTGCTGAAGCCGTCGTGAGCGACGCCGAACCGATTGGTCCGATGGAACCCACGGCCAGCGCCGATCGAGCGCTGGCCATCGGCCGGTTGTGCATCGTCGGGGCCGCGATACTTTGGAGCCTGAACGGCCTGTTCGCCAAGGCGCCGATCTTCGACGCCTGGCCGCGTGAAGAACGCGGCACGATGCTGGCCTTTTGGCGGGCGTTGTTCGCAGGATTATGGCTGCTGCCGGCTGTGCGGCGGCCGCAATGGTCGTGGCGGCTGCTGCCGATGATCGCGGCATTTGCGGCAATGAACGTCAGCTTTCTGCAAAGCATGTCGCTCACCACGGCAGCCAACGCCGGCTGGCTGCAAGCGATGGCTCCGCTGTGGGTGTTCGTGTTCACGCTGTGCCTTGGGCGCGAGCCGATCAACCGTCGCGATCTGGTGCCGCTGGCCTGGGGCGTCGGCGGTGTGACGACGATCCTGGTGTGCGAATTGTGGCGCAGCGGCACCGGCGAAGGCTCGCTGCCGGGCGTGCTGTTCGGCGTGGCTTCGGGCGTGTTCTACGCGCTGGTGATCATTTCGATGCGCGGACTGCGCGATCAGAACGGCGCCTGGTCGATCGCACTCAACCACCTGGTGGCGGCTGCGGTGATCGCGCCGTACTGCCTCGGCCGCTACCCGATCCCGTCGGGCAACCAACTTTTGGTGCTATGCGCGTTTGGCCTGCTGCAGATGAGCTTGCCGTATTTGCTGATGGCCCAAGCCCTCCGCAGCATCGGCAGCCAGGAGGCGGTGGCCATCGGCCTGCTGGAACCGGTGCTGGTGCCGGTGTGGGTGTACCTGGCCTGGGGCGAAGTGCCGGATCGATCGACGATCGCCGGCGCGACGATGATCCTGATCGGCCTGGGACTGCGCTATCGGCGGCGGGAGAACTGATCGCCTTGGCTCCGCACATTGAGCAAAGTTACAATTCTTCGTATGACCGTCGAACAACTACGCGATGCCTACAGCGCTCAGCCGTTTCGGCCATTTGCGATCCATCTTGCCGATGGCCGAGAGATTCCCGTCCTGTCGCGGGAATTCATATTAACCGTCCCTAGCGGACGCACCGTTGTTGTCTGCCAGCCCGACGACACGCTTAACATCATCGACTTGCTGCTAGTCACCGATCTCGAATTCCATCCGACGGCGAACGGGAGACGGAAGGGGCGGAAGCCTTAAGGCGAACCGAACCGTTCGCCGGTGGCTACGGGGTGGCCGTTCAGAAACTCGCCGGCCGACATCATGCGCTTGCCGGCGGGTTGTAACTGATCGATCGCCAAGAGCCCCGTGCCGGTGGCGATCACCAGGCGACCGCTACTTGCAGCAACGACGGTGCCCGGGGGCGAGTCGCTTGTCCTCGCTTCGACGGTCACGTGGCCCAGGATCACGCGCAGCGGCGTAGCATGTTGCCGCAGCCAGTGGGTGCTCGTGCGCGGCCACGGCTCCAAGGCTCGCACCTGGTTTTTGATCTCTGGGGCCGAGCGACTCCAGTCAATTTCGCCGTCGGTTTTGCGCAGCCGCCGCGCGCCACAGGCTTGGCTCGCGTCCTGCGGCAGGCTTTCGACCTGCCCGGCGGCCAACTGATCGACGACCTGCGACACCAGCGGAGCGCCGAGCTGGGCCAGCCGTTGTTCCAGCGCGACCGCGTCTTCTTCGGGATCGATTGGCGTGCGTGCGATGGCGACGATCGGACCGGCATCGACGCGCGGCGTCATATGAATGACCGTCACACCGGTTTCGGTGTCGCCGTGATACAGCGCCCAGTTGATC
The DNA here is from genome assembly GCA_036272935.1 of Pirellulales bacterium. GTDB lineage: Bacteria > Planctomycetota > Planctomycetia > Pirellulales > PNKZ01 > DATAXP01. The sequence continues at coordinate 3,260 of DATAXP010000119.1, read as the reverse complement.
GGCGCCGCTCCGCGATACTTCGGCAGGATCGACCCGTGCAGGTTGATCCCGCCCAGCCGAGCAACCGCCAGCGTTTCGGGCGACAGAATCTGTCCGTAGTCGGCGACCACGAACAGGTCGGGAGCCAGCGCAGCGAGCGCCTCGCGCGCCACAGGAGTGTTGATCGACTCCGGATCGAGCACCGGCAAGCCGTGTCCCTCGGCGACGGCGCGCATCGGACTGGGAGGCGGTTTCACGCCGGCGCGCGATGAGCGAGCCAGGCGCGTAACCAGCGCGAGCACGCGGTGCCGGCCGGCCAAGAGCCCGCGGAACATCGGCACCGCAAACGGCCCGGTTCCCATGACAACCAAGCGGAGGGGGCTGGGGACTGGGGACTGGGGGCTCGAATCGGAAGCCGCTCGATCAGCATCCATTCCCCATTCCGCATTCCCCATCCCCCATTTCTCCTCAGGTCCGCTGGCCTTCCAGCTCGACTAGCCGGGCCGAGATCGCCGCGTCGTCGGGGATTTCACCACGGTCGCGCCGCTGGCTGAACTCGAGTTCGAATTCTTCGATCTCGTCGCGCAGCGCCATCCGCTGCGTCGGGGTCAAGCGATCAATAAACAAGATGCCGTCGAGATGGTCGGTTTCGTGCTGCAAGATGCGCGAGAAGCGGTCTTTCGCCTCGAGATGAATCTTCTCGCCTTGCAGGTTGTAGGCATCGATCGTCACGCGTTCGGGGCGGCGCACCGGGGCGTACAAGCCCGGCAGGCTCAGGCAGCCCTCCTCGTCCTCGGCCGAGCCCTTGGGCTTGCTGAGCACCGGGTTCAGAAACACGAATTCCTGTTCCTTCTTCGCCGGGTCGCCCGACTGGTTGACCACAAAAACCCGATACGGCAAATCGACCTGGTTCGCGGCCAAGCCACAGCCTTTTTGCTCGTACATCAGGTCGAACATCTCGGCCACCAGCCGGTGCAGCTCGGCGTCGACACGCCGCAATGGCTTCGAAACGCGCCGCAGCGTCGGATGGGGATAGTTGATGACTCGCAGCAAAGCATGCCACTCCCGGCAGAAACAATCTATTATAGATGTGATGACCATCTTCAAGAAGTGGCGCGGTCGCCGCGGCGGGCGAGCCCGCTGGCTAAACACGGCAGTCGCACTCGTTGTCGCCGCGCTGGCCTGCCCGCAGGCGCGCGCTGCCGATCCGCTCGCAGGTCCCGAAGCCCGCACGCAGATTTACGGCATCGCCGGGCAAGGGCAAAAATTCGTTTACGTCTTCGATCGCTCGGCAAGTATGGGGGAGGGGCCGGGTAGTGCGCTGCGCGGTGCCAAGACCGAGTTGCTCGGAAGCCTGAACGATCTGGGGCCGACCCATCAGTTCCAGATCATCTTCTACAACGAGCGGCCGACCATCTTTCCGCTGGCCGGAGTGCAGGGACGGCTGGTGTTCGGCAGCCGGAACAACAAGCACTCTGCCGAGGAGTTCGTCGACGGCATCACCGCCGAAGGTGGGACCGATCATCTCGCGGCACTCGAAGTGGCACTACGGCTCGATGCCGACGTGATCTACTTTCTCACCGATGCCGACGAACCCGGACTGACGGCCGGAGAGCTCGAGCGCATCACCAAGCGTAACCAGGCGGCCGTGATCAACTGCATCGAATTCGGCGTCGGCCCGAAGCGGCCGGGCGAGAACTTCCTGCAACGGCTCGCCGCGGCGAACCGCGGGCAGTACGTGTACGTCGACACGAACAAAAATGCGAAATGATAAATGCGAAATGCGTAATTAAGCATTCAGCATTTTGCATTCAGCGTTGGTTCGCCGAAACGTCCTCGTCGAGGTCGGATGGCGCCGGCTCATGTTCGTCGGAAGGTGGATCGTCTTCATCGAACAAGCCGGGGAGTCGATCGCGCTCGACGCCGAGTGACTTCCGCCACGCCGCGGGGACGTCCAGAGCCCCGGCGGCCCGCAGCTCATCGACGGAAATCAAGTGTGGGCCGTCCCACGGCTCGTTCGCAATCTCCTCGATGCTCATACCACGGATTTCGGCAATGAGATCATCGATGGTATGTGAGAGTTGGTCCTTCACAGATCGCCTCCAGAAGTTTCGCTTGGGCCGGGCAACCGCACCTTAAGTTGTGATGTTGAGGATGGTTGCGAGGGTGTGATGGTTCCAAGCGGCCCGTTTTCGTTTGCGGCGGATGCTGCCGGGTGAAGAGTCCTGTTTGAGCAGGCTGATCGCGAAGCGTCGCAGCAGCGCGAAATTATCGGGGCCGTGGTCTTTGCGAATGCGGCTCTGATCCTCGGAAAACGTCATGTCCAGCACCCAGTGCAGCGAGTTCTCGATGCCCCAATGGCCACGCACGGCTGCGGCGAACCGTGAGACATGCGGCGGCAGGCTGCTGATGTAGTAACGCACGTCCGAAACTTCCTTCCCGTCACGCTCGACCATCGAGATGACCTGTCCGACGCTGGCCAAGCCGGCCCAGGCACCGGTGAGTTCGCGCAGTGCCTCCGGCACCGGCGCGTGATAGTAAGAACGCTGCTCCTCGCGGCCATGGGCTTTCTGGCGGGTCACACGGCGACGACAGGTTCCGTGCTTGAAGTCGGTCTCGTGCAGTTGAAGAAAGTGTTCTTGCAGCGCAGCATGCAAGCGCGGTTGGTTATCTTTGACCGCCAACACATAGTCACCGCCGCCGGCGACGATCTGGGCAGCGATCGGTTTTTGACACCCCATCGCGTCGATCGTGATCAGCGCTCCGTTGAGCTGCAGCAATTGCAGCACTGCGGGGATCGCCGTGATCTCGTTCGACTTCTGATCCGTCGCCTGCTGGCCCAACACCAGATGATTCTCGACGCTCCAGGCACAAACGGCGTGCAACGCCGACTTCATCGTCTGGCGGTCGTGGCTGCGCCGCAGCGTCTTGCCGTCGATCGCCACGTGCCGAAGTCCTAGCGGCTGCTCCAGCGACTCGATCCAGCGGCCGAACGCCTGCTGAAAGGCAGCAGGTTTCAGTTGGCGAAAGACGCGGCTGATCGTGTCGTGGGAGGGAATGCCGTTGGGCAAGCGCAGATGTCGCTTCAGCCAGTCTTGCTTCTGATGGCCAAACTCTTCGATGTCTTCCCAGCCTTCGGCGCCGGCGACCACCGCCAGCACGGCCAGACAGAGAATATCGATCAACCAATGCTGCTTGCCTCGTTCGACGCGAGGGTCTTCCACCTCCGAAAAACACTCGACCAGTGACAGCACGCGCTGCGCCATGCGACCGACCTCCGT
>DATAXP010000118.1:0-7359 GCA_036272935.1 Pirellulales bacterium | reverse complement strand
AAAAAATCGGCGCGCTGATCGAGACGAAGCGCCGCGCGGCTGAGTCGCCCGCTTGGTTCCAGCAAAACCATGCGTCGTCGCCGTTGAAGTGTGTGGCTTATTTCAGCATGGAGTACATGCTCAGCGAAGCGTTGCCGATCTACTCCGGCGGCCTGGGGAACGTCGCGGGAGACCAGCTCAAGGCGGCCAGCGACTTGGGGGTGCCGGTGGTGGGCGTCGGGCTGCTGTATCAGCAGGGATACTTCCGCCAAATGATCGATAAGGACGGTGGCCAACAGGCACTCTATCCGTACAACGATCCCGGGCAACTGCCGATCGCGCCGTTGCGCGACTCCTCGGGCGAATGGCTGCGACTGGAGATCGCGCTACCCGGTTACTCGGTGTGGTTGCGAGCGTGGCAAGTACAGGTCGGCCGACTGAAGCTGTACCTGCTCGACAGCAACGACGCAGCGAACTTTCCGGCGCACCGCGGCATCACCAGCGAGCTGTACGGCGGCGGCATGGAACTGCGTCTGAAACAAGAACTGCTGCTGGGCATCGGCGGTTGGCGATTGTTGGCCGCGCTCGGCATTCGGCCCGATGTCTGCCATCTGAACGAAGGGCATGCCGCGTTTGCCGTGCTCGAGCGGGCCGGCAGCTTTATGCAGGAAACTGGCCAGCCGTTCGAGGTGGCGTTGGCCGTTACCCGGGCCGGCAACCTGTTCACCACGCACACTGCCGTTCCGGCGGGCTTCGATCGCTTTACGCCAGCGCTCGTCGAGCAGTACTTGGGACGCTATGCGCGCGACAAGCTCGGCATCTCGATCGAAGACCTGCTCGCGCTTGGCCGGCAGGATCGCGACGATTCGAACGAACCGTTCAACATGGCGTACCTGGCGATCCGTGGCAGCGGTGCGATCAACGGCGTGAGCCGGCTGCACGGCAAGGTGAGCCGGCAACTCTTTGAGCCGCTGTTCCCGCACTGGCCCGAGGACGATGTCCCCGTGCAGCACGTCACCAACGGCGTGCACGTGCCGACGTGGAATTCGCTCGAGGCCGAAGCCTTGTGGCGCCGTACGCCGGTGGCGGAGCGCTGGTCGGGAGACACGCCGTATCGCGAAGAGAATATCCGGTCGGCGTCGGATGCCGAGTTATGGAAGTTTCGTGCGGCCTCGACTCGAAAGCTCGTCGAGTACGCCCGCCAGCGACTTTCGCACATGCTGGCCGGCGCCGGCGCCCCGAGCGAGGACGTCGAGGAAGCAAAGCATCTGCTCAATGCCGATGCACTGATTCTTGGCTTTGCGCGTCGCTTTGCCACCTACAAGCGGCCGAACCTGTTGCTGCACGATCGCGAGCGCTTGACGCGGCTGCTGACCAATCGCGAGCGTCCCGTGCAACTCATCCTGGCTGGCAAGGCGCATCCGGCCGACCAGGCTGGCCAGGCGATGATCCGCGAATGGGTCCAATTCATCCGCCAGCCGGCGATCCGGCCGTACATTATTTTCCTTGCCGATTACGACATGGCTTTGACCGAGCACTTGGTGCAAGGGGTCGACGTGTGGCTGAACACGCCGCGGCGACCATGGGAGGCAAGCGGCACCAGCGGCATGAAGGTGCTCGTGAACGGCGGCCTCAATCTCTCGGAGCTCGACGGCTGGTGGGTCGAAGCGTACACGCCCGAGGTGGGCTGGGCGATCGGCGATGGCAACGAGCATGGCGACGATCCGGCCTGGGACGCTGCCGAGGCAGCCGCGCTGTACGATCGGCTGGAGCACGAGGTGATTCCCGAGTTCTACCATCGCGGCGCCGAAGGCATTCCGCGTGCCTGGGTTGCCCGCATGCGCGAGAGCATGGCCCGGCTCACGCCGCAATTCTCGGCCGGCCGAACGGTGCGCGAGTACACGGAGCAGCATTACCTGGCGGCCGCCGAGAAATACCATCGCCGCTCGGCCGATGGTGGCGAGGCCGGGCGGAAGGTGGTCGATCGCCTGCGAGTAGTGCGACAACGCTGGCCGGCGCTGCGGTTCGTCGATGAGCATGTCGAGACGGTTGCCGGGCAGCATCGTTTTGAGGTGCAACTGGCGGTCGGCGACGTCGATCCGGGCATGTTGCGAGTCGAGCTGTTCGCCAACAGCCCGGCCGTTGGCGGTCAGCCCGAGCGCCACGAATTGGCGCGCGCCACCTCGTCGCCGGCATCGAACAATACCTGTGTCTATCGCGGTGCCATTCCGGCCGTACGCCCAGCCAGCGAGTACACGCCGCGCGTCGTGCCAAACGTCGACGGCGTTTCCGTGCCGCTCGAGACAAGCGAGATTCTCTGGCAGCACTGAGTGCATGCAGTGGTCGGAATCGACGGAGCGACATCGTGGAGTGAAACGTTCCCGCCCCGCAATGAAAAGGAGCCGACAATGAATCGACAACAACTTTGGAGCACGGCGCAGGCGCTGGTCGCCAATGACAAGGGGCTGTTGGCCATGGACGAAAGCACGGGCACGTGCAACAAGCGTTTCGCAGCCGACGGCATTCCGCAAACGGTCGAGTATCGCCGCGCCTACCGCGATCTGATCGTCACCACGCCGGGGCTAGGCGAGGTTATCAACGGTGCGATCCTGTTCGACGAAACGATCCGCCAAAGCAAGGCTGACGGCACACCGTTCGTCACAGTCTTGCAACAGCAGGGGATCATTCCCGGTATCAAGGTCGACGAAGGTGCGAAGGACCTGGCCATTTTCCCCGGCGAGAAAGTGACCGAAGGGCTCGACGGCCTGCGCGGGCGTTTGGCCGAATACTCGAAGTTGGGTGCCCGCTTTTGCAAATGGCGCGCGGTGATCGCGATCGGCGACGGGATCCCAACCGCCGAGTGTATCGAGGCCAACGCCCACGCCTTGGCCCGCTACGCCGCCTTGTGCCAGGAAGCGAACATGGTGCCGATCGTCGAGCCCGAAGTGCTGATGGACGGGTCGCACACCCTTGACCGCTGCGCCGCGGTGACCGAGCGGACGCTGCATGTGGTGTTCGATCAACTCTACGCGGCCCGCGTCGATCTGCAGGGGATGATCCTGAAGCCGAATATGGTCGTTCCCGGCAAGGATTGTCCGCGGCAAGACGACGACAACCACGTGGCCGACGCGACCGTTGGCGTGTTGTTGAAGACCGTACCTGCGGCGGTGGCAGGAATCGCGTTCCTCTCCGGAGGGCAGACAGCCGAACAGGCCAGTGCTCGGCTCAACGCCATGAACGTGCGCTATCGCAGCCGAGCGCCGTGGGCGATTACGTACTCGTATGCCCGCGCGCTGCATCAGCCGGCAATGGACGCCTGGCGCGGACAGGAAGCAAATGTTGCCGCTGGGCAGCAGGCACTGGCGCACCGTGGCCGCTGCAATGTCGCTGCCCGTCGAGGCCAATACTCGACGGCAATGGAGCACGAAACCGCCTCGGCGGCTGCCTCGTGACGGGCACTGAGCATGAGTCATCTTGAACTGGCCTCGCCCGAGCAGCTTGGCTTCGATTCCCAGCGCTTCGAGCGCGCGTGTGCGCTGCTCGAAGGTTGGACGCGCTCCGGCACGGTTCCTGGCGGGGCGATGGTTGTCGGCCGGCACGGCAAGATGATCGCGCCGCAGTTTTTCGGCCGCATGGGACCGGAGCCGGGCGCGGAGCCGATGCGCGACGATGCACTGTTCCTGATGGCTTCGATCACTAAGCCGATCGTGTACCTGGCGGCGATGACGCTCGTCGAGCACGGTCTGCTGAACCTGACCGATCGTGTGACGCGGTACATTCCCGAGTTCGCGGCGCACCATAAAGACGAAACGCTGCTGCTTCACTTGTTCACGCACACGTCCGGCCTGCCCGATATGCTCCCGAACAACGCCGAGCTGCGCCGCAGCCATGCGCCGCTTGAAACATTTGTCGAGCACGCCATCCGTGATACGGTGCCGCTATTCGCTCCCGGTTCTCAGCTCAGCTACCAAAGCGTCGGCACGCTAATCACGGCCGAGATTGTCCGCCGCGTATCGGGCATGAAGATCGCGGAGTTTCTTGACAGCGAAATCTTCAAGCCGCTTGGTCTGTCGTCGCTCGCCCTGGGTTCGAGCCGCTTCGATCGTGCCCGGCTGGTGCGCGTCGAGACGCCGGCGTATCACGAGCCAGAGTTCGGCTGGAACAGTCGCTATTGGCAGGAGCTGGGATCGCCGTGGGGCGGCCTGTTCAGCGCGCCGGCCGAATTCGCGGTGCTGTGCCACTTGATGCTCAACGACGGTTCCGTCGTCGCAGCGGGCGGTAGACCCATGCGGATCGTCTCGCCGGCCACCGTGGCGGCGATGACGTGCAACTGGCTCGATCGGCTGCCCGACGTTCCCGAGCCGACGCGCCGCACACGTCCGTGGGGGCTGGGCTGGCGGCTCAACCATCCCGGCACCGACGATAGCTGGGGCGACCTGCTTGGCCCGCGCGTATTCGGCCATACCGGCGCCACGGGAACGCAAGTGTGGATGGACCCCGACACCGGCGTGTTCTGCCTACTGCTCACCTCGGCGCTGCGCGAACGCCAGCCGTGGCTGCTCGTGAACCTGTCGAACGCCATCGCAGCGTCGCTGGTATCGGGTGGTTAACATCGCCGCAATCTTGCCGTGATTGTCACGTCCGCCGCTGCACCGCATACTGGCGATCGATGAGCACGCCGGGCGCCACTCCCGTTTCGCCTCCGCCAGCCGTGGCCGGCACATCGGCCGAGCCCGACTTGTCGGGGCGGCAGCTCGACGACTACCGTCTGCTGCGCCGCCTGGGACGCGGTGCGATGGCCGAGGTCTATCTGGCCGAACAGCTTTCGCTGCGGCGGCAGGTGGCGGTGAAGGTGCTCCGCAACAGCCTGGCCGGTGACGCGACCTACGTGCAGCGATTCCACAACGAGGCCCAAGCTGCCGCTTCGATGGTGCATGCCAACATCGTGCAGATTTACAACGTCGGCTGTGCCGAAGGCGTCCATTATATTGCGCAGGAATATGTCGCTGGGCAGAACCTGCGCGAGCTGCTCGCCCGTCACGGCGCGCTCGACGTGAAGCAGGCGGTCACCATCTTGCGGCAGGTGGCGTTGGCACTGGCCAAGGCGGCCGAGCGCGGCATCGTCCACCGCGATATCAAGCCCGAGAATATCATGCTCGCTGCCACCGGCGAGGTGAAGGTGGCCGACTTCGGCCTGGCGCGCCTCGCGGGGGGCAGCGATCAGGCGCACCTCACGCAGGTGGGCATCACGATGGGCACCCCGTTGTATATGAGCCCCGAGCAAGTCGAAGGCCGCCCGCTCGACGTGCGCAGCGATCTGTACGCCCTGGGTGTGACGACGTTCCACATGCTCACCGGCGAGCCGCCGTTCCGCGGCGAAACCGCGCTGAGCGTCGCGGTGCAGCATCTCAAGAGCGCGCCGGAGCGGCTCGAGCAACGACGGCCCGATCTGCCGCCGTCACTATGCCGTATCGTTCACAAGCTCTTGGCCAAGCGACCCGACGACCGTTACGCCAGCCCACGCGAACTGTTGCGCGATCTGCGACAAGTCGAAGTACCTGGACTCGACGATGAACACTGGGAAGATGCGTTGAGCGGCGAAGGGCTCGGAACTCTTGGCGGCGCAGCGGGATCGCGTGCCCAAGAGCAGCTTGCCGAAGTCATGCGGACCACCGCGGTACGGACCGTTGATCGGCGGCGCGGCCGTCGTCTATGGTGGGGCGCGCTGATCGCAGCATTCGCACTGGGCGGTGCGATGGCATGGTCGCGGCGCGATCGGCCGCTGTTGACCAGATCGGCCCAGCCCGAGATTCCCCGGTACACTTCAGCGCGGGAGCAGTTCTTCGTCGCACAGATGCAGTCGTCGCATCAACAGCAGTGGCTCGAGAGTGTCGAACAGCATTTCCCACACGACGAGTATTTCGTTCCGCGCGCGCAGCAGGAGCTGATGCGCTACTACTTGCAAGCCAATCGCCCGGCCGACGCGCTGCCGCTGGCCGAGAAGCTGGCAGCGCGCAAGGCAGCGCCCGACGCCGAGTTTCGGGCCTTCGGGCTCGCGGGGCTGGCCATCGCGTACACGATGCAAGGCGATCACGAACGCGCGGCAAAAGCGCTGGCCGAGCTGCCACCACTGCGGCAAAAACTCGATCCGCGTATCACGCCGCTCGTGGCCTACGTGCTCCAGCAAAATCGTGCCGCCATCGACCGCAAAACCTCGCACGATTGGGAACAATGGCTGAAATCGCTGCCGTCGGATCACCTTGAGCCAAATGGCACCACGTCGGATTAGGTGCGCAGCGATGCGCGACGGCTCGGTCGGCATGTTCTCGGATCCGCCGCGCCAACAAGCCGGTTGACAGCGCCGCCCGCGCGGCCTAAAAAACGGATTCGTTCATCGCCAAGCCCCTATCGTCTAGTGGCCTAGGACGTCGGATTCTCAGTCCGAAAACCGGGGTTCGACTCCCCGTAGGGGTATTAAATCTATTCGTATTTGCCGGGGAAAAACAATGATTCCTGGCTCCGGGCACTAGAGCGGGCACTAAACCCGCTCTGACGGCCACTCGAAAAGCCTGCGTGGCCTACTCGCCGGCAGGCACAGGCCAACGCCTCGACGAACCCCGTCGTCCCCTCGACCCAACCGACAAGCTGCCGGTCATTCTCCAGGCCATCGGGCTCGACATGATCCGGCCCTTCATGGGTCGTCCAGTCAGGTCGAACTCCTGGACGTGTGTCCGTTAAGGCCGTGGTTGCCTGATTGGGGCCAAGCCGCACGATCAGCAACGACTTCCAAACGCCGACCAGCATTTTGCCGTTGAGCAAGAACACGATGCTGCCGAACATCTTCTTCTCGGCGATGCCCCGGTGATTTCGCAGAGCGTGGCGAACTCGGTCGGCGAGGGATTGGCTAAACGCCATTTCGACTATTCCCGCTTCTCTCACTCCTCGGGAGGCTGCTTCGGCCTGATGCCCCCTTTCGGATCGAGAACGTCTCTTGGTTCTTCATCCTCGAACGGTGCTTGGTGAAAAGTAATCCAGGCATCGTCGCCGTCGATCTTGCCTTCCAGCGAGAATTGGCCGTCTATTGTGGTCCACAACATTTGCGGCACGGCGTCAAAGACTTCGATCAAATTAGCAACGTGCAGAGAATAGAAGGGATAGACGGACTCGCCATCGTCAGCCCCGCCGACGACTTCCAACGGACAGGGAGCAATCTGCAACCAGCCCTCATCCTCGGAAAAACGGATACCGTCGCTTTTTTTCTGTAAAAGTGTCTGAATCGGTTGGGGGTGAGTGTTACTTGGTTTCAAAAGTCACGTAGCGTTTGGCGGTCTCCCATTCTTCGCTGATCTCGATCAGCACGCCGGTCACCAATCGTAGCAG
>DATAXP010000117.1:0-17599 GCA_036272935.1 Pirellulales bacterium | reverse complement strand
GACCTGCTGGGGATCACCAGCGGCTACGTGCCGCGCTTCGTGCGGGCTTATGCAAACCTCGGCGAAACAATCACGAAAGCGGTCACCCACTTCCGCGACGACGTGCGCGTCGGCAGGTTCCCCGGCCGCGGCGAAAGTTATGAGTGAAAGGTAGAAGTATGAGTGCAGAAGTCAGAAATACGGCAGGATACCTGTTACGCGATACGCTGTGTTCCCAACTTCTGCATTCATCTTTCTGACTTCTGCATTTTCCGCATGAACCACCTCGCTCACGAAACCAGCCCCTACTTATTGCAGCACGCCGACAATCCGGTCGATTGGTACCCCTGGGGCGATGAGGCGATCGCGGCGGCCAAGGCTGCGGATAAGCCGATCTTCCTGTCGATCGGCTACTCGGCCTGCCACTGGTGCCACGTGATGGCCCACGAGAGCTTCGAGAACGCGCAGATCGCGCGGCTGATGAACGAGCGGTTCGTCAATATCAAGGTCGATCGCGAAGAGCGCCCCGACCTGGACCAGATTTACATGCAGGCGGTGCAACTGCTCACTGGTCGCGGCGGCTGGCCGATGTCGGTGTTCCTGACGCACGAGCTGAAGCCGTTTTACGGCGGCACCTACTGGCCTCCGACGGCGCGCATGGGCATGCCGGGATTCGACCAGGTGCTCACCGGCGTCAGCGATGCGTGGCAGAAACGTCGCGAGGAAGTGGCGGCCCAAGCCGATCAACTCACCTCGCATCTCGACGGCGTAGAACATTCCGGGCACGCACCGGCGATCGTCGAGCCCGCCGCCGGCGAAGAGAAAAAGTTGTCGCTCGACCTGGTGCATACAGCCACGGCCAATCTCGAGCGCGCGTTCGATCATCAGCACGGCGGATTCGGCTCGGCCCCCAAGTTTCCTCACCCGATGGACCTGCGCATGCTGCTGCGCTGGTGGCGTCGCGGCCAGCTCGCTGGTAAGCCCCACGACAGCGTCGTGGGGATGGTGACGACGACGCTGACGAAGATGGCCGGCGGCGGTATCTACGATCAACTCGGCGGCGGATTCCATCGCTACAGCGTCGACGAGCGCTGGCTGGTGCCGCACTTCGAGAAAATGTTGTACGACAACGCGTTGCTCACCAGCGCGTACGTCGAGGCATGGCAGGCGACCGGCAACGACGATTTCGCCCGCATCGTGCGCGAAACGGCCGACTTCGTGCTTCGCGAGATAACCGATCCCATCGGCGGATTTTTCAGCACGCTTGATGCCGACAGCGAAGGTGAGGAAGGAAAGTTCTACGTCTGGACGCCGCAACAGATCGAGGACGTGTTGGGGGCCGACGCTGCCGAGACGTTCTGCCATGTTTACGACGTGACCGACGTGGGGAATTTCGAGTCGACCAACATTCTGAACCTGCCCAAGACATTCGCCCAGTGCGCGGCCATGCTCCATCGCGATGCCGACGAACTGCAAGCTGACTTAGCCAAAAGCCGGGCGAAGTTGCTGGCCGCCCGGGCTCGGCGCGTTCGGCCGGGACTCGATGACAAGGTGCTCGTGGGCTGGAACGGCCTGATGATCGACGCGCTGGCCCAGGCCGGCGCGGCACTCGATGAGCCCCGCTACACGGCCGCGGCGGCGAAGGCGGCGGAATTTCTGCTCAAGCACGTGCGCGATAAAAATGGCCGGCTGCTGCACACTTGGCGCGAAGGCAAGGCGAAGTTCGCCGCGTATCTCGACGACTACGCTGCTCTGGCCAACGCGCTGGTCACGTTGTACGAGGCGACGTTCGAGGAGCGCTGGATCGACACGGCCGTCGAGCTGGCCGATACGCTGCTGGCCCGCTTCGCAGATCGCACGCAAGGCGGATTCTTTTTCACTGCCGATGACCACGAACGGCTCATTGCTCGCCAGAAGGACCTGCTCGACAGTTCGGTTCCCAGTGGCAATGCCCTGGCAGCCACGGCGCTGGTGCGCCTCGGCAAGCTCTGCGGCCGAAGCGACTACTTGGAAGCGGCCGAGGGGACGATCGCCCTGGCGGCGAAGCTCATGGAGCGAGCGCCGACCGCCTCGGGACAGATGCTGCTCGCGCTCGACATGCTTTTGGGACCGACGCAGGAAGTCGTGATCGTGTCGGTGGACCGCGAAGAGGCAAGCGGGGTGCTTGGCGAACTGCGGCGGCGCTTCTGGCCGAACCGTGTTGTTGCCTCGCGCCCAGGCGGCGGACACAGCGCCGCACTCGATCCGGCGTTCGAGGGTCGCGCGCCGCGCGACAAGCGCGTCACGCTCTACCTGTGCGAGAATTTCGCCTGCCAGGAACCGGTGGCCGGCGAGCACGCGATTGTCGCGATACTCGATCGCGTTGCGCCGGCGCATGCACGCTGACCCCCGGCGACTCGCCGGGGGCTAACGATCGATGATCGCTAGCGCTTCAGGAACTTCCGCAAGTGCCGATGGCAAGCGGTGCAGCCGGTGCCGGCTCCGGTGGCCACGGCAATATCGCGCAGCGCCGCGAACGGGCAGCGGGCCTGGGCATCGAGCAACATTGACTCGCTCACCTGCAAACAGCGGCAGACGACCGCGTCGCCGCCCTCTTCACAGGTTGCGGAGCACGATGAACAGGCGATGCCGATTTCGGTATCGACGAATGACCCGTCAAAAACTTCGTACGCGACGACCATGGCAGGCGGGGGGTTGGTCGAATTTCGGGCGGGAGCGACGGGTGCGTTAATTTGCTGACATTGATACTCAGTCTCAACTCCCCTTTCTTATACCGATTTCGCTGCGCGGATGTCAACATTTTTTTTGCCGCAATGCGAAGGAAGCAGGGGGATGTGGGGGATACAAAGCGATGTGGGGATATCGGCGGCTGTATGTAAAAGCCCCTTCCCGTTATCCCCCATCTCCCTTTTCGGCGCCCGGAGTATCAATCCTTCTTCAGGCGGGCGGCCCGGGCGACCAGATCGAGGAACTCGGCCCGGTAGCCTTGCAAGTCGGCCCCTTTGCCGTTGTTTGCCCACTCCGCCACGGTGGCAAGCGTTGCGGTCCCGCGGTGTTCGCTGCCTCGCAGGATCATGCCAAAGGCCGTCACCGCAGTGGCAAACTTAAAGTCCGCCGGTGCCTGGGCCAGCGGCTTGGCGTCGTCGACCAGCGGCTTTTCGAGCAGTTGGCTTTGCTCGGCCTCCGGTTCCTTATATCGCAGCTTCACGGTGAGCAATTCGTGGTTGTCGTCGCCGCCGGCCGGCGCCTTCGGGCGGGGCTGGTACTTCAGCGGATCGACCCCCGGCAGCCCTGCTTCATCGCCGATCGGCACCAGTTCGTACAGGGCCGTGACCGAGTGCCCGGCACCGATCTCGCCGGCGTCCTTCTTGTCGTTGTTGAAATCCTCGTGGGCTAGCACGCGGTTCTCATATCCCAGCAGCCGGAACGCGCCGACCCGGGCCGGGTTGAACTCGATCTGGATTTTCACATCCTTGGCGATCGTCACCAGCGTGCCCGAGAGCTGCTCGACGAACACCTTGCGGGCCTCGCGCTCGGTGTCAATGTAGGCGTAGTTACCGTTCCCCTTGTCAGCTAGCTTCTCGAGGGTCGAATCCTTGTAGTTCCCCATGCCAAAGCCCAGGGCGCTGAGGAACACGCCGCTCTTGGCCTCGGTTTCGATCAGCCGCACCAGTTCGTCCTGGCTGGTGATGCCGACGTTAAAGTCGCCGTCGGTGCAGAGGATCACGCGGTTCGTGCCCCCTTTGATAAACCCATCGCGAGCGGTGTTGTAAGCCAACTGCAAGCCGGCGGCCCCGTTGGTCGAGCCGCCCGATTCCAGACAGTCGATCGCCCCGAGAAGGGTCGCCCGTTCGCTGCCGGTGGTCGACGGCAGCACCAGCCCCGAGCTGCCGGCATACACGACCATCGCCACGTGATCGCGCTCGGTGAGCTGCTCGACGAGCATCCGCAGCGACTTTTTCACCAGCGGTAACTTGTTCTCCGGCTGCATCGAGCCAGAAACATCGACGAGGAACACCAGGTTGCTCGCCGGCCGCACGTCGCGGTCGATCTCGCGTCCTTTCAGCCCGATGCGCACCAGCCGATGCTTCTCGTTCCACGGGCACGCAGCCACGTCGGCGGCGACGGAGAACGGCCGGCCGTCGCTAGGCGGCGGGTAATCGTAGGTGAAATAGTTCACCAGCTCTTCGATCCGCACCGCGCCGGGCGGCGGCAACTGCCCGGCCATCAAGAACCGCCGGACGTTCGAGTAACTTGCTGTATCGACATCGATCGAAAACGTCGACAGCGGCTCGTCAGCCACGCGACGGAAAGGATTCTCGACGATCGGGTCGTAGGCTTCGGTGTTGAGCTGCGGCTGCGGTTGCGGAGCAGGGTGTATAGCCGGCTTCGCCGCGGGTGGTACCGCGGTCTGTATCCCTGGCGCGACAATCGCTCCAAAGGCGTCCATAAAGACACCGCCCGTGTTTTGTCGCCGGCCCATCTGGCCTTCCGCGGTCGGCGTCGATACCGCGGGTGTGAGCTGCGGTTCGCCGGCCACCCCCGCGGTGCGAGTCTGAAGGCTTGGAAATTGCTTCGCTGTCCCAGCTCCCTGCGCAGCGAGAGTTTTTGCGTTAGCTTTTCGCAACTCGACGACGGGCTGATTGAAGGGGGCCTGGGTCAAGGGCGCTTCGTAACCGAAGTTTTCAACCTTGGGCTTTCGTCCAAGCCGGTCAAGTGCGATGTCGGGTGCCGAGAAAGTTATTCCACCCGAATACACGTTGCCACCAGATATTGTTAGCGTATTCAAACCCTGCTTAACGGGCGGCGAGGAGTCTGCGGCAGGCATCGTGGTGCCGGCAACCACGGCTATCCCTCCCCTGCGACTATCACCACCTTCAGATCGGACTAGCTTTCCGGCCGCTTCTCGGCTTAAACGAAACTGCTGTCCAGGCGGAAAGTATTGAACATCGTCAGTTTGCCACAAAGCGCTGGGAAGCGGTGACGATGCCAGGACTGGATTGGAGAGAGTGCCCGACCCGTTCCGATTGAGCGTCTCGTTGCCTTGTATACCGAGCGCGGACCTGTAGGACTCGAAAATCGTTCCTTCATTCCACACCTGAAGCGCAGGAGCGTTTAATGCCTGAGTCTCAACCGGCTTCGCCGACGCTATTGCGCCGCCATCGCGCACCAGTTTGTCGGCCGCGTAAGGATTCATTTCGAACTTCCCTGCGCTCCCGGGCAGGCCGGCCGCCGCATCAACCCCTCTCCCTTCGGGAGAGGGTGTCAGCGAAGCCGACGGGTGAGGGTGGGTCGCGAGCAGCGTTGCGCCCGCGGCACCCTCATCCGGCCTTCGGCCACCTTCTCCCGGAGGGAGAAGGGCTTTGTTTTCGGCGACGTGAGTGTGTTGCAACGACAACCAATAGCTCATCGCGACGACGTTCAACAGCAACGACGCAGCTAGGGCCACCGGCAGAGCGAAGCGGTGAATCCACGGCTTGCGAGGCGCCGGCGGAGCGAAGTGCTCGTCGAGTGCCGCGTACAGGGCGGCCGCGCGTTCGGGCAGCGGCTCCGCGGCTCGCGCGTCGCGCAGCAACGCGCCGAGCCGCGCGGCATCCTGAGTGATCTGTTTTGTCTCTTCGCGGTCCATATGTTCTTCCACCTTCGAGCGCTGGGCATCGGACAATTGGCCGAGGGCGTAGGCGGTGAATTGAGCCTTGTTCATGAGGGGACTGGGGGCTAGGGGCTGGGGGTTGGGGATCGAGGGGTTGGGTTTCGTAGGGCAGTGTCGGAAATCAACTGCTGTGCGATGGGGTGGCGGCGGAGTTCCGTGAGCGCTCGGTGCATGAGGACGCGGATGTACGCTTCGCCGCGGCCGGTGATTTGGCTGATGTCGCGGTAGTCGAATCCCTCGGCCCAGAGGTTCACCACCTGCCGCTGTGCTTCGGGCAACAGGTCGACGGCGCGCTGAAGCGCGCGCCCGGCGTCTTTTAATTCGGCGGCATCGCGGGGATCGCGCTCGCGGCTGTAGACCGGCTGGCTGGCGTGGCCGTTACTCGTTGCGTCGCCGGTGTCGAGCGGCAGCACGCGGATTGCCTGGCGGCGAACGTCGATTGCCCGGCGATGGCAAACGGTGTACAGCCACGCGCCGGGTCGTTCGATGGTCGTCGGCGATTCATCGCACAGCCGCAGAAACGCGTGCTGCACCACGTCGCGGGCCGAGTGCAGATCGCCGGTCAGCCGCTGGGCGTAGCGCGTGAGCCGCTGCTCATATTCAGCCACCAGGGCCATCACCCACTGGCGAGTGCCGGCGGCCTTTGTTCCGGTCCGATCGTGCGGCATGCGACCCTCCGCGTCCGAGTGCTCGGCGACGTCGAACGTCTCCAGTTATTGGACGCACAACGGGGTCAATTCGCATCACGAATCGCAAAAAAACTTCTCGGTCCCCTGTTTCCGGCGTCGCGGCTGGTAAACTTCAGGCCGATTTGTCGAAGGAGCCGCCGTGGACGACGTGTTGCTGCTGTCGCGCATTCAGTTCGCGCTGACGATCATGTTCCACTATCTGTTCCCACCCCTGTCGATCGGGCTGGGGGCGATCATGGTGCTGATGGAAGGCATCTATCTGCGCACCGGCGACCTGGTCTACCACAACATGACCCGGTTCTGGTCGCGGGTGTTCGCCGTCAACTTTGCCGTGGGAGTGGCGACCGGCATCGTGATGGAGTTCGAGTTCGGCTCGAACTGGGCCCGCTACTCGCGCTACGTCGGCGATGTGTTCGGCTCGGCCCTGGCGGCGGAGGGGATCTTTGCGTTCTTCCTCGAGTCGGGCTTCCTGGCCGTGTTGGTGTTCGGCTGGGACCGGGTGGGCAAGCGGATGCATTTCTTCGCCACGCTGATGGTCGCGCTCGGGAGCATCTTTTCGGCCGTCTGGATCGTGGTTGCCAATTCGTGGATGCACACGCCGGCAGGCTACGAGGTGCAATCGGTCGTCAATCCCGACGGCGCCGTCGTCACGCGGGCAGTGATTAACGATTTCTGGGCGATGGTCTTCAACCCGTCGAGCGTCAACCGGCTGGTACACGTCGTGCTCGGAGCGTTCCTGCAAGGGGCGTTCTTCGTGATGAGCATTGCGGCGTATTACGTGCTCGGCGGGCGGCACCTCGATTTTGCGAAGCGGTCGTTCACCGTGGCGATCGTGTTTGGCGGCATATCGAGTGTGGCAATCGCGCTCTCGGGGCACGAGCAAGGCCGGGCCGTGGCGCACAACCAGCCGGCGAAGCTGGCCGCGATGGAAGGGCACTTCAAATCGGGACCGGCGACGCTGTACGCTTTGGGCTTGCCCGATGCCGAGCACCAGCGCGTCAACTTTGGCCTCGGCATCCCCGGCGGACTGAGCTTCATGGTGCACAACGACTTTGGCAAGTCGCTGCCGGGGCTCGATCGGTTCGACCCCGCCGACCGTCCCCCCGACAAGCTGCTGCCGGTGATCTTCACGTCGTACCACATGATGGCAGGCATCGGCACGCTTTTGATGCTGCTGTCGCTGGTCGGCTTATTCTTTCGTTGGCGCGGCACGTTGTTCGAGCGGCGCTGGCTCTTGCGGGCATTCGTCGTCGCGGTGTTCGGCCCGTTCATTTGCAATCAGTGCGGCTGGGTGGCGGCCGAAGTCGGCCGTCAGCCGTTCATCGTGTATCCCGAGGTGACGTGGCAGGACGACGAAACGCCGACAATGAACACGCACGGCACGCGTCCCGGCATGCGCACCGAGCACGGCCTATCGAGCCAGCATGCGGTCGGCCCGCGGCAAGTGGTGCAATCGATCGTGATGTTCAGCCTGGTGTATCTGCTGCTGTTCATCGTTTGGGTGCACGTACTCAACGACAAGATTCAGCACGGTCCCGATCCGCTCGAACCGCCGCCGTCGACCACCTCTCCGACCGGGCTGCTCCAGGCGGCGACGGCCAACAAGCCGGCGGGGGGCGAATCGCTGACGCGTGCCGACGACTCGGTCGCGATTGACGGAGGCGCATGAACATGGATCCCGTGGCCTTAGAGCCCAGCTCGCTGCAAATCACTTGGTTCGTGCTCGTCGGCGTGCTGATGGCCGGCTACGCCATTCTCGACGGTTTCGATCTGGGAGTGGGCATCCTGCACTTGCTGGCGCGCGACGACACCGAGCGGCGGATCTTCATGAACTCGATCGGCCCGTTGTGGGACGGCAACGAAGTGTGGCTGGTGGTGTTCGGCGGAGCGCTGTTCGCCGCCTTTCCCAAGGCCTATGCCGCCGCGTTCTCGGGGTTCTACACCGGGGCGATGGCGCTACTGTGTGCGCTGATTTTCCGGGGCGTGTCGATGGAGTTCCGCAGCAAGCGGCCGTGGCGGTGGTGGCGCGGGGCATGGGACCTGTCGTTCTGCGTGGCCAGCACAGGGGTGTCGTTTCTGTTCGGCGTGGTCGTAGGCGACTGTATGCAGGGGTTGCCGCTGGGACCCGAAGGCGATTTGACGCAGCCGCTCACGTTGGTCGACCTGTTGCTCGGCCCGGCCGGGGCGCCGTTGCGCGGATACCCGCTGATGACCGGACTATTCGCCGTTAGCACGTTCGCGATGCACGGCTCGATCTATTTGTACATGAAGACCGAAGGGGCGCTGCAGGCGCGCATCCGCCGCTGGATGTGGATCGCCTATTTCGTTTTTCTGGCGATCTATTTGATCGTCTCGGGCTGCACGGTCGCCGCGTTTCCGGCAGCCACCGAAAAGTTCCACGATTATCCGCTGCTCTGGGCGGTGCCGCTGCTCAACGTGTTGGCGATCCTGAACATTTCGCGGGCCATGTATTCGGGTCGGCCGTTCGGCGCGTTTCTGTCGTCGGCCTGCGTGATCGCGGCGTTCACGTTTCTGTTCGGCGTGGCGTTGTTCCCGAATCTGCTGGTTTCGACCGAAGACCCGGCGTACTCGCTGACGGTGATGAACGCAGCGAGCACCGACAAGACACTTGGCATCATGCTGGTCGTCGCCGGCCTGGGATTGCCGTTCGTGCTCACGTACACCGCCACCATCTATTGGGTGTTCCGCGGCAAGGTGCAGATCGGCGGTTTTAGTTATTGAAATAAGGTTTCGGTTCAGCATCAGGTTCAGCAGAAAAGGTCGTTGGCCGCCGTGGAATTGACTTGCCGCCTGGGGCAAACGACGCGCAGAATAGCCGGCATGGCAACCACCGGCGAGCCACGACCTGAAATGCCCCACGAGACGAAGCCCGCTCCGGCCGCTGCCGATAGTCACGGCGACGCTCAGGCACTGCACATCGAGCCGCCGCCGCAACAGCCGGCGAGTTCGAGACCCGCCGCTCCTGCAGCCGCGGCTCCCGCCACGTCGACGCCGCGGCCGCATCCCCTGCGTCGGGCGGTCCTTCTGCTGCTGTTCATGCTCGGCTTGGCCGCTGCTGGTTACTTCTTGTATCCGCGGATCGTCACGGCGATGAACACCGTCTCGACCGACGACGCCTACGTGAACAGCCACGTGACGTTCGTCGCTCCGCGCGTCGCTGGCCAGGTAAGCCAGGTGCTGGTCGATGACAACTATCGGGTGAAGCGCGGCGACGTACTGGTCGTGCTCGACAAGGAGCCGTACCAGGTGCAGGTCAACATCAGCCAGGCCGCCGTCGACGTTGCCAATGCCGCGCTTACCGAAGCCCAAGCCCAGGTGCGCGGCCTGATCGCTCAAGCACGGGCTAGCCGATTCAAACTCGCACACGCGATCGAGGACGTGAACAATCAGATTGCCAACCTGCGAGCAGCCGTGGCAACCTTCAACAGCCGCAAGGCGACACTTGCACTTGCCCAGGCGAACCTTCGTCGCGGCGAAGAACTGGCCCCCACCGGTGGATTGAGCAAGGAGAATCTCGACGAGCGCCGCGAAACGATGGAGGTCGCCAAGGCGTCCGTCGATCAGGCGCTGCAAGCGGTGTACGCCATTCGAGTCGGCCTTGGGCTTACCGAGGACGTTCCGCAGGGGCACGAACTTGCCGAGGTTCCACCCAACCTCGATCAGGATTTCTCGGCGGTGCGGCAAGCCTTGGGTGAACTGTTGCAAAACGCTTCGCAGTTCGGGTATATGCCCGCCACCTGGACCGCTTCGCCGAAGGAGGCAATCGAGGCGTTCTACAAGCAGGATCCCGAGGGGAATCTTGATCGCATCTATGCCCACATCATTCCCAACGCACCAACCATCAAACAGGCCGAGGCTCGGCTGATGCAGGCGCAGCGCAATCTCGATCAGGCCAAGTTGAACCTGTGCTACTGCGAAGTAGTGAGCGAGATCGACGGCGTGGTGACCCGCCGCAACGTGAACCCGGGGAACAACGTGGCGGTGGGCGAGAACCTGATGGCGGTCCGCTCGCTGACCGAGATTTGGATCGACGCCAATTTCAAGGAAACACAGCTTGCCGAGCTGCGCATCGGCCAGCGCGTGCGCTGCGAAGTCGATATGTACGGCCGCCGCCGAGAATACGAGGGACGCATTACCGGCTTTACCATGGGGACCGGGCAGACGCTGTCGCTGCTGCCGCCGCAGAACGCCACCGGCAACTTCGTGAAGATTGTCCAGCGGCTGCCGGTGCGCATCGAACTAACCGATTACGACCCGGAAAAGCAGCCGCTGTTCGTCGGCTTGTCGGTGGTGCCGTACGTGTATTACAAGGAGCCGGCAAGCGGACCACATGCCGGCGCGGTGCTGCAACCGTTGACGCAACTTCCCACGGCGCCAGTCGAGCCGAAGCCGTGATCGCCGGCAGCGCCGCACGCAACAACCCCGTCCGTCATCCGTGAGATCAGTGTCATCCATGGGATCAGTGTCATCCATGGGATCAGTGTCATCCGTGAGATCAGTGTCATCCGTGAGATCAGTGTCATCCGTGGTTGTTCTCGATCGTTGGCCTTTCTCATTTCGCTTCTCTGCGTCCTCTGCGCTCTCCGCGGTTCAATGCTGAGTGAAACAAGGTGGTAGTCGGCCATGAGCACCGCAGCCCTACCGTTTGCCGCCCGCCCCGCGATCAACCCTTGGTTCGTCGCGGTGGCGGTGATCGTGCCGACGTTCATGGAGGTGCTCGACACCACGATCGCCAACGTGGCGCTGCGCTATATTGCCGGCGGCCTCTCGGCGGCGGAAATCGATAGTGAATGGGTCATCACCAGCTACCTGGCCGCCAACGCCATCATCCTGCCGATCAGCGGCTGGCTTTCGGCGCATCTTGGCCGGCGGAACTATTTCATGCTCTCGATCGGCGTGTTCACACTCGCCTCGGCCCTGTGCGGCATCGCCACCAGCCTTGAGGAGATCATTCTGTTCCGCGTGCTGCAGGGCCTTGCCGGCGGTGGCTTGCAGCCTTCCAGCCAAGGCGTGCTGCTCGATAACTTTCCGCCCGAAAAGCAAGGGCAAGCCCAAACCCTGTTCGGCATCGCCGCGCTGCTGGCGCCGATCGTCGGTCCCACGCTCGGCGGTTGGCTGTGCGTGAACTACGACTGGCGCTGGATCTTCTTCATCAATATCCCCGTGGGCCTGATCGCGCTGGGCGCCGCATACTTCCTGGTCCGCGACCCCGATTACCTGCAGCAGGAACGGGCCGAGTCTCGCGGCAAGCCGCTGAACTTCGATTACATCGGCCTGGGGCTGTTGGCCTTGGCGATGTCGTGCTGGGAAATCCTGCTCAGCAAAGGGCAGGAGTGGGACTGGCTCGGCGATCCGTTCGGCCGCATCCAGACGCTCCTCGTGCTGTTCGTGTTGGGGCTGGTGCTGTTTGTTTACCGTGAGACGCACGCCGCCCATCCGATTGTCGACTTGCGCGTGCTGCTCGAGCGCAACCTCGCCATGTCGTGCATCATTTTGTTCTGCGCGTTCGCCGTGCTGTATGCGGCGAGCATCGCGCTGCCGGCCATGCTGCAAGCGTTGTTCGGATACGACGCCTATCGCGCCGGCCTGGTACTGTCTCCCGCCGGGGTCTCCTCGATTAGTGCAATGGTGGTGGTCAGCATCTTCCTGGGGCGCGGGACCGACGCCCGGTGGCTGGTTGCGGTCGGGCTGCTGATTATGGCCGTCTCGAATTACTGGATGGCCCACATGAACCTGGAGATCAGCCCGATCCAGGTGATTTGGCCGCGAATGGTGCTAACGCTCGGCCTGGGATTCATCTTCGCCCCAATCAATGTCGCCGCGTTCAAGTACACGCCTACGCATCTGCGCGGAGCCGCGGTCGGAATCGCCAGCCTGCTGCGCAACGAAGGAGGAAGCGTCGGCACTTCGCTGTCGCAGACCCTCGAGCAACGGCGATTGCAGTTCCACCTAGCCCGCATCGACGACACGCTCGACCCGTTCAATCCGCCGGTGAACCAGTTCATGAACTCCGCGCAAGCGTTCTTCACTACCGAAACGGGCGACCCGGTCGGCGCCAAGGCCATGGCGCTCGAAGCCCTCGACACGCTCCGCCAACAGCAAGCGGCATCGCTGGCCTACTTCGACGTCTTCTGGTTATGCGCCGTGCTGGCCGTCGCGCTCCTGCCGCTGATCTTGCTGATGAAGCCCTCAGCCGCCGAAAAAGGGGCTCACGTCTCGGCGGAGTGACTGCTGTCTGGCGGCCGAAACGCTGTCACGCGAGGAAGCGGACAGCGACGACTTCGGCAAGCAGCGCGGGACAACCCCAGCGAAGGAATGTTGCTTGGGCACGTGTCGATTCGCGCGGCCCGGTGGCAAGGATACACAGGGCCGGGATCCAAAACGCGATTGTTGCGACGATCCAGCAACTTGCGAACAGGCCACCGAGCAGTGCTGCCATGACAGCCGCTGGCGCCTGCTCCAAACATGGCGATCAACGCATGCCGACGATAGTTCGAGGCAAGAACACAAACCATCTCGCGTTTACTCGCCGAACGAAAAAGACTGAGCCTATTTAGAGGAAGCGACGCATCAAGAACCTGCGAATCGCTTCCGTGAACTGTTAGGGTCTTCGGAGCGGCGAATGGTGGCTTCGAGCTGCGCAATATGGTCGTCGTATTTCTTAATGATCGCTGGCATCACACGCGCGATATTTTTGGCGTTGAGGATGCGCACAATCATCCAACCGATGAACACGGCTAAAACAGCAAGCGACCAGAGTGCATTGTTCGTAGTGATCGCCGCGACAACGAAACACCCGGCGGCGATGGCGTATTGGACTGAAAGGCGGACAAGACGGCCCAGTCCCGCGTTGCGTGGGTCTCGGTATGAGGCGAGAACGCGTTGCTCGTCTGGTGTGAAGCTTGGTGAGGTGTCGGTCACCGACGTTTATGACCCCTAACTAGTTTTTTGCCTTTATTGTCAAGCAACCGCGAATCGCATAATCCTGGGCGTGGCGATTGCCGTCAAGCTTCATTTCCACCGGGGCAACGGCTCATCTGCATCCTCGTGCAGACTTCTGACTTTTTCTTCGCTTGAGCGACGCCTACTCGAATCGATAATGTGCGCGGCGGGAAGGTCTTGCTCTTTGGTAACTCGAAGCGCGGTTTGTGTCCGTCGAATCGATTGGCTCAGGCCAAAAAATGAACCTCGTTTTTTGGCCTAACTCCCCCTGGGACCCTCAGGAACCAACAAATTAACGCGGCGAGTTTTTTGGTCCGGAACGCTCTCAGGGAGGCCTGCGGTCGTGCGGCGGGGGTCGGAGATCCGCGCCGAACGCGTGAGCGCGACCCTAGCGCGTGTCGCCGGGGCGCTCGAATGCCAACGGTTGCTCGGCGTGCGGATCGGCCACGCGGATTGAGACCCGGCCATCGAGCAAATCTTCGAACAGCTTGCCGACCACCTGGGCTCGCCAGCCTCGCATGAGTGTCGGCGGCTCGTCTTGGGCGTCGGACTTCTTGCCGGGCGATTCCTTTTGTTCCAGGTGATACATCACCAGGTCGCGGACGTCGCTGGCGGTGCCGACCAGGCTCGTGGCCACCTCGGCGTCGCGGCACAGGCTGCTCAGGGCCGACGACAGAAACTGCCCGAGCATGTTCACCTGCGGACTGACATCGACGCGCGTGTTTTCGGGATGCAACCGTTCGTCGACTTCCAGCGAGTGGGCCACGACCTTGGCCAATTCGGGAATGATTCGCCGCAGGTCGCCACGCTCCATGCCGCGCACGGCACCGATCTGCTTGGGATCGGCCGAACGGCGTTTGGCCAGCTCGACGATCAGGTCGTCGCGGAGCACTTGGCGGACCGGTAGATTACGCCGCTGGGCTTCGCCCTCGCGCCACAGCCACACGTCGCGCACGATCACCAGGCTGCGCGCCGAAAGCCCCGAGCTGCCGGTCACGCGCCGCCAGCGCTCGGCGGTGCGCGAGGCGTTCACTTCATTTTGCCAGGCGGTCATCTCGTCGTGGAACCACGCTTCGCGGCCGAGCCGTGCGAGCTTCGCCCCCAGCGTGCGCCGCAGCGGGTCGAGGTAGCGAACGTCGTCGAGCGCGTACTCGAGCTGCTGACTGCTCAGCGGTCGACGGCGCCAATCGGTGCGCGTTTCCCCTTTCGACGGTCGCTGGCCTAGCAGTTTGCCCAGCAGCGAGCCGTAGCCGGCCGGATACTCGAGCCCGATCATGCCGGCGGCCAACTGCACGTCGAACAGGCGGTGCGGAGGCGCGTCGACCGATTCGAGGCAGAACAGCAGTTCCTGCCGGCCGGCGTGAACGATGGTCTCGTGCCCAGGTGCCGCCAGAACGCGCCAAAAGGCCGTGAGGTCGGGCGCGGCCAACGGGTCGATCAACACCAGCGTCGAGCCGAACGCCACCTGCACCAGGCACAGCTCGGGGCGGTAAGTGTGCTCGGAGACGAACTCGGTATCGAAGGCGATCGTCGGCGCCTCGGCCAAGCGCGCGCACAGATCGTCGAGCTGTGCGGGAGTCGTGATCAACTCATAGGCCATACGTCGACGCCGCGGGGTGGCGTCAATCATAATGCAAGGTTCGCGGCCTCGAAAAGCCGAAATCACGCCTGCGGCCGGTGGTGCATGTAATACCGCTGCACCTCGGCCACGCAGCTTCGGCCATCGGCGGCACGCGTCGCGCAGCGAGCCTCGGGCGAACGGGCCTTCTCGATGAGCGCCCGGGTGCGCTGGACCGAGCCCTCGGCGATGTCCTGGTCGACGACAGCGCAGGTGAAGCCGAAGCAGGGGCAGATCGGCGCCGCCGGGTCCTTGGGGTAAACCGGCTCGGCAAGCGCCTCGACCGGCACGGTGCGTTCAAAAGCATCGAAATACGCGACTTCGCAGGTCGGATAAGGGCAGAAGAAGGCGGCGTCGCCGAGCATTTGCCGCGTCGGACCCGGCAGGTGCGCATCGAGGGTTGCTTCGCCGACGGCCACGCCCAGCGAGCCGCAGCGCGGACATTGGGCCGTGACGGTTGTATCGGGTTCCTTGACGAAGGCCTTGTTCATGAATGTTCCTCTGGCCGGCGGCGAACGGCACAACCGGCACGATCGTACTGGTCGCAGGGGTCGAACGGCCGGCAAGTTTGCCGCATGCGCAAGGTTTGCGCAACACGGCAGAACGCGAAAAAAGCTACCTCTTTCCCACGTGCTATATTTTAACGCCAAACCTCGCCGATGCTCAGCTACGCAATCGCCGCCGGTTGGCGGTGTCCGCGAACAGCCGAGGAGACACGTGCCGTGACCAAGAAGACATCCGAGGAAGTGACGTTGAACCGCCGTGATACCAGTGGCCGCCGCCGTGACGAGCGTCGCAAGGGGGCAGCGCCGGTGGTTGTGGAGCGTCGCGTCGGCGAGCGCCGCGAGAAGGTGCAGCGCCGCCGTCAGATTGATCCGACCACCTGCGAGCGCGAGTACACCGACGAAGAGCTGGAATTCATGAACGCCATGGAAAGCTACAAGCGCTCCAGCGGCCGCATGTTCCCCACGTGTAGCGAAGTGCTGGAAGTGGTGCGCGGCCTGGGCTATGCGAAGTGCGGCTGTGCGAAGCCGGCTGCCGAAGCGGTCCAGGTCGAAGGCGACGCCTAGTACGGTTTAGCCGGCGGGTTCGCCCGCCGCAGCGGTCGGAGCGCGGCGACCAAGGTCGCCGGCTAAACCGTTTTGGCTCTCTGCGGCGATCGCCCGAATCTCCTCGGTGATTTTCATCGAGCAGTATTTCGGGCCGCACATGCTGCAAAAGTGCGCGCTCTTGAACGTGTCCTGCGGCAGCGTTTCGTCGTGCATCCGTCGGGCCGTGTCGGGATCGAGCGACAGGCGGAACTGCTCGTTCCAGTCGAACGCGAAGCGAGCCCGGGAAAGCGCATCGTCGCGGTCGCGCGCTCCCGTGCGGTGGCGGGCCAGATCGGCGGCGTGGGCCGCGATCTTGTAGGCGATCACCCCTTGCTTCACGTCCTCGCGGTCTGGCAGGCCCAGGTGCTCTTTGGGCGTAACGTAGCAGAGCATGGCCGCGCCGCTCCAGCCAGCCAGGGCCGCACCGATCGCGCTGGTGATGTGGTCGTAGCCTGGGGCAATGTCGGTCACCAGCGGACCGAGCACGTAGAACGGTGCCTCGTGGCACCACTCCATCTGCTTCTTCACGTTCATGTCGATCTGGTCCATCGGGACGTGCCCGGGGCCTTCGACCATCACCTGGGTGTTGTTCTTCCAGCCGCGATCGGTCAGTTCGCCAAGCACCCGCAGCTCGGCAAACTGGGCTTCGTCGCTGGCATCGGCAATCGAGCCGGGGCGCAGGCCGTCGCCGAGGCTCCAGGTGACGTCGTACTCGTGCATGATGTCGCACAGATCGTCGAAGTGCTCGTACAGCGGGTTTTGGCGCCGGTGGGCCATCATCCACTTGGCAATCAGCGACCCGCCGCGGCTCACGATGCCGGTCACCCGGTTCATCGTCAGGTGCAAGTGTTCGTACAGCACGCCGCAGTGGACGGTCATGTAGTCGACCCCCTGCTGGGCCTGGTGCTCGACCATATCGAGGAAGTGCTGCGGGCTCATGTCCTCGATGTTGCCCCCTAGCTCTTCGAGCATCTGGTAGATCGGCACCGTGCCGATCGGCACCGGCGAGGCCTCGATGATCGCCCGGCGGATGTTGTCGATATCGCGCCCGGTCGACAGGTCCATCACCGTATCGGCCCCGAAATGCACCGCCATGTGCAGCTTTTCAAGCTCGGACCCCGAGTCGCTGGTGACCGCCGAGTTGCCGATGTTGGCGTTGATCTTGGTCTTGGCGGCGATGCCGATCCCCATCGGCTCGAGCCGGCCGCGCAGGTGTACCTTGTTGGCCGGGATCACCATCCGCCCCCGGGCCACCTCGCTGCGGATCAACTCAGGCTCCAGGCCTTCCCGCTGGGCGACGTATTGCATCTCGGGGGTGACGGTGCCTGCCCGAGCCTGTTCGATCTGTGTCATTGCAGACGTTCTCCTGAAGAATTGACCTATGCCAATTTAGCAATTTCCGTTTGAGAATGCGATGCGCGATTATGTCTGCAAAGAGTCGCATTGTCGCCGACGACGGGAGTCGTCGATACCGTCGCTTTTTTTCTGTAAAAGTGTCTGAATCGGTTGGGGGTGAGTGTTACTTGGTTTCAAAAGTCACGTAGCGTTTGGCGGTCTCCCATTCTTCGCTGATCTCGATCAGCACGCCGGTCACCAATCGTAGCAG
>DATAXP010000116.1:0-5992 GCA_036272935.1 Pirellulales bacterium | reverse complement strand
GCCGAACATTTTCTAGCCCAGCGGGAACGGTGCATGTCTTGCTGCCATCCATCGGCGGTCTCTCCAGAAGGTCGTGTGCTGACCGCCCACGATAGCACACGCCTCAAAACGATTCATAC
The DNA here is from genome assembly GCA_036272935.1 of Pirellulales bacterium. Taxonomy (GTDB): domain Bacteria; phylum Planctomycetota; class Planctomycetia; order Pirellulales; family PNKZ01; genus DATAXP01. The sequence continues at coordinate 5,873 of DATAXP010000116.1, read as the reverse complement.
ACGCTTGCCGGAAGGACACGTTCTAGCCACGATAGACGGCGCAGGGCAGGAAGCAGATGCTCGATGTCGTCGCGAAGTTCTACTGCGTCCAAGGGGCTTTGGCACTTCGGATCAGGAGGGTCAGCCGAGGACCGACTGGCCGGAGTTAGCAATCGCCGGGCATTTTCTATCGCGCGGCGGGTCTTGTCGGCAGTGACAGCAGCGGAGATAGGATCAATTTGCGTATTGCTGCCGCCAGATTCACCATCACCGGTGGCTCCTTGAACCTGACGAGCGGTGTATCTAGTGGTTGTGTTTGACGGGCGCCTTCGCTTTAACTCCAGGAGCGCTGTGCGGGCATAGCTCGAAAATCGACTGCCGGCGGTCGGATCAAAAGATAAAGCGCATCGACGTAGAACTACGGCGGCTTCATTCAGAAGATCGTCGAGTTCATCCTTCTGTCGCATCGCTGCCTGCGCCATTCGCCTGGCGAGTGGCATGTGGGATTCCACAAGCTGGTTGACAGCTTTGTCGCGGTCAGCAACGACACGTTTAATCAATTCCTGGTGAGCCTCCGATGAAGCGATTGCCGTCAGCAGTCCCGCCCCAAGCAGGCGATTCATCACCCATTCGTCCAGATGCTCGCCCAACTCGGCATGCGACTTAAAGAAAGCAGTCAGTCGATCCCTCAAGCTTCGCTGCACGTGCGCCGCAAATGTGTTAGCGTCCAATTGGCTGGCGGTTATCGAACGGGCAACACTTGCCAGCGCCTCGCTTGCTAGGGCCTTTACGTCCTCACTGGGAACGGGCCGGAGGTCAAGTCCGTCGAGGAGCCAGCTGATTTCCGGCCAAGCAGCATCTGCCAGCGATTCGATCGCCCGATTTGCCGTTTGGATGTCCAGCCCAATCGCCTTTTCGCCTTCAATTGAGAGCTTCGCAGCGGCCGGCATCTTGTATTGGTGGGGATCCCCCTTATCACCGCCAGCGATTTCCGCGGCCTCATGTGTATCGGATCGATCATGTTTCATGAGATAGCCGTCGCGGATCGGGCGTCCGCACCTTCTTCACTCAGTTAGGCCGTTGAACGTTGAGTGCGCCTGCGATTTTCAAGCGAAAATTATCGCAGATAATTCCAGCGCGGGAATGTCCGATAGGATGGGGGGTAGGGGTAAAAAGGGAAATAGTGCGTTGACGCGCCGTCAGCAAGTTAGACCGGCGCTCGAGCAAATCCCCAAACGCGGACCTCTTCGACACGACGCCATCAATCATTTGTGCGGTACCCGCGTCACGAAGCGCGAGGTCGTTTACAGCATCTTCTCCACGCCCTGCGCAAGCTTCTTCGGTCCGCACGCGGACGTATGTTCGTGACGAACGATACGCGCTGCAACGAAATACGCTCCTGGCAGCGCATTTTTGGTCCGCCTGCCTGCCGCTCTCTGGATTGCCGGGCTCGCACTCCGCTGCGCGGAAGCACCAGCACACAACCTGTGCTCAAGGAGCACTCCGATGAAGACCGAACTCTGGAAGCTGTCGCTGGTCAAACCCTACCTGAACAACCCGCGCATCAACGACGACGCCGTGGACCCTGTGGTCGCGTCAACCAACGAGTTCGGTTTTCGCCAGTCAATCGTGGTTATTTCGACGGCGGAATCATCGCCGGGCACACGCGCTGAACGGCAGAGCAGAACCTAAGCCTGGAAAAGGTGGCGGCAAACGTCGCCGCTCCACCGATTTACTCCGTATCCTTCGTCAGCACCTGGAGATACTCGTGGTAGGCGTATACGCGATCTCGTTGCTTGCCGGTCGTTTCGCGCAAGATATTCGCCTGTTGCAACGCGGCTATCGCCTTGGCGGCGGTGGGCTTGGTTGTATCGAGCAGTTGAATCGCTCCCTGCATCGTCAACATCGGATGGTTCGGCAGTTGATCGAACAAACGAATCGCGGGAATGGTCGCAGCCCGAGTCTTAAGCAGCGTCTGTCGGTCCCGATTTAGTAGCGTGAAGAGACGTTGAGCCATCGCCACGCCGTCGTCGGCGGCCTGTCGAACGCATTCCAAGAAGAAAACCGACCAGCCTTCCCAGTCGCCATCGGTCCGCACCGCCGATAGCCGGCGGTAGTATTCTGCGCGGTGGCGCATGAACGCCAAGCTCAAATAGAGCAGTGGCGCGGGCAGCAGGCCCCAGTGTTCGACGAGCAACGCGATCAGCAGACGACCAATGCGGCCGTTGCCGTCCAAGAAGGGGTGGATCGTTTCGAATTGCACATGCGCCAATCCGGCCCGCAGCAACGGGGCGAGTGCTTCGTCGCTGTGCAGCCAGCGATCCAGGTCGGACAATGCCTCGGGCACGAACTGCGGGGGCGGCGGAACGTAGGCCGCATTGCCGGGACGCGTGCCGCCGATCCAGTTTTGCGAGGTGCGAATTTCGCCCGGTTGCTTCTCCGCGCCGCGAACCCCCTTCATTAATCGCTTATGCACGGCGCAAAGCAAGCGGCTGCTCAGCGGCAGCCCTTTCGGGCGGCTCATCTCCTTGCGAGCGAACGCCAGCGCTTCAACGTAATTGCAGATTTCCAAAACGTCGTCGGGGCGATCGGTCTTCTCGGTCGCCTCGTAGCTGAGGACGTCGTGCAGCGTGGCCTGAGTGCCTTCGATTTGCGAGGAGATGACCGCTTCTTTGCGGACGAAGCCATACAAGAACCATTCAGCGCTGGGCACCATCGCGCCGGCGACGGCCAAGCGACCGAGCGCAGCGTTGCCCTCGGCCAACGCGGCGGCGAGGGGGCCTTCCACGACGAGAGGCGGATCGCGGGGCGGCAGGGGATGCGGCACGAAGGCCCGTACCTCTTCGCCGCCCGAGTTCGAGATTTGATAGACGCCAGTGGTTCGAGCCATCGCTGTTCAAGCTTCCTTTCCCAGGCCGGGTCGCTAGTAAAGAGCCCTTTCCTAACGTCGGCCGCTAGTAAAGAATACTTTACTAAAAGAGACGTGGCGTTCGGGCGGGAGGTTCGGGGACCGCTTGGGGCCAGCGAGGCCACCAACGAGAAAACGCCCCGACGTGGCGAACGTGGGGCGTTGGGGCGGAAGAGCGTGGCGTGCTCACCCGTTGGCGGCGAACCGCCCGCGGTCGGTCTTCACGAACCGGGCTTCCTTCCCCTTCTCGTTGATCTCCCGCAGGATGGCGCTGTAGAGCGTCGCGTGCGGCGTCTTGCCGCCGGGGCTACTCCAAAGGCCCTTCGCGGACATCGCCTCGATCAACTGCTTGCAGCCCATCGGTTCCTTCGACGCCGCGAGCAGTTGCGCAGCGGCGTCGATCGCGCTCATCTTCTTGGGCTTGCCGTTGGCGGCTTGGGCCTTTGCCTTCTTGCCCGCGGGTTTCGCCGTCGCGGCCTTCGCGGTCTTGGTCGCCTTCGGGGTCGCGGCCTTCTTGGTGGTCTTCGTCTTGGACATGGTTCTACTCCTACGTTCGGTTTTCGACGGAAAGGCTGCCATCGTCAGGCGGCGGGAACCACCCGCCGCGACGCCCGCGCGGGGCGTTTCGGCTCATTCCGCGTAGACGAAGTCCGCGAGACCTGTGCAGAGGAAATCGACCACCACCGCCGCCGCACCCGTCAGGGCGGGCGAGTCCTCGCCGCGATCCCAGTTGTAGACCGTTCGCTTGTCAGCGAGCCGCTGGACGAAAAGCTTGGAGATGCGGCTGTCGCCAATTTCCCATTCCCGGTTCTCGGCGTGTTCGGGGAAGACCAGGGCGTCGAAGCGGTATTCCCCGTTGACCGTTCCGCAAACCCAGCTGCCTGCCCCCGAGGCGCGGCGGGTGACCTTCGTGATGTCGAGGTCGAAATCGAAGTCGTCGTTTTGGCTGGCGTCGCTGACGTTCATCGTTTGGCTCCGTTGGTTGGTGGTAAATGTTCGTTCGTACAGTTACACATGAGCCATGCGGGCGGAAAAACATCAAGCGAACTGCGGCAAGATTCCGGAAAGTTTTCCAGAATTCTTTTCCCGCGAGATTAGGGGCACCCAAGCGTGGCGAATGACCCGCAAAATCCCGCGATAAGCCCGTTGGCCTTGCGGTTGGCCGACGCGGCGAAACTCTTGACCCGCGTCGGCGGAGCAGCGGTCAGCGAGGCGATGCTGCGCGACGACATCGCGGCCGGCGCGCCGACGAACGCCGATGGGTCATTGAACCTCGTTCAATACGCCGCTTGGCTGGTGCAGGAGATGGGCCGTGGCGACTGACCCCCGAAAGCTTCGGCCGAGCGAGCTATGCCGCTTGTTGAACTCGACGCCGTTGGGCGAGGTGATCAACGAGCGGCAACTGCATCGGCACCGCACCGCCGGCGGCCTTCGCATCGGGGATGCTCGCCACGTCGATCTGCTGCGCTACGTCGCTTGGCTGGTGCAGATTCGCCACGAGCCCAAGCCCGAGGCCGATGGCGATCCCTACGAGAAGATGAAAGACCGGGCTCGGGCGCGGAACGTCGCCTTGGCCATCGCCGGTCGCGACATCGGCGAGTTGCCGAGCGTCGCGAATCCCGACCGCAAAACGCGGGCGGCGTCGGATTTCCGTTTCTTCTGCGAGACCTACTTCCCGCTGACGTTTCACCTCACTTGGTCACCCGACCACTTGAAGGTCATCGTCAAGATCGAGCAGGCGGTGCTGCGGGGCGGGCTGTTTGCGATGGCAATGCCCCGCGGGTCGGGCAAAACGACGATCTGCGAGTGCGCTTGCATCTGGGCGGTTCTCAACGGGCACCGCGATTTCGTCTGTCTGATCGGGTCGGACGAAGGCCACGCGATGGACATGCTCGAGTCGATCAAGATGGAGTTCGACGGCAACGAGCTGTTGCTCGAAGACTTCCCCGAGGTCGTTTTCCCGATCCAGGCGCTCGATGGGATCGCCAACCGTTGCAATGGCCAACTCTATAAGGGCGAACGGACGCACATCGGCTGGACCGCCAAGGAGATTGTGCTGCCGACGATCCACGGTAGTCGCGCCAGCGGCGCGATCATCAAGGTCGCGGGCATCACCGGTGGAATCCGCGGCATGAAGTACAAGCGGGCGGACGGCCGGACGGTGCGCCCGTCCCTGGTCGTGCTGGACGATCCGCAGACGGACGAATCGGCTCGGTCGCTATCGCAATGCGCCACGCGGGAACGCATCTTGGCCGGTGCCGTGCTTGGGCTGGCTGGTCCTGCAAAGAAGATTTCCGGGATCATGCCCTGCACGGTGATTCGGCCGAGCGACATGGCCGATAACATCCTCTCCCGCGACAAACATCCGGAGTGGAACGGGGAGCGGACCAAGATGGTCTACTCGTTTCCCGCCGACGAGAAGTTGTGGGCGAAGTACGCCGAACTCCGCGCCGAGAGTTTGCGGCAGGGAAACGGCGGCGACGAGGCGACCGACTTCTATCGGGCCAACCGCGCCGCGATGGACGAGGGGTCAGTGATCGCCTGGCCCGAGCGGTTCAACCACGACGAACTGTCGGCCATCCAGCACGCGATGAATCTCAAGCTGCAAGACGAGGCCGCGTTTTTCGCCGAATACCAGAACGAGCCGCTGCCCGAGGACGAGGCGGACTCCGACGAGCTTACGGCCGACCAGATCGCGGCCAAGATCAACGGCCTACACCGCGCCGAGGTGGCGGTCGGCTGCAACCACCTGACGATGTTCATCGACGTCCAAGCGACGCTGTTGTTCTATGTGGTGGTCGCTTGGGAGGACGATTTCACCGGGTACGTGATCGATTACGGAACCTATCCCGATCAGAAGCGGTCCTATTTCACACTCCGCGACGCGCGGATCACATTGGCGACGGCGACGACTGGCGCTGGCCTCGAAGGCTCGATCTACGCCGGCCTCGACGCCTTAGTCAATTCGTCTCTCGGCCGCGAATGG
>DATAXP010000115.1:0-7994 GCA_036272935.1 Pirellulales bacterium | reverse complement strand
TGAACAAACACAAATTCTAGGAAACCAAGCCTGACCCACCCCTTCTCGACCAGCACATCGCGGCGCCTCCGCCGCTAGCATTTACAGAACAACTGGGGCGGTATCTCCGTTTGTGCGGCGGATCATACACCCGACCTGGTGTAATACAACTTACACCACTTTGTCCCGTACTCGCTCTAACTCACTGGCCGAGGCGGGAATCGAACCCGCACGGGGATTACTCCCCACGGGATTTTAAGTCCCGAGCGTCTGCCTATTCCGCCACTCGGCCCCAGACGGCTGCCGCCGCGATGTTTGGCTCGCAGCAGCACCACCGTATCAACGTTTGCGCGGACTGGTCAATCGTCGGCGAGCCGTTTACCCTGAGGCCGCGTAGACCGAACTCACCCCAGGCGCCACTCGATGGATTTTCCCGGACTCAACGGCTTTCTCGGCAGCCGGGCGTCGCTGATGCTGGACATCGTGTTCCTGGCGATGTTCGCCGTGATTCCCGTCATGTCGTGGAGCATCTGGCTGGTGCGCGAGCGGCGCAATTACCAGCTCCACAAGCGCGTGCAGTTGACGCTCGGCGCGGTGCTACTGGTGGCGGTAGCGCTATTCGAGATCGACATGCGCGTCACCGGCTGGACGGCCCGCGCTGCCCCGTCACCGTACTACGACACCTGGGTGTATCCCAGCCTTTGCGTGCACCTGTTCTTTGCGGTGCCAACGGCGCTCGTGTGGATTTACGTGATCGCCGAGGCGGTGCGCAAGTTTCCCGATCCGCCGCAACCTGGCGAGCACAGCCGGGCACATCGCTTCTGGGGATGGTTCGCCGCGATCGAGATGACGCTGACCGCCGCCACCGGCTGGGTGTTCTACATCCTGGCGTTCGTAGCGTGACGCCGGCCGCGCGCAGGAGCCGCCAACATGAGTCTTCAAGTCTGCGGGCGCAGGTGCAGCTCGCGCCACTGCTTCGCGTCGACGTCGCTGGGAGCGCCGGTCATTAAGTCGGCGGCACGCTGCGTCTTTGGGAAGGCGATCACGTCGCGGATGCTGTCGGTGCCGGTGAACATCATCACCCAGCGATCCAGGCCAAGTGCGATCCCCGCGTGCGGCGGGGCACCGTAGCGCAGCGCCTCCAACAGGCAGCCGAAGCGATGCTCCGCCTCCTCAGCCTTGATCCCCAGCAGATCGAACACCTTCTGCTGCACCGCGGCGTCGTGGATACGCACGCTGCCGCTGGCCGCTTCGTTGCCGTTGATTACCAGGTCGTACGACTGCGCGCGAATCTTGCCGGGATCGCTCTCGAAGTACGGCACATCTTCCGGAACCGGGTCGCAGAACGGATGGTGCTCGGCGTCCCAGCGTTTCTCTTCCTCGTTGTAGCTGAACAACGGAAAGTCGAGCACCCAGGCGAAGTGCATCTCCGAGGGGTCGAACAGTTGCAGCTCCTTGCCCAGCCGAGCGCGCAACGCGCCCAGCGCTGCGCTGGTGACCTTCGCCGTATCGGCAACCAGCAGCAGCAGATCGCCCGGCTTGGCAGCGAACCTCGCGATGATCGCCCGCTGCTCGTCGGCATTGAAGAACTTGGCGATCGGCGATTCGAGCCCCGCGTCGGTCACACGGAAGAACGCCAGCCCCTTGGCTTTGTAATCGGCAACAAACGCCGTCAGTTCGTCGATCTGCTTGCGGCTGTACTTGGCAGCCGCGGCGACGGCATTGAGTCCGCGCACGCGCCCCCCGCTGGCGATGGCGTTCTTGAACACGCCAAAGCCGCTGCCAGCCACCAGGTCGCCGATGTCGACGAGCTTCATGCCGTAGCGCAGGTCGGGCTTGTCCGAACCGTACTGCTCCATCGCGTCGGCGTAGCTCAACCGCGGCAGCGGCGACGACATCTCGACGCCGCGCAGCGCGCGCATCAGAAACGCAATCAGGCCGTCGATCGTTGTCAGGATGTCCTCGCGTTCGACGAACGCCATCTCGATGTCGATCTGCGTGAACTCGGGCTGGCGGTCGGCCCGCAGGTCCTCGTCGCGGAAGCAGCGGGCCACCTGCATGTAACGGTCGAAGCCGGCCACCATCAGGATTTGCTTATAGATCTGCGGCGACTGCGGCAGGGCATAAAAATGTCCCGGATGCACGCGGCTCGGCACCAGGTAATCGCGCGCCCCTTCGGGCGTGCTGCGGCCGAGCACCGGCGTTTCGATGTCCAAGAAGCCGTGGCGATCGAAGTAGTCGCGCACCAGCTTCGTCAGCCGGTGACGGTAGACGACTAGCTCTTGCAACTTCGCCCGGCGCAGGTCGAGGTAGCGGTACTGAAGCCGCAGCTCCTCGCTGGGCACCTCGGCAATCGTGGGCAGGAACGGCGGCGTGAGGCTGCGGTTGAGCACGCGCAGGCCGCTGGCTTGCAGCTCGATCTCGCCGGTCGCCAGCTTCGGGTTGGTCATTCCCTCCGGGCGCTCGATGACCTTCCCGGTAGCGGCAATCACCCATTCGCTGCGCACCGTGCGCGCCAGCTCCATCACCTCGGCACCGCAGTCGGGATCGAACGTGACCTGCGTCTTGCCGTAGCGGTCGCGCAGGTCGACGAAGAACAGCCCCTTATGGTCGCGGTAGCTGTCGACCCAGCCGCAGAGGGTGACTTCCCGGCCGACGTGCTCGCGGCGCAACTCGCCGCAGGTATGGGTTCGAAGCAATGCCGCCCTCGCGCGTGTGAAAAGTCGTTGGAACGCCGAAGTGCGACATTCTACGTGCCACATGCAGCAGCGCAAAGGTGCCGGGACGGTCGTCGCGTTTGTTGGGCCGAGACCAAAAAACTCGCCGAGTTTATTTTTTGGTTCCTGAGGGTCCCAGGGGGGGGTAAGACCAAAATACTCGCGTCGTTTTTTGGTCTCGGCAGGCCGTGCAACTTCCTCCGTCTGCAATCTCGCCATCAAGCGAAAGCATATCTCTGCGAAGTCACAGGTTCCACGGCGAAAACAGCCACCGACGCGGGTGGCCTACTTTCATTCTTTCGGTTGTTGTCGAAATCAGTAAACTCCGCCGCCCCCGCTGTTGTTGCTTGATGCGCTCGGTTTGAATCTCGATCAATCAAAGGGGAACAGATGCCATCGATCGACCAAGTCATTTCCGCCACGGAGTCGATGACCGGCGGGACGCGGGTCAGCATTTCGGGCTCAGGCTTCCTCGCTGGGGCGACGGTCACTTTTGGCGGAGTCGCCGCGATGAACGTCTCCGTCAGCGGCGACAGCCAAACGATCACCTGCACGGCGCCGGCCGGCAGTTATGGCGCGGCCGACGTGGTGGTCGCCAATCCCGATGGCAGCTCCGATACCAACAGCTACTTCTTTGGCCCGGCAATCACCAGCGTCAGTCCTTTATCCGGGCCAATGTCGGGTGGCACGGCGGTGGTGATTTATGGCCAAGGCTTTCAAGCCGGCGCGACCGTCATGTTCGGGATGCAACAGGCTGCGAACGTCTCCATCGCCAGCGACGGCAGCTCGATCACCTGTTTGGCGCCCGACTACGCCTACGGCACAGTCGATGTCACCGTCACCAATCCCGGCGGCGACTCGGCAACGCTCGCTAATGGTTACTCGTTCGGTCCGCTGATCGACAATGTCTCACCGGCGGCCGGCAGCAGCGATGGTGGCACCGCGGTCACAATCACCGGCGATGGCTTTCAACCCGGTGCCAACGTCGCGCTCGGCAACCAGTTTGCCACCGTCGACAGCGTGTCGCTGCAAACCATCTCGGCGACCACACCTGCCGGCACCGCCGGGCCGACGGCCGTGCGCGTCGCCAACCCCGACGGTCTCAGCCACAGCGTGTGCGCGGCGTTCACGTACCAGCAACCGTCGAGCAGTTCCTCGTCGAGCTCGTCGCCGCCAAGTTCCTCCTCGTCCAGTTCGTCCTCCAGCACATTGGCATCGAGCTCGTCATCAGGGTCGCACTCGTCGAGCAGTTCTTACCAGCCCAGTTCCTCGTCGAGCCATACGCCAAGCAGCTCGAGCAGCAGTTCGTCCCGCCCATCGAGCTCGTCGCATTCCAGTTCATCGCCTTCGACGAGCTCCTCGTCCGTATCGAGCAGCTCGGCTGGCCCATTTGATCCGACCGAGATTCCCGGCCTGGAATTCTGGGGTTCGGCCAGCGACGGCGTCTTTCAAGACAGCGCCGGCACGCTGCGCGCGCACGCCAATAACGATCCGGTGGGCCGCTGGAACGATCGCTCGGGACACGCATCCCGCCATTTCGATGCCAGCGACGTTTCCTTGCGCCCGTCGCTCAAGACCGGCGTGGTCAACGGCTGGCCGGTGGTCGAGTTCGGCGAGTCGAACCCGTACCTGTCGCTGGCCGACAGCCTGTTTACCGCCAGCCCCGCGACTCCCGCGACGATTTTCGGTGTCATGATCCCGTTGGGCGGCGGCGGGCGCATCGTGGGCAAGGCGGTCGTCGGCCCTCAAATGGAGATTGGCCTCGGCACCGGCGTCACCGATGACCGCATGGATGCGTATGCGGGCACATCGACAGTCGATGTCCAATCGGCCAGCGATGACGACAGCGCGGACCCCGGCCGGCTTTACATCATGGCGGGCATCTGGGGCGATAACCAGGTGCGCTTCTACCGCGACGGGACACTTAAGGATACGGTCGACCTCAACGACAATGTCCAAGGTGCGGGGTCGAACGACAACGGCTGGTCGGTCACCGGCGAGAACCAGGACAGCACGCAGCAGTTCCAGGCGCAGGTGCAGATTGCCGAGTTCATGATCTTCAGCCGCGCGCTGAGCGACGCCGAGCTGAGTGAACTGTCCGCCTGGGCCGATTCGCGCTACCGCGGCAGCTCGTCGAGCAGCAGTTCAACGAGCTCGCCATCGAGTTCCAGCTCAAGCTCCGCACAGCCCAGCTCCAGCTCTGGGCAGCCATCGAGCTCCTCCAGCGCGCCGTCGTCGAGCTCGCCATCGTCGAGCTCATCAACGACCGCATCGTCGTCGAGTTCCTCCAGCAGCAGCTCGTCGAGCAGCTCATCGTCCAGCAGCCAAAGCACCTCCTCGACCTCCAGCAGCTCGACAAGCAGCCCCAGCAGCAGCTCAAATAGTTCGTCAAGCTCGAGTTCCGCGGCTGTCACCGTAAACTTCGACCAAAACCCGATCACGACGGGATATACGCTGCTAGCCACGGCATCTCCGGTGAAAGCGACAGCAACCGCGACCGTCACGCCGGCGGGCGAAGCAGGGAATGTTAAGTTCGAGATCGACCAAACCACTCCCGGTTTCAATCGCGCGACGGTCGCCGGTTCGAAAGTCGTCGACGCCGCGGCCGGAAAAGTCGAAATTTACGTCGCCGGCTCGCAAGCTGGAGGCATGACGCCAGTCGCGGCGTTTCCCAACGGCGACACGACACTCCAAGCCACGCACAATAACAAGGTGGTCGGCGCAACGCAGGTGGTGGTTGTTGTACCGGTGTCGTATACGAGGGATGCCGACGTGACGGTGGAGTGCATCAACACCATCGGTGGCCTTTCCGGAAATATCGGCACTCGCGCCTACAAAGACACGGTGATCGAATTTCACGATCAAGTAGGAAACCTGCTTAGCGATGTCTACAATGGTTCGCTGGTCGTTCAGGAGTTTCTTTCCAACGGAAATGGATTGTTTTCAAAGGCGCAGGGGCAAAAAGACATCGGCGAGCCCGACGACGAGCTCTACAGCGGCTACAAGCTTGACCGCATCGGTCCAATAACTTGGACGGCTCCACAAAATCCACCTTTGAATAATGGCCAGCAGACTCAGTGGAAGCAGTTTACGCTGCTCCAATACGGCTACAATAACGTCCTTGCGATCAAACGAGACAATGGCCAGATTCCTGAATTCAGCTCGGTGGTCGTAAGCCTCAAATGCCACGGTTTCACGACGACATTCTCGCTTAACGGAAATTCGTATCCCGCGGCCAAATTCTTTATAGATGTAGAAGCGAAAAACTGGCCGGACAATGGCCTAATATCGATCAGCATCCTCTCTCCATAAGTATCGGAATCTTCGAAATGCTTGCACTGGCACTCGCCACAGCAGTGATGTCCGTATTGCCGGCAGCGGCACCGAGCTCGCCAATGTTCTGGCGCGATGTTCCGGTTCCAGCGATGCGCCACGAGGCCATCCGCTTGACCGAATTGGTTTCGCAATTGGCGGCAAGGGCGCGATTCCCGCTGCATTTGGTTTGTCATTCACATATTGCGACAGACTTAACCCTCCACGACATCAACATTTTGAAGGCCACGAGTTTGGGAGAGGTGTTCGATTTAGTCGCCGAGCAGCATCCGGGAATGCAGGCGCGAATAACAAAGCGGGGCGTGGTCTGGATTGCCCCGATGGCTCAACACATCATGGACGCCTTCGAGGAAAAGATTCACGCGCCGTCGTTCCACGGCACGTTGGACGCGTTCATGCATCAATTCGCGGGGCGAGTGTTTTCAGGCATTGGTTGCGTTGAAATGATTGGATTTCGCACTCAGTCCAGTAAGTTAAAAATTCATCTAAATGTGGACGGCGACGTTTCGTTGCTCGAAGTATTGATCGAAGGTGTCGAGGATCAGGATTGCCGACTGGAACTTGTCTGCTTGGACCAAGTTCTCGACAATCCGCGAAAAGGAAACAATCTTGTCATGCCATCCCTCGATTTCTCGGTTGGCGACATAAGGAAGTACGAACGTCATGAATGACCTCTGTGTCATTGGGTTTCCGTCGAAGGTGGGTGGGGCGGATACGGAGTTGGATCATCAGATTCACTGCTGGCAGGCGCTTGGGTTGCAGGTTCATCTGATCCACACCGGCACCCTCGACGCCAACTTGCAAGCGATGCGCATGGAGGAGCGTGGCTGCGTGATTCACGAGCCGCGTGATTGGCGGGCCTGCCGCGGCATGCACGTCATCTCGTACTGCAACGGCGAATTCCTCAAGCACCTGCCCCAGATCAAGGAGCACGCCCGCAGCACGACGTTCGTCAATTGCATGACCTGGCTGTTCGACGCCGAGATCGCCGCCCATCGCCAAGGGCTAATCGATCAGTTCCTTTACCAGACCGATCACGCCATAGCGAAAGTCAAGGATCGGCTCGTCGAGGCCAATCCGTGCTTCCGGCCGTTTAAGGTGCGGCCGTACTTTCACGCCGCCGATTTCCCGTTCATCGCCGAGCGGCCGCGCGACCGCTTCCGCTTTGGCCGAGTGAGCCGCGAGGATGCCGACAAGTTTCACCAGGCGCAGCTTTGGGTGTACGAGACGATGGTCGCCCCGGTGCTCAAGGAAGGAGTCGTCCTGGGAATCAACGATCGCATTCGCAGGAAAGTCGGCACCGAGCCAAGCTGGATCAAGGGCTATCCCGCCGGGTCGATCCCCGCGCAGCAGGTGTATGCCCACAGCGATTGCATCATTCAGATGACCGACACCTACGAGAACCTGCCGCGGGTGGCGTTCGAGGCGATGTCGAGCGGCAGCGTATTGATTGTCGACGACCGCGGCGGCTGGCGCGAGGTGGTCGAGCATGGGCAGACCGGCTATCTGTGCCGCGACCAGCGTGAGTTTGTGTATTACGCTTCACGCACCGCGTTCGAGCACCAGGAGCGGCGGCAGATGGCCGCGGCGGCTCGCGACTGGCTCGATGCAAAATGGGGCATGGCGCAGGCCAAGGCGGGCTGGGGAGAGTTCTTCAGCCAGCTCAACTAACACCAGACGAGGCGCCGCCGCGATGCCGATCGACGAATTGACGATCTGGAACCGTGACGCGATGCGGCGCGTATTCGGCTCGGCCGAGCGGATCGCGATCGTCGGCAACGGCGCGGTGGAGGCCGAGAGCACGCCGCGCATCGCCGAAAGCGACGTGGTGGTGCGGTTCAACAACTGGGCGACGCGAAGCGAGTGCCGCGAGCACACGCTGCCACACGGCACGCTGCGCTGCGACGTGCTGGTGACGCACCTGGACCTGCACAGCGCGACGATGGGCAAGCGAGACGTCGGCCG
>DATAXP010000114.1:0-3412 GCA_036272935.1 Pirellulales bacterium | reverse complement strand
CATTCGCTCGCGCTGCACGCGACCGACCGCGGCGCGAAATCTTTGGAGCGCGTCGTCGGCGGACGCAGAGGGTGGAAAGAAATCGGTGTCGACCTGCTTGGGCAGAGATAACGTCCTGATAGTTGCGCACAAATTGAAGGGGCAGTCCTGGAACTGGTAGAAGTTTGTTGTCACACGAACTCTATCAGCACGAAAGGACTGCCCGATGGACAGTGTAGCAGGATCGGTAAGCGGCGGGAACTTTGAGGGCATGATTCGGATCGAGGAGGAGAAGATCCGTTCGCACGTGGGTGAGGTGGTACGACAGACCGTCGAGCAGACGCTCAATGAGTTGCTGGAGGCGGAGGCTGACGAGCTGTGCGGGGCGAAGCGTTACGCTCGCTCGCCCGAGCGGCTCGACACTCGGGCTGGGCACTACGATCGCCAGTTGCAGACGCAGGCCGGCGAGGTGACGCTCAGCGTGCCGCGGCTCCGCAGCCTGCCGTTCGAGACCCAGATCATCGAGCGGTATCGGCGCCGCGAGAGCAGCGTCGAGGAGGCCTTGGTCGAGATGTACTTGGCGGGCGTGTCGGTGCGGCGGGTGGAAGACATCACCGAAGCCTTATGGGGAACGCGGGTCAGTCCCAGTGCGGTTAGCGAGCTGAACCAGAAGATTTATGCCCAGATCGAAACGTGGCGCAACCGGCCGATCGAGGGCCGGCATGCTTATGTGTTCCTGGACGGCATCTGGCTCAAGCGCAGCTGGGGCGGCGAGGTGAAGAACGTGGCGGTGTTGGTGGCCATTGGCGTGCGCGAGGATGGCTACCGCGAGATCTTGGGCGTTGCCGAAGGGGCGAAGGAGGACACGGAGAGTTGGCGCAGCTTCCTGCGGCACCTCAAGCAGCGAGGCCTCGCGGGCGTGCAGTTGGTGACCAGCGACAAGTGTCTGGGCCTGGTCGAGGCGATCGCTGAGTTTTATCCCCAGGCCAGTTGGCAGCGGTGCATGGTGCATTGGTATCGCAACGTAATGAGTGTGGTGCCCAAGGGTAAGGTGAAGGAAGTGATGGCGATGCTCAAGGCAATCCACGCCCAAGAAGACCGCCAGGCTGCCCGCGACAAGGCCCAGTTGGTGGTCGAAAAGCTCGCCGTCCTGCGGCTGGGACAAGCGGCCACGATCGTGCGTGAGGGGGTGGACGAGACGCTGGCCTACATGGCCTTCCCGCGCGAGCATTGGACGCGGCTGCGGACGAACAACGTGTTGGAGCGGATCATGCGCGAGATTCGGCGGCGGACGCGCGTGGTGGGCAACTTCCCGGATGGCAAGAGCGCGTTGATGTTGGTGGCGGCCCGACTGCGGCATATCGCCGGCACGAAGTGGGGCCGGCGCGTCTACCTTGATATGGCCCGGCTGCATGAAATCGAGCAAGCTGCGGGCGAAGTAACGGTCGCGTAAACTGGCGAATTTTTATTCCCCCTCGGGGGAATAAAGGCAGACGAAGACAGACGAGGAAGCACCCAGTTCCAGGCACTACCCCGAATCGAATGTGCGCATCTTGACGGACACTACCCGGCACCGGCAGCACGACCTACACCTACGACGTAAGCGTTCACGGCGTATTCCGGAGCAAGGAGGGTCGTTTTCCGGCGACGTGGGCTGCGATGGCTTGTGTGACGTAAGACAAGGGATTGGTTCGTTGCTGACGGCAGGTTTCGATGACCGTCAGCAGCGTTTCGACAAACTGGCTTCCCGCAGTGCTCTGGGTGCCAAAGCTTAACTTCCGCCAGATCACCGCCGGACGCAAGGCACGCTCCGCCGCATTGTTGGTCGGCTCGATTCCTTCCACCTCGACAAACGTCCACAGATTCGCTCGGCCGTTCCATAGTTCGTCGCACATGCCCAGGAAACGGCGATTGCCGCTGAAGGCTCCGCGCAGCAGCAAGGCTTCCACTTGGCGGCGGATGGACGACATCCGAGACTTGAATCCGCGGCGAGTGAGCGTACCGTCGCGGACCCGATGCCACAGCACGAACATCGCCTCAGCCTCGTGCAGCAGTTCGTGTCCCAGCCGCTTGGCTTGGGGATCGCCACTGTCCACAAGAGCTTGAAAGTCGCGAAGCAGATGTGCCCAACACCACTGCACCCGATTCAGCCGGCAGTACATCTTCGCACGGTCGCAGCCGACGACTCCGGCAAACTCCTGGCCTACGTGGGCATAAAGCTCCTCGGCCTTGCGCGTTAGCCGCAAAGCGAAAACGGTAAAGCCACCGGCCACAAACGTCCAGAGCCAAGTCTTCAGCGGGCCTTGCTTGTTCGGCGTCTCGTCGATGTTCAGACGGCCCTCGGCGGGCAATTGCACGACCAGCTCGTCGTAGACCGGCCGCAGAGCCTCGGTTGCCTGCTTCTGCAGCTTGACCACCCAACCCGGCGAGCAAGGCGTGTTCAGCAGATGGGTGAGAAACACCGCGGTCTTGCGTTTGCTCTGACGAAACGAACCCATGAGCAAGGCCGCAAAGGCGATCAGCCGCGGACCGGCTTGGCCCCGTGAAACGCCGACCGGCAGCCGGCCACACGTACTCTGGCCACACTCGGAACAGGTCAGGCGGTGCAGGCGATGCTCCGTCACCAGCGGTTGAATTTCAGGCAACTCCCAGACTTGATGCCGTAGCGGGGCGGCGTCGACACCCGACAGCTTGTGGCCGCAACCGCGACACTGCCGCGGGCGATGCTCGCGGATGGCGGCACATTGTTCCGCCGGAATCAGCGTCCGTTCGTGCCGCTCGTGGCCGGGCTGGCCGCCGCGTCGGCGCCCGCTGGGAGGCTTGGCGGCCGACGGTTTGGCGTGCGGATGTTCGGTGCTCGGTGGCTTCGAGGAGTTGCGTGAACTGGTCTTCAGCGCCGCGATCTCGGCCCGTAATCGCTCGATTTCAGCGAGCAACAGGCGGATAATCGCCTGCGACTCGGAACTTTGGCGAGCAATCACGTCTTCGGGCACCAGCGGCATCATACCGCCAGCCTACGCGATGCATACTCTCGCTAGCGAAGACCAAAATCCGAAATGCCCCGTGAACGCTTACTCTTCCCTGCGACCCACCGCACAATCTTATGGTAGTCGACACTTTCCGAGCTGGATGTCGGATACCATAGTTTGCTATTTGCCACCCAAAGAAGGCCATTCTTAATCGCTTTCGGAGAGATATATTCGTCGGCGGAGAACCGCTCGGCTTCGATCGCCGCCGTGATTACCGCGGGTTGCGCTTGATTAAAGGTAGATGGCCGAAGTGGCTTGTCTTCGGTCACGTCCTTTTCACCATCAGCATATTCGTCGTAGCGACGCAATCCGTAATTTCCGAAATCCTTCGTCTTGATCTTCGGAAGCAACTGCAAACTGACTGCCAACTGAATTCGCTCCTGCTGCGACAGGCTACCAATCAG
>DATAXP010000113.1:0-12072 GCA_036272935.1 Pirellulales bacterium | reverse complement strand
CATGCGTGGGCCTCCGTGGGAACTGAAGTCGTGATAACTCCATGTTCCGCGGAGGCCTGCGTCTGCGCGAAGACCAATCGCCTACGCTAGCAATCTCAACCCGCCTGCTCAGCAAACGTTACGCTTAACTTCGTGGCATTCCAGGCATTTGCCTTTATCCCCACATCGCGTCGTATCTCCACATCCCCCTTTCCGAAAGTTCACGCCGCCTGCGTTTCGTCGGCGTCACCCGCGGCATCGCCGTCGAGCGCCGAGCGGATGTGCCCGTCGTCGCTTACGTCCTCGAAGCGCACGGCGACGCGCTTGCTCACGCCCGATTCCTGCATCGTCACGCCGTAAAGCGTCGTGGCGCACGTCATGGTTTTCTTCGAGTGCGTGACGACGATGAACTGCGTCCACACCAGGAACTCTTGCAGCACCGCGGCAAAGCGTTCGATGTTCGCCTCGTCGAGTGCCGCATCGACTTCGTCGAGCACGCAAAACGGGCTGGGACGGTACTGGAAGATCGCCAGCAGCAGGGCCACGCAAGTCAGCGTCTTTTCACCGCCGCTAAGCAGCGAGATGTTGCGTGGCTCCTTGCCCGGCGGGCGAGCGACGATCTCGATGCCGCTGTCGAGAATGTCGACGTCCTGCTCGAGCACGATGTCGGCTTGTCCGCCGCCAAATAGCTTGCGGAACAGCACCTGAAAATTCAGCCGCACCTTTTCGAGCGTTTCGGAGAACAGTCGCCGGCTGTCGACGTTGATCTTCTCGATGATCTCGACAAGCAACTGCTTCGCCTTCGACAGATCGTCGTGTTGCGCCTTCAGCGAGGCGTAGCGGGTTTCCAGTTCTTCCAGCTCACGCAGCGAATCGAGGTTCACATTTCCCAGTTGGTTCAGCCTGCGACGTAGTTCGGCGATCTCGTGCTCGACCGCTTCGCGCTGGTGCAGCTCTTCGTCGCTGGGATGGGCCTCGCGCTCAGCCAGCTCGATCTGGTAATCTTCGCGCAACCGATCGGCAAGCGTCTTGCGCTGGAGGCGAATCTCGTTGGCCGACAAGTCCTGCGCATGTCGCAGCCCCTCGAGCCGCTGCGACTCGGCCCGCAGTTCCTGCATCCTGCTCGACAACGCTCCGCGCTGGCGATTAGACGCCAAACGGGCCTCGGCAATCTGCGCCATCTCGCGCCCGCCGCGCTCCTTGTCGAGGCATAGCAGCGCCAACTGCGACTCGGCTTGCAGCACCGCGCGATCACTCGCCAATTGTCGTTCACACGTGCCGGCCAACTGCGCGCGCAAATCGGCCAGCATGCGCTGCCGCTCCTGACGGTCCAGTTCAACCTGGGCTCGCCGTGCCCGCAGATTTCGCAGCCGCTCATCGCTCTTGGCCAGTTCCATACGCGCCGCGGCGGCGGCGCGTTCGCGTGTCAACCGAAGCTCGAGATGTTCGGCCAGCCGCTGGCCAGCAAGCGTGGCAGCCGCTTGAGCATCGCCGGCCAGTTGGTGAGCTTGCGCGTGAAGCGCCTGCAATCGCTCCTGTTCGGCGGCGGTCGCGGCAAGCTGCCGATCGGTTTCGGTCAGCTCGCGCTCGATGCCTGCGCGTTGTTCGACCAGTCCGGCAGCGCGCAGTTCCAGTGCCGTGATTTGCACACGATTCTCGCCAGCGGCGGCGGTAGCCTGGGCACGTAGCGTCGTAAGCGTCTGCACCGCGCTATCTTCGGCGGCGATGCGCATTTCGAGCACCTGGCACAAATTGCGTGTGGCGTCGATCCCGGCCGTCACGTCGGCCAGCGTTGTCCGCAAGTCGCGCAGCTCGCTTCGCCGCGAAATCAATCCCAACGAAGCCTCGCGCGGACCGACGCATAACGTGCCATCGTGCAGAAGCTGCTCACCGGTGCGCGTGATGAACGTCAGGCCACGGCCCGCTCCGGCAGCCAACCGACGAGCATCGGCCAGCGTCTCGACAATCCATGTGTGTCCTAGCAATCGGCGGCAGACTTCCCGCAGTTCGCTTTCGCATTCGATCGCTCGATCGGCCCGTGTGACGACGCCCGGTTCTCCGGCAAGATCGGCTTCATCGATGCTAGCGAGCGGCCGAGCATCCAGCGGCACAAAGCCGACGCGCCCTTGGAATCGATGCTGCTTGGACTCGAGCAGGGTGAGCAATTCATCGTTGCTGCCGATCACAACGTGCTGCGCGCGCTCGCCCAGGGCGATATCGACCAACGGTGCGATGTCCATCGGCACTCGCAGCAGGTCGGCGACCAACCCTCGCACGCTCTTCAGCGCGCCTGTGCCTTGGCGGGCAGCGACCAGCACTTCTTGCACGCCGGCGCCGAGCCCTTCGAAACGCTGCTCCAGCTCATCGAGCACCGCGACGCGCTCGCCGAGCCCGCTGGCACGTTGCTCCAGTTGGTTCAAATCGGCAACGTGGCCGGTCAGCTCTTGCCGCAGCGCGACCAATCGGGCCGTGGCCTGCGACAACTCGCGTTGCCGCAGATCGATCGCCTGGGCCAGTTCAGTGCGTTGCCGCCCGAGGGCTTGCAGGTCGCGCTCGACGGCCTGCTGCGCGGTAGCGGTTTCCGCGGCGCGCTGGTCGTGCCGCTTCCGCTCGTTGCGCAGATTGGCGATCCGCGCTTCGAGCAGGCTCACCTCACTCTCAGCGGCGGCGGCCTCACGGAGCCGTTCCAGCGATTCGGCCCGGCAGCGATCGTCTTCGGCGCGATAGGCGTCGAGCTGCTCGGCCAGGCGAGCCAGCTCGGCTTCGTGGTCGGCGAGATGTTGTTCGAGTTGCCGATACGCTTCCTCGGCGGCCGACGTGGCCTCGGCGGTTTCCTGCATTTGCTGGCTTAGATCGCCAGTGCGCGTGCCCAGCGAGGCGAGCTGCGTACGCAGCCGACCGCGTTCCTGTTCCAACTCGGCGGCCCGAGCGCGGTGGTGGGCGATGGTCGCTTCGAGCGCCGCGATCTGCTCGCGATGCTGGGCGGCCCGCGATTGTAGGCTACCGAGCGCGTGCTCGGTGCGACTGAACTCGGCATCGATCCGTCGCGCCTCGGCCTCGCAGGCGTCGGTTTCGGCCTGGCGGGCGTCGCGGGCGAGCGTCAGGCTCACCAACTCGGCTTCGGCTGTAGCCAGGCACTCGGACAGACTGCGCCAATCAGCCAGCGCCACTTGGATGCGCAGCTCTTGCAGCCGGTTGGCGTGCTCCTGATAGCGGCGGGCTTTCGAGGCCTGCTGTCGCACCGATTTCAGGTGGCTCTCGACTTCGCCAACGATATCGGCCAGGCGGAGCAGGTTCTGCTCGACGCGCTCCAGGCGGCGGAGCGATTCGATCTTTTTGGTCTTGAAGCGGCTGATGCCGGCGGCTTCTTCGAAGATAATGCGTCGCTCGCGCGGCGACGATTGCAACATCACATCGACCTTGCCCTGTTCGATGACGCTGTAGGCCTCGGTGGCCACGCCGGTGCCGGTGAACAGGTCGCGAATATCGCGCAGCCGCGAAGGCTGCTGGTTGATGAGGTACTCGCCTTCACCGCTGCGGTAAACGCGGCGAGTGATGGAAACCTCAGGGGCGTCGACCGCCAGCAGTCGGCGGGAATTGTCGAACACAAGGGTGGTCTCGGCGACGTTCACTGCCGGCCGGCTGGCCGAGCCGTTGAAGATGCAGTCGGTCATCTCCTTGCCGCGCAGACTTTTGACGCTCTGCTCGCCGAGCACCCACTTGATGCCGTCGACGACGTTGCTCTTGCCCGAGCCGTTGGGGCCGACGATGGCGGTGATGCCGCGCGGAAACTCAAAGCGCGTCTTGTCGGCGAAGCTTTTGAAGCCGACCAGTTCGAGCGCCTTGAGCATCGTTTAGCGATTGAGCGGTCGCGGCGGCGACCGGCTAAACCGGGAGTCTATGAGTCGCTGTTATCTCGGCCTATTGTACCAAGAATGTCCCGCCACGAGCGACGTTTTTCGTCGTCGACCTCGGGCTTCTGGTCGGCCTTCACCTCCGACTTCCGTACCTTGCTAGCAGGCTTGTCGTCGGGGGTGCCGCGGCGCGTGAACAACTCGGGCAGCGGATTGACAACCACGATGTCGGCGCCCGTTTCCTCGGCGTTCTCACCAGCGGGTTCGTCCTTGCGACGATACGTGCGACCACCGCGTGGCACGGCGTCGATCTGGAATCGGCTCACCAGTGCGTCGCTGCTCTTGGCTTGTTGCAGCGCCTGCACCACGTCGGGATACGTGCCTCCCAGATCGACGATCGCGCGGATCACGTCGTCGACCTTCGTCGACACGACGCGCTTCTGATCGGGTTCGTCGAGCACGAACCGGCTGACGGTCACGTGCTCATCATCGAGCGTGGTGACCATGATGTTCTTGCCCGCCTCGATCATCAGCGGAGTCTGGAATCGCTGCTCGGTGCCGAACAGCACCACCTCGGGCCGGTAGCTGCGGGTGACGTGCACCATCGGCGAGCCGGAGGTGGCCAGCAGGTGGTAGCTGAACTGATCGTTGAGCCGCTCGCCGCGCACCAGCGGATCGCGCGAGTTCATGGCCCAAAGCGAGCGGAACGCGCCGTAGCGCGTCTCGGCACTGGTGGCATCGAGCAGGTCGCGCAGCGCTTCGTAGGCCTCAAGCGTGTCCATCGCCCCGAGCGCGGCCAGAGCATAAGCGCGGAATGCCGGCAAGTCGCGGGCCAATTGTCCCAACGGCTCGACTGCCGCACCGTCGTCGAGATACGCCAGCGCCTCGGCGGCGTAGAAACGCACCTCGTTCTCCTTCGAATCGAGCCCCTTGCGGAGCACGTCGATTGCCGGTTTGCCGATCGCCTCAAGACGTAGCGCGGCGGTGCCCGCGGTGATCGGGTCGAGCAACTGGCGCTCGAGCAACTGCATGCGGGCCTGCTGCTGGGCGGCGGTTTCGCGCACCGGCAGCGACTGCACCACGCGCACGTAACGTTCGATGTTGTCCTTGTAGCGCGGGTGAATTTTAAGCTGGATGAACTCGTCGGTCTTTGGCCGGGCGGTGCCGACCTTGATTCCCGATTCGTAGATGTGGAACCGGCGATTGATCGCCATGCCGATCTGGGCGCTGGTCATCACGTTGCGCTCTTCCAGGCCGATCACCAGGCCCAACTCGCGGTTGGTCGTCGACGTGCCGCCGCCGAGCACGCGGCCGCGGCATTGCCCGATCTTGTCGTCAGCCTTGGCCGAGGGATCGACCAGGATCGCCCCTTCGCCGCGGGCCAGTGTGGTTCCTTCGTGGAGCGAGCCACCCAACAAGGCCATCTCGCGCAGCCGCGAATCCATTAGCCAGCCTTCGCGCAGGCTGGTGCATTCGCTCCGGGCCAAGGTCCGGACCTCGATATCGAAATGGTCCCCTTTCTGAATGCCCGGCCGCAGGAAGCCGCGCACCATGACGATCTCGGTCGTCGGCGAGGCGAGCACCTGGTTGGGATTCTCGATGCCGCGGGTCTGCATCTCGGCCAGCACGGCGCCGCGCTGCGGCGACGGTGGCGGATCGCTGCCCGTGCTCGGCAGGCCAGTGACCAGGCCGATCGCCTCGATCGGAATGTAATTCATGCCGAACGGCGACGTGATATCGGCGACGAGCTGCACTTCGCGGCTTAGAGCCTCGAGCGGATCTTCGGGACTCTGCGAACGCACTGCCAGGGCACTGCATCCGCAAACCAACAGGCCCACGAAGATCGATCCCCACGCGCACATTCGGTACGGGGGGCGCAACGATGCTTGGCAGGACATCATCCTGGAAGGCTCCGTGAGCGGCGAGAACAGGTGGGAGCCGCGGCAGCAGGGTCGCCCGAGGGACCGTACACGCCAGCGGTGGCAAACCGGGGAGGGAAACTGCGAGGAGGGACCGACACGGCGGCACGATACGATCGCGCCTCCAGCGGGTCAAGGTCAGCCTGGTCCCTCAGCCAGCGATGGCCTCGAACGACTGCAACAGTACCGCGGGTTCCACGCGGCCGAAGCGATGCAAGCTGCCGCTGTCGAGATTCTGGAACGTCACCACGGCGGGGCTGAATAGGTGCGGGTCGATCTTGTAAAAATCGTGGCCGGATCGCTTGAAGATTTCGGCGAACGGCAGGCCGTGATCGAGTGAAGCGCTGCTGGGAACGCGCGGGCCGATGCTGGCAAGGCTGGCCTCTTCGCCGCGGACCCAGAGGGTCACTTCGGCGCCGTAAAGGATGGCGTCGTTCGTGCGGCCGATGGCAGCCAGGTCGTTCTTCGCGACTGGTGCCAGCGGTGCCGTGCCCCAGGCACTGGTGATTCGCGACAGGTCGAGGCCCAATTCGCCGAGTTTGTGCAGTGCCGTCTCGACGCTGCGGGCCACCACCTGCACGGTGCCGGCTTGGCTGGCCGTCGGGGCAACCAGCAGCGTGAGGCGCTCGGCAACGATGCCGCAAGCGCCGGCGATGTGCTCGACGACCGCGGGCGTGGGAAGCTTGCGCGTTTCGAGCACGCCGACAACATCGGCCGGCCGCTCGCGATGGCCGATGCGCTCGAACAACGCTTCGACACCGGCGGCAGCGCGCATCGGCCCGGAACCCATCGCGAAATACTTGTCGACCTTGATCTCCCAGCCGGCATACTGCGAGGCCATGCATGCGGCGACCGGTGCATCGGTACGCACCGTTACCGCCGGTCCGGGCCAGATCGCTGGGTCGCCCGGGGCAAAATCGACGTGTCCCAAGCCGGCCATGCAAATCTCGGCCAGTCGACGCCCCGCCTCGAGTCCTCCGGCAACCTCGATCCCAAGGTCGATGACCGTCGCCCTGCCGATGCGGTGCACCGCCAGGCGCAGCTCGTCGGCTTCAGTAATCATCGCCTGGCAAAGTGCCGCGGCACGGGTGTTGAGCGTCATGGTCGCCATCATGCGCGGCCGACCAGCAGGATGGCAAGCCGTGGATAGGACTCGCGAAGCAACTAGCACGCGCTGTACCATAGCACGACACGCCACACGGACTATTCCGAAGCATGTCATGGCAAGCCTGACGGTCGAAAACTATGTGAAGGCGATCTATCAGATCAGCCTCGAGGCAGGACGGGCGGCTGCGACCGGTGAGATCGCTCACGCACTTGGCGTGTCGCCGGGCACGGTGACCAGCATGCTCAAGACGCTGGCCGAAGGGGGACTGGCCCGCTACGTGCCTTACGAAGGGGTGCGTCTCACGCCGACCGGCAATGCCTTGGCCCTGCGCGTGGTGCGGCGGCATCGGCTGATCGAGCTGTTCCTGGTCAAGACACTGTCGCTGACCTGGGACGAGGTGCACGAAGAAGCAGAGAACATGGAGCACGCTGTCAGCGACCTGCTGGTCGATCGTATCGATGCGTTCCTAGGACATCCCAAGGCCGACCCCCATGGCGACCCGATTCCAAGCGCTGAAGGCTCGGTCGAGGCCGCTTCGGGACGGACCCTAGCCCAATGCGCGGTGGGCGATTCGTTCGAGCTGATGCGCGTGCTCGACCAGTCGCCCGAGTTCCTGCGGTTCCTCACCGAAACCGGCCTGCAACTCGGCTCGCAGGGGCGTGTGCTGGCCAACCGGCCTGAGTCGGGCGTGGTGCGGGTCGTGATCGGCTCGCAGGAGACGACACTCGGCCGCAGTGCCGCCGACAAGCTACTGGTCGCTGAAGTGTAGCGGTACCTGCTCACGATTCGCCGTGCGACGATCCATTGCGATGAATATCCCTCCACGGCTATCCACCGGTGTGTCGCAGCTCGACCGCATGCTCGGGGGTGGCCTGTTGCCTGGAACGCTCACGGTCGTCGCCGGCGCCACCGGCATCGGCAAGACACAGCTCGGCCTGCAGTTCGCCGGTGCGGGTCGCGTTGCTGAAGGGCATGGCGGCCTCCTCTTCGACATGGGTTGCCGCGGCGACTCGCAGAACCATGCCGATTACGCCCGACGACTGTGGGGCTCGACGCTCGAAGCCGTCGACCCGAATCGTGCGCCGGCGCTGGATGGCTTCTTTGCCCCCGGGCGCCGGCACGGCGACTACCTACACGTGTTCGATTACCACGGCCGGCGCGTGACGCGCAGCGCCCTCGGTTTCGAAGCGTGGCAGGATTGGCAGGCTGAGATCGCGCGGAAGCTGGCGATCACCATCGCGTTCATCTACGGCAACCTGGTGCGCGGCGTGCGCCGCTTGGTAGTCGACGGCATTGAACCGGTCGAGCGCCCCGGCGATTCGATCCAGTTCGAGCTGTTTGAATACATCTACCACCAAGTGTTGCAGAAAGAATCGGAGTGGGTGGCTCGCGACCTGTTCCGCGAGCATTATCGCGAGCACGCCGCCGAGGCGGCCGCCCATGCGTATCCGGCCGGCCAAGCAGCTTGCATGCTCCTGATCACCACGCGCGAAGTGATGCTCGACGACCTGATTGGCCGGCCGCTCGACGAAGGAGACGTGCTGGCCAACGCGAACACGATCTTATATCTCGGCAAGATGCGCGATGGCCATCGGTTATCGCGGGGCATCTATGTCGCCAAGCACCGCGGCAGCGCGTGCAGCGACGAGATTGCCGAATACAGCATCGGCGAGGAAGGGCTAAGCCTCGCTTTCAACGACGGGTGATGAAACCCGGCTGACGAACGATAAAACTTAGATTCGCAAGATGTGGGAGGCGAATCCTTTCGCCGACTTTGTGGTAGCCTTCCGCTCGATCGGCGAAAGGATTCGCTTCCCACAACCCAGACTCATTCGTATTTCCAGCAGCGATCAGTTCCACCACCAGCTCTTCTTAGCTAAGCCCGTTTCGGCTTGGCGGCGGACCGGGCTGAGCGACGTGGTGGCGGGCTCGGTCTTCTGAATGATCTTACCTGGATGAATCTCGACGCCGCCGGAGGCGCTAATCACGTAGTTCGAGCCTTTCGGCACCGCGTTGGCCCGCGTGGGGACGACTTTGGGAATCTCCAACTCGATGGCCGGCAATTGCGTTGGGTCCATCAACACGCTCATCGCCAGCCCGGCGCGGGCGGCGAGCCCTTCGTGCGAGATCAACGCCGCGACCACAGCCAGATCCATGCAATTGCGCAGCGAGCCGAATACCGAATCCTTAGCCGCCAGGTCGTCGAACTTGGCGGTCATCAGGTCGGCCCATCGCTGCGCGGCTGGCGACGTCTTGCCGGTTTGCGATTTCGCGCCATCGGCGGTGAACAGCGTCTCTTCGGTCAGCGTCTTCACCGTGCCGCCACGCAGCTCCCAGGCCAGGCCGTCTTCATCGGTCACCAGCGGCTTGTAGCTGGGGACCATCCACCAGCGCGGCGTCATGTTCTGCATGCCGCGCGCTCCGGCGGTCACCATTGTCAGGTAGCTCGGCAGACCGGGGATCGGTGCCTTTTCGTGTCCCATACCGATCTGCTTCATGCGATAGTCGGCCGCCACCAGCACTCGGGCGAAATGCGAACTGGCCGGCACGCCGCCGACGCGAATCTGCTGCGCGCCGAGCGACTTTTCGATTTGCTCCATCGACACGTCTTCAGCGCGCGAGATGCGTGCCACATAGTCGCGCAGCCGCTGCAAACCTTCGGGCGTCGGATCGATCGAGCAGGTGATCCCGCCTTGGGCGGCGCGGCGCGCCGTGCGCAGCGCCACGATCAGGTCGTCGAGCATCAGCACCGGGCGCCCCGTCGTGCTGCCGACGATCGCCCCGAGCGGGTCGACCTGGAAGCCTTCCGCAAAGCCGGCCAACACGATGTCGTTTTCTTCCGGATAGACCAACACGTAGCGAATATTCTGCAATCCGGCCAGATGCCGCATCTCGATCGACAAAGGTTTGCCGCTTTGCATCTGCTCGACAATCGCTTCTTCGAGCCGGCGCAGCGAGATCTTGCGCAGCTCGGTCGGCTCGTTCATCTCGCCGGGGGTGCGTTCGAGCGCTTTGCGCCGTTGCTCGCGCAGTTGAGCGCGGTCGTCGGATTGTGTGTTGAGCAGCATGCCAGTGGCGTCGATGAACACGCCACCAACCGACTGCCGGCGGCCACGGACGCCGCCACCGCAACCACCACCACAACACTGGGCTCGCACATCGTCGGCCAGTACGGCTGCAATCAGTCCAGTCACTACCGCCGCGCGCACCAGCGCTAAACCGTGTGATCGCCAAAGCGTCATATCACGCTCCCATGACTGCCCAAGATACGCCTTGTCGGCGCGTCGCGGTGGAACCGAACGGTAACCGCCTGTCCAACTAGTGTAACCACGCCCCCAGCGGCAGCAACCAAAATCTGTGCTCTTAGGAACTTCCGGCTCGTCGGACAGCGGAAATCCGGTCGTCGGCTAAGCGATTTGCTGGACGGCTTTAGGGTGAACGTGGGCTGTTGCCTACCAATGACTTCCGTCGCGCCAACGCGGCGAATGCTAGGTTTACCTGGGCTGAACCGTTACGCACGCCCCGGACTCCAGCGAGAGGCTTCGATGATGATCGGGATGAAACGATTCGGCCTATGCGTTGCCGCCCTAGCCATCTTGGGGCTGAATCTTACTCCGGCCACGGCATGCACCGGCATCCGTCTGCGTGCCAATGACGACACGGTGGTGTTTGCCCGCACGCTTGAGTTCGGCTACGGCTTGAACTGGGACGTCGTGGTGATCCCGCGCGGCAAGCCGTTCGTGGGCACCATGGCCGACGGCCAACAGGGGCTGGACTGGACCACCAAGTACGGCGTGGTTGGCGCGACGGCCGCTGGGCTCGAGCACGCCGTCGACGGTGTGAACGAAGCCGGGCTGGCGGCCGGAATCTTTTACATGCCCGGGTACGCCGAGTATCCGCAGCCGACCGCCGACGACGCGGGTAAGGCGGTCGCCCCTTGGGAGTTCGTGAACTGGATGCTGGGCAATTATGCGACCATTGCCGAGGTGCGCCATGGGCTCGACTCGGTGCGGGTCTGTGCAGCCGTCGAGCCACACATGGGCTTCTGCCCGCCAGTGCATTGCATCGTCCACGATCGGCATGGCGACAGCATCGTCATCGAATTCAATCAAGGGCAACGCCAAGTGTACGACGCTCCGCTGGGGGTGATCACCAACGCGCCGACCTATGATTGGCACGAGACGAACTTGAAGAACTACGTCGGCCTGTCGGCGATGAACGCCGCGCCGCTCGATCTGTCGGGTGTCGAGCTGAAAGGCTTCGGCCAGGGGACCGGCCTGCTGCGGATGCCGGGCGACTACACGCCTCCGTCGCGGTTCGTGCGTGCTGTGATGCTCACGCAAAACGCGACTACGCCGGAGAACGCACCCGCGGCGATCAACTTGGCTAATCACATTCTCGATTCGTTCGACATTGTCGAAGGGACCGTGCGCTCGAAGGAGCGCAACGGCAGCGAGGAGTTTGAAACCACGCTCTGGACCAGCTTCAGCGACTTGAAGAACCGGGCCTACTACTTCCGCACCTACGAGAACCACCGCATCCGCAAGGTCGACCTGACGAAGATCGGCTTCAACGGCAGTCATTGCCGGCGGATCAGCATGGACGAGCCGGAAAAGTTTGAGGACGTGACCGGCAAGGCGAAGTAGCTGCCAACCACGGAGACGCAGGCACAGAGGACAACACGGAGAGGTACAAAAACAGTAATTGATTACCGTCTCAGCCGGGGATGAGTGGCGGAGTGGGTGGCAGAGGGTGGCGTGCAAGAAGTCGAAGGCGACGACGGCGGGTTGGTCGCAAGTGCGAATCACGGACATCAAGATGCTCTGCGCACGCGCTCCGCTCCACGTGCGATTGCCGCCCCAGAGCTTGCGATTCACGACCGCAGGACGCATGGCGCGCTCAGCCCAGGGGTTCGTCGCTTGGATCGTCGGGTCGATCAGGAACCAGAACCAGTGCATGGCGTGGTGGCGAAGATGCTGGGCCAAGCGACGATTCGGCGGGTGCGTGAAGTGCCCCGAGGCGACGCGCTCCAACTGGCAGCTCAAGGCGTTCCTGGCAGCGACGCTGCAAGTGCCGCACACATGGTTGATGAAACGCTTGGGTGAAGCGGTCGTAGACGCTCCAGCCAGCGTGCACCAGCGTGCCCGACCAATCGAGCCCCAGCAATTGTTCGGCGGGCTGATGACTGCGCGTCGGATCGATCACGTAGCAC
>DATAXP010000112.1:0-40782 GCA_036272935.1 Pirellulales bacterium | reverse complement strand
AGCGCTTGGATGCTCGAGCGGCTGTATCCGCAAGAGTTCGCCCGCCGCGCGCCCGACACCGTCACCCGCGAGGAGCTGGCGCAGTTCCTGACCGAGCTCGGCAAGCTGTTCGGCCGCCACGTCACCGATCCCGCGGCACAGGCTGCGCTGAAAGCGGACCTCGAAGTGCTGGCCGGCGAGGCGCACCAAGCGCCCGGCAACGAACGCTTGGAGCTGCCCGATGAGTTCGAACAAATCTTGGACCAGACCAAAAAATGAGGCTCGTTTCTTGGTCTCTACCCCCCTGGGACCCTCAGGAACCAAACAATAAACTCGGCGAGTTTTTTGGTCTCATCGGGCAACCACGGATGAACACGGATGTTTTGATGATCTGTGTCTATCCGTGTCATCCGTGGTTTCTGTTTTGCCGTCAGTAATCGTTCGCGGCGCCGTGGTCGGCGAAGCTGGCGGTGGTCTTTACCACTTGGCGGATCGTCTTGGCGGCGACTTCGTCGCGCAGCATTCGGAAGTCACTCGCCTCTTGGAACTTGAATGTGCGGATCGCTGCCCAACACGCTCACAATGCCGTGCTTAGTCAACGGATTGGCCGGCGAGCCTTCCGCTCGGAAGCTCATCAACACGCCGGATGCGTCGGTAACCTGCTCGGGCTCCGTCGTCCTGACTCCCTTCTGGTTATTCAGCGCACCGCGAACGTACTCCGCATCCGACCATCCGCCATGCACTCTGATCTCAAATTCGCCGCGTGCGCTTTGGGCAACCTTTTGGATACGAACTCGCGCTCCTGCCGCCTCGTACTCTGCCGGCGTCAACCCCGCGATCATGAGGACTTGCCGCTGCTCCTGTGGAGTAATCGCACTCGATTCTTGACTCAACAACTCGTCAATCCGCGTCTGGCGGTCGAGCATCGTCATACCTTCGAATTTCTTTGAAACGACGATTCCCGAAATGCCGTCGTCATTGTCCAGTCGGATGTAGGCGGCGTCGAGCGGCTGGCGCAACGCAGCGATTACTTTGTCAGCGAGGGCCATAGGGTCATTCCTCGGTTGATGACAACCTGGGCTGCGGTGATCAGTTGTAGCGAGTTTCGTTTCAGCGGATCGCCTCTACCTTGCAGTCGGTCGATGCGCTTCAGGAATGCCTTCAGACGTTTCTCGGAGGAAAAACGAAGATTGTTGTGCCAGAGAACAATGACTTCGTTGACTGCGGTTCGCAACCCTAGCGAAGCTGCGCGAACTTCTGCGTCCGACAGACCTTTTCGCTCCAAGTAATCATAATCGATTTTCAATATTCGGCTTGCCTTAAGCAAATCATTGAGGTCATGCCGGCCTTCGAACGATGGATCTTCAGTCCAACGAAATGCCCGTAGAAGCGTTTCGACGGACAAGCCCGCGCAATACATCGCCAGCGAGTAGCTCCGCTCTTCACGATACAGCGATTCGGCTTGCTTTATCCGTTCCAGACTAACCTGGTAGTATTCTTCCGCATTGAATTGCATCGGACCAGCCTTGCCCACTCCGCTGACGCGCAACCACCCTGTGCGATGTGCGCCCGTGGCTTCCGTGTCCCGAGTGTTTCAGTAGTCGTTCGCGGCGCCGTGGTCGGCGAAGCTGGCGGTGGTCTTTACCACTTGGCGGATCGTCTTGGCGGCGACTTCCTCGCGCAGTTTGGCGATTGCGGCCTCGACGGACATCGCGCCTTGATCTCCTTCGATGCGGTCGCGCACGGCAACGGTGCCGGCCTCGGCGTCGCGTTCGCCGATGACGAACATGTACGGCACCAGCTTCAACTGCGCGTCGCGAATTTTGCCACCGAGCTTCTCGGCGCGGTAGTCACCGGTGACGCGGAAGCCGGCATCCTTCAGCCGCTTCTCGACACCGCGGGCGTACTCTTCCGACTTCTGGCTCACCGTAAGCACGCGCACCTGCTCGGGCGCCAGCCACAGCGGAAATGCGCCGGCGAAGTGCTCGATCAACACGCCGATAAACCGCTCCATGCTCCCCAGCGGCGCCCGGTGGATCATTACCGGCTGATGCGGGGTGTTATCGGCGCCGATGTACTCAAGCCCGAAGCGTTCGCGGCTCGGCAGGTTGTAATCGAGCTGCACGGTGCCCAATTGCCATTCGCGACCTAGGCAGTCGTTCACCACAAAGTCGGCCTTGGGACCGTAGAACGCCGCCTCGCCTTGCTCGGCCTTCGCTTCAATCCCCAACGAGCGGCACACCTCGGCCAGTTCGCGCTCGGCCTTGTCCCAGACCTCGGCGCTTCCCACGTACTTGTCGCTGGCCGGGTCGCGGAAGCCGAGCCGCACACGGTAATCGGTCAGTCCCAGCGTGCGGAGCTGGTACATCGTCATCTCCAGGCAGCCGCGGAACTCGTCGGCCACCTGGTCGGCGGTGCAGAACAGATGGGCATCGTCCTGCGTGAAGCCGCGCACCCGAGTGAGACCGCCAAGCTCGCCCGACTTTTCGTAGCGATACACGGTGCCGAACTCCGCCAGGCGCACCGGCAGGTCACGGTAGCTGCGCGGTTTCGATTGATAGATCATCACATGGTGCGGGCAGTTCATTGGCTTGAGCAGATAGCGCTCGCCATCGCCCATGTCGATCGGCTTGAACTGACTATCGGCGTAATACGGATAATGCCCCGAGATCTGGTACAGCTCGACTCGGCCGATATTCGGCGTGTACACCGGGTCGTAGCCGCGCTTGAACAGCTCTTCGCGGACCCACTGTTCCATGATCGAGCGGATGATCGCGCCATGCGGCAGCCACAGGATCAGGCCCGAGCCGACGGTCGGGCTGACTGCGAATAGTTCGAGCTGCTTGCCGAGCACGCGATGGTCGCGGCGTTTCGCTTCTTCCAACAGCGCCAGGTGCGCTTCGAGTTCCTGCTTGGTGAAGAACGCGGTTGCATAGAGGCGCTGCAACTGCTGGCGCGACGAATCGCCTTTCCAGTACGCGCCGGCCACGCTGAGCAACTTGAACTCGCCGATGAAGCCGGCGCTAGGGATATGCCTGCCGCGGCAAAGGTCGATGAACTCCCCCTGGCGAT
Source organism: Pirellulales bacterium (assembly GCA_036272935.1). Classification (GTDB taxonomy): domain Bacteria; phylum Planctomycetota; class Planctomycetia; order Pirellulales; family PNKZ01; genus DATAXP01. Next base: position 37,731 of record DATAXP010000112.1, on the reverse strand, counting down.
AGAACGACAGGTTCTTCTCGTCGGCCAGGCCGGTGTTGATGTGCTCGACCTTCAGGGTCTGCCCCATGTCGCGGCAAATGGCCAGCGCCTCGTCGCGCGGCATCTCGATCCGCTCGAATGCCTCGTCCATCTTCACGAGCTTGCGCATCTCGGCCTCGATGGCCGGGAAGTCTTCTTCGCTCAGCTTGTGCTCCAGATCGAAATCGTAGTAGAAGCCGCCATCGATCGTGGGGCCGAAGGCCAGTTGCACGCCGCCGAACAGCCGCATCACGGCCCGGGCCATGATGTGGGCGCACGAATGGCGCATGATCCGCAGCGCCTCGGCATCCTTGGTGGTGAGTAGTTTCAGCGACACTTCGCCCGCTTCGGGCAGCGGCGTGACCGTGTCGACGGTTTTGTCGTCGACCACCGCGGCGACGGTGGCTTTCGCCAGTCGGGAGCCGATTTCCTGGGCCACGTCGATCGGCCGGATGCGCTTCGAGTATTCACGGACGCTGCCGTCGGGGAGTTTGACCTTGAGCATGGTTGCGGATAACCAGGGTAAAATGGCAGCCGAAGAGGCATCGATACAAAGGATGCCACAGGCACGCCTGGGCCGAAGTAGGAAACGTATCAGCGAACCAGCCGATTCGGCAAGCCAATTGCGGCGTCCGACCCTCGGGCTATCAGGAGGAACTCACCATGCAAACCCAAACTGCCGAACAACTCGTCGCCAAGAAATGCGCTCCGTGCGAGGGGGGCGTGCCGCGCTACAGTGGCGAAGAGGCCCGCGAGCAGATCAAGAAACTAGGCGGGTGGCGGCTCACGCACGACGACAACCGCATCCGCAAAGATTGGACGGTAAAGAACTTCGTAGCCGGCATGCGGTTCTTTGAGAAGGTTGCCGAGGCGGCCGAGGCCGATGGCCATCATCCCGACCTGCACCTGGAAGGCTATCGCAACGTGTGGATCGAGCTATGGACGCACGCCATCGGCGGCTTGTCGGAGAACGACTTTATCCTGGCGGCGAAAATCGACCGGCTTCCGATCGAGCTGAAAAAGTAGTCGGTTCCTCGACACGCGCCGGCTGCTAGCAGGCACAGGCTGGTGTTTGTGACGGTCGCGGCTGCACCTATAATCCCCGCCTGTCGGTTGTTGGTTCGTGCTTCAGGCGAGGGTCAAGGATGGCTCTGCATCGCAGTATGATTGTCAGCGCGGCGCTGCTCGGCTTGGCGTTTCTTGGTACCGCGTTAGGGGTGGTGGGCCGATTGCAACGACCGATTGCGGCCGTGTTGCCCGTCACGTCCCTACCGGCGGCCGCGGAGCCAACGTTCCCGATGCCGACCGAGGTGGTGCACTCGATGCATCACGAGCCCTCGGCGAACGAGCCGGCCGAGATTGTCTTCGACGCGATTCGGCACGCCGGACTCGACGTGGTGGCCGGCTCGACCTTCGCCGACGACCCGTCGGACGCCGGCCACCCCGGACTGCTCAAGGAAACGCTACGGCGGAGCCAACTGGCCATAGCCTCCGTACCGGAAACCGGTTCGACGCTAACTGAGTTGGCCCCTCTCTCGCGAGAGTTGTCGGCTGGCGAACCGAAATGGCATGCTTGGCGGCAAATCAGCCGGCAACTCGACGCCAGTGCCGAGGCCCTCGAGGGGCTGGGGTCGTTCGAACAGGCCGACGTGCTGCGGACCGCGGCAGCCACGCTCCGCCACGATGCGCGCGACGCCCAACGACGATAGTCGTCGCCGCCTGCGTAATCGCTGTGGTTGATTGACAACCGCAGATTGCCCCACTAGCCTTGCTGATGGGAAATCTTCCGCCATTTCCCCTCGGATTTGGCCCTTTTGTGCCGGTTGTCGATGCCGTCCGTCTTCGTCCCCGGCTTCGATCGCTTCCGCTTCAAGATCGTGAAGCCGGTACGACCGGGACGCCAGCGATCCGTTCGGCCCTCGTCCTTCAATCGTCGATTCGCCCATGCCACGCGGTGACTTTACCGACCTGCTGATTCGCAAGAAGCTCATCGATCCCAAGCAACTCGCGGAAGCCGAAAAGCTTTCGCGCGATCAGAACCTGCCGATCCACGAGGCCCTGATCAAGATCGACGTCGCTCCCGATCTGGTCTACCAGGCGATGGCCAAGGACCAAGGGGCCGACTACGTGAATCTGACCGAGGCGACCATCGCACCGGAGATCATCGCACTGGTGCCGGAATCGCTGGCGCGGGAGCACTCGATCCTGCCGGTTGCGGTGGGGGAGGGGCGGATTCGCATCGCAGTGCACGACCCGTTCGATCTCGATTTGCAGGACAAGCTGCGGTTCGTGCTCAACCGCAAGATCGACATCGCGCTGGCCCCGCGCGAGGCGATCGTCGCGGCCATCGGCAAGCACTATGCCAGCGACGCCGATGGTGAAAACATGTTCACCGAATTCGCCGACGGCACCGCAGCCAAAGGAGGCGATGAAGAAGGGGTCGACGAGTCCAGCGCGCCGATCATCCGCCTGGTGCAGTTGATGATCACCGAGGCGGTGAACACCCGGGCCTCCGACATTCATATCGAGCCGTTCGAGGACCGGGTGCGGGTGCGGTACCGGATCGATGGCATCCTGGTCGAGCGCGACGCGATCCCCAAACGGCTGCAAGGGCCGGTCATGTCACGCGTGAAGATTCTGGCGAAGATCGACATTGCCGAACGCCGCCGCCCCCAGGATGGGCGGATCAAGGTGACAGTCGGCGACAAGGAGCTCGACCTCCGCGTCAGCGTCCTGCCGACCAACCACGGCCAGTCCATCGTCATGCGGGTGCTCGACAAGGGCAACATTAAGGTCGGCCTCAAGCAGCTCGGCATGATGGAGGAAGACCTCCGGGGTCTGAACAACCTTATACGACGACCCAACGGGATTGTCCTCGTCACTGGCCCCACGGGGTCGGGAAAGACCACCACGCTCTATGCGGCTCTGAACGAGCTGAACCGCCCAGACCGCAAGATCATCACGGCAGAGGACCCCGTCGAGTACTACCTGCCCGGGATCAATCAGGTCGAGGTGAAGCACAGCATCGGGCTCGACTTCGCGCGGATTATCCGGGCCATGTTGCGTCAGGCTCCGAACGTCATCCTGGTCGGAGAAATGCGCGATACGGAGACCGCCGAAATGGGGATTCAAGCTTCTTTAACTGGACACTTGGTATTCAGTACACTACATACGAACGATGCGCCCGGTGCTATTACGCGCATGGTGGATATGGGTGTACCATCATACTTGGTCGCCAGCAGCGTGATCGCGATCCTGGCGCAGCGCTTGGTACGCGTGAATTGTGCAAAATGCCGGCAACCAGTTCGTCCCAGCGATGCGGTTTTGGAGGCGGCCGCCATTCCGTTCGAGGTCGCCTCGAAGGCCAACTTCATGAAAGGAAAGGGGTGCGGTAACTGCAACCGTACCGGCTTCCGCGGACGACTGGGGATTTATGAATTGATGATTATGACGTCACGTATCCGCGAGCTGGCGTTTCAAAACGCCAGCGCCATCGAACTGCGCAAAGCAGCGCTAGCACAGGGGATGCGCACGCTGTACCAAGATGGAATCCTCAAAGCCATGCGGGGGATCACCACGGTCGAGGAGGTGTTCCGCGCCGCCAAGCGAACCGAGGACGATTGATCGAAGAAGCTTGGGACCACCGAGGCACAGAGACACGGAGCAGACAGCCAGGGAAAACCACGGATCGACACGGATTAACACGGATGAAATGAATCCCGTCCTTCATCGGTGTTCATCCGGTGGTTTCTTTTGTTCGCTCGGTGTCTCTATGCCTCGGTAATTCGTTCGCCGGTTGGTCACCTGGGTGCAAAGTTTGCCGTTCTTGAATGCGCTGCCGAATAATCAACTCACCAGGGAGAGCATGCCGTTATGGGCACGGTGCTAATCGATAAGTTGCTGCAAACGGTCGTCAACCAAGGGGCGAGCGACCTGCATATCGCCGTCGGGCAACCGCCGGTGCTGCGCCTCCACGGCCGACTGCGCCGCCTGGAAACCAAGGTGCTCACGTCCGACGACACCGTGAGCCTGATGAAGAGCATCACGCCCGAGCGCTGCCAGAATGAGCTGCAAGAAGCTGGCAGCTCGGACTTCGGCTTCGCGTTCGGCACCGCGGCGCGGTTTCGCGTGTCGGTGTTCAAGCAGCGCGGCAATATCGGCCTGGTGCTACGGCAGATCCCCACCAAATTCCTGGCCATGGAGGAAATCGGCCTGCCGCGGGTGTGCAGGGACCTGATCATGCGTCCCCGCGGCCTGTTCCTGGTCACCGGACCCACCGGCTCGGGCAAGACGACCAGCCTGGCGAGCATGATCAACTACCTGAACGAGAACGTCGACCATCACATCATTACGATCGAAGACCCGATCGAGTTCCAGCACACGCACAAGATGTCGACGGTCAACCAGCGCGAGATCGGCGTCGATGTGCCGACGTTCAGCGAGGCGATCCGCCGGGCGCTGCGGCAAGACCCCGACGTGATCCTGGTGGGCGAGATGCGCGACCTGGAAACGATCGAGGCGGCCATCACCGCGGCCGAAACCGGCCACGTGGTCTTCGGCACGCTGCACACCACCGGCGCCCAGGGAACGGTGAACCGCATCATCGACGTGTTCCCCACGAACCAGCAGGAACAAATCCGCACGCAGCTTTCGACGTCGATCATCGGTATCCTCTCGCAAACGCTGCTGCCCAAAAAGACCGGCGGGCGCGTGGCGGCGTACGAGATGCTCGTGGTCACGCCCGCTATCGCCAACCTGATCCGCGAGAACAAGACGTTCCGCATCAACTCGGCCATCCAGACCGGGGCGAAGCTCGGCATGCAGTTGCTCGACGACCACCTGTTCAAGCTGTGGCGCGACGGGCTCGTGGAAAAAGAAGAAGTGATGATCAAGGCCGCCATGCCCGACGACTTGGCCACGCGTATCGCCAAGGCCGAGCGCGGCGTGTTCGACGACGACGCCAGGGAGGCCGGATAAGGAGCAGGGTTAGTAAGCAGAGGGCGGTAGGGAGTGTAGTCGCTTGCGGTTTAGCGCCGAATCATTCCGCCTTTCATTAAGCATTTCGCATACAGCATTCCGCATTTCTGCACATGGCCATCAAACGCATCGGACAAATCCTGGTCGACATGAAGGTCCTGACCAGGGACCAGCTCGAGACGGTGCTCGAAGAGCAGCACAAGCGCCCCGACGTGCTGTTCGGCCAGATCGCCATGGATCTGGATTTCATCACCGACGACCAGTTGGCTGCCGCGTTGGCCGAGCAGATGGGGATGCAGACCATCAGCATCGGCGAGCTGGTGATTCCGCCCGAGGTGTTGTCGCACATCACCGAGCCGATGGCGCAACTGTACCGCATCGTGCCGATCGCGTTCCGCGACGAGACGCTGACCATCGCGATGTGCGATCCGCAGAAGCTGCAAATCCTCGATGAGCTGCGGAACTTCCTGGGCTACGAGGTGCGGGCGGTCGTGGCCACCGAAAAAGAGGTGATGGCGGCGCTCAACCGTTACTACTCGACGGCCGAGAGTGTCGAATCGATTCTCGAAGACATGGAGTCGGACGAAGAGTTCAACGAGGCGCTGCGGGCCGCCGGCAAGGCGGGGGCGCACGACCTGACGAGCGCCGAGGCACTGGCCGACAGCACCCCCGTGCGGAAGCTGCTGAACATGGTGATGCTGCTGGCGATCAAGGACCACGCCAGCGACATGCACTTCGAGCCGTTCGAGGAAGAGTTCAAGATTCGCATCAAGGCAGACGGCGTGCTGTACGAGATGGTGCCGCCGCCGCGGCACCTGGCCGACGCCATCACCACGCGCATCAAGGTGATGGCGAACCTCGATATTGCCGAGCGGCGTTTGCCGCAGGACGGCCGCATCGAGCTGACCGTCGGCGGGCATCCGGTCGACCTGCGCGTGAGCGTGCTGCCGACGATGTTCGGCGAGAGCGTGGTCATGCGAGTGCTCGACCGCACGGTCGTAAAGCTCGATCTGGAAGCGGTCGGCATGAACGCCGAGACGCTGCGGATGTTCCGCGAGGTGATCGAGAAGCCCAACGGCATTGTGTTGGTGACCGGTCCGACCGGCTCGGGCAAGACGACGACGCTGTACTCGGCCTTGAGCGAGCTAAATAACATCGAGGACAAGCTGATCACGACCGAGGACCCGGTGGAATACGACATCGACGGCATCGTGCAGGTGCCGATCGACTCGTCGATCGACGTGACGTTTGCCGCGGCGCTGCGAGCAATCCTGCGGCAGGACCCCGACATTATTCTGGTCGGCGAGATTCGCGATCCCGAGACCGCCGAGATTGCCGTGCAGGCGTCGCTCACCGGCCACCTGGTGTTCAGCACGCTGCACACGAACGACGCGCCGGGGACGATCACCCGCCTGCGCGACATGGGCGTGCCGCCGTTCCTGATCACCGCCACGGTCGAGGCGATCCTGGCCCAGCGCTTGGTGCGGCGGATTTGCACGAAGTGCCGGGAGGAGACCGTGCCGACCAGCGACATGCTCACCGAGCTGCAGCTCACGCCGCAGGACATCGAGGGGAAAAACTTCTATCGCGGCCGCGGCTGCGAGGTGTGCAACAACACGGGATACAAGGCGCGGTTGGGACTGTTCGAACTGATGATCATCAACGACGAGCTGCGCGACATGATCATGCGCAACGCCAGTACCGACGACGTGCGGCAGCGGGCGCGGGCCTACGGGATGGTGAGCCTCCGCGACGCAGGAATGGAAGCGGTCTACAACGGACTGACGACGGTGGAAGAGGTAATTCGAGAGACGATTGTGGAATGAGAAAGAATGACGAAGCTCGAATGACGAAGCCGGAACGAGCCGATTCATCATTCGACACTCATCATTGATTCGTCATTCGGTTTTCGGAATTCGGTACTCAGAACAACGCTTAAAAGCGCGAGCGAGCCACCTATGCCTACCTTTCAATTCGAGGCGATGAACGCCCAGGGCAAGGACATCAAGGACGTCATCGACGCCGCGAACGAAGATGAAGCGCAACAAACCATCAAGCAGATGGGGTACTTCGTCACCAAAATCTCGGTGAAGAAGACCAAGAAGGCGGCCGCCGCGAAGAAGGGCGGCGGCAAGGGCAAGAGCATCGCCTTCGGCGGCGTGAACCCCAAGGCGCTCACCGCGTTCACGCGGCAACTGTCGATCTTGCAGGACGCCGGCCTGCCGATTCTGCGCTCGCTGAAGATTCTGGAAGGGCAGTGCAAACCCGGGAAGCTGAAGAACAGCCTCATCGATGTCTGCGACGACATTGAAAGCGGTTCGACGCTGTCGGATGCGATGAGCAAATGCCCCAAGGCGTTCGACCGCCTGTACGTGAACATGATCAAGGCCGGCGAGGCGGGCGGTGCGCTGGAAGTGATCCTGCGCCGCCTGGCCGAGTTCCAGGAGAAGGCGCAGTCGCTGAAGCGCAAGGTGAAAGGGGCGATGGTCTATCCGATCGTCGTGGTTTGCGTGGCGGTCGGCATCTTGGTGTTCATCATGCTGAAGATCGTGCCGGCGTTCGTGAAGATCTTCGCCGACTTCGATGCCGAGCTGCCGGCGATGACCCAGTGGTTGATCTGGATGAGCAACTGGGTGGTTGACTGGTGGTGGACCATTCCGCTGGGCCCGACCGCGATTTGGCTGTTCCTGAAACTGGTGCGAAAGTTCAAGGCGGGGCGCGCTGGTTGGGACCTGTTCACGATCAAGGCGCCAATCTTCGGCCAGATTGTCGAGAAGAACATCGTGGCCCGCACGACGCGTACGTTGGGCACGCTGGTGGCCAGCGGCGTGCCGATTCTCGAGGCGCTGAACATCGCCCGCGAAACGAGCGGCAACTGGATGTTCGAGCAGATGTACATGAAGATTTACGACTCAATTCGCGAAGGCGAATCGATCGCCAGGCCGATGCGCGAGTATTCGCGGCCAAAGTTCCAGGTAATGGCGGCGTTCTTCTGGTTCATGTTCATCGCCGGACCGGTGGGCATATTGATGTACTTGATGCGGATGAACAAGCGCGTGGTGGACGACCTGGTGGTGAACATGGTCGACGTCGGCGAAGAAACCGGCGAACTCGACACGATGCTCTACAAGGTTGCCGACAACTACGACGAAGAAGTGGCGGTGCTGACGGAAAGCCTGATCAGCCTGTTGGAGCCGCTGCTGATCGTCGTGCTCGGCGGCATGGTGGGTTTCATCGTGATCGCGTTGTTCCTACCGTTGGTGAGCCTGATCGAGAAGTTGGCGTAGGAGAAGCAGCATAGCGGGAGAGTCCACGACCTGCTGGGGCGCCGCGTGGCCGCGGCGGCTAAGCGTCGGAAGGAGTGCATCGCATGAGCAAGTTACCGAGCCGGACCCGAGCGGGTTACACCATCATTGAGTTGCTGGTCGCGATCTTCATCATCGGTCTGCTGATGGCCTTGGCGGTAACGGGCGTGCGGCAGGCGATGATCCGCGCCCGAACCGGTGCGGCGCTGATCGAAATCGGAAAGATTTCCGATGCGATCGAGAATTGGAAATCGAAGGTCGGCGACTATCCTCCGTGCATGGGCGACGTCCTTGCGACACACACCGGCAACATTCCAGGGCGCCAAGATCGATTCATTACTGCATTGCGCCGAGCTTTTCCCCGCTACGTGACGGTGCCGTCGGTGGGCGGCGGTTCGGCGCCTGGCCCTGTCACTTACAACAATGTCGGCTTGTATATCGCCCAGACTTATCGCACCGCCACCGGCGCGTTGAACATTAACACCATGGATCAGGCTGAGGCGCTGGTGTTCTGGCTGGGAGGGTTGCCGACGCCGTACAGCGCCAACGCAGGCATCTTTCTCGGCTCGCGAAAACTGTGCGGCTTTCACAATAATCCGTCCAACCCTTTTCAATTCGATGTCCCTACGGCGAGCGCCACGTCAGCGCGGTCCACGGCGGGCATCGATTTCGACGACACGCGATTGGTCGATTCTGACGGTGACGGCTGGTTTGAATATGTGCCCAAACTGCTCGACGCAGCGATGTATACGCCTCCTTACGTGTACTTCGACGCAAATCTGTATGGCCAAGTCAATCCACTGCTCGGAGTCGGCATACCGACCTATTACGCCTATCCGTCGCCGACCTTGTCGGGGACGTCGGTGCCCGTGCCGGGCCAAGCTTGGGGTTACGCGGTGCCCTGGGCAACGCGCGTCGTAGCCGGCTCGATCAATCAGTGGATCAAGCCCGGCTCGTTCCAAATTATTTGCGCGGGGCTCGACAGCGCCTACTCCGATGCGGTTAACACGCCGGCCAATCGCATTCCGGTTTTGCCAGTCGGACAAGCTGCCGGACAATTTTCGGTTTTGCCGCCGACCGGACAAGTTTATTGGCTTGGCAATCAAAGCTTCGAACCTCTTGACGCATTTGAACAGGACAACCTGGCGAATTTTTCCGATTCCACCATGTTCGATGCATCGCAGGCTGCGGGAAGTTAGCTATGGGGAGGCAGCAGATCAAGTCAGGGCGGCGCCATCCATCGAGCGGGTTTACGCTCGTGGAACTGATGGTTGTCATTGCCATTATCGGCCTGCTATTCGTCGCGATGATGGGCGCGATGTATCAAGCGGCCGAAACGGCAAAGCGCGCGCGCACGCGGCAGGTGATCACAAAACTTCATAATCAGATCATGACCAAGTGGGAGGCGTATCAGACGCGCCGGCTACCGATCAACGTCATGACCACGACGACAGTTACCAGCGCGATCAGCACTGGATCGATGAGCCAATTGATTGCCGGCCGTCAACGACTTGGCGCGTTGCGCGAGTTGATGCGCCTTGAAATGCCCGACAGTTATGCTGATATCCAGATGGTAAGTCCGAGCGGCGGTAACATGAGCTACCTGACGATTCCCGGTTCTACTTCCTACATGCCTGGCGATCTGAAAAACTATCAAGCGCAAATCGGCATTGCGGGGAACTCGAATTTCGCTGGATACGTCGTGACCGCCATGCAGATGCACGAATCGGCAGAGTGCCTGTATTTGACGGTGAAGTTGGGAAGCGAAGACCCCGACTCCACGGCGACGGCGATCTCACAAACCGAGACATCGGACTACGACGTCGACAACCTAAAGGAGTTTTCCGACGCGTGGGGCAACCCGATCTATTGGATTCGATGGCCAGCCGGGTTCGTGTCCGATCTGCAGCCGATGTTTTCAGTGCCATCGGGCGACCCCCGCCGATCGCCCAACGGCGGCCAAAACGCGGACCCCAATAATTCCATGAACTTGCTGACGCGAGACCCTCCTCATAACCACGACACGTTTGACCCTTTGAGTGTTGATCGCTGGGAGCCGACCACCCCGACTTCGCCTTGGCCATGGCCTTGGGTTGGCAACCCCGAGACGGGCTACAATCTTTACCCGCTGATCTTTTCTGGCGGGCCAGGGTTTGATCCGCTCATCCCGAACGCCTCCGGTTCGAGCCTGCCCCTGGCGTGGGACAACTCCCAAGGCTCACCGGCAAAGACGAGCGACCCCTTTGGCGTTTCCGGCAAGACGCGGGGTTGGCCGTATTACATGACGCAGCAAGGCGTGTTGGCCGGGACATCGATCGATCCTTCCAGCGCGAACATCGTGCATAATCAGACGATTGGAAACAAGCCATGAGAGCATTCCGCGACGAGCGCCTGCGAGGAGTTTCGCTGGTTGAATTGTTGGTCGTCGTTGCCATTGTGCTGATTGTCAGTTCCGTGACATTGCGGTCGCTTTCTCCTGCGCTGACACGGCGAAATCTGCGGGAAGGAGCGCGGATGCTGAACGTCATGCTCAACGCCGCGCGGAATCGGGCGATACAGAGTGGTCGCTCGGCAGGCGTCTGGATCGAAAAGATGAACGGTCTGCCGGAGGCATCGGTAAGCGTCTATCAGGCGGCAGTGCCCGAACCGTATGGCGGCGATTTCTACGACTCGGGCATCGAAGCTTATTCGGTGCCTGATTGGACAGACGCCAATCGGAAGCTTTGCTCGTACTTTGTCAACGTCGTCTGTCCATCGCGCAGGTCGCTGGCCGGAAATCTGGCCGCGCGCAACCAGGACGCGTGGTCTTCATCAAGTTCGACCAGCCAGCAACTCGTTCGCTCGGGAGATCGAATCCGAATTAACGGTTCAGGGATTTATACCCTCTACCAACTGGCGTCGCTCGACGGCAAGGGCGTGGCCAGTCTGAGCGCCGCGACCAGTGCAGCCGGAACGAGCGGCGCAGTGTTCAATCCGGCAACCGGATGGATCATCGGTGTCTTCAGCAACAAGTATACAATCGCCACGAACAGTGGCTCGATGGGAAGGATGAGCAGTGGCGGTTATACCTGGCTGAATCCTTTCCCACCAACCTTGGGATCGAAGCCTTTTATTACTTACAACTCGACGACTACGCACGCGGGCTACGCGGTGCCATACCAGATTCTTCGCTCACCGCAGAAGCTGGCTGCCGGTGCGATTCAAATGCCCGACGGAGTAGTGATCGACTTGAATTACTCGGAAATCAACAACATGCCGCTTTACCCGCGCGTGCTGAATATCACAACAAATAGCAGTACCTACTACTATGGGGCTCCGGGCGACGCGATTGGCGGCCTCTCGAACCACGCGAATCCGCTTGGTCAAAGCCCGTCGATTCAAAACGGATTGAATCCAGACGGCACAAATCCGGACATGCAGCCTGTCATTATTACCTTCAACTCGGTAGGGATTATCGACCTCGTGTACTCACAGCACTTCAATGTTAGCTTAGGGCAATGGATTTACGAGCCTTATCAACCTACCGGCCTGATCCACCTCCTGGTCGGCAAGTCCGAACGCGTCCCATGCAATCCGGACACCACGAGCGTTAGTTCCGGCGTCAGCCCGCAGTACAACAACAACTACACCGACCTCGATAACTTTTGGGTGAGCGTTAATCCACGCTCTGGAACCGTCAATTCGGCACCAAATAAGCTGGTCAACTTGGCAGCCACGAACGGGATTGTTGCCGTCAGTTCCGCGATTCAGACGGCGCACGACTACGGCGAACGCGCTGTCAGCATGGGAGGCAAGTGACATGAACTGCTGTGCGAGCATGACCGAATCGCAACGATATGATGGGCGTCGCGGCGTAACGCTGCTGGAAGTGCTGATTGCAATCATGGTGCTGGCCGTCGGCTTGCTCGGGTTGGCGTCATTGCTGCCGGTGGGAAGCCGAGAGATGGCCCGAGCGAATCAGGCCGATCGCGTCGGCGCGATGGGACGTGAGGCCATTCGCGACCTGGTTGTACGCGGCGCCTTGAACCCCACGAATTGGCTGTTTGCGAACGGCGCTGCGGCAGTCAACGTCATCGCAAGCGCCAACGGCACCGTCTCATCGTTCGTGACGCCGCCCGGTCTCGCGGCGACCTCAGTTCCGCCATTCGCGCCAATCGTTCTCGATCCATTGATGATCGCCACCAACACAAATTCGGCAAACGTCGTGCAGACATTTCCTTATAAACTCGCTACTGGAAACACTGTAATCAACGCGGCGCCGCCGATCGCGCGGATGACGCTCCGCGCGATGCCGTCGGCAACGACTTCGCTTAGCGTAGCCTTAGCCGAACGCATTTTTCGTTCGACGGATGACGTGGCTTTCACACTTCCGAACAACAACAAGCTATATAAGCCGATCGGTAGTTACGAGATTGGATTGCCCGTAGTGTCGGCAAGCTATATCGCGCGGCGCAAATGGACGGGCGACATCAGTTGGTTTGCGACCATCCAACCGGACATCGCGGAGGCAAGTCCTGTACTGGCGACTCTGCCAGTGGCGCCGGGGTGGGAGGCAGAGGCGGGCAGTGGAGCTTTAACCACAGGCATCGCGGGCGCGCTACAAGTTCGCCAGTTTACAGTAGCCGTGGCCGCTTGCTTTAAGCGCGAAATTGCCGATGTTTCGACCCTAAATAGCACCGGACCCTACACGCCGACTGCGGAGCGGATAGCGACGATCTATTTTCCTAATGCAACGGCGACCAACACCACGGCTAACGCCAGCGATGCCTGGTTATTTGCGGCTGATCTGAATAAACCCAGCGACCAAGCGGCCGCTCAACAGTATCTGACGGTGCAGCCCGACCAGTGGATCATGGTTACGGGACAGGGCACGGCGAGCAACGGCGGAATGTCGTACGTGAGCGGCGCCACCCCCAAGCCGCAGGTTGTCCTCTATTGGTATCGAGTGCGATCGGCCAGCAGCGACCTGATTCCACCCAGCAATAGCGACGTGCACGCCTGGGCGCGTCTCGTTCGTTTGGAAGGCCCTGATTGGCCCTTGGCGCCAACCGGCTTTACGTCAGGCTTTGCCACCATCGTCAACGGGGTGGTCGGAGTGTATCAGAAGACCATCGTGCTCGATCGGACCTCGGCATGGGCTCTCTGACGTTTAACTGATGACGACGGGTCGAAATCCCACGCTTGTGGAGCATCTGCCATGCATGCCTCAATTCTACGGTCGCCTTCAGGGGATCGTTCCTCGCGCCGTGGCGTGATCCTGCTGGTGATTCTTGGACTTCTGTCGCTGTTCATGATGGTCGTCGTCTCGTTCGTGATGACGACCTCCTCGCAGCGTCGCGGCGCGTCGATGGCGGCGCGCACCGAGCAGCAAGGCGAGATCTTTCCCGATTCGTTGATCAAGAACGCACTGTACCAGGTGGCGCGCGGCTCGCGCAATCCGCATTCCGTCGTGGGGCCGCATAGCTTACTGGAAGATATCTACGGAGAACGCGAGGCGATTGCCGGCGCGATCTCGACGGTCACGCCGAATATCTCTTCTGCCGGCGGCACTGCCCTCAGCCGCGTCACCTACTCCGGCTATGCCGATGCTGTGACCACCAACCTGTCGTCGATGGCCTGTTACCAGATCATCGAGTTGGGGGGCGTTAGCTTCGGGCTCGACCGGCAACCCGGCTTCGCGAATGTCGACGACGGCGGCACTCCGTCCGCAGCATCGATTCAGCTTGTTGCCGGCACCGAGTTTCCCAGCAACATCGCCGGTGTTGCCGACGACGTCGGCGAAACGCTTGCAACCGGCTCGGATGATCGGCCGCTGGACCAGTACCAGCCTGCCGACTTGCTCTATACCGGCGTCGCCGCACCCATTGCCGTGTTCCCTGCGCGGACCGAAGGATATTTTGCGGGACGCGTGATCACCATGCTCTCCGGCAACGCCGCCGGGCAGTCAACGCACATTATCCGCTGGTACAACGCCAATCCCGCGGCGGCGTCGACTCCAAGTACTACGCCAAATCCTGGCACCAAGAACAACCATGATTGGCGGATGTGGATCCGCCCCTTTCCCAACGGCACCCTGCCGGCACTCGGCGATAAGTTCCTCATCAACGGCCGACCGTTCAACGGCACCGGATTCGGTTACGCCGGAACGGCCATCGCAACAAATGTGACCGTTCCTGTTAATGGATTCATCCCATACCTGAATACTGTGTCGCTCAATAAGACCGATCCATCGGGGATTGCAGTGGCTAACACGCCGGCACCCTTAGCGTTGATGCCTAATCCAGCGAACCCTTATTATCAGGGGTATCTCAAGGACCGTCCCAGCTTCGGCAAGATGAATGGCAGCCAATACGCTGATACCTTTAACCTTGAAGGCCCCGACGCCGATGAGGATTACGACGCACCCGACTTCCAGAACATGATGCTCGCCGGGTTCGTCGCCAATCCGACCAACTTTCTCTGGGAGGTGCGGTTTCCGTCGTTGCACCGGCCCGATCTGATTCGTTACTGGACATATAAATCGACTGGCAAGCAACAATGGGCCGCGACCGATTGGTGGAATCTCGACAAACACTTGCGACGTCGCGTCTCATTGCGTCCTGATCCCGCCGACAACTACACGCCGGTCAACCCATTTTCCGGCACGTGGGTACCGGGCCAGCCCGAATGGTCAGGCAACACCAACTTCGATCCGGTCAACGGCCCCTGGGACGTCGACAACGACAACGACGGCGCTCCCGACAGCGTTTGGGTCGACTTGGGAATGCCGGTCCAAACTGGACCCGACGGTCGCATGGTCAAGCCGTTGTTTGCCATCTTGTGCGTCGATCTCGATGGACGGCTGAATCTCAACGCCCACGGAAATTCAGGTCACTATAGCGTCCATACCGCGACCACCGTGGGTGGCACGTATGGCTATGGCATTGCCGTTCCCTTGACCAACAACATTGCGGGCCATGCGCTATCGGCCAGCATGCTGGCTACGCCAACGGGCGGTTCCACCATCCCGCCTCCCGATAACGTGTACGTGCGCAATATGGGCTCGGCGACTGGAAGCTCCGCCCCCGCGACGTATTATGCCGAACCGCTGAACACGTTTTTCGACCCTACGTCGATCAATGCGCCACGCGTGGCCTACGCGTTTCCTGGTTCAGTGTTCGGCGGCGCCACCCCGCATCCGCACGTCGATCGCAACAACCGCTTGAACCGTAATCTCAATCCTTCGACAGTCAGCGGTACGGTCGCGACGAGCACCTGTGTCGGCATGGGCGTCGGCTCCGGGTTTTCGGTCGCCGATATCAACCTTGCTCCGATTTTCGCCGAGCCACAGACGTTGACGTCTCGAAGCCGTTATTATCGCGGCAACGCCTACCGTTTCTTGCTCGAAGGTAAATGGGACGGGAACTACCGGTCGAGTGCTTCCAGCCCTTACGCTCCTATGGGTATCCAGCGCCCTGCAATTCCCGGCCGCTACGGTGAGCCGCATGCCATCGATGCCACGGGTTCGGCGACATCGTGCTTTCAGACGCCGGGATACTATCACCCGCCGCGTGCCGGTCTTACCGCAGGAACCAGTACGATCACCGGATTGTTGATCGGCGACGACAATACGCCTCCGGCGCCGACGGCATTGTTGCTGAACACTACGACAGCCATTGGGACACTCAACGTATCGTCCTCTGCCCCCGGCCTTGCCGCGCCCGTTACCTTTTCCACGTCCTTCGATCAGCGCGTGGCGCGCGGCAACGCCATGATGTACACCACCACGTCGAAATCGGGGTTGTTTGGATCGCCGGCCGACGTGAACGGGCGGCTGGCTGTGGGCATCGATCCGCGCGGCACGCCGATCTATGGAAACCAGGCTCCTCAGCCGTTGGTTCCGGGCAGTGCAGGTCTGCCGCCGGAAGCGGTCGACGATCCCTGGGAGCTCGATCTCTCGCGCGATGCGGCGCGAGGAACCATCGTTACGCGGGCTGGAATGTTGGGAGGATATCCTTCTCCTAGCGCGGGCGTGACGCTCACCAGCCAGATCGATACGCCGCTTACCCCCGGCGAACTGAGCCACATTCTGCGTCCACGCGACTTCGATACCACCCAATCGAACGATCGTTCGGACCAGATCGTGTTCAACGAGCTGCGCAGCGACTATTCGAACGTCGTACACCGCGTGACGACCGAATCGTGGGACGTGCCGATGCCGAACCTCGAGCCGACGCCCGAAATCCGCGACGCCTTGGCGGCCCAGGTGGCGGTCGGCGGGATGGGAATCCCGGCCACCAACCTCTGCTTTGGCGACTTGCTGCGCGGCAAGATGATGGCAGCGGTGCGCGCCGCGCTAGTGACGCAAAGCTTGAGTCCGACACAGATCCCTAGCACCTACAGCCAACTGATCAATTCCTACGTCCCGGCCATGCTTGATTCGAGAAACGTGATGACGGTGACAATCGCCAGCCCGACCGGCGGCACGATCCAACGTGCTTCGCGCATGATCTCGCCCGACTTGCTTTTGGGCCTGCGGATGAATCTGAATCGCCCGCTGGGTAACGGATACGACGACGATGGCAACGGCGTGGTCGACGATCCGACCGAAGCACTGAAAGGGCAGAACTCGCTTTGGAAACAATCGGCGCTCGACGGCGGCGGTGGCGGCGTGAATTTCGATGCCACCTGGGACGGCAAAATGATCGTCAACAACATGAATCATCCTATGTGCGAGATGTACGGCCGCCAGGAGCTGGCCAAACACCTCTACGTGCTGGCGATGATGCTCATGGACAGCAACTACACAATGCCGACCGCGGAGCCGCTGCGCCCGTTAACCATCAACGGCCGCAGTGTCAGTGTGGACGAGCAGCGGCGCATCCTGACCGCTTACCGTGTCGCGCAATGGGCGATCAATGCCGTTGATTTCGCGGACCGTGACGCGATCATGACCCCCTTCGAATTCGACATCTATCCATTTGCGCTGGGAAACCCGTACACGACATCGTTCTCGGCGACCCTGACCATTCCGTACCCGGGAGGTTGGGACGTGGACGGCGTTGTCGGAACCCTAAGCGGGACCACTACCTCCGACGACAGTACCTCGTTCCGTGGCCTTGTCTGGGGCATGGAAAACCCCGAGTTGCTGCTGACCGAAACACTTGCCTTCCACGACAAGGGGATTGCCGACACCGATCAGGAAACGTACCCGAAGCCGGTTCCGCCTAAGACCATTTCGGACGCCACACACCGGGCGCTTACAGATAAGTACACCCGAGGAAAGCCAGGGACCACGGGCATCCCTAGTCCTTTTTCTGATTTCGACTTCGATCAGGTCCGGCTGCCGCAAGGTTCGTTGTTCGTCGAGCTGTATTGCACCGGGCGCCCGGGTGCGATTCCCACCTCGCTGAATCCGACGCCATCGACGTACGACGGCGCGCTCAACTATCTGCCGCGCGAGCTGTACAACACGACGACCATGCTCACCGGTATGAACGCAAATCCGCCGACGGTTACGAACAACGGATCGCTCGGCGCGCTGGATCTCGGGCGCATCGCCGGCAACCCTGCAAACCCTCCGGCCAAAGGCAGTCCCGTGTGGCGGCTGGCGATCAGCAAAAGCCACATCGGACAGGACACGACAACGATGTCGCCCCTCGGGCCAGCGGTGAGCAGCATTAGCGCCACGACCGCCTCGGCACTGCTACCGACCCCGATGCGAAACGTGACAATCCGTGAGATGCTCACCGATCCCAGCTCGCCGTTTCCGGGCGTTTATCATCCCGACAGCACCACGCTGCAAACCGGCGCCGGGCAGTTCAATATCCTTGATCCCAACATATCGGTCATTCCCGAGCGCTACGTGTTTTTTGCCCCCGCGGCCTCGATTTCATCTGCCAACGACGCGGGGGTGATCGGCAATGCGGTGTCGTTCACGCCACTATTCACCGCAAGTTACATGGGACAGTCGACCACGCTGCTTCCCCCGGGCGGTTACGCCGTCGTGGGGCCGGCGCGCGACCCAATACCAGGCACCGGGATTCCAGGCACCAACACCACCAGCAGCAACACCCCGGGAATCGCGGGCTTGGTGAACACCACATTCGTCGGTTTTACCGATTCGCTCGCCCGGGCCATGGGGGCCAGCGCGGTCGGAACCGCGGCGGCGAATTGGCATCCGCAAATCATTTCCATGGATCCGCGCGCTGGAACATTGTCCATCAGCATGACGGGGCTGAATGTTGCGACGACATCGTCGACCTTGCTTTACCCACTCGCCGGTGCGGTCACCACCGTTAGCACGCCACTGGTCAACAACGCAGTAGCCAATATCAAGCCGCCGGTGATGATCCCGGTTGGCAAGACGATTACGCTCAGCGCATTAAACCCCGCCTGGAGCGTTTCAACGTCCATGGCGGGCGGCGGAGCCGCCACGATGATTCAGGGACTCAATATTTCCGAGCCGCTCAACGGATATTCCGCCCCCACCTTAGCTGCTGGGGTACCCGGCTGGCAGGTGAACACCTATCAAGTGACGACCAGCATGTCGATCAACGGCATCAACACCATCACCCCATCCGGGCCCATTGTATCGGGCGGCACAAATGTGACCACGGGGTCGTTGCCCGATGCTCCGTTCGACTCGATGAATGGCCCGAACGGATCGAACTCGCCGCTGGCGGCCGACGGCATCATGCAGCCGGGAACGATCCTCGATTACAAGACGGTGTTCTTACAGCGACTGGCTGATCCGACGTTCCCCTACAATCCGCTGCCGAACGATCCAAATTACAACTCCGCCAGCGTTTCGAACCCGTACCTCACGGTCGATTGGATGCCGATCGATCTCACCGTGTTCAACGGACAGACCGCCTATCAGCCGTCGGCTGGTTTCTTGCCTGCGAGTACCAATTCCATCTCCAGCTCGCTGACGAACAGCACGGCGCAAGTCGCCGAAAGTATGACGCCCGTTAGCACGAACAGCGCTTGGACTACACCGACAAGCAGTTCCGGCTGGGTGCCGCCGAGCACCAGTTCTTGGAGCGGCTGGGCTTTCCCGCCGCAAAACCCTGGCACGACGCGAAATTACATCCGCCATGTGGACACATCGGTCACCAGCGGATCGCATTTGCTGTGTCTGGAAAGCCGCGAGCGAGGTTTTCGGGTCGCCGAATTTGGCCAAGGCGCCACGGCAACTCCTGCGCCAGGTTACCCGACACTGTCCGGCCCGCTGGCGATGCTCGATCCTTGGACTGGGGCGGGATCGGCTCCGATCGCTGCGAGCGTGGGAATTTGGCCGCCGCTAACAGTCACCAACAGCGGGACGTACCACGTCACCACCGAGCCCGTGCCGGAAGCACCTCTGTGGGCTGCGGTAAGCGACCATCCGCGCGTCACGATCGTGGAAGCGCCGTATGCGACAGCTTCGATGGCCGGCACGTTCAAGCACCAGGTGCGCCATCACACGCTCGGCTACTTGAACGAAACCTATGGCCGCACGCGCTACCAACCCTCCGGGACTCTCGGGCGCGGCTCGTGGGCGAACATCCCGAGCATGAGCGCGTCGTTTAACAACAGCACCACGGCGACCTTGTCAGACCCGTTCGTGTACAACGATTACATCGGCTCGCCGCAGCGACCGTTTCCTTGGCTGACCTGGCACAACCGCCCCTACGCCAATGCCATGGAATTGATGCTTGTGCCGGCCAGCAGTCCGGGCAAGTTCACAACCGAGTTCAGCTACCAGACCAATCCTGAAATTCGCGATCGGTGGACCGGCAATGTGCTGGGCGACGCAAACCCCGCTTCCTTTACCGGAACGTACGTGCCAGGTACGCTCGACGGCAGCTTGTACTCGTGGGGGCGAGGGTTGTTCTGGGGCACCGTCACTCCCCGGCCCGATCCGGCCGCACCTTCCGCGTCGCTTTCGTCGGTGCTCACGCTCACGCAAGGGATCGCTGGTGCGTACACGCCCGCCTTTGGCCTGTTACCGCACTTACCATGGCCGGTGCCGAGTCCGCAAAGCTATAGCGCGGCTTTGCTGGCCGCCTCGTCGACAGCCAATACCATCTCGTCGTCGATTGCCGGGACGCTCAACGTCACGGCTGCGTCGACACCGTCAAGCCCGGTGGTTCCCTTCGGACGCTTTCCATACGGCCACTTGATGAACTTCTTCGCCAGCTCAATCAGCACCGGCAGTTACGCGGGCTTCCCTTCCGTATCGGGGTCGGCGGCGATGTTAGGCCCGTCGTCGAATCTGCATCGCATCTTCGAGTTCGTCGAGGTGCCCTCGCGCTTCTCGGGGACGTCGGCCTTACTAACTGGTCCGGCGGTCCTTACTCCAGCCGGCGTGGTTAATCCCGCCGCCTCGGTCACTCCCTCGCCGACCACGACGCCCGTTTCGTCGATTACGGGTTTGCAGGTGTCGTACGTCGAATCCGCGGGAGCGGGTGCGGGGGTCCTTTACCCCAACCACTCTCAAGTACCAACTGTCTGCTCGCCGATGGTGCCGTTCGTCGCGCCGTTCAATGTGGTGTCGCGTTACCGCGAGCCGGGGAAGGTCAACCTCAACACGCTCGTCGATCAGTTAGGGACGCTTGGAGGGACAGTCACTGGCCAACCGGACGACCCGCAGATGTGGCAGGCGATCACCAACGATTTCCCCGAGCCGTTCAATTCGCCCGAGAGCGCGGCAAACTCTCCAACCGTCACCAGTACCGGCGGGATCGCCGGCCGGCTGGGACAGTCTTACCGCGATCTATTTTCATCGCGTGCCAATTGGAACCCGGCGTTGTCGGCAAATATGAGCGTCGCCGGGTTACCGCCACGGACGCTCAGCGATTTTCAGCAGTACATGGTCTCCAATAGCACGATGTTCAACCCGGCCGTGCCCTCGTTTTTCCGGCCGTTCCGCTCGTTTGCGGGGAACATGGGCGTTCCCGACCCGGCAATGGTGTCGTCGCTGTTTATGTCGGACAGCAACGTGTTGCGGCGCTGGAATCCAACCACCACCGCGCTGTTGCCTCCGTCGGAGCCGCTGTTCGCCGTCAACGGGCCGCCCTTTAGTTGGCTGAACATGTGCAATTGTCCGGCGCGCGATCCATTCTTCCGCTATCAATTGCTCACCAAGACGGGCGGCTTCTTCACGACTCGCTCGAACGTGTACGCCGTGTGGGTGACCGTTGGCTTCTTCGAGGTGCAACGCATCCCTTCGGCGCAGGTCGGCAGCTCACAGTTCTGCGGAGATTCCACTTATCCTAATCGTGATGGATATCAACTGGTGCGCGAATACGGGTCGGACTCAGGAATTATGCAGCGCTACCGCGGGTTTGCCATGATCGATCGAACGATCCCCGTCGCCTTCCAGCGCGGCGAGAATTACAACGTCGACAAGTGTTTCTTGGTCCGGCGGATGTTGTATTGATCCATTTCCCCTTCACATCAACCCTTCCCGCGAACGATGCCCCGTAGCTTGTGAGAACGAACATGAGCATGCGATTTCAGCCTATGCCGCCGGCCAACCGTAATGGGTTCACGCTGGTCGAAGTGTTGGTGGCTACGGCCATCACGCTGGTGTTGATGGGAGCGGTCGCCTCGATCTTCGCTCTGGTAACAACCGGAGTGAGCGACAGTCGCGCGGCGATCGAGATGAACGACCGGCTGCGATTCGTGAAGGATATGCTGCAGACCGACCTGATGGGCGTTACGGCACCCACCATCCCGCCGTTGCGCCCCGAGGACGACCTGGGCTACTTCGAGCTGATCGAAGGTCCGATCGGACCGATCTTCTTAACCACCGAACCTAATCCCGAGAGCGGAGCCAAGGCGGTGACGGGCTTCTCGGCCCTTCCGTACAACGGCACGAACGTTTACTTCCCCGTGGACGAAACGTTCGACGATATGGACGACATCCTGATGTTCACGTCCAACGCCATCAACGGGCAATACAACGGGAACTGGTCGGTTAGCACGAGTGTTACGGCGGCGTCGCAAACGACACAAACTTCGCCCAATGCCGAGATTGCCTGGTTCTGTCGCGGGACGAACTTGTACCGTCGCCAGTTGTTGGTCGTCCCTGGCATGGGAATCAGCGAGATGAGCGATTTCGCATCGGCCACCTACACGTTGGCTAGTCGCACTGTATCGTTTTACTGTTCGTACGATTGCTCGATGCGCTGCGAAGGTGGCTCGGCCGATCCCCAGTTTTTTGGTCCGGGAGTCGGCGTCGTATCTGGAGCAGGGCCCACGACCAACCCCAGTAGCATGCAAGGAATTATCAAGAGTTGCAGCCTCGGCGACTTGACGAAGCGCGAGAATCGCTACGCGCATCAGCCGCTGGTCTATCCGCACGACGCGAGGGTCTGGAGCTACACGACATATAGCGCCAACTATGCGCCACAACCTGGCCTGGGACTTCCCACGCTTTTCGAGACGTCCGATCGCTATTGGCCGTTCCCTTTATATGATTGGAACAACACCACCAAGGTTAATACACAGACCATCTTTTCGAGCATGATCCCCAAAACTCCGCCGGCAACCGGAAGTACCAATGTGCGGCCGTTTATTTTTCCTCAGGTTGCACCATCGGGATCGAATAGCTCACACATTCCATTCAATAATCAACCCCCTCCTTCCATCACGTCGAACCTAGCAGCCTACGCGCCCAATGGGTACGCGTTGGCCCTGACCGCCTCGACGTATTTCATGCCCGTTGGAGGCGTCGATCGTCAAGGAGGCCTTACGACCGGGACGGTCTCCGCGATGCAATCGGGCGTTTTCTCTTGGTCGTTGAATGTTCCAACATTGGTGAACTTCGCGTCAGGCACATCGCGATTCGACGATGTAATGCTACAAAACGTGATCGCCTTTGACGCCAAAGTGTGGGACCCTGGTGCACCGATCTTTGAAGTTGGGCCGAGCACCTTGGCCAACACGACCAACACACAGAGTACCAGCCTCGCGCCAGGTGATGCCGGCTACGGGCACGCACTACACTACTTCCTTGGAAATCCTACGACGGTTGCCCAGACGTCGGCCAACATTCGCGGCGTCACGTTCGGCGCCTACGCCGACTTGAACTACATGTACACCGCGACGCCGGCCCTCGATTCTTACAATCCCGCATTTCGCACGCTCACTTCCAGCTTTGCGCCCAACACGACGGCGGCGACCACGGCAAACTTCCCCATCACTGCTGGCAGCAACAATTACGAAGCAAAGCTGCAGGCATACGAGAAACTGGCAATTAACAGCACCACCGGAGGGTCCAAAACCGCTTCAGGCCTGCCCCGGCCTCATTTTGCTGGCCCAGGCGATCCACGCTCCGGGCTGTTTGGATGTTGGATGGGCAATAACACCGCCTTCGGCGTACCAGCGGTCGCTTGGGTCAATGGCGCGCCGACCATCACTGGTTTTTGCGTGGGTGCCGGAAAGGTAGGACAGGCGGCGACCGTGGCAGCGGAGTCATGGGCCGATTCACGGCCGCTTGCCAGTGTTTACGACACCTGGTCGACGCACTACGAACGTGATGGCATCGCGAATAATATCGATTCCTATTTTAACCGCTTCTACGGTATTGAAGATCCATTGGTCAATGGACTCGACGATGACGGCATCAACGGGCTCGATGACCCCGGCGAGGTCGAAGCTCCACCGCCGTATCCACACCCGTTGCGAGCCATCCAGGTAAGAATCCGCGTGTTCGAGCCCGACACCAAGCAGATCCGCGAGGTGTCTTTAATTCACGAGTTCTTGCCCGAGTGACGTTCGGCCGTTGCGGGCCCTCGCTCGAGCCGCAGCAGGCGCCGAGCGCGCGAAACGTGAACTCCGCCGGGAAGCACGTGCCGTGCATCCTCGGCGCCGCGCACGATCAACTCCGCCACGAGATCCCATTCCCGCTGCCCCATTGCCTGCACGGGCCAGCCCTGTCGGCGCCAGATGCTCGTCAACGCTTCACGCACCACATAAGGCGGGCAGCCGGCCAGGATTTCGCAGTCGACGATGACGCACGCACCGTCATCCCGCACGGACGTCCCTACCGCTGCTTCGGCTAATGGTTCGACGACCGCCTGGGCTTGACACGCGATTTGGCCCAATCGCGCGAGCGCCTCGACGACATTCGCGTTGAATTGCTCGGCCAACAACGGCAGCAGGTCGTGGCGCAGCCGATTCCGCGTATAGCGGCGGTCTGCATTCGATGTGTCTTCGCGAAATGCTTGGCCAATCGCTTCGAGATATTCGCGCAACTCGGCGCGCCGAAACTCAAGCAACGGGCGCAGCAGGCTGACCGCTGGGCCCAGCGCCCGCGCGCGCGCCATGCCGCGCAACCCGCGCAGGCCCGTGCCGCGCACGATGCGGTGCAGGATGGTTTCCGCCTGATCGTCGGCGGTATGGGCCGTCACGACGTAGCGTGCGCCAATCGATTCCGCCGCGTCGCGGAAGAACTCGTAGCGTCCCGCCCGGGCTGCCGCCTCGAGGCCGTCCCCCTGTTGGGCCGCCAGCGCTGCTACGTCGGCATGGCCGACGCGGCACTCGATCCCAAGCCGTTCCGCCAGCGCAGCGACAAACTTTGCATCGGCGTCGGCCGCTTCGCCGCGCAATCCATGATGGAAGTGTCCGATGACCAGCCGTCCGGCAGCGTCGGACGGTCGAATCGCCGCCACCGTTCGCAGCAGCGCGACGCTATCGGCCCCCCCCGAGACGGCCAGCAAAACGGTTCGTCCCGCCCAGCCGCCGACCGGCCAGACTTCCACCACACGTTCAAGAAATGGCGACATTTTCTGCATCGTTGATACGTTCAAGCTTGCCTCAATCAGCACTTGCAAGCGAGCTGTCGGTCGAGCAGGATTTTGTTTGAACTTGTTCGCGGCTGTGTTAGGATCAAGAAACTTTTTGCGGCCACCGCTGTGCCGGCTTGTTCGGACGGTTTGCCTGTGCGGTGCGGTAAGGCCGCTGCTAGCAGGAATTTGCAAGTTTAGCGTCAGGGATTGAACGCCCGTGGTTGGTGCCGACCCAGTGCGCCATGCCGACGGGACAGCCTTTTGATTCTCGGTCGGTCGGTCCTGGGTGACAAGCGATTACGAAGCGGCGCAATGCCGCCAGTGATGCGCTGCCCGTGATCATCCGGCTGAGATAATCAATGCGTGTGCTCCAGAGTTCTGAACTATTCAGTTTATCGTAAGCCATTCTCTCCGGTTCAGGCAGGTAGTCAGCAATGCATTTGCTTGTCATCCTTTTGCAGCAATTGCTCGGCGCACTTGCTCGTCCCGCGGCTCAAACGGAACGGGTGCGTGCGAGTCGGCCGGAGGCAAGGCCTACCGAGCCTGCTGCGCAGTTTCGGCGGGCGCCGCTTGAGAGATGGATGACTCCAAGGCCGCTGCTTGAAACGGTTGATCGCCAATCACGCATCGGTGGTGCCATGGTGGCAGTACGTCTGGTGCCTGCGACCGCGGGCGCCACGATTGCCGCCAGCGCGGTGTCTGGTTGCGCTGCGTCCGACGACCAATCGGCTGGCCGATCTTTCCCGGCCAGCCGTACGGGCGGCCGACCAGGATAGCCCTGGTTCGCTGCGCGCTGTGGCGCGGTCGGTCGAGTGTATTGGTTGAATAGTTCGAACGTCTGCCGCGCGGCCGAGCGATGCTCGGCCGGCTGTCTCGCTGCATGGCGCCCAAGGTGGCGTTGCTGCGGCTTCTCCTGACGAGACATGCCCCGATTGCGGGCGGGAGACAACCAAGCGTGCATCCAGTCATTGCAGGTCTCATTGCGGCAGTACTAGCTGCCGTGCTGACGTTCGTTCTGATCAAAGCGCTCGACTATCTGCGCGGCACCGATGCCGAGAAGCGGGCCCAGGAGCTCATCACGCGCACCGAGCGCGACATCGACACGCGCCGCAAGGAGGCGGAGCTGCAACTCAAGGAGATGGAAATCCAGATTCGCGCCAAAGGGGAAGAGCAGCTTGCCAAAACTCGCCAGGAGCTGCACGAGCGCGATCGTCTGCTCGACAAGCGCCAAGACGCCCAGGAGCAGCAGCACGAACAGCTCGTGAAGCGCGAGCGGATGGTCGAGGCGACGCAACGGAAGCTAACGGAGAAAATCGACGAGGCGAACCGGCGGAACGAGGAGCTTGCTAAGTTGCTCGAGGCGCAGCGCGACGCGCTGCACCGCGCCAGCGGCCTGGGACGCGAGGAAGCGACGCGCCAATTGCTCGAACATCTCGACCAGGAACTCAAGGAAGAAGCCGGCTCGATCATCCTCAAGCACGAGCGAAAGATGAACGAATTGGCCGAGGACAAATCGCGCGAAATCCTGATCACTGCGCTGCAGCGCTATGCCTCGGCGCATACCGCCGAGAGCACGACCAGCACGGTCGACATTCCCAACGACGACATGAAAGGCCGGATCATCGGTCGCGAGGGCCGGAACATCCGCGCGTTCGAAAAAGCGACTGGCGTCGACGTGATCATCGACGACACGCCGGGCGTGGTGATCGTTAGCGGATTCGACCCGATCCGCCGCGAGGTGGCGCGACTGTCGCTGCAAAAGCTCATTGCCGACGGACGCATCCATCCCGCGCGGATCGAGGAGGTTGTCGGACAGACGCAGACCGAACTCGAGGCTCACTTGCAGAAACTTGGTCAGGAAGCTGCCGAGGAAGCCGACGTCGGCAATCTGAACGAGAAGATCATCCATCTGCTGGGGCGGCTGCGCTTCCGCACCAGCTACAGTCAGAACGTGCTGCGTCACTCGATCGAGGTGGCGTTCCTCACGGGCATGATGGCCGAGGAGCTGGGGCTCGATGGCCGACTGGCGCGTCGCTGTGGCCTGTTGCACGACATCGGCAAAGCGGCCGACCACGAGCAGGAAGGGGGGCATCCCAAAATCGGCGCCGACCTGCTCAAGCGCTTCGGCGAACGCCCCGAGGTGGTGCACGCCGCGCTGGGCCACCACGACGACCTGCACATCAGCCATCCTTACACGGTGCTGGTGGCGGCTGCTGATGCGTGCAGCGCATCGCGGCCCGGAGCGCGGCGCGAGTCGCTGGAGCGATACATCAAGCGCATGGAAGAACTCGAGGCGATCGCTGGCGGGTTCCCCGGCGTCGAGCAGGCGTTCGCCATCCAGGCGGGGCGCGAGCTGCGCGTGATCGCCAGCGCCAAAGACACCAGCGACGCGTCGGCCGCGAAAATCTGCCACGACATTGCCCGCGCGTTCGAGGAGCAGCTCACCTATCCAGGCGAGATCAAAGTGACGGTGTTGCGCGAGACACGGCACACCGAAGTGGCCCGGTAGCGAGGGGAACTGGCAAGCGCTGCTTGCGGTTTAGCATGCGAATCCTGTTAATCGGCGACATCGTCGGCAAGCCTGGGCGGAAGGTCGTGGTGCGTGCATTGCCAGGGCTGATCGAGCGCGAGCGCCTCGATTTTGTGATCGCCAACGGCGAGAATGCCGCCGCCGGCTCGGGCATCACGCCCGAGATTTACCGCGAGCTGATCGGTGCCGGGGTGGATTGCATCACGCTTGGCGACCATATCTACCGCCGGCGCGAAATCCTGCCCACCTTGGAATCAGAGACGAACATCGTCAAGCCTGCCAATTATCCGGCCGAAGCCCCGGGGCGGCCTTTCGCAGTGCTTCCGGCGCGCAACGGTATCCACGTCGCGGTGGTGAGCTTGCTGGGGCGCGTGTTCATGAAGCCGGTCGATTGCCCGTTCGATGCTGCCGATCGGGTGCTGAAGCAGTTGCCAGCCGAAGTGCGCGTGAAGATCGTCGACTTGCACGCCGAGGCAACCAGCGACATGCAATTGATGGGGCGCTATCTCGACGGTCGAGTTTCGGCGGTGCTAGGCACGCACACCCACGTGCCGACGGCCGACGAGGCGGTGCTACCGGGCGGCACTGCGCTGCAATGCGACGTCGGCATGACCGGCCCTTACGAGAGCATTCTGGGCCGGCAGATTGATCGGGTACTGCTCACCACCCGGACGTTCGTCCCCTCGCAGTTCGATGTGGCAACCGACGATGTGCGGCTGTGCGGCTCGATTGTCGACGTGGAACCCTCGACAGGCCGTGCGACGGCGATCCGCCGGGTGCGCGTCGATTGGGATTCGCTGGCCGAAGCCTCGAGTTAAGAATTCGGTCAAAAAGTTCTTCAGGCGGCCATCGGCGCCGGTAAAATATGTGGTTAACGCAGGTGGTTGCCCGTCCGCGATTCTTGTCCTTTGGCGTCTTCAAGAGCGAACATCAGGAGTTTTGAGCTCATGCACGCTTATCGCCCCGCGCGCTCGCGTTACGGATTCACACTTATCGAGTTGTTGGTGGTCATCGCCGTGCTTGGAATGCTGGCGTCGTTCGCCGGATTCGCGGCGTTCCGTGCCATGCACACTGCGAAAGAGCGAGCGATCATCAGCGAGATCGGATTACTGTCGGGTGCGCTCGATGCGTACAAGGAGGCGCATCAGATGTATCCACCGTGCATGGCGCAAATGAATTTCAACGGCGCGAACAGTGGAACAAAGACGGCACCCACGGGCTCCGGTTACCTCACTCGGGATCAGATGCTCACGACGCACATGCACATCGGCTACGACAATTACGCGTATTCCAGTGCGAGTTTGCGCGCACTAACCTATGCCTACAAGTACATCACATTGACCGGTTCGCCAGCCATTCTCGACATGGACACCATGGATCCGGCCGAGTCGCTGGTTTTTTGGCTCGGCGGCTTTCCCTGCCCGTATTCCACGACGACCAGTTCGTATGTCTGCGGAAAGAAGCTCGTCGGCCTTCGCAAAGAGTACCAGAACCCGTTTCAATGGTGCGCCGGCGTTTTGGAGACGACCTACACCGGCGATAAGTTCCTGAATCTACGGACACAGCCATTCTTCGATTTCGACGAAGCCCGGCTAGCCGACGCCGACGGCGACGGCTGGTGGGAGTACTATCCTGAAAAGTTCGATGTGACGAACAGCGTGACAACTTGGCCGGCCCCCTACGTGTACTTCGATGCGACAACCTACTCGAACTGGCGGATCACCACGACTGGCGCCGGCCAGATGCTGCCGCCGTTCAGCGCTTATCCAGGCACTCCCGGCATTCTGCCGCAGTTTCGGGCCTTTCCAGGTCCCGATCTGATTATGTCTCAGGGCATGGGCGGTACAGGCTGGGGGACTGCCGTTCCCTACATGCGAACCGTGAGCGGAAGCGTGGGAAAAATCGACTGGGTCAATCCTGATTCGTTTCAGATTATCTGCGCAGGGCTGGATCATCAGTACAGCCAGGTGCCGTATGTGGCGACGGACCCTTATTATTCGATTCGCGGTACCGTATACCAAGGGATAGACGATTTCACCAATCTGCCGAGCGGGTTGGTCAACGCGAACTTTCCGACGGTCGAGGAACGCGACAATCTGAGCAATTTCGCGAACAGCAACTTCGGCGATGATCTCGGGTTCTGACGGCAATGTTCCCTTGCCCAAACGACGACTTCCTCGGCGATGGCTGCGATAAATCGGTCTTGCACCCGCCGCGGTCGGCCGCTACCGTGCCGCTCCTTTCCTGTTCCCACCTAATAAACCGGTGAGCCAACCGTCTGCACCGAGCCCCGAACGGCTGCCCCCTTCGATACGCTGGTCCGCCGCAACTGGTGGTTTGGCCTTGGTCGTTCTGCTGGGCGTGGCAGGCTTGCTCGAACCCGATCCCCGGGGATTCGGCACGCACCAACAGCTTGGCTTACCTGGTTGCACGTTTCAGACCTTGTTCGGAGTTCGCTGTCCGGCATGCGGCATGACGACGGCCTGGTCGTGGTCGGCGCGCGGCGACATCGGGCGCGCGCTGAAGGCCAATGTCGGCGGAGTTTCGACGGCGGCGATGGCATTGGTTGCAGCGCCGTGGTTGATCGCGTCGAGCGCTTGCGGCCGCTGGCTCGGAGGTCGGCCGAGTAGCAAGACCTTGGCGATCGCAGCAGTCGGCTGTCTGGTTTTAACATTGGTTGATTGGATCGTGCGGATCGTTTGATTCTCCTAGTTCGAATGCAAAGGATGCTGGCGATGGAGCGCTCGAATCGCGTGCAGCCGCGTCGATTGAAACTGGTGTCGGTCTGCTCGCTGGCGATGACACTGTTGCTCATCGCGATGGTCATCGTTTCGCAGACCGGCTGCGCCAGCGCGCTGGCAGCCGTGGCCTACGTCATCAAAGGTCGTGAGATCAAAGCCGAATATGCAGGCCTAAAAAATAAGCGTGTCGCGGTTGTGTGCCGCCCGTTGGCACAACTTGAGTACTCCGCGGGCAATGCGAGTGCTGAACTGGCCAGGCAATTGGGCATCCTGCTGAGGCGGAATATTCGCGGCATCGAAATCGTCGACGCCGAGCAAGTTGCCGAATGGGTCGACGAACACAATTGGAGCGAGTACACCGAGATCGGCGAGGCGCTGGACGCCGACATGGTGGTCGGCCTCGATCTGCGCGACTTCGGACTTTACCAAGGGATGACTTTGTACCAAGGTCACGCGAAGGTCGCGTTGGCCGTGTATGACATGCGGCGCGACGGGCAGGTGGTTTATCAAAAGATCCTGCCGCAAAGCATCTATCCGCCGAACACCGGCATTCCCACCTCGGAAAAGGCCGACGACGAGTTTCGCCGCCAGTATCTCACCGTGCTGGCCGACGAGATTGGCCGGTACTTTTACGATCACGATGGCGAAGCGGACATCGCCCGCGACGTGACCGCAGCGCTGCGCTAAACGAGCGCCGAGCGACAGTACGCCTGCCGCACATCGGCTACCGTCGCGCCTGCCTGTTGATCGCGCGGCGGGGTAGACTATCGACCGAAGATTTGTCTCTCACGGAGTATGCCATGTTGACCCGACGAAGTTGGATGGTTGCCGCATTGGGGAGCGGGGTCATGATCGCTTGCGGATGCTCGAAAGGCCCTGCGCCGCCGCGGCCGGTCGATGAGCACTGGGAAGGAGATGGCCACGATCATCACGATCATGATCACGACCACCACCATCACCAGCACGACGACGACAAGGACAAGGACGGTTCGCCCGCAGGCTCGCCGACGCCGTAGCGCGCTCGATCGCGCGTTTCGTCTCAAGCGGCTCGCCGCTGGCGCGACCGATTATCCCCGCGCCACGCTGGCAAATCGCTCGGTCATCACGTCGAGGTACTCGCGCGCTTCGTCCAGCGGCATGACCAACGGCGGGCTGACGCGAATCACCTTATCGGCTAGCGGGCCAAGTAGGTGGATCGCTCGGCCACGCGCGTCGCCGAGGTAGCACGCCTCGACACAAGCCCGAGCAATTTCGCCTGCCGAGCGATTGCCGATCGGGGCGCATTCGATGCCCCAAACCGTCCCTTCGCCGCGGATGTGCGCCACCGCCTCCGTTTCGTGGAGCCGCAGCAGTCCCGTTTCGAGCACCGTCGACAGCTCGCGAGCGTGGGCCAACACGCTGCCATCGGCATATTCCTCGAGCGTTGCCAGCACGGCGGCGCTGGAAAGCGGGTTGGCGCTCCAGGTATCGGACGCTTGACCGTAGTGCATGCGGCCAAACAGGTCGGCCGGTCCGATCGCAGCACTTACCGGCACACCGTTGCCAAGCCCCTTGCCCAGCACCACCACGTCGGGCTGGATGCCATAATCGACGAATGCGAACAGCGACCCGGTGCGGCCAAAGTTGGCCTGCACTTCATCGAAGATGAACACAATATCGTGCTCGCGACAAAAGCGCTCGAGCAATTGCACGTATTCCTTCTGCGGATGAAACGATCCACCGCCGCCGAGGTAAGGCTCGGTAATCAGCGCACAGATGCGATCGCCGTGCTCGGTCCAGGCGGCCTCGAGCTCGGCTTCGTACCGGCTGAGATCGATCGGCTCTCGGCGACGTTGGACGTTGATGCATTCCTCGCGCGGAAAGCTGATGAACCGCACGCGCTCATCGCGGTCCGGGTCACGTTCGCTGCCGGTCACCGCGCCGGCCAATCCCTTCTTGCCGTGGAAGCCATGACGCGTCGCCAGGATAATGTTCGCGCCGGGTTGCCGTTCGAGCGCGGCCCAGAGCGCCTTTTGAATTGCCTCGCTGCCACTGGCGGCCCACAACACCTGTTCGCAGCGCTCGCCGCCGGGCTGCGCATTGAGCGTTGCCAGCAAGCGCTCGGTGGCTGCAAGTTCCACTTCAGTCAGGGCGTTGTAGCCGTTGAGCGTGATCGCTGCGGTGAACAACTCGGTAGCGTTGAGTTGCGTGAGATTCAAGCAACCGAGCACTCGCTGCCACCAGCGGGTCGGATTATGGCCAAGGTTCATCACCAGCACGCCGGAGGTGAAGTCGGCCAGCTTGCGCCCCTCGGGCGTCCAGTGGTAACAGCCGGCACTACGAGCGAGCACGGCCTGGCTGGGCGTGAAGGTGCGCAAACCATGCGGCTCGACGGCCGCCAAGCGGCGGCGAATCTCGTTCGACTGAGGTTCGGCGGGATGCTCGATCGGTGCTGGAACATTCGATTCGACAATCGCCATGAAAGAAAGGTCCGTTTGAAGAGCCTGCGAGATGGTTGGTAAATGTTAACTGCTAACCGTTGCCGACGCGACCTGCGTACAGCACTTCGGGTTGGGCGCTGCCAGGTTTCAACAGCACCAACCCGCCTGCTGGATGATCGACCTCGACAATGCAATTGGGGCGACCGGCGGCATGCTCCGCCAGAATCGCCTCCATCGCCTGGACCGCGGCGACCGTCTGCCGGTCGGCGGAGAGGTCGTTGTATGCCAGTTGTCGGGCCTCGGCGAGCCGGCGTGGCCGCTCGCTTGACGGTCCACCGAACTCGACGGTTGCAACTTCGCGCACGAATCGCTCAATGACCTCGACACCGTAGCCCCGCTGCGTACGCTCGCCCCACGGTTCGATGAACATGCCGTTATAGTGGTTGTTCATCGTCGTCTTACGTTTAAGTGGCGTCGAGTTTTCAATTGTGCATTCCACGCCGCGCTTGCGGCTGTGAGCGTTCCATACTCCGTTATCGAAGCGGAACTGCACTTCCTGCTCGACATATCCGGGGAAATTGTCGGGCGTGACCCAACTGGTGTGAATGTCGAACGCCGCCTCGCGACCGTCGCCGTATTGGTAAACCAGCCGCAATTGGGTGGAATCCCAGGTATTGCCGTCGGCCGGGCCGACCAGGCCGCGTTGGCCGGTGCACGCGACGCTCTTTAGCCTCCCCCCGAACGTGAAATCGATGAGCTTGATATAGTGGACGGCCACGTACGTGCCGGGATTTCGGCCACGGATCCACTCGGCAAATTGTCCGCTGGAGATGGACTTTGGCTCCAAGAGCGTGCAATATCCGTTATTGACATGCGCCAATTCGCCATCCACAACGAGAGTTCTCAGCTTTTTGTGGTCGGGATCGAGCAATTTGTGGTACACGACCTTGGCCAGCACCTGACGCTCGCGCGCCAACCGCTGGAGTTCATCGAGCTCCGTCAGCGACAAAACCGAAGGCTTTTCAACGAGCAAATGCTTGCCGGCAGTCAGCACGGCCCGGGATGCCTCGAAATGGCGGTCGTCGGGCGTGGCGACGCACACCACGTCGATGTCCGCCTTCAACAACTCGGCAACAGAATTGGCCCCCTGGAAGCTTTGAAACCGACCGATCCGCGATCCGGCGGAACGAGCGTAGGCATCGGCCCGCTTTCCCGTTCGGCTGGCCACCGCGGTCAGCGGAACGTGGCAGACCCCAAACCCCGACTGGTAAAGTGGCGTCTGGTGAATGTGTTCGAAGAAGGGACGATAGGTCTCATCAAAAATCATCCCTATTCCAACCATCCCGGCCCGCAGGCTTCGAACCGGGGGGGCGCTGTCGCTAGAAGTGCCCATATGAATTCACTTATTCGCTCTCGCGCGTCGCGAAAATGTTGTTTTTAGGGATTTATCGGCAATCCTGCCATCACAAGTGAATCCACTTTAGCTGGCCTTGGGATATTTGTCAATGAAAAAAAATACCGGCCGCGTCGGAGCCGCGGTTGCCAGTGAGAATGCCGTACAAGCAATCGATTTTGGCGCTGCTGAAAAATTTGATCAGACGAGCGTCGATCGCGTCTACGAGCAAATTCTGCTCGCAATCGTTCGCGGCGAATTGACCGGTGGCACGGAACTGAAAAGCACCCAAATCGCTACGCGGCTCAGCGTGAGCCGAACCCCGGTGGTTCAAGCGTTGCAGCGGCTGGCTGCCGACGGGATTGTGCGTCTGGAAACCAATAAACGTGCCGTGGTTCGGAAGGGGGCGGAGAATTGGCTCGTCGAGATCCATGAGATGCGCGAACTCCTTGAACCTCACGCCGCGGCGCAGGCAGCCGGGAACATTCCACCGGCCGAGATCGAACACCTGGAGGCGATGGCGGCCGCCGCCCGTCCCCACGCCCACGATGATTGGACGACGCGAGCCCAGGAATTCGATTTCGCACTGCACCTGACGATTGCCAAGTATGCCAGGAATTACGCCTTAGGAGAAGCAATTCGCAAGTGCTGGACCTTCAAGCGGCTTTCCTATCTGGCCGTGCCCGAGGCGCCCGAATCGCTCGAAATGGGATACGGCGAGCACCTGGCACTGCTTACCGCCTTGAAGGCCGGTGACGCCGTAACATCGCGTGCGGCGGTAACTTTCCATCTGCGGTCAGCTGCGAACCTGCGGCCAGCGAAGACGATTGTCTGACGACGGGCTACACGCTACCGACTACAGCGAAAACGCTGCACCCCGGCGCCTGTAGCCCGAAGTCCGTCGCCCGTTACCCCTCACTGCCCTAGCCCCGCTTCGGCAGCGTGCTTCGTGTACAGCGGCATGTAGCGGTAGTAAACCTCGAGCGTCATCGCGGCCAGCGAGGTGCTGTACAGTCGCCCGCCGGTCATGGCACCGTGGCGATCGCCTGCGAAGAACCAGCTTCCCGCCGCATGCCCTTCACGCGCCTGGGTGTCGACCAGGTCTTCGCGCATCTTCTTGTTCCATTCGGTCCACAAGGGCCCTTCGAAATGGTGCAGCGCCTGGGTGGCGTAGTAGTTGTAGTACATGTCGCCGCCGCTCGGCCCCAGGCGTCCCAGGTACTCCATCCCGCGCATCAACGCCGGGCTCTCGCGCTTCCAGCCCAGGTACATGCGGCACAGCAGCCCCGCGGCTGATGTGGCGATGGTCGATCGTACCGAATTGATGTAGCCGTACTGCGAGCCACCATCGATCTGTACGTAATCAAAGAACCGGCTGGCACCAGCGACGGTCGCGTCGGGCACCTTAATGTACGACAAGTGCGCACTCTTGAGCGCCATGAGTTGCCATGCGACGACCGACGTGTCGCCGGCCTGTTGCGGCTGATAGCGCCATCCGCCGCCCTGCGGGTCTTGCGCAACGACGATAAACTTCACCGCCCGCTGGGCCGGCGCGAGCAGTTCGCGATCCTGCGTCATGCCGTAGGCCTCGCACAGCGCGATCGCCGCCAGGCCGTGCGAGTACATCCGGCCCCCCGGCTCGTACATCGAACCGTCCACCGGGCCCCCATGCTGCATGTTGTTGACCAGGAACTTGAGCCCTTTGGCCACCGTTTGATGATACGGCGAGTGGCCACCGTATTTGTCCTCGCGGTGCGTGTAGCCCGCGCCCAGAAAGGGCAATAAGCCCATGGCGGTGGCGCCGTTGCGTGCCGTCACCATGCCTCCGGGATCCGGACATTGTCCGTGGCAGTGCGGACAGAACTGGTGGTTGAAACTCCAACTGCCGTCGTCGTTTTGATGCCGCGCCAGCCAATCGAGCGCCTTTTCCACGGCCACCTCGGTGGCCGGTGTGCCGCCGCGCGTCATCATCGCCAAGCGACGCGCCTCCCGGGTGCGGCTCTCCGCCAGTTCGCTCGGCGGCATAGGCGGAGGCTCGACAACCCCAGCCGACGGTTGCCCAGTGCCACTGCCCGATGAGCCGGTCCCACCTCCCAAGGAAGATGAGCCTTCAACCACCTTGGCTTCGTCAAGCGGCGCCGGCACCACAGGAGCGGACAACTCCACCGGCTCCAGCACGACCATCGCCTGCGCCAGCGGCATAACCGGCGGCTCGGGAATCGACGGCACGACGACCGGCGACGGCACAGGGATCGGCACCAGTGCCTGCTCGATCGGCGCTTCGATCGGCGCTTCGATCGGCATCGACGCCGCCTCAACCACCAGCGGTGCGTTAGGCTCCCCCATCGTCAAAAGCATCGCCGGCTGTTCGTTGGCCGATTGCAGTCGCTGGCCGACCATCAGCCCCAGCGACACCAACGCAGCCGCATGCACCAGGCAACTCGTCAGCCCCGCCCGGCCAACGGCTCCCCAGCTCATCCGGCCCACGGCTTCGAGTTGCTCGAGCTTCGTCAGCACCGACACAGGAACCGCGGCGTTCGACAACGCCAACGGAAGCTCCGCAGCTGCTCCCACCCACTCGTCCGACGGTTCCCAATCGCGTGGCGGCGGCGCCGCTTCGGCCCACGACACAAGTTCCGGCGGAGCAGCGACGTCGGCCGTCGGCACCATTTCCGGCGGCGCGGTGGACTCGGCCGCAGCCTGATCGCTGCGTTGCCAGGCCGCGAACTCGTCGAGCAATCCGTCGTCGTCGCACGACTTCGCTCTCTCGAAGTCCGCCTCGGCACGTCCGTGGCACCCGGTCGCCTCGGCAAGCAGACCACGCAAGTAGAACCCACGTGCCGAGCGCGGCGCAAGCCGCAAGGCATTTGCCACGTCGACCCCGGCATGCTCGAAGTCGTGCTCGTGCAGGTAAGCGCTGGCACGCATCAGCAAGGCATCGATGTCGCGCGGATCGAGTTCCAGCGCACGCGTGAAACAATCCACGGCCGGGCGATAATCGCCGCGATCGAGCGCACTGATTCCGGCTACGTAGCTGTTCATGGCGGCGTCCCAACGCTACCGTTGAGTTTCCACCCATGCGACCGGAAAAACAAGCGGGCCGACACCGCCGCCAGCGATTACCGCACAGGATGGAAACCGCGGATGGACGCAGATAGGTCGGAACGCAAGGCTCATCCGCGTTTATCGGTATCCATCCGCGGTTCCCTTCCTTCTTCGTGCCCTTGGAATCTTGATGGTTCATCGAGCCGCCGCGAGGCCAAAAAACTCGTCGAGTTTATTGTTTGGTTCCTGAGGGTCCCAGGGGGGTAGAGACCAAGAAACGAGCCTCATTGCTTGGCCTGGTCCAAGATTCGCTCGGCCTCGTCGGACAGTTCCAGCCGGTTGCTGTCGGGCTCTTCCCGCGCGTTGGCAGCGAGCGCTTCGAGGTCCGCTTTCAGCGCGGTCTGTGCCGCGGGATCGGTGACGTGGCGGCCGAACAGCTTGCCGAGCTCGGTCAGGAACTGCGCCAGCTCCTCGCGGGTGACGGTGTCGGGCGCGCGGCGGGCGAACTCTTGCGGATACAGCCGCTCGAGCATCCAAGCGCT
>DATAXP010000111.1:0-23592 GCA_036272935.1 Pirellulales bacterium | reverse complement strand
GTGCTACGTGATCGATCCGACGCGCAGTCATCAGCCCGCCGAACAATTGCTGGGGCTCGATTGGTCGGGCACGCTGGTGCACGCTGGCTGGAGCGTCTACGACCGCTTCACCCAAGCGTTTCATCAACCATGTGTGCGGCAGGTAGCAAGGCGGCGCAACCTCGTTCAATATACTTACCGGCGTCGCAACCGGCGTCGCAGAAGCCAGCTTCGATTCATGCGCGCTTGCTCGACGAGCCAGGCGGCGGCTTACAATTCTGTTACCGATATGTTCTCTTGACAAACGTCCAGAGATGACCGTGCAACGCCCGCTACGAATTGGCCCGGTCCTGCTCATCCTATTAACGGCCGTCCTGCGCGCCGACGAGTTGCCCGAGCACTTTGCCGATTCGCTGCCAGTGATCCGCACCGGCGTGCCGCATGCGACTCGTGATAAACCGCAGTCGAAGCTTTGGTATCGGCACGGCCAATGGCGAGCTCTGCTTCCTTCGCCGACCGGCAGCATCGTCTGGCTCAGAGCCGACGACGGTTGGAAAATCGAGTCGTCGCTGGAAGGTTTGTTGGGCCAGTCGGACGTGTGGACCGACGATGAGCACGTGTACGCGGTTCTCGCTGCCCACGATCACCTGACGCTTGTCATCTTGCGATACGACAACGATCGGGCAACGTATCGCTTGGTTTCATCGAGCGTTTGTCCCTTGGAATCCGGTGCCCCCGATACCGATGAAACCGAAACAGCGACAATCACTCGTGACGGTATCGGAAAACTATTGGTAGCCTACGATCGCGGATCGCGCATCTGGGTTCGCCGTTATGAAATGCGGGACGACCGCTGGAGTGAACCGGTCGCACTCGGTCGGCGTGTCGGCAGCGATGACATCTGCGCGATTGCTTTACTGCCCGACCGTTGCTTTGTCGTTTGGTCCGATCAGCGACATGACGCCGTAAACTTTGTCGCCCATCGGAACGCCGACCCCGATGACGTCTTTCAACCGATTGAAACGATCGCCCAAGGCAATCGCACTGCCGACGACCATCTTCACATCGCGGTGGCTGACGACGGCACGGTCTTCATCGCGACAAAAAACTCCGTCGATCAAATCGATCAACCGCAACTCGTGCTGCGCGTTCGACAGACCGACGGCGAGTGGCAAAATCTACCCTATGCGAATCGCACGGCCGAGCTGGCACCGAGCCGGCCGATTGTGTTACTCGACGACCGGCAGGAGCGGCTTCTGCTGGTGGCTTCGGACGCCTTGGGCAATGTCTATGGAAGCCGAACTCGGCGGCGCCAGGACAATCGAAAGCGGAGCTCGATAACGATGCGCCTTGCCTTCTTGCGAATCCTGCTATGTCCCGCCGTGCTTTTCGCTGCGTCGAGTACCACACATGCCGCTGCTCCGGACGGGGTCGCGACAGAGTCGGCAACCACATCGCCTTGGCGACAGACGGCAACTTTCGTGGCCCGACGAGGCGAAGCAAGCGGCAGCGGCCGACGAGCAATTCGTGGATGCCGTCACGAACCGGCTCGTCGCCAAGTACGATCGGTTTACGTTCCAGCGGATCGCGATGAGCGATGGAAAGGCCGAGCATCTGAACAGCGGATTCCTCTGGTAGGGTCGGTTGTATTGCGCTCACTCCAACTTCCCGAGCAAGCCCGAGCGCAGCGAGA
The DNA here is from genome assembly GCA_036272935.1 of Pirellulales bacterium. Taxonomy (GTDB): domain Bacteria; phylum Planctomycetota; class Planctomycetia; order Pirellulales; family PNKZ01; genus DATAXP01. Next base: position 21,920 of record DATAXP010000111.1, on the reverse strand, counting down.
TTCTCGTGCTCGACACGGCATCGATGCGATTGACGCCATTCAAGGAGTTTGGCAATTACGGGGGCAGTCTGACTTGGGCGATTCGGCGCGGCGATCACTGGTACTGCAACTTCGCGCGCTACGGCGCTGAAAACGCCGAGACGTTCTTGGTGCAGTTCGACGACGCCTGGTCCGAAGTCGCGAGGTGGACCTATCCGAGTGCCTTAATTCGCCGCATCGGCAAGGCGAGCTTGTCCGGCGGCGTGTGGCTCGGCGAAGACTTGCTCGTCACCGATCACGACAATCCGCGGCTTTATGTACTCGGCGTTCCCGACAACGAACGCACCGTGCAAGTCCTCGCAGAGCAAGAGGCGCCGATCACCGGCCAGGGAATCGCTCTCGATCCGCTGACGGGCGGCTTGGTCGGCATCGACCGCGCTGCGAAGCGCATCGTATTCTTCGAGCGCTGGGCCGGGGGGCGCGATTTTCTGGTGCTGGTGCTTGAGTTCGGCCCGCGCCGCGACGTGGTCCGTTGGGCGAACGAGGTTGTCGCCAAGCACCCACGGCACGAGGCAATCCTGGTGACGCACGCTTACATGTACAACGACGATATACGCTTCGACTGGGCTGGCCGAGGCAAAGAACAATCGTGGAACCCGCACAGCTACCCATTCGCCGACGCCACGCACCATGACATCAAAGATGGCGAGCAGCTCTGGCAGAACCTTGTCGGCAGGTGCGGGACGTTCAGCCTCACGTTCAACGGCCACGTGCTGGGCGACGGTTTAGGGCGTACCACTACTGACGACGCCAGTGGCCGGCCGGTCAACCAGATGCTCGTGAACTTCCAGATGCGTCCCAAGGGTGGCGACGGCTGGCTGCGACTCGTCGAACTGAAGCGCGGCGGTGCCGTTGAGGTCTGCGATTACTCGCCGTACCGCGACCAGCACAACGACTCGCCGCAGAACCGGTTCCAGCTTCGCACCAGTCCGGTCGTGAGCTGACGATCGAATCGGTCGCCTGAGAAAGATCCATGAAGCTCTCTTCGCTTACCCGTTACGTGCTGTTGATCGTGCTTGGCCTTTGGCCGGCGATAATCGCCGCGGCGGAAGACGACCAGCTCGATGCTGCGCCGCGCGGCTCGTTCACTCTTGTAGTGATTCCAGATACGCAGGACTATCGCGGCGCTGGTACGAAAAAGACGCCGCAGTCGACCGAACCGGTGACCAACGAGCATTTCGCCACGCACACGCGCTGGATCGTCGACAACTTGGATCGGCAGCGAATCGTATTCGTCAGCCACGTTGGCGACATCGTCGACAAGAATAATGACGCCCAGTGGGAAGTCGCGGGACAGTGCATGGACACGCTGCACGGCCGGGTGCCGTATGGCATCACAGTCGGCAACCACGACCTGATCGCCGGCGGCGATTCGTCGCTATTTCAAAAGTACTTTCCGTCGGCGCGTTTTCGCGAATTCTCTTGGTACGGCGGCACTTTCGAGCCGGACCGCTCCACGACGAACATCTCTGGCAACAACGCCGACAGTTTTCAGCTCTTCAGTGCCGAGGGGCTCGACTTCATCATTCTGCACCTGGAGTGCAACGCGCCGGACGACGTGTTGGCATGGGCCGACTCGGTTCTGAAAAAGCATGCCGACCAATGGGCGATCGTGAACACGCACATGGACCTGGGACCGATCGAAAAGCCGAAGAGCAATGAGGAAGTCGACACCGCTGCGAAGGGAAAGATGCGCTGGACCAAGGTTCACGGCGACCGCGGCAACTCGGCCGTGGCGATGTGGGACAAGTGCTTTCGCAAACACGCGACCCTGTTCCTGATCCTCTGTGGCGATCAAAGTCGCGCGTGCGCGATCTATCAGCGCAGTACCGGCGACCACGGGAACACCGTCCACGAGATGCTCAGCGATTACCGTTCCGAGGGGCCCGTGCGGCTGCTGCGGTTCCTGCCAGCCGACAACGAAATCCGTGTCATTACCTACGACACGACCGAGCACCGACTCACGGAAACCGTGCCACACGTTCCCGAGCGAGACGCGCATCAATTCACGGTTCCTTACGCCATGCGTCCGTAGCGGCTGCAAAACTTCGGTTCGGCCGCACGTTCGCGAGCTACCTCTTATGACGGCTGCCTGATATTCGCACTCTTTCGGTGCGTTCGATCTGCACGACGACGCTATCCTGAGCGATGATCGTCACTCCACCGTATTGCAATCCTTCGAGCGATTGGCGAATTCTCGTCAATGCTAAGTCGCTTGGTGACGAGCGCGATCATCTGCCAGGGAACAATGTTCGCGTGGTGCTCAAGCGTCGAGAGGACAATCTCATCGCCCGGCTGGAAGAACTTCTTGCCATAAGTCTGCGCGACGAGATTGATCCCCTCGGTGGTGCCGCGCACGAAGACAATCTCCTGTGGGCTGCCGGCGCCGATGAACTTCTGCACGGTGGCCCGAGCATGCTCGTAGGCGTCGGTCGAACGGGCGGCGAGCGTGTGTGCACCACGGTGGATGTTCGAGTTGTCGCGGGCATAGCAGTTGGCGATCGCGTCGATCACGCTCTGCGGCTTCTGTGTGGTGGCGGCGTTATCGAGCCAAACCAACGGTTTGCCGTGCACCTGCTGGTGCAGGATCGGAAAATCGCGGCGGACGGCTGCCACGTCGAATGGCCGTGAGCCGTGTGTCGGAGCGAGGTTCGTCTGGAACAATCGCTCGAGGAACGTGTGTTCGTGCCCTTGTGGGGTGAGCCCGTCTTGCGGCGACACGTGTGTCGTGCGCAGCTCCTGTACGAACGTTTTTAGGCCTTCGTACTGATGCGTCTGGCCGGCCGGCGGACTGTATTCGGTGCCACTGACAGAGCGGCTATAATAGCCGGCGAGCTTGCTCGCCGTGTGCTGCTAAGCGCGGCGGACAAGTCCGCGGGCTAAACGATCGATCGATCCTCCCAACCTGCGATTGTTTCCTGCCGGTAGGCGTCGAAACGCCCGGCGGCGATGGCTTCGCGCGCTCCGGCCAGCAGGCGCTGGTAGTAGGTCAGGTTGTGGATCGACACCAGCGTGCAGCCGAGCATCTCGCCGGCCATGCAGAGATGGCGTAGGTAACCGCGGCTATGCCGGCAGGCGAGGCAGGGGCAGCCTTCTTCCAGCGGGCGAGGATCGCGCTCGAAGCGTTGATTGCGTAGCCGCAGCGAGCCGGTGTCGGTAAAGGCCAGCGCGTTGCGGCCGTTGCGGGTCGGCATCACGCAATCGAACAGGTCGATGCCGCGCGCCACCGCTTCCAGCAAGTCGCGCGGGCGGCCAACCCCCATCAGGTACCGTGGTTGCTCGGCGGGCATGGCCGGCACCGTGAACTCGAGCACGCGGTACATTTCCTCGGGACTCTCGCCGACGCTCAAGCCGCCCACGGCATAGCCGGGGAAATCGATCTTCGCCAGCTCCTCGGCGCATTCGACGCGCAGCCGTTCATCGAGACCACCTTGCACGATGCCAAACTGCGCCTGATCCGTGAGGCGAGCGGCATCGCGTGCCCGGCGGGCCCAGCGCACCGTGCGAGCGGTGGCATCGGCAATCGCTTCGGCCGCACACGGCAACGCGATCACGTGGTCGAGCACCATCGCCACGTCGCTGCCGAGCGCTTCCTGGATCGCTACCGATCGCTCGGGAGACAGTTCCACCAGGCTGCCGTCGAGATGCGACCGGAATACCGCCTGCTGCTCGTCGATGCGCACGTTCTGCGCGAGGCTGAAGATCTGAAAGCCGCCACTGTCGGTGAGAATCGGTCCCGGCCACTGCATGAAGGCATGCAGCCCGCCGAGTTCCCGGATCACCGCCTCACCCGGCCGCAGCGCCAGGTGATACGTGTTGCCCAGGATCATCTGGGCGCCGGTGTCGCGTATCTGGCAGGCGGTCAGTCCCTTGACCGTGGCCTGCGTGCCGACAGGCATGAAGGCGGGTGTATCGACCGGTCCGTGTGGTGTGTGGAACGTGCCGGTACGCGCTCGGCAGGCGGGATCGGTGTGGCGGACCGTGAACGCGAACGGGGCCGGCGACATGAATGCGAAATGCTAAATGCGAAATGCGAAATACCGAGACAAGCTGTCCGCCATTTCGCATTCCGCATTCCGCATTTCGCATTCTCCTCAGTCGCCGCGGAGCTTCAGGCCGTGGCCGGTGAGCTTCTCGCGCACCTCGTTCAGGCTGGTGACGCCGAAGTTCTTGCATTCCAGCAGTTCGTCGCCGGTGCGGCGCACCAGTTCGCCGATGGTCGTCACCCCCAGCCGGATCATGCATTTGCGGGCACGCACCGACAGGTTCAAGTCGGCGATCGGCTTGCCGAGCAGCGCCTGCTCGTCGGGCGAAATTTGCTCGGGCTCGAAGCCGATTTCGGGACGTGTCCGCTCGTGGGCGAACTGGCCCAGCGACAGCCCTTTGGTAGCCATCATCTCCTTGATCTCGGTCAACGACGTCTCGCCGAAATTCTTGCTGCTGAGCAGCTCTTGCTCGGTGGTGCGCGTCAGGTCGCCGAGCGTCATCAGGCCGATCTTTTGCAGACAGTTGCGGCTGCGCACCGAAAGTTCGAAATCGGTGACCGGCACGCCGAGCAACTGGTTAAGCCGTTCCCGGCGCTTCTGCGCGTCTTCGTCGTAGAACATGTCGCCGCTGGCTGCCGCATCCTTGAAGAACAACCGCACGCGGTTGTCGTTCGGGAAGACTTCGAGGATGCGCTGGTAGCACTGCCGGGCGCGCTCGTACTGCTGCCGATCTTCGTAAAGGATGCCGAGGTTCAGCAACGAACCGTAATGCACCGGGAACCGCGCGATGGAACGCTGATACAGCTCGAGCGCCATCTCGTCGTTGCCGTGCCGCTCGTTTTCCAGCGCCAGGCCGAACAGAGCGCCGGTATGGTTGGGATCGACCTCGACGGCGCGTTCGTACAGCTTGATGGCCTCTTGTGGATTGCCACCCTTGGCACTAACCGTCGCGGCACGCTGATACAGATACTCGGAGGTCTGTTCGACCGCGCCCGACAGCCCGTCGAGCACTTTCAAGGCGGCCTCGGGCTGGTTGTCCAAGCGTAGTGTCTCGACGCGGGCCAGCGCACAAGCGTCGCCGTTGTAGCCGGCCTTGGCGGCAAGCTGGTACGCCTCGCCCGCCGCCGGGTACTCTTGGCGTGCGAACCGCGCCTTGCCCAAATAGAAATAGGCCAGCGCTCCGCCGTCGGCCTTCGACAGCGCCTCTTCGGCCAGGCGATACCGGCCCTGCAGGTAATAGCAAACGCCCAGCCGCACCTTGTTCGCCGGGCTTTGATCTCCCTTCTGCTCCAACTCCTGGACCGCTTCGCTCAGTTGGCGGTAGTTGGAAAAGTCGCTGCTGATTGCCTGAGCGATCTGCTCCACTTCGCGCGGACCAAACGGACTGTTCGACAACACGAGCTGCTTCAGCCCAGAATCGATCATTGTGACCATCAGCAAACCTCGAAGGGGACGTGAACCGGGATTGGTCGTCGCCGCCGCCGCCGCACAAGAGCCAGCAGTGGGAGTCGAACCCACAACCCCCGCATTACGAATGCGGTGCTCTGCCAATTGAAGCTATGCTGGCGGGATCGCTCACCGGTAGCCAAGCCGTCGCCCAGTACCACGTTGCGCGCCGGCTGCGCCGAGCCATGAAATCTATCACGATTGGCACGGGGTGCCAAGTGGCGCTTGGCGCGCGACGCTCATTCACGGCGAAAACCGGGGCCTCCGACGTGCCCCCGAGACATTCGGAGGCGACCAACGGGTCAGGGGATCGGGCCACGTTGGTTTGTGATGCGTCGGAGGCCCCACACACGGACTAGCTTCGCCACGGCACTAAGGCACGGGCCGTGCCACGCCCGCTCGCGGGGCCGACGTGCAACGCTATTCGCATCGCAACCGGCAGCGGCGGTGCTGGTTAGGTGGTTCGCACTAGTAACAGTTTCGAGATGCGCCCTCCGGGCCATCGCGCAGCGTTTTGCTGCAAGCAAGGCGTTTCGCCACAGCGGATCGCGGCATCCGTCGACCGGGGCATACGGGATGGCGCGATGGATGAGGTGCATCGGAGTCCGGCCGCGCGTGGCCTGCTTTCGCCGTGGAGCGATCCGCCCCGCAGGGGTAAGCTCTGGCGTCATGGAAAGAGTGCGGACAACAGAAGCGGCACGACTGGCTCAGGCCAAAAAACGGAGCCGGTTTCTTGGCCTGAACCCCCTGGGGACCCCTCAGGCGCCAAAAAATAAACGCGGCGAGTTTTTTGGCCTGGGTAAAGAAACTCGCACGCCTCGGCTTCAACGCCGTGCCGCGCTGCGAACGCATGCAACTGGCAGCGCGAGCAGGGCACCGGCCGGGCTCGCGTTCTCAAACTTCGGCGGCGTCGCTAAGATGCCCTGCGCATGACCGACAATCCGCTATCGATCGGCAGTTACCGTGTCGGCCGCGGTTCCCCGCTGCTGCTCATCGCCGGTCCCTGCGTGATCGAAACCGAAGAACTGACGCTGTCGATTGCCCAGCGGTTGAAGCGACTGGCCACGGACACGGGGGTGCAGGTCGTCTTTAAGGCCTCGTTCGATAAGGCCAATCGCACCAGTGCCGAGGCGTTCCGCGGGCAGTCGATGGCCGATGGCCTGGCGATCCTAGCCAAGGTGAAGCAGGCGACCGGGCTGCCGGTCACCACCGACATCCACGAATCGCACCAGGCCGCGCCGGTGGCCGAGGTGTGCGACGTGCTGCAAATCCCGGCCTTCCTGGCTCGGCAAACCGATTTGCTGGTCGCCGCCGCCGGTACCGGCCGCGTGGTACACGTGAAGAAGGGGCAGTTCATGGCCCCCTGGGACATGAAGCACGTGGTGAGCAAGCTGGCCCGCTCGGGCTGCCAGCGCGTGATGCTCTGCGAGCGCGGCACGTTCTTCGGCTACGGTCGGCTGGTGAACGACATGCGTGCCATCCCGCAGATGCAGAGCCACGGTGTGCCGGTGATCTTCGACGCCACGCACAGCGTGCAGGAACCGGGCGGCCTGGGCTCGGCGACCGGCGGCAGCCGCGAGTTCGTCGAACCGTTGGCCCGGGCCGCGATCGCGGTGGGCGCCGACGGCTTGTTCTTCGAGACGCATCCCGCTCCCGATCGGTCCCCCAGCGATGGTCCGAACATGGTGCCGCTCGACCAATTCCCGGCCATGATCGGCCGCCTGCTCGAACTGCGCGCGGCGCTCGAGCGGCTGTCGGCCAATAATTCGTAGCCTTAAAGTGCTGCGCTGGCCACGGTCAACCGCTTGGGGGAAACACGCCTTCTTGGATCAGTGCGCGGCGAAGCGCGACACGGAAGTCACGGTTGATCGCCAACACATGGACGGTAACGCGTCCTGTCGGCGTGAGCCCCAGCAGCTCGGGGCCATGCCAAGCAAAGTTGTTCGGACCAGACCTCGCGGCGCGGATGGTACAAGGGGACCGTCGCGCCGCCGGTTGCTGGATCGAGCCCGGCAATGTTCGGCCCTTTGTGGCGATTGCACGCGAAGCATGCCAGCGCTAAGTTCTCGGCAACCGTTTCCCCAGCATGCTGAACGGCAACGACGTGGTCGATCTGAAACGGCAGCGGGTCGAAGGCTTGTGAAACCTGGCAGTACTCGCAACAGCCGTTTGCCCGCGACCGCACGAGTGCGGCAAGCGCCTTGTCCGCGACCAAAAATCAGCCCCCGCCATTCGAGCGAAGCGCCAAACGAGCTTTTGATTGGAGGATCGCGAGGTAATGGCCCACGCGCTCGTAGCTGTCGATCTCCTCTTGCTCGTCGGCGGTGAGCGATCCGTGCTTCGCCTTGTCGGCGAGCCATTGCATCCTGGTCGTGTCGTCCGAACCAAAGCTCAGCGCGAGCAGCGATCGCGCCGTCTGCACGTTCAACTCCGGCTCTGGCGGCAGAACAATCCGTTCAAAGATCGCTGTTTCACTGGATGAATGAATGCTCATGCGATTGATCCCAGTTTACGAGCCGATCGCTATTCTACCATTCTTTAACCGACGAAACGGCGGGTCAACCGTTCCAGTTCGCGCTTCGGCGCACAATCGGTTACCGTTCAGCTTCGCGGCTCCGTGAGGCTGACCAGGGCTTGGCCGGGCTGCGGGGCGATCGGCCCTTCGGCCACCGCGGGATCGACGTTGCCGGACGCTTCGACGACGAATAGCGGCAGCGCGGCCTCGCCGTGCAGCGCCTGAAAATCGGCGAACGTGAACGTTTCGGTGATCAGCGTGCGCTTGATCACATGGCCGGCGTCGATCCGCGATTCGAGGTCGTCGTAGGTCACGCCTTCGGCGAACAGGCCGCGGCCTTGCAACTCGGGGGCGACTTTTTCCTTGCGGCCCCCTTGGCCGGTATCGGGCGCGACCTGGAACACCTGCTCGTGACCAAACACGCGCGAGTAGCGCATCGCCGCCAGCGAATTGACCTCTTCATTCGGCGTAAGCGCCAGCAACCGGCCGATTCCGGTCAGCTCGATCTGTTCCTGCACGAACTGCGAGAGGACACTGCCGTAGAGCGCCGGCAAGCCGTGCAGCCGCGCCTGGCTCGTCAGGTCGAAGCGCGATTCGACAAGCAGCACCGTCTGCCCTTCGGCCTGCAATGCCGCGGCAATTGCCTGGGCGACACGGTTGGCGCCGGCGATCAGAAATCCCGGCCGGGTCGCCGAGAGCGAGAGCCGCCGCGACAGCCACGGGGCCGTGAGTCCGTAAACGATCACCGTCCCGACGATCACCGTGAACACCACCGGCACCAGGTCGCTGCTCCCCGGGTAGTTGGCGCGCTGCAATCGCAGGGCGAACAGCGAGGCCACCGAGGCGGCAACGATTCCGCGCGGTGCCATCCACGCCAGGAACAACCGCTCGCGCCAGCTCAACGAGGAGCGCAGCGTCGAGACCGCCACGGCCAACGGTCGTGCCACGAGGATCAACAGCGCTGTGAACGCCACGGCCGGCAGGCTTGTCGATCGCACTTGCTCGATGCTCAGGCGGGAGGCGAGCACGATGAACAATCCGCTGACCAACATGATCGACAGGTTCTCTTTGAACTCGGTAATGTGCGCCAACTTCACGCGGTGCTGGTTGCCTAGCACCAGCCCCATGACGGTCACTGCCAATAGTCCCGACTCCGAAGCAAACTGATTGGCCGCGGCGAAGCCGGCGACGACGGTCGCAAGCGTCATCGCGTTCTGGAGGTAATCGGGAATGAAGTAGCGGCGGAATGCCCAGGTGAGCAGCAGGGCGGTCACGACGCCGACGATCCCGCCCACGAGCACGATCCACCCCATCCCTTCGAGCGCCGCCAGCCACGCGCGTTGCTGGCTCTCGCGCAGGATCGCCTCGAACACCAGCACGGTCAGTATCGCACCGATCGGATCGATGACGATCCCTTCCCACTTGAGGATCGGCCCCGTGTGTCCGATCGGCCGCACGTGGCGCAGCAGTGGTCCAATCACCGTTGGTCCCGTCACGCTGAGGATCGAACCGAGCAGCCAGGCCAGCGGCCACGGCATCCCCAATAACCACCGCGCGGCGAGGGCTGACACGGCACAGGTGATCGCCGCACCGATGGTGACCAGCAGCAGAATCACGCGGCCGGCTTGCTTGAGCTGCGCAAAGTTCAGGCTCAGCCCACCTTCGAACAACACGACCGCCACCGATAACGACACCAGCGCCGGCAACAGATCGCCGAACAGCGCGGCCGGATCGATCAGTTTCTCCCGCCCGAGCGCCTGCATTCCAGGTCCGACGGCGAAGCCGGTGACCAGCAGCAGCAGGATCGCGGGGATGCGCAGCCGCCACGCCAGCCACTGGGCGCCGATGCCCAGGACCAGCAGGCCCGCCAGCTCGAGCAGGATGGGTTCAGTCATGGGGGCGTCGGATGCAGCAGATTCCGCGCCGAACTGCGTACAATGGGGTGATGCGTTCGCCGCCAATCTTCGTAACCGCCGGGATAATTCTCGCCGTGCTCGCCGGCTGCGCCGACCGCTACGAAGTGCCGCCGGCCGAGGCCGCCTTTGGCCGCGAGGTCAGCGACCAGGTGTTTGCCAGTGCCATAGGCCTGTTGAATACGGTGGATGACTTTCAGTCGGAAGATGCCTTGGTGCAGGTGGTGAACCGGTTGAATCAATGGATCGCGGTGCAGCAACCGATCGCCCACTGGCAACCTGATCCGTTGGTGGCCGAACTTCCGCAGGAGCTGCGCGACACGCCGCTGATGAAGTCGCTGGGTGAGTTGCGCTTCGCCGGACCCGATGGTCTGGCGCTGGAGGAATCGGTGTGGTTGCGCGAGGCGGCCCGCTTTGCCGTCGGTTCGGAGATCGATCCACTTGAGCGCGCGAAGCTGCTGTTCGACTGGACGATTCGCGAAATTGAGCTTGATGAGCCATCGAGCGATTCGTCGACCGATCCGCTGCCGCGCTTGCCGTGGCAAATCATGCTTGTCGGCCGAGCGACTGCCGAGGAGCGCGCGTGGATCTTCGCGCTGCTGGCGAGGCAACAAGGCCTCGACGTGGTGCTGCTGGCTGCGGGAGGGGACGCGGCGAAGCCGACGGGGTTGGCGGCCTTGCTGCACGGCGGTGAGCTGTACCTGTTCGACGCGCTGCTGGGCGTGCCGATTCCGGCGGTCGACGGACACGCAGTGGCGACGCTCGCCGCGGCGTCGGTCGATCAGGCGGTGCTCGAGCAGTTGCGCATCGACGATGATTCCCCGTATCGTCTCACGCCGGCGGAGCTAAAATCGCTCGTCGCGCTCATCCCCGCCTCGCCGCAGGACTTGTCTGAGCGCATGGCGCTGGTCGAAGCGCGTTTGGCGGGGCCGCAACACATGGCGCTGGTCGTCGATGCTAGCGGACTGGCGGCCGAGTTGGAGAAGACAAAACAAGTCAGCGACGTGCGATTGTGGCAGGTGCCGATCGGGCGACGACGGGCGAACACCCCGGCGATGCGCTCGCGGCTGCAAGCCGAGTTTGCGCCGTTGCGCGCCGTTCGCGGCCAAGTCCTCTGGAAGGCTCGCGTGCTGCACCTGTGTGGCCGGTTGTCGGGCGAGCATGGAGCATTGGCCGAGTATCAACGCGCCCGCCCCTCGAACGACGACATCAACCTGGCCCTGGCCACGAAACGCTTGGAAAAAGAATACGAGCCGGCCATCCGCGGCGGCAAGCTGGCGGCGAGCTACTGGCTGGGTGTCGCGTCGCTGGAGCGTGACAACCTCGACGCGGCGATTGATTACTTCAAGGATCGGGTGCTGGCCATCGATCCTGAAAGTCCGTGGAGCGAGGGGGCCCGTTACAACTTGGCACGAACGTACGAGGCGCTGGGGCGCAACGCCGACGCGATCCGCACGTATCAGAACACCCACGGCCCGCAGCGCCCCGGCAACCTGTGGCGGGCTCGCCAGCTTGCAATCGCGGCGAAAAAGAACCGAGCGGCGAACGAGGATGGCCGAGGCCGCTGAACGCGGCAGTCGTCGGCCGTGGCACGACGGTTTAGAATGTCGCCCATGCATGAAACCTGGCTGCGAGCGAACTGGCGCCCCTTGATCACGGTCGCAATTCCACAGCTTCTCGGCTTGTGTGTGGTGCTGAAGCTCGCGGCAAGCACCGAGCTTCGCTGGTTCGGAATTGTTTGCGCCCTGCCCCTGCTGTTCTTTCTTGCTCTTTGCGTGACCGCAGCGGTCGTTCCTGTGATCGCATGTGATGGCCGAAGTCTAAGGTTTCGCCTCGGTCGCAAGCCCGTCATGGTTCCGATCGAGGTCGTGGAAGGATTCTTGTTGGGGCAGGGACCGAGTTATCTACCGGGCAAGGAGGCAAGCCGGTCGGAGACGCGCACGCTGGTGGTGCGATTGGCCGAGCGCGCCACGGAGTGGGAACACGTGGCGATGCCTCCGCGGCTGGGAAGCTGGTGCGGCCACTACATCACGATCCGCGGCACGTGGTGCGAGCCGTTATCGGTCGACCTCGTCAACCGGCTGAACATGAAGCTGCACGAGGCAAAGCAGCAAGCCGATCACGATCGGTCGCGCGCCCAGCCGGCGCAGGTGGCCGGATGACGCGGCTGCTGGTAAGCGTGCGCGACCAAAGCGAGGCACGTGCGGCGCTCGATGGCGGTGCCGGCGTGATCGACGTCAAAGAGCCGCGGCACGGTTCGCTGGGGGCGGCATCGCGGGAGACAATCGCTGCCGTGCTGCGCGAGGTCGACGGTCTCCGGCCAGTCAGCGCGGCGCTGGGGGAACTGATCGACGCCGATCGGCAGTTCGTTGCCTCGCTGCCCGAGGGACTCGCGTTCGCCAAGCTGGGGCTCGCGGCCTGCGCGGCGCTCGACGACTGGCAAGCACGTTGGCGACGCATGATCGAGGCACTTCCGCACTCGATTGCTCCGGTGGCGGTGGCGTATGCCGATCATCAATTGGCTCGAAGTCCTGCGCCATTGGATGTGTTAGCCGCCTCGGCAGCAACGCAATGCAAACTATTGCTGGTCGACACGTTCGACAAGACGCGCGGCGGCTTGCTCGATCAGATGGCTTTCAAGCAACTGGACGAGCTGATCGTGGCGGCTCGCGCTCAGGGAATGCAAATTGTGCTGGCCGGCTCGCTCGATGCGTCGGCGATTGCAAAGGTCGCCGCGCTCGCGCCCGATTTCATCGCCGTGCGCGGCGCAGCCTGCGAGCAGGGGCGCACGTCGACCATTTCACCACGGCGCGTTCGTGCGCTCGCCGAGTTGCTATCTCAGCGCTGCGAGCCGGAAGGCAAGGCTGAGAGCATATCCGCGGCCGATTGCTGCGAGTGGACGAGCAGGTCGCGATAGCCGGCCGGGTCGTTGGCAGCACCGACTAGCTTGAGGTCGAAGTAGCCGTTGTAGCCGCCGCGCTCGAGAGCCGCGAGCATCGCCTCCACCGGCACGTCCCCTTGGCCCAACGGGCAACAGTGCATCTCGCCGTGCGTCGGAGGGTGGCCGTCGGCCAGATGCACAATCGCAATGTCATTGGCCAACTCGGCCAAACGATCGGGAACGTCCAGATCCCAGCCCATCTGGTAGGTGTCGAAGGCCAATTTCACACACGGGTCGTCAAACGAACGAATGAGGTCGACCGCGTCGCTCAAGCGCGTGACGATGCCGCAATCGACGGCACAGTGAGCGTGCACCGCCTTGATCGCCAACGTCACGCCGAACCTTCGAGCCGCCGGTAGCAGTTCTCTCAGCGAGTCGCGGAACAGGCGATGGGCGTGGGTGTTCGTATGCCCGCCGCGCGGGCCACTGTACACCACCAGGCAATCGGCATGCAGCGCGGCGGTGAGCCGAATGGCGTCGGTGGCGTCGGCGATGCTCTCGGCCAGCGAGCGGCCGTCGCTGCCGATGAACCCGCCGGCCCAGCACACGTTCGAGACGCTCAGCCCCATCGCCGCCAGCAGCGCCTGGCCCGCCTGTTCGCCGTAGTCGGCCAGCTTCTGCCGCCACAGACCGATCGCCGTGAACCCCAGAGCCGCAGCCTGCGACAGGTCTTCCTCGAAGTTCCACCGAAAGGTGGTCATTTGGTTCAGCGAAAGCCGCGGCATCGCGTGTCGATTCCTCCCTCCGTATCAGCGGCACTCGGCGAGCGAACCCCGCGTGAGCCGGCGTGCCAGCATCGCGCCTGATCATTCACACCGCAGCGCGACGACGGAGTATCGGAAAACGGTGCCAGCTTGGCAAGTACTTTTGCCAGCATGGTGCGAAGGCGGCATGATCGCGCCTGCTCATTTCGCTATTCGGCGGCCGATTTGGTGCCGTGTGGCGAGCCGCTGATGAGCTGGTGCATCGGCAACGGACGGCCAGCCACCGCGAACCCTTGGTTGTACAGCTCCTTCTTGAGCGTGCGGTACAAGGCGAAGCTGTCGGGATACGCCCAAAGCGTGATGGTCGTATGGCGAGGGTTCGTCTTGGCCATCGCTTCGCGGAACTCGGAGTTGGGGGCAAAGGCTTCCTCGATCGTTTCGCCCAGCGGGTCGGCCAGCGGCAGCATCTCGTACGTCAGGTCGAGCATCACTTGGCCGCGCCCCGCGGCGACCTTGCTGACCGTATAGCGCAGCCGGTAGTCGCCGATCGGTCCGACAATGTCGCTTACTTCTGATAGGCTTTCCAGCTTGTACATGTTGCGCTTGATGTCGCTGATCATCGCGGCCTGCGCATCTTCGATCGGCACGAACACCACGCGGCCGTGCTTCAGTTGGAAGTGCGCCTCGTGCCCGTGGACGGTGCGGCTGATCGGCGTCGGATAGTTTTCGATTTTGACGGCGGTGACCTCGGTAGCCGCCGCGTCCTGCAGGCCGCGCGTCAACTTGGTGAGCATGGTTTCGCGCTCGGCAACCTTGCGGCGCAAATCGAACTCGTCGCGCTCACGGCTCCCCAGCGTGTTGCGCTTTTCGCCGAGCAGATGCTTGGCCTGCGCCGACAAATACAGCAGTGAATCGCGTTCCAGCTCGCGGCTGCGGCCGATGGCGGCCAATTGCTCGACTTCGGCCAACCGGCTGCGTACTTCGCCGGCCAACGCGCCGGCTTCGTTTTCCAGCTCGGCCAGCGCGTTGCGCTGCTCGTCGGTCGGCTGGGCGTCGAACTCCGGGGCTTGCTTGGCGCGCAAGCCTGCGATCATCACCAGGATGATGAGAATTCCTACCATGTTGGCCACGATATCCAGGAAGGAATCGCTGCCAAAGGCTTCTTCGTCGTAGCGCTTGTTGCGGCTCATGTCGGTTCGGCGGCCGTCAGGTCGCTTCGGGGCGGCGCGGTTATCGCGGCGGGTTGTTCGTTGCAGGCGGCGCGACGGCCGTCAGTGGTGTTTTCTGTTTCATGTCGAGGCCGCTGCCGTACAGCAGCCCTTCAAGATCGTCGTAGCGGCCGCGGCCATCGGGAGCGACGTTTACCATCAACACCGGCCGCCAGTACATGCCGGTGCCGGCGATGCCCCACGAATTGATCCGTTCCCACACCCCGGCGACCAGCGGCTCGACAACGTCGGCCGTGCGTTCGGGAATCATGATCGTGGCGTTCTTCTGCCGGTCGCCGCGTTCGCTGACGATCACCAGCCGATCGGCATAGCAGTCGACCTGGATCGGGCGCGTGATCGGCACCGCCTGGTGCGTGTCTTGCGGCAGTGCCCAGTTGCGGCGCTTGCCGCGAGCGCGCTCGGCAAGCTGTTCGCGCTGATGCTGCGGCAAGCCGCTTGTCGAACTGGGCGGGCTGGACGACGCGCTTGCCGAGCCGCCTGCTTGGCCGCCCGACGGATTGGTCGACCCGGACGACTGGCCTCCGCCGGCGACACCGGCCGGTGGACGGCGCTGCTGATCGCCGTAGGCTTTGCCGGCTGTCTCGAACGGACTGCGCGGAGCTTGGGGCTTGCTTGGTCGGCTCGAAACCGAAGTGGCGGGCGGATCGCTGGGCTGTTCGCTTGCCGAGTCGGCCGAGGGCGCTCCGTAGCCGGTGGTGCTTCCGCCGGGTGCGCCGGCCGTCTGATTGCTGCCTGCCGAACCGCTTGCCGAACCGCTTGCCGAACCGCTTGCCGAGCCGTTGGCCGAACCCGACTGGCCGCCCGACGGTGAACCGCCCATTGTCGCGGCCGAAGGCGTGAGTCCCGGTAGGCTCGGCCCGGCGCCGCCGGCGCCCATCGAAGGCGAACCTCCCGCTCCGCCGCCGCCCATCGGACCGCCACCGGCCATGCCCCCTGCTCCAGCCGTGCCGCCGCCCCCGCCGCCGCCGGAGCCTTGTCCGGGTGGACCGGCTCCAGGTTTCCCAGCTCCTCCACTGCCGCCGTTATCCAGGTCGCCACCTTGTCCCGGTGGGCCGTTGCCGCTGCCGCCGGCGGAGTTGAGTGCGAGGTTGTTATACGGATTGGCGCCCGGTTGGCCGTTTGCGCCGGCGCCACCGTTCGCTCCCCCGGAGCCGGAACCGTTGCCCCCTTGAAGTCCCGCGCCGCCGCCGGGACCGTTGCCGTTGCCGGTGATCATCCCTGGTCCGACACCTCCGCCGGGCATCGTGCCGTCTGGACCCCATCCGCCGCCGGCACCCCAGCCCGCGGTCGCATTCTGGGCGGCAACCTGGCCAGCGTTGGGACCAGGCGCGGTGGGGAATGCGCTCCCCGCACCGCCTGGACCCTTGCCGCCTGGACCTTTGCCGCCTGGACCCTTGCCGCCTGGACCCTTGCCACCTGCGCCCGCCGGCGGAGGTCCGTTGGCGGCGGTTTTCGTGCCACCTGGGCCAGAGCCGTTACCGGCGCCGGGAACCTGCGATGGGTTGTTCGGACCGCCCGGTCCGCCGTAGCCGATTCCGGGAATGCCATCGCCGCCGGCAGCAACGTTGATGTTCGCGTACGGTGCCAAGGCGGCGGCGCTGGCCGCGGCACGCTGCTCGTCGGAGTTGGCGTAGCGGGTGCCGGCGCGACCGGCCGCGCGCGGCGAGCCGTGGCCGCTCGTGCCGTTGCCGCCCATGGCTCCGCGAGCCGCCGCGCTCATGCCGCTGCCGAATCCGCCGCCCGATCCACCGCCGGCGCCTCCGGTGTAACGGTTGCGCAGTGCCTGCTGGAAGGCCAAGCGATCTTCGGGGCTCATCAGCTTCGGCGCCGCTTCGACGATCATTTCCTGGCGTCGCCGCGCTTCCTCGACCGCGCGGCCCGCCTCGGCAGCCAAGGCCATGTTGGCCGGCGAGAACTTAAGCTTCCATTCCTGCTCGATTAGTTCGTAGCCAAAGTCCGAGCCCCAGCCGTTCATCGCGTTGCGGGCCATGTAATAGCTCGGGATGCCGTCGGGGCGCACCAGCAGCAGTGGATACGGCTCACCGTCATCACCGTTGCCGGTCATGTGGTTGCGAACCAGGAACTCGCGCACCGCGCGCAGGCACGCCGACAGTGGATTCGACGGTCCCGGCGGACCCATGAAATCGACTTCGTCGAACACGATCCCTTCGGGCTGCATGACGACGGCGTCGGCGCGGCACTCGATGTAGATCGGCCGGCGGCGCGTCTGATTCGGGCCTTCGTACGGGATGATCGCGTAGCTGTCCTTGCGACCCTTCGCGACCCGGCGAGCGTCCTCGACGTCGGCGGTCATCGCCTTGATTTCTTCATCGTAGTGGTCGATACGATCGCGCAGCTTTTTCTGGGTTTCTTCATCCGCCTTGCCGCCGCGCTCGAGATCCTCGGCGGCCTTCTTGGCCAGTTCCAGCTCATCGCGGATGCGCCGCGTGTGCTCTTCCAGGTGGCTCAGCTCGCCCCGGTGCTCGGCGAGCCTCGCGGTCACCTTATCGCGCGCGGCTGAGAGTTCGGCGATCTTCTTGCGCCACTCTTCGCTGTTGGCGGCGACTTCGTTGTCGACGTCAACGCTGGTGCGCGCGTTCTCGATGGCCTCATCGCGCGCGTGCCGGGCGATCGCCACCAGCAGCACCAGCAGCGCGCCCATCGTGCACAGCAGCACGGCCAGGAACGGGAACAGCGCGATGCCGGCGTTCGTTTTCGGCGGTGCCTGCCGTTTCATGCCACCTTGCCTGCAGGCTTATCCTTGCCGTCTCGCAATAGTCCGCTGTGCAAATCGATGTGCGGCGCCAGCGGCGTGACCTGGCCGAGCCGCGCGTTGAGCAGCGTCAATGTGGCCGACAAGTTCAGCATCATCTCTTGGAAGTGCTGGGCGCCGGCCAGCGCCGACAGGTTACTGTTCAATGACTTCTCGAGCTTCGTCACGTGGCTGGAAGCATCGGAGATGCGCAGCAGCATGTCGGTCTGCCGCGATAGCTCGCCTTGCTGCGCGGTCGACTGTTCGACGTTCGTGCGCAAGGCCTTGTGCAGGCGCATCCACTGGCGACGATTGAGCTGTGCGGCGGCGTCCTCGGCGGCCACCAGCCGATCGGCATGTTCCTTGACGTGCCGCGTGAGCGCCTTGGCCAGCGATTCTTCGAGCAGGGTGCCGGAGCTGGCCATTACTTCCGACCAGCGCTGCTGGGCGGCGTCGAGTGCCGTCTGCCACAGCTCGACCTGCTTTTGCACCAGGCCTTCGGTACGCAGCATCACCAGTTCCGACATGCGCTGCATGGCGGCCAATTGCGGATCGCGACTGGTGCCGCTGCTCTCGAACCGACCGGTGAGCGCTTCGAACGTTTTCGCATCGACGTCTCCCAGCAACCGTTGCTCGAAGCGATCGACGAGGAACTGGCCGAACATCAGCGTCATCGACAACGTGAGCGCCAGGGCCGTCGTGTCGAACGCGATGCCCAAGCCGCCGGTGACCTCGCCCAGCGACGACTCGAGCGCCTGCGGATTGAGGCTGGCGATGGCGATCGTGATGCCGATGACCGTCCCGAGGAACCCGAGAATTGGGATCGCCCAGATGATGATGCGCATCAGCGCATAGCCGCTATGGGCCCTTGATGCATCGACTTCCGACAGGTACTTCAGGTCGTCTTCAAGTTTCTCGGCCGACGCCTGCCGCACGATCCCCTCGAGCGCTTCGTGCAGCCGGCGCGGCAGATAATTGCTACGTTGCGACGCAGGGAGCGCGTCGAGTGTTTCGAGCAGCTTCGACGCCTCGGCCACTGGCACCGGGGCTTCTGCCGGGGCGGGCAGCAGCGGCGCCTTGAGCCGGGCGCGCTGATCCGACAGGTCGAACGCTTTGAGCAGCAGTTCGGCCACACCGATGAAGAACAGGGTCGTTTCGGTGTACAGCGTCCAGTGGGCGGCGAAGTACCGTTGGAAGAACGGTCCGTCGATCACACCGGTGTGAATCAGCGTATAGAAGCCGAACGACGCCAGGCCGCCCCACAGGATCGAGGAGCGAAGAATGCCTGCGATCGTTTGCGTGATCTTGCTCACGGCGAGAATCCTTTCTCGGACGCGAATGCCGGACGACTGCTCTTCAGCCGACCGATAGCCTTGCACAAGCAGAAGTGTTACGCGATCGGTAAAATCGGCCTAACCGGCAAAGTTGGATGAGCAAATCTGGCCATGACATTTCCGTTGTGCGGTTTTGGGGCTGCGGTCGACGATCGTCGGCCGGTAGCACTGATCGCGCGACGATGCTGTCGCCATCCTGCCGCGCAGACACAATATCAATCGCGGCTGAAGCTCGGCTGATTTACAGCCAAGGCAATGCCGATAAAATCTAACGGTTGCAACGGCTCGCCAGCCTTCAAACAAACCCGCGTGAGCGCGGCAGCTCGATATTCCCAGGAGGGCGCAGTCCGGAATGACCCAATGTGGGTCGCCGGACTGTTTTTTTATCCCCCACGTGAGTGGCGCTCGCTGTCGAAGCGTGGCTTACCAGTGTCGGCCGTGGTGATAGTAAGGTCGATAACCTCCGAAGCCCCACGGTCCTCCGAAGAACACCCCGAACGACGCTGGCGGAGCAGGATAATACGCCGGCGGCGGAGCCGCATAGACCGGTGCTGGTGCAACCATCGCGGGAGCTGCGACTGCGCCGGGAGCCGCTACTACGGCGCCAGCAACTGGCGGCGCTGCGACAACCGGCGGCGGATAAGCATAGCCCGGCGCGGGATACGGATACGGAGCGGGATACGGATACGGCGCGGGATACGGATACGGCGCGGGATAGTAGCCGCCGGTGCTGTACGAAAATCCCCACGCAGCCGCGGCCGGTCGATGGACCAGCAGCAGCGCAGTCAGCGCCAGCGCGCCGACCATGCAGATCGATTGGATGCGAGCTCTCATGGCAATCCCTCCTTGCTTTGCATGGAGCTGCGCCCCGCACGCTCCCGCTATGAGATCGGAAGTAACACAAACGCACCGGTAACACTAGAGCAAGTACGACAATCGGTCCGCTAGCAGCCGGCGATGCAGAAGCTGATAGCTGGCCGCTGCTGGCCGACCACTCATCCCCGGTAGGTCGCGTAGCACCGCGGGGTTTCCCACAAGTGCGTCTCGACCACCGGGAAGCCGTGCGAGACGGCAACTTCGTGGATCAGCCGAGCGATGCTCTCGGCCGTCGGGTTGACGTCGAGCAGGTACAGCGGCTCGCCCATCTGTTTCAGCATCGGCACGGCCGGGTCGTCGCGATGAAGCAGCATGCGGTGATCGAGATTGTCATCGATCCAGCCGGCCACCACCCGCTTCACGTCGGAAAAGTCGAGCACCATGCCACGGGCGTCAAGCTTTTCCGATTCGAGCACGACGACCGCACGGCCGTTATGTCCGTGCAGCCAGCGGCACTTGCCATCATAGTTGAGCAGGCGATGGCCGTAACAGAAATCGATTTCGCGGGAGACACGGTACATTGCAATCTCTTCATCGATAATGTGAGCGATCGGTCGCGACCGTCGCGGGGCCTCGTAGTGGGTGCGCATAGACGGTCGGATCGTGCATGCCTGCCGCGGTGAAGGCAACATGCCGCTCTGCGCATTTGTTGCAGCGGCCGCAATGTTCGAGATTCACCGGGGCGATGCACGAGAACGTCCGCTCCAGCGGCATCGCGCGGCCCAGTTGCATCACCTGCTGCTTGGTCAGGTGTCCCATCGGTCGCACAATCCGTAGCGCCGCCGGCCCGCCGAGGTTGAGTGCCCGTTCGAGCGCGCCGAAAAACTCGTCGCTCGAATCGCCGAACGGATTGGTGGCCAACGTGGCCAACGCCAGCTCGCCGATCGCATGGAGCTGGCACCACAGGGCAGCCTTCACGATCAACAGCGCGTTGCGCCCCGGCAGGAACACCGCCTCATCCGGCGACCGGTCGTCGGGAACCGACCGGCCGGTGACGCTCCAATGCCCGCGATACAAATCGCCCAGCGGCAAATCGAGCACCACCAGCTCAGCCAACCGTGGCGATCGAATTGCCTCGAGCCATCGCCGCAGGGCCAGTAGCTCTGCCCGCTGCCAGTAGAGCTGCGACTCGATGTAGAACGGCTGCACGTGCTTCCCGGCAGCGAGCAGATGCCCAACCAGGATCGCGCTATCGAGCCCGCCGCTACACAGCACTCCCACCACCCCGACCTCGCTTAGCTGCTGTTGGTTCATGAGTCTCGATTGTAGAAGCCCTCCGGGTTGGAAACAGCCTCAGGTCGCGATGATCGACCGCGCCGGTGGTGGTGGGCTACAAAGCGGAGGATCACGAAAGCACGAAAGATTGGAAGCACGAAACGGCAATTCTGTGCGACGACCATCACTTTGCTTTCGTGGTTTCATCCTTTCGTGTTTTCGTGATCTGCCGGCATTTCCTCGCCGCCGAGTTTCTTTGCCCCAGGCCAAAAAACTCGCCGAGTTTATTGTTTGGTTCCTGAGGGTCCCCAGGGGCCCAGGCCAAAAAACTCGCCTCGTTTTTTGGCCTGAACCGCTCGTGCGACTTCCGCAGTCCGCAATCTGTGCATGACGCCAGAGCTTACCGCTGCGCGGCCGCATACTCCACGGCGAAAGAAGGCCAGGAGAGAAAAATCGCGACAGCGCGAAAACAAAGAAAGCGCGAAGCAGCAAAGCTCGCGTCGCGTCTCCCCTGCCGTTTCGCGTTTTATGGCTCTGTCGTGTTTTCGTGATCCTCCGCGCGTGATCTGCGACGAGTGGCCTGCTTCCGTTCTTTCGGTCGTCGGCGAAATCAGTAAACTCCGCCCCCGTTGTCATTGCTTCGTGCGATCGGTTTTGGAATTGAGAGCAAAGGGGAGAAGATGCCGGCGATCACCAGCGTCAGTCCGTTGTCGGGTCCAATGTCGGGCGGCACCGCCGTGACGATTTACGGCGAAGGGTTCCAGCCCGGCGCGACCGTCATGTTCGGCGCGCAAGCGAGTTATGGTCAAATGTTGTGGACGACGATTGTTTTCAGGCGGCGGCGACTTGTGGTTTGATTCCGTCGTTGAATTGGACTCCGGCGATGACATCGGGCAGCAGCTTCGAGCCGTTCAAGAGTCGCCAATGTTTGGCTGCGGACTCCATGAGCTTGTAGACCATCGTGAGGCAG
>DATAXP010000110.1:0-71252 GCA_036272935.1 Pirellulales bacterium | reverse complement strand
CGGTGAGCTCTTAGCCCCGAGCGCGAGCGAGGGGTTTTGTGCGCACCCGACGGGGCACCGTCCAACACCGCTCGCTTGCGCTCGCGGCTAACAATCGCCTTGGACGTCCGCGTGATGGCACTTGCATAATGTTGTTGCGCTCGGGGCTGTGAGTTGCGTATTCTCGTATTCAAACGTCGCATGCGCCGACGGCCTGGCGCAGGCCGGCCAGCGGATCGCGCGTGGGGATGAATTCCTGGCCGACGTAACCGGTGTAGCCGATCTCGATCAGCTTGTTCATCACCGGCGGGTACTGAATTTCCTGGTTCTCGTCGAGTTCACCGCGGCCGGGATTGCCCGCGGTGTGCACGTGGCCGATGATATCCTTCATCTGACCGATGCGACGGATCAGATCGCCGTTCATGATCTGCACGTGGTAACAGTCGAACAGCAGCTTCACACGCTCGCTGCGCACACGGCGGAGCATGTCGGCGACCCAGTCGACGTCATCGCCCTGGTATCCCGGGTGCCCCTTCATCGGATGCGTGTTGTCGCGGGTGTTCAGGTGTTCGAGGCAGATCGTCACGCCCTTTTTCTCTGCATACTCGGCGACTTGCTTCAGGCCGCGCTCGCAGTTCTCGGCCCCTTCTTCAAGGCCGATCTCGCCGCTGGTGGGGTCTTCGGCCTTGCGCCATTTGTAGCCGGTGAACGCGATCACGCTCGGGAAGCCGGCCGCGGCACAATCGTCGATCGCCTGCTTCGTGCGGCCGATCACTTCGTCGTGATACGCCAGATTGTTGAACCCGCGCATGAACGGCGCACCGGGCATGCCGTTGGGCGCGATCGCGCAGGTCAGTCCATATTTCTTGAGAGTGTCCCACTGGTCGGGCGCGGCCAACTCGACCGAAACGCAGCCCAGTTCGCGTGCCACCTGGCAGGTGCGATCCATGTCCCACTTGTCGCCACCGACGTTGAAACACCAGAAAACAATCGACTGTTTAATCCGTCCGCGAGTGGCGGCGGTCCCTTGAGCGGCTCCGGCAGCTTGGGGGCCCAGCCAAGGAATGGTCGCGGCACCGGCGGCTGCGGCCCCGAGCAGACGACGGCGGGAAAACGAAGCGGCGGAAGCGTTGGGTGCGAAATCGGTCATCGAAAGAACCTCGGGACGTATTGATGCGCTTGCGGGATGCGCTCGCGTGGTCCCACCAGCATAACCGAGCTGGCGATGCTTTGCTCGCTAGTGGCCCTGAGCAATCTTCCGTGAATCAGGCGTTGCGCGGACTAATTCGATCCGAGATCGCGGAGGAAGTTCGCCAGGTCGTCGTCTTCCGCGGCGGGCTGTTCCGCGGCTTCGGCTTCCGCCGGTGGCGCCTGATCGGTATCGTCGACTGGTTCGTGCAGTTCCGGCGCTTCGTGCTGCTCTTCAATCGGCGGCGCAGCTTCCTCCACCTCGCTGACCATTTCCTCGAAGCTGAACATGTCAGCCTCGGCAGCCTGAGGCGGCGGTTCCTCAGCGGCTTCGGGCACATCGACAAAGTCCAAACCCTCGGGTTCGGCCGCCGGCTCCAACTCGCCGAACAGGCTGGAGTGATCGACCTCCTCTTCCGGTTCGTCGCCCCAGGCTAGCGAAGGCACATCCTCGACGGGCGGTGCCTCGGCCGATGCGTCTTCGTCCACGAAATCGAGAATGCTCGGCTCGTGCTGCTCTTCTTGCTCTGCGCCGAAGAAGTCGTCGGCTTCCTCGAGCGTCGGAATCTCGGCTTCCGGCTCGGTGGCCGCTTCGCCGAAGCCCCATGGCTCCGGTTCCGTTTCGGGGACCGTTTCTTGAGGGGCAGTTGCTTCGGCCGCCGCGAACTCGTCGGCCACCGGAGGTTCGTCGGCGGTTTGCGCCGTCTCGGACACAGGTGGCACGGTCTCGATCGGAGGGAACATCACGTCCAGCGTGTCGAGCTCGCCGCTCGGACCGTCGCCTACGGGAGATCGCACCCTGGCGGGCGGCTGCGCGGCGACGAACGCCGACTCGACGGCATCATCGTCCGGCGCCAGTTCAGGCACGGATGCGGCCATGTCGAAGCCAATCGCTTCGGCTGCGGCCGACGCTGCCTCGACTGTGCCAACGCCGCCATCCTCGAACGACACGGCGGATTGAAGCGGCGGAGCATCATCCAGTGGGATCGTCGGCATAGCAGCGATCGGTTGGCCAGCGACAGTCGCAGTTGCCGCGATCGGTGCCGGCTCCGCGGCCGGCGCTGCCTTTTTCTTGCGGCCGAAGGGCCACCAGCTTCGCTTCTTGGGCTTTTCGACCGGGGCTGGTGCGGCGCGCGCGGCAAGAACTCGGGCCGAATCGGGAATCGCCCGCGGCGCCTCGGGGGTGAGCGTAAAGCCAGCGTCGTCGGTTGCGGCCGGTGCCTCGGCCGGCTCCGCCGCACCGCTTGACTCACCGAACGACAACACCTCTTCGGCTGCCTCGCCTGGCTCTTGTACGGCGAAGCCTTCTTCAGCCGCAGGCTCGGCTTCCTCGAACGACAACGCCTCTTCCGGGTTGAACTCGGCAGCCGGCGATTCTTCGGCAGTTGCCGCGTCGAACGGCGACAACGAATCCGAACCATCGTCAACCGCGCCCGCTGGTGATGCCTCGTCGAAGAACATGGTCGCGTCGAGCTCGGCCGATGCGGCAGCCGGCTCCGGCTCGTTGAGGCCCGTTTCCTCGAAAAAGGCAGTTGCCTCGAGTTCCGCTTGCTGCTTGTCCTCGACCAGCGGCGCGAAGGGATTGAATTCTTCGGCCGGCGTTTCCGACGGCTCCTCAGCGTCCTGAGCTGTGAAGACCGGCATTTCCGGTTCAGCAGTTTCTACTTCTGCTGTTTCCGCGATGGCAGGCTCGTCGAACGCAATCGCCTCGGCTTCTTCCGGCGACGGCTCATTCGGCAGTTCGGCATCGAGCGGCTCCGATGCTTCCTCGACCACCGCAAATTCGGGCGCCGCCTCGGCCGATGCCGCTTCTTCAGCCGCCTCGGCTTGTTCGTCGGTCGACTCTTGCAAGAAGTCCCAAGCAGCCGGCTCCTCGGCGGCAAGCTGTTCTTGGAACAACTCGTCGTCAGCAACTGGCGCGGCTGTCGGCTCGCGCTCGCTCGGCGCTTCGGCGGCCACGAAGTCGAGCTCTGCCGGTTCGTCGGCCGGCGCGGGCTCCAAGGCTATGATCGGCTCTTCAGTGACCGGCAAATCTTCGATCGGTTCGTCGACAAACGGCGCCGCGGCTTGCTCTTCGGCGGCCACCGGCGCCTCGGCGGCTTCCTCCGCAGCGGGCCAGGCGAGTTGCTCAGGCTCTGCCGCGGCCGGTTGTTCAGCTTCGAGGCTCTGCAAGAAGTCGTCAGGCGAGAAGGCCACCGGCTCGGGTTCGCGCGCTGGCTCGGCTGCGATGGGGAACGCTGCCTCGGCCGCCGGTTCTGGTTCTACGGTCGGCTCAGGCGCGGGTGCTTCTTCGACGGCCAGGAAGTCGAGTTCCGCCGGCTCGGCGACCGGCTCATGTTCTTCCGGTGGTTCTGCGACCGCTTCTGGCTCGGCCAGCGGTTCGAACTCGGCGACCGGCTCAGGTTCTGGCGATGCCTCAAGCTCCGCGAGCGGATCGAACTCGACGACCGGTTCCGGCTCGGCCGGTGCCTCAAGCTCCGCAAACGGGTTGAACTCTTCTTCGGCTGGTGCAGGCTCGGGTGCTGCCTCCAATTCGGCAAACGGATCGAACTCTTCTGCGGACGGTGCCGCTTCAGCCGCTGGCTCCATTTCCGCAACCGGTTCCGCTTCGTCGAACGATACTTCTTCGACCGGCTCCACTTGCTCGGCAGCAGGTTCCTCGACCGCCGGGGCCGGTGCCTCCGGCTCGAAGAACATCTCTTCAACGTCCGGCTCAGTCGGTAGACCGCCGGCCATGTGCGACTCGACCGTCGGATCGCTCAACGCGGCTTCAACAACGGAGGCACCGTTGGCCGCGGGTTCGCCGAAGTCGGCCGGCAGCGGTTTGTTGAAGAACGATTCGGTGACTTCGGTCGCGGTGGCCGCCGGCTTCCGCGCGCGCCCGACCTTGGGATAGTCGCCGTCGTGCTCGTAAACGGCCTTAAACGTCAACGGGCCAACGGTGAGCGTCTCGCCGGGCTTGAGCACCGCTTCTTCGATGCGCTCGTCGCCGACGAGCGTGCCGTTGGTCGAGCCGAAGTCGCGGACGACCAAGGCCCCCTCGACCTCGTAAATCTCGCAGTGTCTGCGGCTGACCGAAGGATGCAGAATGCGAACACCCGACTCGCGGGCGCGGCCGACGATGGCCGGCAGCTTGAGCGCAATCTCTTGGGTGGTAGCTTTGCCACCAGCCACGACCAGTTTAGCGTCCATCAATAGCGGATAGGCTCCGCGAAAACGGAGCGACCAAGTTCGAGGCTGGAACCGTAAAAAGCCGGCGGGGAAAAGCGCCCCAAATTCTTACTATAGCTGGCGAAAGTGACGCTGCAACGATGCGGTTCGACGATCCGGGCCAGGCGCCCCCGGCGGCCATGCTCAACTGCCCTTGCAAGCCCCCTTAGGCCTCCTATAATCCTGTGTTCCAGTCCTCCCTTTTCCGACCGCGATCGATTCCGATGGCTTTCGATCGATTGAACCGGGTCGTAGCAGGTGCAGTTTTTGCGGGTGTAGCTCAGTTGGTAGAGCACGACGTTGCCAACGTCGTTGTCGTGGGTTCGAATCCCATCACCCGCTTTTGACTGCACCCGGCGGCTGCGACACTTATCGACCGCATCGTTTCCGAGCCCGAAAGAGCGCCGCATGTCCACCGATCGTGACACCGACGATGTCGCCACCCAGGACGCCGAAGGCGAAAAGCAGAAGCTTGAGCTCGACGTGAAGATCGACCGTAAGAGCGCGTGCGAACGCCACGTGACGGTGACCATCCCCCGCGCCGACATCGACCGCTACCTGGGCGACGCCTTCGGCGAGCTGATGCCCAAGGCCGAGGTCCCTGGGTTTCGCCAGGGACGCGCGCCGCGCAAGCTGGTCGAGCGCAAGTTCCGCAAAGAGATCAGCGACCAGATCAAGAGCTCGTTGATCGTCGACAGCCTGGGGCAATTGTCGGACGAGCAGCAACTGACGCCGATCAGCGAGCCGGATTTCGATCCGGCAAGCATCGTCATCCCTGACGACGGCCCGATGACGTTCGAGTTCGATATCGAGGTGCGTCCCGAGTTCGACCTGCCGAAGTGGAAGGGCTTGTCGATCGACCGCCCCGTGCGCGAGTTCAGCGATGCCGACATCGACGCCGAGCTGCAACGCATGATCGCCAAGCACGGCAAGCTGGTGCCGCACGACGGACCGGCGAAGGCCGGCGACTACGTGACCGCCAACGTCACGTTCACCGACGGCGATGAAGAGATTCATTCGCTCAAGGAACAGGCGATGCGCATCCGCCCGGCGCTGAGTTTCCGCGACGGCCGGGTCGAGAAGTTCGACAAGCTGATGAAAGGCGTGAAGGCGGGCGAGACGCGCGTCGGCGAGGCGAAGATCACCGACGACGCCCCGAAAGAATCGCTGCGCGGCAAGACGATCAAGGCGACGTTCGAGGTGCTCGAAGTGAAAAAGCTCGAGCTGCCCGAGCTGACGCCGGCGTTCCTCGAAGAGATGGGAGGCTTCCAGTCGGAAGCGGAACTACGCGACGCGATCCGCGACAATCTCCAGCGCCGTCTGCAATATGAACAGCAGCAACGGGCCCGGCAACAAATTCTCGCGTCGCTCACGGTGGCGGCCGATTGGGATTTACCTCCGGGGCTGCTGAAGCGGCAAGCAGGCCGCGAGCTGGAACGGAGCATCTTGGAGCTGCGCCGCAGCGGTTTCAGCGACGATCAGATTCGCGGCCACATCAACGAGATTTCGCAGAACAGCCAGGCCTCGACAGCCCGCTCGCTGAAAGAACACTTCATCCTCGAACGGATCGCCGAGGAAGAGAAGATCGAAGACACGCCCGAGGACTACGATACCGAGATCGACCTGATCGCCCGGCAAAGCAGCGAGAGCCCGCGGCGCGTGCGTGCCCATCTCGAAAAGCGCGGCCTGATGGACGCGCTGCGCAACCAGATTGTCGAGCGCAAGGCGATCGAGCTGATTATGGCCAGCGCCAAGTTCAAGGAAGTGCCGTACGAGTTGGAAGCGCCCGAGGCCGAGGCGCTCGACGAAGCGGCAGGCGGCGAAGCGGAAGAGGAGCGAGAGAATGCGGAATGATGAATGCTTCATGCATAATTGCATCCATTAAGCATTCCGCATTAAGCATTCAAAGAAGACCATATGCCATTTGACCCCCAAGCCAACTATCGCGACTACCAACGGCAGCGCCAGCTCACGCTCGGCGATCTGTTGCTGGAGAACCGCATCATCTTTCTGCAGGGCGAGATTTACGACGGCAACGCCAACGAGTTGGTGATGAAGCTGCTGTACTTGCAGAGCGAAAACCGCCGCAAGGACATTCACTTCTACATCAACTCGCCCGGCGGCAGCGTCACCGCCACGCTGGCGATTTACGACACGATGCAGATTCTCACCTGCGCCGTGGCCACCTACTGCGTCGGCCTCGCCGCCAGCGGCGCCGCGGTGTTGTTGGCCGGAGGCACCAAGGGCAAGCGGCTGGCGTTGCCCCACGCCAAGGTGATGATCCATCAGCCGTATGGCCAGGTGGGCGGACAGGTTTCCGACATCGCCATTCAGGCCGATGAAATCCTGCGCGAGCGAGATCGGTTGAACAAGATTCTTGCCGGGCACACCGGCCAACCGATCGAGCGGATCGCCAAGGATACCGATCGCGATTTCTACATGCACGCCGAGCAGGCCAAGGAATATGGACTCGTCGATGGCATCCTGACCAAGCAGCAGCTTGCGGCCGAACAGGAAGAGAAGGACGAATAACCGATGCCGTTGATCCCGTTTGTCATTGAAAAGAGCGGCCGCGAAGAGCGGGCTATGGACATCTATAGCCGGCTGCTGAAAGACCGCATCATCTTTCTCGGCTCGCAGGTCAACGACGAGATGGCCAACTCGATCGTCGCCCAGATGCTGTTCCTGCAATCGGAAGACCCCGAGGCCGACATTCACCTGTACGTGAACTCGCCGGGAGGCAGCGTCACCGCGGGCCTGGCGATTTACGACACCATGCAGTTCGTCACCTGCGACGTGGCAACCTACTGCATCGGCCAGGCGGCGAGCATGGGGGCGGTGCTGCTCACGGCCGGTGCCGCGGGCAAGCGGCACGCGCTACCCAACGCGCGGATCATGATCCACCAGCCGCTAGCCGGCATGGAAGGAACCGCCGAAGAGATCATGATCCACGCCAAGGAATTCAAGAAGATCAAGGACAAGTTGAACGGCATCCTGCTCAAGCACACCGGACATCCGCTGGACAAGATCGAGAAGGACACCGATCGCGATCGCTTCATGTCGGCCGAGGAGGCGCTCGAGTATCGGTTGATCGATCGGGTGGTCGAACGAATCGAACGCCGGCCGCGTCCTGCGGAGCAGTGAGATAGTATTATCCCGGGGGGGACAGTCGCTAAGGATAGCGAGGTCGCCATGAAACCGAGCTGGCCCCGAGCCTTCGTCGTCGCGCTATTGCCTGCGCTGGCGCTAGCGGTAGGCTGCCGCAATCGCGGCGCGCAGGAACTGCTCGAGCGCGATCTGCGCCGGCAGGAAGATCAGATCTACGCGCTGGAGTGCAAGCTCGCGCAGTGCCAGGCGGTGCTCAATGCCCAAGGCTGCGATCCCGCGGCGTCGCCGGCGTACGGCAGCCCCGCAATGGAGGGGACCATTCGGACCGCCCCGCCGACACGGCTCGAAGAGCTGCCGCAGCGCGGCTCGTACAACGGCGGTCGCACCCCGGGCCCTGGCGGATTGGCGCCGCCGACCATCGAGCTGCCCAGCGAGCAGGCTCCGCCGTTTCGCGCCCCGCCTGAGATCCAGCCGCCAAACCCTGATATTCCCGAGGGCGAACTGCCGCGATCGCGTTACCCCAATTCATCGGCAGTGCCCAATCCGTCGCCGCTGCCCGATCTAAAGATCGGCAACGCCTCGCAAAAGACCGTCGTCGAGCCCGAGGCGCCCAAAGGCCCGCCGGGCGAAGTGATGGGCATCGCCATTAATCCGCGCGTCACCGGTGGCTTTGCGAGTGACAATCGGCCCGGGGCCGACGGCGTGACCGTGCTCATCGAGCCGCTCGATGCCGATGGCCGGCCGACCGAAGTGCCCGGGCAGTTGTCGATCGTGGTGATGGACCCGTCGCTGGCCGGCGAATCGAGCCGGATTGCACGTTGGGACTTCACGGCCGACGAGATCGCCCCGCGTTGGCGATCAACCCCCGACGGCAAAGGTTGGCGGTTCGACCTGCGCTGGCCCAGCGCTGCGCCGCAGAATAACCGGCTGGTCGTAAATGCCCGTTACCTGAAGAACGACGGCAGCAAGCTCGACGCCGAGGGAGTGATCGACGTGGAACTGCCGCCGGTCGGCCCGGCCGTGCGACGTCAGCAGCCGCCTTGGCCGACCGGACAGTCACTGCCGGGCGGGCAATGGACCCGCGCGACGCGTCCCTGGCCCAGAGCGCCAGGCTACGTGCCGACAGCGCCGATGCCGATGCAACCCAGTCCCATGCAGCAGAACCCCGTGCCCACCATTCCAATGGTCGCCGGGCCGATGCCGGGCTATCCCGATGGCATGTCGGACGAAGGGCCGCGCGTGCTGCTCAGCGACCCCGACGGTTCCGCCGGCGCCGATGACGGTCCCTCGCGCACGGTTACTCGCCCCTGGTCGCCGTACCGTTGAGCGGCACGGGGATCACACGATGAACGACAGCCCCGGCACCGCGCTAATCACCGGTGCAACCAGCGGCATCGGCCTCGAGCTGGCGCGGTTGTTTGCCCGCGATGGCTGGGAGTTGGTGCTTGTCGCGCGGCGGGCGGAACTGCTCAACGAGCGCGCGGGCGAGCTGCGCGGCCTTTCAGGCCGGCCGGTGCACGCGATCGTCAAGGACCTGGCGGTGCCCGGGTCGGCAGGGGAACTCGTTGACGAATTGCGGCGCCGTGAGACAACGATCGATGCCTTGGTGAACAACGCCGGCTTCGGTGCCTGGGGGCTGTTCGCCGAAACCGATCCGGCCGCGGTCCGGCAGATGGTCGATCTGAACGCCGCCACGCTCACCGAACTGACGCGGCTGCTGCTGCCGCCGATGATCGCCCGGCGGCATGGCCGTATCCTGAATGTCGCCTCGACCGCGGCATTTCAACCGGGGCCGCTGCTGGCCGTGTACTTTGCCACCAAGGCTTACGTGCTCAGCCTGAGCATGGCCCTGGCGAATGAGCTGGCGCCGACCGGCGTCACCGTGACCGTGTTGTGCCCGGGCCCAACACCCACCGAGTTTGCGGCTCGCGCCGGCGCCGCCGAGACGCGGCTGTTCGCCTTCGGCACCACCAGCACGGAATTCGTCGCGCGCACCGGCTACCGCGCGATGCTGCGCGGGAAGCGGGTAGTCATTCCAGGCGTCTTCAATCAGGCGCTAGCCATCGGCGGGCGATTGTTCCCGCTGCGCCTCGTCACGTCGCTCGCCCGGCTGATGACCGAGCGAGCGTGAATGTCGTTACGTTCCCGGGTTGCTGGCCTGCTTATCGACCGGGGCCGCACTTTCGGCCTTCGGAGCGTTAGGCTGCGGCGCCGGTAACTCGCCACCTGCCGGCGCACTCAGCGCCGGCCCGTTACTCGCTGCCGCGGCGCCGGGTGTCGGCGGCACGTCGGCCGGGTTCAGCTTCGCGGCGAAGATCGCCCGCAGCTTCTTGGCCATGTCGTCCTGCGGGGCGAGCTTCAGACCGTGATCGAGCTCACGAACGGCTTGCTTCGGATAGCCAAGGTAGCCGTACTGGTAGCCGAGCAGAAACTCAATCGCTGGCGACTCAGTCTTCTCCGAGGCCGTCTCGAGCGCCCGAAGCTGGTTCGTGAAGTCCTGGTTACCGCGATACAGCTCCGTGTAGTTCTCGACGACCACGCCCCACTTATCTTGCGGCAAGAGCTGCATTCCGCGCTGCACGGCGCCGGCCGCCTCGTCGAAGTGGCCGGTGGCGAACAATCCTTGCGCCAGCAAGAGCACCAGCGCGCCGCTATTCGGCGCCTCGACCAACGAATGCCGCCAGTAACGCACCGCGGTGTCGTAATCGCCGGCCTTGAAGGCGACCTCGGCTGCGGAGGCGTATTGCGATACTTCGGCCGTCGAGGTCTGCAGCTGCTCGGGCTGGGCGGTGGCCAGCGCGTACTGATTCGTGTTCTGGTAAGCGTAGTTCGGATAGCCGTAGCCATAGCCGCCGTAGCCACCATATCCGCCGTACCCGTATCCACCGTAGCCGTAGCCGTATCCAAACCAGGGGAAGAAACCGAAGCCGAAGCCCGGGTAACCCCACAGCCCGAACGGCGAGCCGTAGCCGTAGAAGTAGGACCGTCCATTGCCGGAGTAATGATGCTGTCCGCCGGCCATGTTGCCGCTGCCGGGATGATGAGCGCCGGCCATGTTGCTGCCGGTCATGCCGTGACGGCTCATGAAATTGCTGGAGGGCGCGTGATGGGCCCCCGACGCGGCCGACGAAAGTCCCGGATGCGCGGTCCCCACGCCAGCGTGCGACGCCCCGTAGCCGCCGATCGAACGACCTCCGCCATAGAACCCGCCACCGTGGTAGCCCCCTCCGTGGAAGCCGCCGCCATGAAAGCCGCCCCCACCGTGGCCGCCTCCGCCGAAGCCGCCGCCACCGTGGCCACCGCCCCCCCCACCACCACCACCTCCTCCGCCGCCGTGGGCAAAGGCAACTGCCGCAGAAAGACTCGCCAGGATCGCGACACCACCAATCAGGCCAACACGCATGCGTGGCTTCATGACCGCTCCCTCCTGCTCGACCACCATCGAGACGAAATATTCTCGAGAAGAATTCTGCCGAGATGTATTGATATCGCAACGGCGCGCTGCGCAGCCCCCGCCCACCCCTGCATCATCATTGCTTTTTCTACGCTCGTTGCAATGGTTCTGTTGGCTGGTTCGGCAACGGATTACATTAAATCCCTGTAACTGCCCCGCGATACGGAAACTTTTACAACCCGAGAGGCCGCATGTTGCGCACGCCGCGAATGCTACGGACAGTTGGGATTTGCGTCGCTTTGGCGTCTTCGCCTGCCTTGGGTGGCGACGATGGCTTTGTGTCGTTGTTCAACGGCAAAGATTTCAGCGGCTGGGTCGTCCCCACCGGCGACAACGGCCATTGGCGGGTCGTCGACGGCGTGATCGACTACGACGCCGAAAGCGAAGCCACGGGCGACAAGAGTCTATGGACCGACAAAGAGTACGGCGACTTCGTTCTGCGGGTCGAGTGGCGGATTAAGGCCACACCGTATCTCAATCCGCGCGTGCCGATCGTCAAGCCCGACGGCACCCACAAGCTCGACAACGACGGCAAAGAGATTCGCATCACCGTGCCCGATTCCGATTCGGGCGTGTTCCTCCGCGGCCAAGCGAAGAACCAGGTGAACATCTGGTGCTGGCCGGTCGGCTCGGGGGAACTATACGGGTACCGCATGGACAAGCAAATGTCCCCCGAGGTGCGTGCCGGCGTGACCCCCCAGACATTGGCCGACCGTGACTTGGGCGAGTGGAACCAGTTCGAGATCACGATGCGCGGCGATCGCGTCACCGTATTGCTGAACGACAAGCTGGTGATCGACGACGCGCAACTGCCGGGCATCCCGCCACGAGGCCGGCTGGCGCTCCAACACCACGGCGCCAAGAAGGACGGCCAGTGGACCAGCCCGCCAGCGCTGGTGCAGTTCCGCAACATCGCGATCAAAGAACTGTAATTCTCATTTAGCCGCGGGTCTCGCCCCGCGCGTCGCGACATGCTTGCACCGCCTCCAGCTGGCTTGTTCGGCCAGGAGATGAACCACAGGGCCAGGAGATGAACCACAGAGGCACCGAGACACAGAGGACGCGCGGAGCAGCAGTTTTGGCAGAAAACAGATCGTACGATCGATCGAAACGCGTAGCGCTTGGTGACCGACGTCGTCCGAGAATCCCAACTCCTTGCTGCTCCGTGTTTTTCTCCGTGCCTCGGTGCCTCGGTGGTGAATGCTTTGCCCTAAACGACCTTGCTGCGGTCGCGGCACTTCGCCTACATTACCCGCCCAATCGCCTGGACGTTTTGCTGTCGGCGATCGCTCATGGATGAGCCGCGGCCGGTTATCGCAAGGAGGCGTCATGTCGCGCCCGCTCGACGTCTTGTCGCTCGTGTTTCCGGTTTACAACGAAGAGCAGGTGCTGCCGCTGTTGTTGCCGCGCGTGCGCACGCTGCTGGCTCGGCTGCCGTGCGAAGCTGAAGTGATCTTCGTCAACGACGGCAGCAGCGATCGCTCGGCAGTGCTCTTGGCCCAGGCCGCTGCGGAGGAGCCGCGCTTCAAGGTGCTTGAGTTCTCGCGCAATTTCGGTCACCAGGTTGCCATCACTGCGGGGATCGACATCGCGGCCGGCGATGCCGTGGTGGTGATGGATTCCGACTTGCAGGACCCGCCCGAGCTGGTGCTCGAGATGGTCGAGAAGTACCGCGCGGGGTACGACGTGGTTTATGCTCAGCGCCGCAGTCGGCAGGGTGAGTCGTGGTTCAAGCGCTCGACGGCTGCGGGCTTCTACCGGCTGATGCGTACGGCAGTGCATCGCGACTTGCCCGATAACGTCGGCGACTTCCGATTGATGAGCCGGGCGGTGGTCGAAGCGTTTAAGCAGCTACGCGAGCAGCATCGCTTCGTGCGCGGCATGGTCACCTGGTTGGGCTTTCGCCAGACGGCGATCGTGTTCGACCGTCCGGCACGCGCGGCGGGCGAGACCAAGTATCCGCTCCGCAAGATGATGGCGTTCGCCTGGCGCGCGATCAGTTCGTTCTCGGGATTGCCGCTGCGCCTGGCGATGGGCGTGGGACTGACGGTAATCGCCGGCTCAGCCGCCTACACGCTGTGGGCAGCAGCCTGCTCGGTGGCGGGCTCGCCCGTGGCCGGCATGGCCTGGTTGGTCTGCCTGCAATGCGGTCTGTTCGGAGCCACGCTCTTCGTGCTGGGACTGATGGGCGACTACATCGCCCGCATCTACGACGAGCTGAAAGAGCGACCGCTGTACATCGTCCGCGCAGCGCACAATCTCTCCGCGGAGCGATTCGTCGACCTACCGCGCCGCGCCGCGGTCCCCATTGCCGCACGACGTGCCAGCGACCATCCGCGCCCGGCTCCGCATTTTCGGCTGCTGCACAACTCGCCGGCCGCGCACGCCGGTGACCATTACTAATCCGAAGTTTCACCACCGAGGCACAGAGACACCGAGAAAACACGGAGCAGCAACGACGTGCTTCGAAATCCCCTCCGTGCTTCCTCGGTGCCTCTGTGACTCTGTGGTTATTCTGCCGCCAATTTCAATTCGGGATCGCTCGACGTGCGAACGGCGCTGATCACCGGCATCGCGGGGCAGGATGGCTCGTACCTGGCTGAGTTTCTGCTTGGCAAAGGGTACGCGGTGCACGGCATCGTTCGCCCAGGCCGTGAGCAACCGCCGCCGCGCGTCGCGCACTTGCACGACCAGGTCACGCTGCACGCCGCCGACTTGGGTGACGTCGACGCACTCACCGCGGCGCTCGGCCTCGTCCGCCCCGGCGAGGTCTACAACTTGGCGGCACAAAGCTCCGTCGGCTTGAGCTGGCAGCAGCCGCTCATCACCGTTCAAGCCAATGCCGTCAGTGTGACGTGCCTTCTGGAAGCCATTCGCCGCGTCGATCCGACAATCCGCTTCTTCCAGGCCAGTTCAACCGAGATGTTCGGCCGCATGAAGCATTCAGGCCGGCGCGAACCGATGCTCGCCGGACCGTGCAATCCTTACGGCGCCGCGAAACTGTTCGGCCACTACATCACGGTCAATTACCGCGAGAGCTTTGGGCTGTTCGCCTGCTCAGGCATTTTGTCGAGCCACGAATCGCCGCGGCGCGGCGTGGAATTTGTCACGCGCAAAATCACCGATGCCGTGGCCCGCATTCACTATGGCCTGGCCAGCGAGTTGCGGCTCGGCAACCTGCACGCGCGACGCGATTGGGGCTTCGCCGGCGATTTTGTCGAGGCGATGTGGCTCACGCTCCAGCAGTCCGAGGCCGATGATTATCTGATCGCTACCGGGCAATATCACACGGTCGAAGAATTCGTCACGGCCGCCTTCGGCCGCGTCGGGCTCGATTGGCAGAACTACGTCGTCGTCGATCCGGCGCTCGTGCGGCCCGCCGAAACAGGGCTGCTCCCTGTCGACGGTTCGAAAGCGATGCGGCAACTCGGCTGGTTCCCTCGCGTCGGCTTTCGCGAGCTAGTCGCGATGATGGTCGATGCCGACGTACGGGCGCATGAGCGCGATGATCCGGGGCCGGTGTTCCGGGCGGCGTAGCGCCACGGGCTTTGTCGGATCAGTTGTGGTGCCCGGACAGAGTGTGTTGCGCCTGGTGCCACTGTCTGCTTGTCAGACAGTGCCGTGTCCAAGCGGAGCACTCGCAGCGAGCTGCCAGTGGCACCACGTCGCCACTACTGGGCACAAATCTGTTGCGCTTGTTGCAGCACGCCGGCACGATCGAGCCGCGACGGCAACAACTGTCCCAGGTTCTGTGCGGCGGCAGCCATGCCTCGCGCAACTGCGTCTGGCACCGAACATCCGTCGGCCACACCCCAAGCAATGCCCGCCGCCAGGCAGTCGCCGCAGCCGATCGGATTCACCACGCGCTCGACGGCGGGCGGCTCGAGGCGCTCGATCGCCTGCGGCGACGCGACCCACACCGCCCCACGTCCCTGCGTCATCACCACCCATTGCGCCCCCAGCGCGTGCAGCCGGGCGATCGCGTCGGCAACGTCGCGGTCCGTGGTTAGCTCGATTCCCAACGTGCGTCCCAACTCCTCGCGATTCGGTTTCACGACCAGTGGTCGCCCGTCGAGCGCGGCAAGCAATTCCGGTCCCCGCGCGTCGAGCACCGTAGGCAATGAACGCACCGCGAGCAAATCACGATAAAACGTCGTCGGCGTGCCGGCGGTCAACGATCCGGTGAGGACTACCGCGTCGGCCCCGGCCACCGCCCTGCGATACGCATCGGCGAATTGCCGCAACTCATCGGCCGACAGGGCGGCCGCGTTCTCGACCAGCTCGGTCGTCGTGCCGCCGTGCGAATCGAGAATGGTCGTACAGACGCGCGTCGCCCCTGCGGTGCGAATCCATCGACACTTTGCGCCTGCCGCGGCGAATTCGCGCTCGATCGGCTCCCGTGCCAGGCCACCCAGCGGCGAGATCGTTTCGCTCGGCACACTAAGCGTGGCCAGCGCCATGCCGACGTTCAGCACCTTGCCAGATCCGCACCAAAGCGCCTCGGCGGCGCGGTTCACTTCGCCCAACTGGAAATGGTCGAACCGCAAGATTTGCTGCCAGGCGGGGGTCAGACCGGCTGCGACGATCACAGCATCGCCTCCAGCAGTTCGCGCAGCTCGGCATCGGACACGTCGCACGGATTGCCGCTCATGCTGTTCCCCCGCGATCCGGCGACAAGCGCCGGGACCTGCTCGATTTTCACACCGAGCGCTCCCAGCGTTTGCGGCACACCCAGCGATTGCCCTAGCTCAGTGATCCGCGCGACGAAACGATCCGCTGCCGTCGTATCGTCGGGATCGTCGCTAACGCCAACCGCGCGTGCCAGGGTCGCCAGGTCACGCTCGCACGCGGCACGATTCACACGCAATGCCACCGGCAACATCACGGCACAAGCCAGCCCGTGCGGTACATCGGCACAAACGCCCAGCGCTGCCGCCACGCCATGCGCCATGCCCAGGCCCGAGTTCGCCAGGGCCATGCCGCTCAGCAGCGCCGCGTGGGCCATCGCCTCGCGTGCCGGCCGAGATGCTGGCTCGCGGACCGCCTGCCCGATCGCCGGCAGCGCCTTACGCAGTCCTTCGATCGCCAGCGCTCGCGGCAACGGCCGGGCGCGCCGCGTCAGATAGCTCTCGATCAACTGCGTGATCGCGTCCATGCCGGTCCACAGTGTCACCTTGGCCGAGACGGTGGTGCTCAGCTCAGGATCGACGATCACCCATGGCGGCACCATCTGCTCACTGCGCAAGCTCTTCTTGAACGGCGGATCGAGCGACGAGATCACCGCGTTCTTCGTCGCCTCGCTGCCGGTTCCGCCTGTGGTCGGCATCGCCACCAGCGGCAACGGCGCTTCGACGATTGTGCGGCCGCTGCCGACACCTTCCAGAAAGTCGATCGTCCGCGCATCGGCGTCCTGGGTGACGATCGCCCCGGCAGCCTTCGCCAGATCGATGGCCGATCCACCGCCGATGGCCAGCAGCCAGTCGCCCCGCGCCGCACCACTGGCGCGCAGCTCTGCCACGCATTGCTCGACGTCGGCGACCAGCGGTTCGCGAGCGACGACCGGCAATCGACGAACTTCGGCGCCGGCATTGCACAGCAATTGCTCGATCTCACCAGCCCAGCGGCCTGCCGCAAATGTGCGCGACCCGATGACGACGAAAACCCTTCGGCCAAGCTGCTTCGCCGCATCGCCGAGCGCCGTCCGTCGCCCCCAACCGAAGGTGATCTTCCGCGGAATTACGAGATCGTAACCTTCGGTGAGGTCGGAGGTTTCTGTCATCGGCGGCTCAATCTGAAGTACTCGGAGCGCAGTCGTTCATCAATTTGATAAAGGCGGTCGATGGCCATCGTCAACACGCCACGGAGTAGGTGGCAATTCACTCGACCGGATTGCCACGGTGACAAAACGGTAAGCTGTTACCCGCACTCCCACTTGCACGAACGAGCAACACGTTGCGGCGCGTTTCTCGCAATTTTTGTGACGATATGTTATCGCTTGGTAGGGTTTTCGCTAAGGCTGCGCCGCGATTCGGCACGCCATCCAATATCGGCGCGCCACTCTCGGAGCAGATCATGGTGGGTGGGGAAACCGACGCACAGAAACGCAAACGTCGCAACAAAAGTGCGATCATCCGCCAGTTTCTCGAGACCAATCCCCATCTGGGCCCCACTGAAGTTGTGGCCG
Organism: Pirellulales bacterium; assembly: GCA_036272935.1. Classification (GTDB taxonomy): domain Bacteria; phylum Planctomycetota; class Planctomycetia; order Pirellulales; family PNKZ01; genus DATAXP01. Next base: position 54,129 of record DATAXP010000110.1, on the reverse strand, counting down.
CCCTGAAGCAGCGCCGCATCAAGGTCACGCGGACGCTGGTGAGCAATGTCAAAAGCCGCATGGCGGCCGGCAGCGCTCGCGAGGGGCAAAAGAACGTGCGGGTCGGTCGTGGGGTGGGGAAGACGGTATCGGTCTCGGACCTTGTCAGCGCGCGGAAATTCGCCAATCACATGGGCTCGATCGCCGCTGCCATCCGCGCGCTGGAAACGCTGCGTGAGTTAAGCGGGTAGAAGCGGCTCGACTTAACGGCGGTGAAAAGAACCACAAAGTCACGAAGAGCACGAAGGTAGGTCATCTTCGTGTCCTTCGTGTCTTCCTGGTTCTCATTTCATATGAGCTCGAGCCGTATAATGGAAAGGAACCCTTGGAATCCTTCCATGTCGCACGCCTACATTGTCGCCGGATGCCGCACGCCGATCGGTAAGTTCCTCGGCGGTTTAGCCCCTGTTGCCGCGCCCGAGCTGGGGAGCATCGCGGTTGCCGAGGCCCTGCGCCGCGCGGGGCTGCCGCCCTCGGCCGTCGACGAGGTGATCCTGGGCAACGTGCTCTCGGCCGGCTTAGGTCAGGCGCCGGCTCGCCAGGCCGCACTGCGTGCGGGCCTGCCGCCGAGCGTCGCCGCGCTGACGATCAACAAGATGTGCGGCTCGGGGCTGAAGGCGGTGATGCTTGCCGACCAGGCGATTCGTGCCGGCGACGCACGCTGCATTGTCGCCGGTGGCATGGAGAATATGAGCCGCGCTCCGTTTTTGCTGCGCGGCGCGCGCGAAGGTTGGAAGTTCGGGCCACAGCAGGTGATCGACTCGATGGTCCACGACGGCCTATGGTGCGCGGCCGAGAACCTGAGCATGGGAGCCGAGGCCGATTACATCGCCGCCAAGTGCGACGTGTCGCGCGAGGATCAGGATGCGCTGGCCGTCGAAAGTCACCGCCGGGCGGCGCAGGCCATCGCAGCCCGTGCGTTCGATGCCGAGATCGTGCCGGTGCTGTTTCAGGACCACAAACGCTCGACGACCATCAGCCGCGACGAGGGGCCGCGCGCCGATGCGTCGTTGGCCACGCTCGCCGGGCTCAAGCCAGCATTCGAGGAGCAAGCGGGCGTCGCTCGCACTGTGACCGCCGGCAACGCATCGCAGCTAAGCGACGGGGCCGCGGCCGTCGTGGTGGTCGACGAGCGGCTGGCCGCCGAAGCATCGTCGCCGATCAAGGCGCGCATCGTGGCTGCCGCGACCAGCGGTGTGCCGCCGAAAGATGTGTTCATCGCTCCGGTGAGTGCGGTCGAACGCGTGCTGGCCAAGGCACGGCTGACGATGGCCGACATCGATCTGGTCGAATTGAACGAAGCGTTCGCCGCGCAGACGCTCGCCTGCCAGCGCCCGTTGGGTATCGACCCCGCAAAGCTGAATGTCCACGGCGGGGCGATCGCGTTGGGGCATCCCATCGGCGCCAGCGGCGCCCGGGTGCTGGTCACGTTACTGCACGCCTTGGCGGCGCGCGGCCTGCGCCGCGGCCTGGCGGCACTCTGTCTCGGCGGCGGCAATGCCGTGGCGATGATCGTCGAGCGCCAGGGTTGAGCCGGCGTGTTCGCGGGTTTACAGTTTAGCCGGCGGCTTGCCCGCCGCGCGGCGAGCAAGTTCGCCGGCTAAACAATTGCTCGCGCCCTCGCCGAGGTGCCTGTTATGGTCGCCGCGACACGCCTGATTACTCTGTCGTTTGCCATTTCCTCGGCCGCCGTGGCACTCGCCGCACCGCGTGCGCTCTCCGAAGGGCAGAAGCCTGATGATCGCCGCCTGGGCGCACTGAAGGACCTGAACGGATACTTTCCGTTCGAGCCACCGAAGACCGTCGAAGCGTGGAAGCGCCGCGCCACGGAGCTGCGCCGGCAATTGCTCGTGTCGCAAGGCTTGTGGCCGATGCCGACCAAGACGCCAGCCGAGGCGGTCGTTCATGGCCGGATCGACCGCGGCGATTACACGGTCGAGCGTGTCAGTCTGCAAAGCTATCCGGGGCACTATATCAGCGGCAACTTGTATCGCCCCGTGGGCCGTAGCGGCAAGCTGCCGGGAGTGCTTTGTCCGCATGGCCACTGGCCGAACGGACGCTTCTACGACGTCGGTGAGAAAAAAATCCGGCAAGAGATCGTCGCCGGCGCGGAGCGCTTCGAGGACGGCGGTCGCAGTCCGCTGCAATCGCGGTGCATGCAACTGGCCCGCATGGGTTGCGTCGTGTTCCACTACGACATGGTCGGCTATGCCGACAGTCAGCAGATCGCGCATCGTCCCGGTGTGCGCGAGGCGATGAACACTGCCGAGAACTGGGGCTTCTTCAGTCCGCAGGCTGAGCTGCGCTTGCAGAACATGATGGGGCTGCAAACCTACAACTCCATCCGCGCCCTGGATTGGCTGTGCGAGTTGCCGGATGTTGATCCCCAGCGGATCGCCGTCACCGGCGCTAGCGGCGGCGGCACGCAGACCTTTGTGCTTTGCGGCTGCGATGACCGGCCTGCCGTGCAATGGCCGGCGGTGATGGTGTCGACCGCCATGCAAGGAGGCTGCACCTGCGAGAACGCCTGCTACCTGCGGCTGAACACCGGCAACGTCGAGCTGGCGGCGATCCCGGCCCCGAAGCCCCTGGGCATGAGCGCCGCCGACGATTGGACGAAGGAGATCATGACCAAGGGATATCCCGAGTTGCAGGAGTTGTACAAGCTGCTGGGAGCGAAAGACCGCGTGCTGGCCCGGCCGTTCATGCAGTTTCCGCACAACTACAACTACGTGAGCCGCGCCGCGATGTCCTCGTGGTTCAACAAGCATCTGAAACTCGGCCTCGATGAGCCGATTGCCGAGGAGGATTACCGCCGGCTCAGCGAAGCGGAGATGACCGTCTGGGACGAGAAGCATCCCAAGCCCCCGTCGGGCGATGATTACGAGCGCAGCCTGCTGCGGACGATGACCGAGATGTCCGACAAGCAGATCGCGGCGATTACTCCAACCAGCGCCGAGTCGTTCGACCAGTTCACCGAAACCGTCGGCGGAGCCTGGGAAGTGTTCATCGGCCGCAAGTTTCCCGAGCCCGGCGCCATCGAGCACGAAAAGATCGACGAGCAGGACCGCGGCACGTACCTCGAGTTCACATCGCTGCTCAAGTACCCGCGTTATGGCGAAGTATTGCCGACCGTGTTTCTGTTGCCCAAGAAATGGGAGCAGCAAGTGGTGGTTTGGGCGCACGGCGACGGCAAGCAAGGGCTGTACAAAGCGGATGGCTCGCTCCACGGCGCGGTCGAGGATTTGCTTGAGGCAGGCTTCGCGGTGGTGAGTGCCGACGTGTTCGGCACTGGCGAGTTCACCGACGATTGCCGACCGGCGACCACGCAGCGCCTGGTTCAAGGCCCCAAGATCGGCGCCGCTGCAAAATACGCCGGTTACACCTTTGGCTACAACCACTCGCTGTTCGCCCAGCGTGTGCACGATCTGCTCAGCGTCATCTCCTACGTGCGCAACCATGAAAAGGAACCCAAGCAAGTGTTCCTCGTCGGGCTGGCGGGAGCTGGTCCCTGGGCGGCCGCAGCAAGGGCCATCGCGGGCAGCGCTGTGGACCGGGCTGCGATCGACACCCAAGGCTTCCGCTTTGCCGACTGCAAGCAATTCGCCGATGCCAACTTCGTCCCGGGGAGCGTGAAGTACGGCGATCTGCCGGCGCTGCTGGCCCTGTCGGCACCGTACGAATTGTGGATCGCGGGCGAGGGAAGTTCCGGGCCGGCACTAGTGCGCGGCACCTACCGGGCTCTCGACCACGGCTCAAGCTTCCAAGTGTACGACGGCCCGTCCGATTCGGTCGCCGATGCCGCGCTCGATTGGTTATTTAGAGAATAAAGGCGAGCGGGGCGTGTGAACGCCCCGGTAATTTCGCCGTGGGCAGCTGTTGCGTTACCGGGGCCATTACTGGCCCCGCTCGCCTAAGGAGTAGCGGCGATGGTTCATTCGGTTTTGATGGTCGCACTTGTCCTCACCGCGCCGCCGTCGATTCCCCCGCCGCAAGGCGACGAGGTGGTTTCGGCCGCGTCGCGGCTGGAGCAGGTCTTCGCACGCAGTGCTCCGATCCACGGCGGACTCAGCGAAGGCCCCGCGGCGGCGATCGACGGAACGATTTATTTCTCCGACATTCCGATGGGGGCCGACCGTGGCATGATCCTGCGCTTCGACCCGCAGAGGATGCGCACGACCGTCTTCACCGACGACAGCCACAAGTCGAACGGCCTGGCGTTTGCCGACGACGGCACATTGATCGCCTGCGAAGGGGCCGATGGCGGCGGCCGTTGTCTGGCGCGCTGGGACGTGCGCTCTGGCAAGCGGTCGGTGATCGTCGATCGGTACCACGGCAAGCGCTTCAACGCCCCGAACGATCTGTGCATCGACCGCCGCGGACGGATTTATGTCACCGATCCAAAGTACGTCGGCCCCGAGCAGCGCGAGCTGGAGCACCGCGCCGTGTACCGCGTCGATTCCGACGGCAGCGTCAGCGAGTTGACGCACGCCTTGAGTAAGCCGAACGGGCTGGTGCTCTCGCCCGACGAGCGCACGCTGTACGTCGCCGACACCGACAACGGCAGCGAGCGCATCGAACCCAACGCTCCGCCGTCCGCGCCGGGGCCGATGAAGGTGTTCGCCTTGACATTGGACGTCCACGGGCGGGTGATCGACGAGCCGCGCTCGCTGATCGACTTTGGCATCGAGCCCGGCTGCGACGGCATGACGGTCGACAGCAGGGGACGGCTGTATCTCGCGGTGCGCACCCCGCAGCGTCCCGGCGTAATGGTGCTCGATCCGGTCGACAGCCACGAGGTCGCATTTATCCCCACCGGACCAGCGAACCAACAGGCCGCCAATGCCGTCGGCTTGCCGAGCAACGTCGAGTTCGGTCGCGGCGCGGAACGCGGCATGCTTTACATCACGGTCGATCAAGGGCTGTGGCGCATTGCGCTGCGCGCCGTGGGCCGGCGCGAGTGAAGTTGAACGATCACGTCCATCGGAGCTGTTGCTCGAAAGCATCGAAGCACGCAAGCGCGCTTGACATCGCGTGCGCTCGTTGGCTAGATTGCCAAATCGTTTCAGCCAGTGCTGTTGGGGCATTGCGGCGACCGACTTTCGGATTCTTTTGGTATGCCATCTCCGCCGGCGATCGACCTCGCTCAGGTCTCGCAAAGTTTGGGGCTGCAACAAAATCGCGTTTCGGCGGTGGTCGCGCTGCTTGATGAAGGGAACACCGTTCCGTTCATCACGCGCTACCGCAAGGACCAGACCGGGGGGCTCGACGAAGAGCAAATCCGCAGCATCCAGGAGCGCGTGCTTCGTCAGCGATTGTTGGCCGAGCGCAAGCATACCATCCTGCGATCGATCGAGTCGCAAGGGAAACTCACGCCGGCGCTCGCCGCGGCGATCGAAGCAGCCGACACCACCAAGCGGCTGGAAGACCTTTATCTTCCCTATAAGCCGAAGAAGCAGACGCTCGCGACCAGCGCGCGGGCCCGGGGACTCGAGCCGTTGGCGCTCGAGATTCTCGCCGGTGACGCGGCATGCGCCGATCTCGATGCCAGGGCCGCCGACTTTGTGAACGTGGCCACGGCGCCGCCCGACAAGCAAGTCACCACCCCGGCCGACGCATTGCTGGGAGCGGGTCACATCCTGGCCGAAATGTTCGCCGAACGCGCCGACCTGCGCGGCAAGCTGCGGGCGATTCTCGAACGGACGGGAAAGATTGTTTCGTCGGCCGTCGAGCCGGAAGTGAAAAAGGAACCGGAAGCGGCGGCCGAGGCGGCACCGGTGGTTGCGACGCACGAAACGGCGCAAGAAACAGAGATGGCACCGCCGGCGACCGTTGGGCCTACCGATTCTCCGACGCAATCCGAGGCGGCGCCCGAACCAGTTTCGGAGAGCGGCAGCACGAACGGACAGGTCCAGACGCAGCCGACCGGCGAAACTACGGAACCGCCGTCGCGCGATCGGCGCGCCGCGAAAAAGGCCGACCGTAAAAAGGACAAGCGGAAAGAAAAAGAGCTGAAAGATCAGCGAGCGTTCCGCGATTATTTCCAGTACAGCGAAGCGCTCGGCAAGATTCCGCCGCACCGGGTGCTGGCGATCAATCGTGGCGAGCGTGCCCGGGCACTGCGCGTGCGCGTGGAGTGCGATCTGGAGGCAATGCACCAGACGGTCGACGAGCTGGTGGTGCCCTCCGGACATCCGCATGCCGATTTCCTGCGCGGCTGCGGCCGCGATGCGTTGGCGCGGCTGGTGTTGCCGAGCCTCGAGCGCGAAATCCGCCGCGAGCTGACCGACGATGCCGAGACGCATGCCGTCGAAGTGTTCGCCCGCAACCTGCGCAATCTCCTGTTGCAGCCACCGGTGCGCGATCGGCGCTTGCTGGCGGTCGATCCCGGCTACAAGAGCGGCTGCAAGCTGGTGGCGCTCGATGAATTCGGCAACTTGCTGGACCACGCGCTGATTCATCTCATCGGGAAAGAAGAACGCCGCGCCGAGGCGAAGGCGAAAGTCGTCGAGCTGGTGAAGCAGCATCAACTTGGCGTGATCGTGATCGGCAACGGCACCGCCTGCCGCGAGACGGAACGCTTCGTCAGCGACTTGCTCGCCGCCGAGCTGGCCGACGCTGGCGTGTCGTACGTGATCGTCAACGAGGCCGGCGCGAGCGTCTATTCCACCAGCCCGTTGAGCCGCGTCGAGTTTCCGCACTACGACGCCACGCTCCGCGGCGCGATATCGATCGGCCGGCGGTTGCAGGACCCGCTCAGCGAGCTGGTGAAGATCGACGCGGCGAACATCGGCGTCGGCATGTATCAGCACGACGTGAAGGCCAAGCACCTGCGCGATTCGCTCGATGCCGTGGTCGAAAGCTGTGTGAACTACGTGGGCGTCGATTTGAACACCGCCAGCCCCGCCCTGCTGCGGCACGTGGCGGGGATGAACCAGCTCACTGCCCAGCGCGTTTACGATCATCGCGCGGCCAACGGACCGTTCAAAAGCCGCGAACAACTGAAGCAGGTGAGCGGCTTCGGCGAAGGAACGTACGTGCAGGCCGCCGGGTTCTTGAAGATCGTTGGCGGCGAAAATCCTTTGGATGTCACCTGGATTCATCCAGAAAGTTATCCTGCTGCCGAGCAGGTGCTTGCCCGGCTGGGAGCGACGCCGGCCGACCTGCTCGACAAGGAGCGCGCTGCGCAGTTGGGTCAACGGACCGCGGAATTGCAAATCGATCCGTTGCTCGAAGAGTTGAAGCTGGGCGCGTTGACGCTGCGCGACATTGTGGCGCAGTTGGCGCGCCCTGGGCGCGATCCGCGCGAATCGCTGCCGCCGCCGATCTTCAAGAAGGGCGTGCTCAAGATCGACGATCTGGCTGCGGGCATGGAGCTGGCCGGCACGGTGTTGAACGTGGTCGATTTTGGCGCGTTCATTGATATTGGCCTGAAGGACAGCGGCCTGGTGCACATCAGCCAGTTGGCCGATCGGTATGTGCAGGATCCGCACGAGGTAGTGAGCGTCGGCGACATCGTGAAGGTGTGGGTGTTGGAAGTCGACAAGCAGCGGCGCCGTGTTTCGTTGACGATGATCGATCCCGCGCAGCGGCGCGCGGTGCCACCGCCGCGAAGAGGCAAGCCAAGTCAGCCCACGGCCGACGGGCAGGCGCCGCCGCAGGGTCAATCGCGGCCACCGCGCCCCGGGCGTCCGCCGCAGCAACGACCCCAGCATGCTAAGCAGGGCGGCGGCAAACCGCACTTTGTCAAGTCGCAAGGGCCGCCGCCGGCGCGGCCGAAACCGCATGCGAAGCCGAAGCCGGTGGTGCCGTTGAGTAAGGAGATGCGCGAAGGCAAAGCGCCGCTGCGAACCTTTGGTGACTTGCAGCAGTTCTGGAAAATCACGCACGACAAGCCGGCCGACGGCGAACCTTCGAAGCCCTCTTGAGGCGGCGCGATCGCCGAGGTTGCCGGTCATGGACTTTCAGAAGCGCTTGGAGAAGGCGGTCGAGCGCGGTCAGCGCTCAGGCGAAGTGCGGGCGCGCGAGGCGGCGCGGCAAGCGATCAGCGAAGAAGAGCTGAAGCGGTTGCACACGCAACTGCGGCTCGAGCTCTCGGAGCACATCGAGCAGTGCGTCGGCCGGCTCCCCGATCATTTTCCCGGCTTTCGGTTCGAAACAGTCGTCGGCGACCGCGGCTGGGGCGCGGCCGTCAGTCGAGATGACCTGGTCCTCGGTGGCGACGGCCAGCGGCGAAACTTTTACAGCCGGCTGGAAATGAGCATCCGTCCGTTCAGCTCGGCCCAAGTGTTGGAATTGCTGGGCAAGGCGACGATCCGCAACAAGGAGTTGTTCAACCGTTCGCACTATCAACGACTGGCCGAGGTCGATCAGGCAACGTTCCGCGAGTTGATCGATCTGTGGATTCTGGAATACGCCGAACGCTACGCCACCGGTGTCTGAACGGTTCTTGCTAGCAGGCGAAAAACATTTTCGCGCGATCCATCGTCGCCCGACCGGCGTAAGTAACAGCGATCAAGCCCATGGCCGGGCCGCTGCAAGGGCTGGACATGCCCGCTCTCCGAAGCAGCAAGTTCTCGCACCTGGCAATTGGGGGAAACACGGATGGCCGCATTCTTTGCGTCACCTGTCCGATCGATCTTGGCGACCGCGGTGATCGTTGCAAGCAGCACGTTCGGCAGCGTTGATCGCGCCGCGGCGGCAGCACCGCGCGTGCAATTCGACACGGCGACGGTGGTCGAATGCCGCGATGTCACGCCGCCGTCGGCCTACCGGCTCAGCCCGAACGAACGGCTGTACGAGGCGCAGTTTAACGTTTCGATGCTGCTGACCGCCGGCAGCGAGGACGACCTGAAAGAAATGCTGCTGTTCATCAGCAGCCCGGAGCGGCGCCTGCGCGTGGTCGACTTCTTCCCGCGCAACGAGCTGGCCAGCGACATCACCGGTCCCATCGAGCGCAAAGAGACGACCGAGCGAACCACGATGATTGAGTTCGGTCCGCATGCGACCGTCACGTCCGGCCCAGTGCAAGTGCAGGGGACGCCGGGCGCCGCCGCCCAGTGGACAAAGCACACCGGCACCGACGAAACCTATCACAAGCTTCCGCCCAAGAAGCTGATCGTCGCCAGTGGCACGACCGGCAACGGCTCGGGCGTGTTCTTCAAGCTGCACCCATCGACGCAGGACTCGCTGCAAGGGGCACACTCGTTCCGCGTGACGTTCGCCGCGCCGGCCGATTGGCGATTCGATCGCGTGAAGCTGCGCTGCGAAGCACGCGGCTACGGCAAGGTGCTATTCGTGAAGCAGGAGGAACTCGCGGGAGCTACCTCGCTGACCGTCGGCCTGCACCGCTCCGGCGATGTCGCCGCCCGGCAGGCGGCGTACCGTGTGGCGGAATCGTACCGCGTGTCGTCAGGGACCGCTCAGCAGGCACAGGCAGCCGCCACGCGCCGCGCATTGATGTTCGAATGAGAGCCGACAACGCGGTTCTCGAATCAGCTCCGTGCGCTTCAGCAGATCGTCGCCCACAATAGAAGAATCACCACGGTTTTCAACGTATTTTGTAGGCCAGCCGTTAGTGCGAGTGGCGATTGAGGTTGCAGCGAGGACAGGTAGTGGGGGAGTGTCTATCCCCAATGAAACGAATCGCGGCGCGCGGAAAATCAACGAGGCTGCACGAGTTTTATCACTGGCTAAAGTCGAAGCAGCGCACGAGCCCGTCGCCGCGCAGGTAGAGCCGCGAGCCGACGACTGCCGGGCTCGTCCAGGTGGCCACCTCGGCCAATCGGCTGCGCCCCAGTTCGCGATAGCCTGAGCGCTGCGCCGTCAGCACCAGCAGCCAGCCGCGCTCGTTGAGTGCCAGGATGCGCTCGCCGGCCAAAACCGGTGTCGAGTAATACCCATGCGAGCCGCCAGACCAGACTGTGCTGCCGTCGCGCAGATCGACGCAGCAGAACTCGCCACCGTCGCTCATGCCGTACACCAGACGATCGCGCACGACCATGCTCGACAGGTAACTCGTCAGGTCGAAGTTCTCCCACGCCAGGCGGCACGACCATTCGTTGCCCGAGCGCTCGATCCGCAGCGCCGTGAGCGGCTTGCCCGTGCCGCCGACCACCACCACATCGTTGGCTATCACCGGTGTGCTGATGCTCTCGTCGTAGATGAGTTGAAACGGATGGCTCCACAGGAGCCGACCGTCGGCAGGATCGAGCCCGACGACGTGCGGCCCGGTCATCACCACGATCTGCCGCATGCCGTCGATCTCGGCCACCACCGGCGATGAGTACGAAACGTGCTCGTGCAGCGCTTGCCACACCGGCTTACCGGTGCGCTTGTCGAAGGCGATGATCGTCGCGCCGCGCTCGCCGCCGACCGAGCAAATCAAGCGGTCCCCCTCCAGCCGCGGCGAACCGGTGTAGCCGAACAGCGGCACGGTCGCCCCTTGGCCGTGGCCGATGGGCACAAGCACGTCTTCATCCGCCTCGACCACCGCGCGATCGCCCGGCAGCGGCTGATGCGTGCCGAACTCCGCCGGTAGGCTGACCTGCCAGATCGTGTGTCCGTCGCGGGCATCGAGACATTCCAACCAACCGGCAATGCCCAGGCAGTACACGCGCTCGGCGTCGAGCACCGCGGTGGCCTTAGGACCGTTTCCGTGACGACGGCCGACGGCATGCGTTTCGAAATCGATCGGGTGCTCGCGAACCCAGAGTTCCCGGCCATTTTCGGCATCGAAGGCGAGCACACGTTCGCGGTCGCCTTGCCGATCGCTGACGACGAGACGCCCCGCGGCGACGACGGGGCTCGACCAGCCGATACCGATCTTCGCCTCCCAGCGCGGCGGTGGACATGTCTCGGGCCACGGGTCAGGAAGTTTCGTCGCCAGCGCGACTCCTTGCCCCGACAGCCCACGCCAACACGGCCACTCGTCGGATTGTTCCTCGGCCCGGACCGTCCGCGCAACGATGATGATGAGAAACAGGAGCCAGGAGGCGATGCGCATGCTTTGCATTATAATCGAGCGGCGAAATCCTTCGACTCGCAAAGGTTCCCCGTGACCCAGGTCGTCAAACGATTCTTCGGCAAGAAGCGCGGCAGCCGCAATATGCGCTCCGACAAGCTTGGCGGGGCGAGCCTGGGCGTGTTCTTCGTCGTGTTCTTGGTGCTGGGTTGCGTGTCGTTGGCCGTCATTCTCAGCCAGTTGACCGTTCCCAACTGGCGCGCCAACTACTCGTTCGAGCCGACCGAGTGTACGGTGCTCGACACGCGAGTCGCAGAAAGCGCCGGTCGAGGGCGCGTCGTCTATCGACCGGAGGTGCGGATTGCCTACATGATCGATGGTGTCGACCATCGCATCTGGACGTACGACAACGTCGCCATGTTTATCCACGACGAAGCATGGTGTCGCCAGGCGATCGCCGCATTCAAACCAGGCGAGCGACGCACCTGCTGGTACGATCCGCAAAACCCGGAGCGGGCAATCGTGGTGCGCGGCGAGAATTGGTTCGCCTGGCTGGCGCTGGTCGTTCCGCTTTCGTTCCTGGCGATCGGCGGCACCGGGCTGGTGCTGACGCTCCTAAGCTGGGGGAAAAGCACCGAGCGCCGTGCCGTGTGGGCGCGCAAGGCGGCGGAGCTTGATCCGTTGGAATCGATTGTCGATGTCAATGAGCTGTTTCCCCATGTGCCGGGCCACGCGCACCTGACGAACAGCGCCGGTACGACACTGCGCTACCGGCTTCCGCCGGCGTCGCCGAGCTGGTCGCTGTGGGGAATGCTCGCAGCAACGGTTGCCTGGAACGTGTTGGTTGCCGCGCTGGTCGTGCTCGACGTTCGCCGGCATCTGGCTGGCAGTGGCGATTGGGCGCTCACAACGATCCTGGCGTCGTTTGTGCTGGCCGGCGTGGTGTTGATTGTCGGGACGCTACGAAAGTTTGCGATCGCCGCGGAAGTTGGCACGCGGATTCTCGAGATCGATCAACAACCTCTCTATCCCGGCGGCCGATACAAGCTATTCCTCTCGCAGCAGTGCCGAGCGCCGATCGAGCGGTGCCGCATACTGCTGGTGTGCGACGAAGAGGTGCGCTACCTGCAAGGGACGAACCTGCGAACGGCCCGGCAGCGCGTTGTGGAACAGGTTCTGTACTGCGCCGAAAAAATCGAGTCGGAAACTGGCGAGGCGCACACGGCTCTTTTTTCATTCGAGCTGCCGTCGACGGCGATGCACTCATTTTCGGGGAGTTGTAATCACATCGTCTGGAAGTTGATTGTCGAGGGCCGGCTGCGCTCGGGTCGCGAATTTGAACGCGCCTACCAGTTGAATGTCTATCCACGTGCTGGTGGCCGGGCGGCGACCACCGTGCGCGCAGCCCAGAGTGAGCACGCATGACTGGGCTCGAAATCATCATCCGCCTCGACAACGATCGCCGGCTATATTACCCCGGCGAGCGATTGACCGGCGAGTTCCACATCGAATCGCTGTCGCTGGTGGAACCGCAGGCGATCGAGCTTTCAGCGCTGTGGTACACCGAAGGGCAAGGCGATGAGGACTTGGCGGTGCACCATTTCGAGCGCTTCGCCAAGGACAATGGTTCGCTGGCCGACGCGCGCCGGCCGCGACGTTTCTCGACGACGCTGCCCAATAGTCCGCTTAGCTACGACGGCATCCTAGTTCGCATTTTTTGGTGTGCGCGCGTGCGTGTGTTCTTGGCTGGCGGCAAGGAGATGGTGGCCGAAGAACCGTTCCGCTTGGGAGATGTACCGCGGGTGATGGTGGCAACGGCCGAGGAGGAAACGGCGCCATGAACGCTGCACAGATTGACCTGGCGCTACCGGCACACAATCCGTTTTCGGCGACTCGGGTCCGCCCTGGTCAAATTCCATTTCGATTTGCCGAAGGCGCGAGTGTCGGGCAGCTCACCGCGCGTTTCCAGGCGGCTGGCTGCCGAGGGCAGATTGTGGGACCGCACGGCAGCGGAAAGAGCACGTTGCTCGCGACGCTTCTCGAGGCGCTGCGGGCGCGGCAGCGCCGGGTAACCGTGTTCACGCTGCGCAATCACGAGCGCCGCTTGCCGGCGTGGCCTGCTTGGCTGCGTGTTCCGCATACCGGCGGGCCACCTTCGATCGTGGCGATCGACGGCTATGAGCAGCTAAGCCGCTGGAGCGCGTGGCGCGTCGTCCGCTTCTGCCGCCGGAACGGTCATGGCTTGCTCGTCACGACGCATCGTGCATGCAAGCTGCCGCTGCTGTATGCGACGCGTCCCGAGCTAGCAGCGATCCTAGAGCTTGTCACGAATTTGCTCCCTGCTGGCGACAACCACGTCACGCCCGCGGACGTAGAAGTGCTGTTTGCGCGGCACGCGCCTGACGTCCGCGAGACGTTGTTCGGATTGTATCGGTTGTACGAGCTGCGTCGCCGCGGCTTGCAGCGTCCGTAGCGACACGCAGCGCCGATCCGGCAACGCTTGCGGCCATGTGCGTGAATCGCGTCCTAAACTTTTCCGTTGCCGCGGCCGACGAGGCCGGCGCACGGCCGCTGGTACCGGGAACCGGTCGCGCAAGTCGCCGCTCTCGATTCCTTCGGCAAATCCGTAATCCGTTCGCAAATTGCCGGTCGGGCTCAAGTTTCGTTGACAGCCCCAGCGGCGCAAAGTGTATAGAGAATGAAGATCGTTTCGTGAGCATTCGAGGGAGGCAGCCATGACAGCGCTCCGCCAAAGACTCGCCCTGATGGTTCTCGGCCTTGCCGCGATCGGTGTATCGCCGACGCCGGCTCGTGCGCAGTTGTTCTCGAAGTGGTGCAACTCGTGCTCGACGCCGACGACCACCACGACGGCACTGCTGCCGGCGACGGCGAACCCCTGCTTGCCGCAGACCGTGCAATACATGCCGCAGACCTGCTACCGCACGCAGGTCGTGTGCGTCCCGGTGACCACGTATCGGCCGGCTTGCTCGACGAATCTGTGCACCGGTTGCCAACAAACCACGCTGCGTCCGGTGACGACGTTCGTTCAGCAGACGCGGCTCGTGCCGTACACCAGCTACCGGTTGGTCTACTCGAACCCGTGCCCGACGGCGTGCAACCAAACGACGGTCGCCATGCCGATCGTGCAGCGCAGCTTGTTCGGCGCTTACACGGTACCGGCGACGTCCGTGGTCGCCATGCCGACCGGCTGCGCGCGATGCGCTGCGCCGCCGGGCCCGGCGTACGTCGGTTCGCCGAACTACAATGCCGCCGTCAGCAGCGCCGTGATGCCGGCACCATCGCTGTCGCCGAACACCAGCTCGTACGCGCCGCCGGCCTATGCTCCTTCGACGAGTTATCCGCCAAGCTACCCTTCGACTTATCCGTCTGCGAGCACGTATCAGCCGGTGCCGCCGTATTCACCGTCGAACAACTATCAGCCGATGCCGAGCTATCAGCCGTCGCCTGGCTACACCCCATCATCCGCCGGCGGCACCACCAACGCGCCGGCGCTGAATGGAAATAATCCGCCTTCGCTTGCGACGCCGCCGAGCGGCGCTTCGCCTCTGAAAACCTTCCGCGATGACAGTGCGCCGGGATCGACTCTCAAGCCCATCCCCGACGCCGGCGTGAATCAGGATCCGCAAGGAAACTCGACGTCCACGCCGCGGTTGATCGACCCCGAGAACCGCGTCACCGCACGTCCGTTGTATCCTGCTGGTTCCTACACGCCGGTGGCTTGGCACACCGACGCGTCCACCGAGGCACCGCAGCCACAGGGCGGCAACGTCCCGTGGCGCAGCTCGAGCCGATAACGAGCGATTGACACTCGGCGCTTCACGGAGCCAGCGCGCTGACCATTGACGTTCCCTCGGTCGCCCGATAGGTTGCGCTGGCAGTCGAGCCGCGCTGGCTCGGCGACCAGGTACCAGGAGGGAAGCATGGGCACGAATCGATCGGGCAAGAATGCGGCCGCTCGCCGCAAGCGTCGCTTGCGCAACGAGCATGGCAAGGCGAAGGCGGCTCAGAAGCGCGCGGCGGCAGGCCGTTGAAAGGGGCTTCGGCGCACCATGGCAACGAGCCTGCAAGGACACTTGCTCGTGGCGGCGCCGGAACTACGAGATCCTAATTTTTTCCACACCGTCGTGCTGCTGGTGCAACACGGCGACCAGGGGGCGTTGGGGTTGGTGCTGAATCGTCCCAGCCAGGCGACACTGAAACAGGTCTGGGGCCAGCTCAGCGCCAGGGAGTGCCGGCGGGCGGACTTGCTGTATGTCGGCGGGCCAGTCGAGGGGCCGCTGATGGCCATGCACGACTGCGTCGATCGCTCCGAAACCGAGGTCCGGCCAGGACTCTACTTCTGCGCGGGGCGCGAGAACGTCGAGCACCTGGTTCGCAGCGATTGCCAGGCGCGGTTCTTCGCGGGCTTCGCCGGCTGGGGCGCCGGTCAGCTCGAAGGCGAACTGGCCGAAGGAGCATGGCGCACGCGGCCGGCCCTTGAGCGCCACGTGTTCGCCGCCGATGAAGAGATGTGGGAACGCGTGCTGCAAGAAATCGCCGGGAACGAAGTGCTCGACGCACTCAAGATCAAGCACGTGCCGCCGGACCCGTCGATGAATTGAGCGCCGAAGCGCGCTCCACGGCGCGTCGCGGCTAACCGGACCTTCTGTCGCCGATCGGCACCCAGGCGCGTGCCGTGGGGCCGGTGTAACGCGAGCGGGGGCGGATCAGCCGGTTGTGGTCGAGCTGCTCGATCACGTGAGCGCTCCAGCCGGCGACGCGGCTCATCACGAACAGCGGCGTGTACAGCTCGACCGGCAGGCCCAGGTAATGGAACAGCCGGGCGCTCGGCCAGTCGAGGTTCGGCGGCAGCCGCTTCTCGTTGCGGACGATCGTTTCGATCACCTCGGCCATGCGTTCCATGTCCTGGTGGCCGGTTTCCTCGGCCAGTTCGCCGCACAGCTTCTTGAGGTACACGGCCCGTGGATCGCCATCCTTGTACACGCGATGGCCGAAGCCCATGACCCGCAGCTTCTTGGCCAGGGCGTCGCGAATCCAGACCTCGGCCTTGTCGCTGGTGCCGACCTGTTGAAGCACTTCCAGCACACGTTCGTTGGCTCCGCCGTGCAGTGGCCCCTTCAAAGCACCGATGCCGGCAACAATGGCCGAGTGCAGATCGGACAGCGTCGAACAGACGACGCGGGCCGTGAACGTCGAGGCATTGAACTCGTGCTCGGCGTAGAGGACCAGCGACACATCGAGCGCGCGAACCATGCGCTCGCTCGGCGTGCGACGCGTGAGCATGCCCAAGAAATTCGCGGCCAGTAAGCGTTTCGCGTCGGGGCCAACCGGCTCCTTGCCCGCCAGCAATCGTTGCCTTGCCGCCACCAGCACCGGCAATTGCGCCAGCAAGCGCTCGGCTTTGCGCACGTTCGCCTCGTGACTGTTGTCGGCGACGTCGCGGTCCCAGTGCGCCAGCATGCTCGTCCCGGTTCGCAGCACGTCCATCGCCGGCGCTTGCGGTGGGATCGATCGTAGCGTGGTAATGACCTCCTCGGGGACCTCGCCGGCCGCGGTGGCCAATCGCTTGTGGAACTCGGCAAGTTCGTCGGCGCCCGGCAGCTCGCCGTGCAGCAGCAGATAGGCCGTTTCCTCGAACGTGCCGTGCTCGGCCAACTCTTCGACCCGGTAGCCGCGATATTGCAGCGAGCCTTCGATGGTGCTCACCGCCGTCTCGCCGGCAATCACTCCTTCGAGCCCTGGACTGTAGATCGCTTCGGTCATGCGCGTATTCGATTCCGTCGTGGCGTGGATGCTTCGTGTCGAGCGTCAACCGTTCTGGAAGTAGTTGCGGTCGCGGGCTTCGTAGTCGGTGTAGCCCAGCAGATCGTACAGCTCTTGCCGCGACTGCATCAGGTCGAGCAGCTCGCGCTGCGTCCCTTCGTCGGCAATCACGCCCAGCGCCGCCTCGATTGCTTTCATTGCCACACGCAGCAGCGTCACGGGCATCAGCATCGCCGCATAGCCGAGGTGCGCCAGCTCGTCGAGCGGCAGCAGCGGGCTTTGCCCGAACTCGGTCATGTTGGCCACCAGCGGAGCATCGATGGCCACCGCAAATTCTTCGAACTCGTTGCGATCGGCCAGCGCTTCGGGAAAGATCCAATCGGCCCCGGCGTCGAGATATCGCTTCGCACGATCGATGGCTTCGGGCAGGCCCACCACACCGCGGGCATCGGTGCGGGCGACGATCACCAGGTCGGGATCGCGGCGCGCGGCGGCCGCGGCACGGAGCTTCGCGCACATTTCAGCCGGCTCGACGAGCGATTTGCCCGACAAGTGGCCGCAGCGCTTCGGCAACCGTTGATCTTCGAGCTGGATGGCGGCAGCACCGGCGGCTTCGAGTTCGACGACCGTGCGTTCGACATTCACCGCTTCGCCGAAGCCGGTGTCGGCATCGACGATCACCGGAATGTCGACGCTGCGCGTCAACCAGGTGGTCTGCTGCACCAACTCGGTGAGCGTGAACAGGCCGATATCGGGCAGGGCCAGCGACCCGGCCGAGAACGCTGCTCCCGAAAGGTAGATCGCCTGGAAGCCAGCCTCTTCGATCAGTTTTCCCGCCAAGGCGTTGAACGCACCGGGAACGATGATCGTCGAATCGGCAACGGCCTGTCGCAGGGTCTTGCCGGGTGACGCGGCCACGGTGCGAACCTCGAACGTGGGAGAGAAGAGCCGGCAGGACTTGCGGTTGGACGAAATATAGGGCGTCGCCCTTCGGGCGACAAGGTACCGCGAGTCGCTTCCCGTCGGGCTATACTTCGGACATGCTCCGTTCGCATCGCATTGCAGTCGCCGCGTGGCTCGAAACCGCGCTCGTGTTTGGTGTGTTCGTGCTCGAAGGGGCCTGGCCGGTCCCCGACACCAACGAGGCACACTACCTGGGCAAGGCGCTGCATTACTGGGACCCGACGTGGTGTGCGCGCGACTTCTTTCTGAATTCGGCGGATTCGCACCTGACGTTCTATCTTTCGGTCGGTTGGTTGGTGCGATGGCTGTCGTTCCCGGCGGCTGCTTGGGCCGGTCGCCTGGCGACGTGGGCGTTAATGGCCTTTGGCTGGCGTAGCCTCAGCCATGCGTTGCTGCCACGTTGGGGAATGGCGATCGTTTCGGCCGGACTGCTTGCCGCGCTGAGCGAACGCTGCCACATGGCGGGCGAATGGATCATCGGCGGGTTCGAAGCGAAAGGACTGGCCTTCGGACTGGTGTTCGTCGCGCTGGCGCAAGTGGTGCGCGGTCGTTGGACACTCGGTTGGCTGCTGATTGGTGCGGCGTCGGCGCTGCACGTGCTCGTCGGTGGCTGGACGGCGATCGCGCTAGCCGGTGCCTGGACAATGTTGGGCAGTCAGCGGCCATCCCTGCGCTCGATGCTCCCGGGAATGCTGCTAGGCGGAGTGATCGCGTTGGCTGGGGTCATCCCAGGGTTGCAACTCACGCGGCATGCATCGCCGGCGGTCGTCGCCGAGGCCAACGAGCTGTACGTCTACGAAAGGTTGCCGCACCACCTATGGCCGGCGAAGTTCCCGGCCAGCTTTGTCGAACGTTTCCTGCTATTGGCGGCGATTTGGTTCGCCTTATGTGCTTTCACCAACAGCGACGCTCGGCAGAACGTCATTCGTCGCGTGGTCGCGGCGTCGTTGATGATCGCCGGCGCCGGATGGCTCATCAGCCTCGCGGCACCGGTGTGGCCGGCGCCGGTCGCGGGACTGCTGCGGTTCTACTGGTTCCGGCTGTCGGATGCCATGCTGCCGTTGGGAGCCGCGCTTGTGGGCACTTCTTGGCTGTGGCAATGCATCGCAACGCGACGCAGTTGGGGCATTATCGCGACGGCCGTCGTCGTCTTCGGACTCATCGGACACTTTGCTGCGTTGACCGCCGCGCGCATGAAAGACCCGGCACCGCGTGCCGACGGGCCATCGAAAGTGATCGACTATCGTGCGTGGCGCGATGTGTGCCGGTGGGTGCGTGAACACACGCCGGCCGATGCGCTCTGTCTCACGCCGCGTTCGTCGCAGACGTTTAAGTGGTACGCCCAGCGTGGCGAGGTCGTTACGTGGAAGGACGTGCCGCAGGATGCCAGCGAGTTAGTCGCCTGGTGGCAGCGGATGGAGGACATTCACGGCACAGGTTCGATCGAAGAGGGAAGCCGTTTCTACGGCTCGTTGGCCGATACCAGCGTGGCTCATGTGGCGCGCGTGGCACGCAAGTACGGCGTCGATTATCTGGTGACGACATGCGATCCGCCGCTGGCGCTGCCGTGCCTGTATCAGAACGCCGTGTACGCCGTGTACGATTTGCGCGATCTGCGAAAGCGGGACGTTCGAGGAGACTGAGTGCTGAAGACGTTGGTCGACACGCCTGATTTGCCAGTGCGCCTGGCGGAGCGCTTGCAACACCGCCTGCCGGGAATTCCGGCACAGCGCTGCTTCGAACCCGGATTGAGCTATGGCCGACATTTTGGGCCGGCACCACTGTCGGTCCGGCCGGCGGCAGTGATGGTGCTCCTGTACCGCCGCGACGGAGCGTGGCATCTGCCGCTGACCGCTCGGCCGGAAACGATGGTCCATCACGCCGGCCAGATCAGTTTTCCCGGTGGACAGATCGAACCCGGCGAATCGTCTCGTGAGGCCGTGCTGCGCGAGCTCGAAGAAGAACTGGGGGTGGCCGGCGACGCTGTCGATTTACTCGGCATGCTATCGCCGTTGTATCTGTACGCCAGCAACTTCACCGTGACTCCTTGGCTGGCCTGCGCAAGCGGACCCCTGGTGTTTCATCCTCACGCCGAGGAGGTTTCGGAGTTGATCGAGTTGCCGCTGGCCGCGGTGCTCGATCCCGAGCAACGTGGCACGCACGTGCATCGATCGCGCGGCGTCAACGTGCTCGTGCCGCACATCGCCTGGGGCGAGCACCGCATCTGGGGCGCGACGAGCATGATCCTTGGCGAACTGGCCGCGATTTGCGAAGATTTGCGAGCATGAAGCCACGAAACAACAGAGCAAAGGCCGTCGTGTTCGATCTCGATGGCCTGATGTTCAACACCGAGGAACTGTATCAAGGGGTCGGCACGGAGCTGTTGCGGCGGCGCGGATGCGATTTTCCCGTCGAGCTGCTCAATCGGATGATGGGACGCCCCGGCCGCGTGTCGCTGCAGATGATGATCGACTGGCATTGCCTGCCCGACACCGTCGAACAGCTTGCTAGCGAAACGACCGAGATCTTTGCGGGCATTCTCGACACCCGGCTGGCGTTCATGCCCGGGCTTGCCGAGTTGCTGGCGGCGCTCGAGGCGGCAGTGATCCCCAAGGCGATCGCGACCAGCAGCGGCAGGCACTTCGCCAGTGACGTGCTGCGACGATTCGACCTCGAGCCCAGGTTCGCCTTCTTGCTCACGGCCGAAGATGTGGTCGACGGCAAGCCGCATCCGGAGATCTATCTGTCGGCGGCGCGACGGCTGGGTGTTGCGCCTACCGAAATGCTGGTGCTGGAAGACAGTCAGAACGGCTGCCGCGCTGCGGTGGCGGCGGGAGCGATTGCCGTGGCGGTGCCGGCGGGGCACAGCCGGGCGCACGACTTCGATGGAGCGGCACTGGTGGCCGATACGTTGGCCGATCCGCGGCTGTACGAGCTGTTGGGACTGGGGGAGTGTGTTTAGCCGGCGGCCTTGGCCGCCGCGATCAACACGGCGGCCAAGGCCGCCGGCTAAACATCAGGCCGCGTGCTGGTGGCCTTTGACCGCGCGGTAGGCCGACCGCAGCGTGTCGCGGAAGCCATTGTTTGCCTGGTCGGCAAAGCGTGCGAGCCCCTCGCGCAACATCGGCAGCGGCATCCGCAAGTCGCGGCGGGCCATGCCGGTGTTCAGCGAGGTTTCGTCCATGAATGGCCGGTTCGAGGTGCGGCGCTTCGGCGGTTCGAGCAATACCTGTCGGCCTGTCAGGCCGCAGGCCACTGCCATCTCGGCCGCAAAGCGGTACTGGTTCGTGCGCTCGGCGCCGGTGAGGTGATATACGCCGCGCAGGTTCAGCTCGATCGCCTTGCATACCAGTGGCGCCAGGTCGGTGGCGAGGATCGGCGTGCAGTAGTTCTGTGCATCGACCGGGCAGCCGATGCTGCCGTTCAGGTTCTCCCACGCCGTTTCGGCGAATCCCTGCGGCGCACCGACGGGACTCCAACCATAGGCATGGGTCCGCACGATCAAGGCGGGCGTCTTGGCCATGGCGCGCTCAAACGTCTTGGCCGCCTCGGCCATCGAGTGGTTCGCCGTCGCTGGCGCGGGCTCGCAATGGAACATCCGCGGGCCGGAGAAAATTGCGTCGGTGGTCAGCACCGTCAGCGGACAGCCCGCCTGCTCGGCGGCGCTAGCCAGCGACAAAGCTTGTTGGATCAGTTCCTGCGTATCGATCGGCTCGTTGGCGGTGAGCATGTCCCAGCCGCTGGTCGCCAGGCGCGAACAGTGAACGATCGCTCGCGGCGACTCCACGAGCACGCGATAGCTAGTGTCGCGGCAATCGCTGAGGTCGCAGACGCTCGACAAGCATCCGTCGAGCATCGGCGTCTCGTCGCCGCCTAGTAGGACCACCTGCCAACGATTGCGCAGTGCGAGTGCCAAGTTCGCCCCGAGCATCGTATCGGCGCCGACGATCAGCAGTTTGTCCACAGCGTGCCTCCGTGCTTGGCGTGCAGACTCGACCCCTGATAGCACAACATCGTGCCAGGGCATCGTCGAGCCGGCCACAATTCCGCCGCGCCTCCCCGGTTGCAAAGCGGGGGCGGATTGTATCGACGCCCCCGGATCGTTCCAAGGTCGATATTCGCGGGATTTTCGGGCCGTTATACTGCTTCGCATGACTACGCAGTGCGACTTACTCGTCGTGGGTGGCGGCATCGTCGGACTCGCCGCCGCGTATCAATACCAGCGACGCTATCCCGGCAACAGCGTCGTGCTGCTCGAAAAGGAAGCCGAGCTGGCGTTCCACCAGACCGGCCGTAACTCGGGCGTGCTGCACTCGGGCATCTACTACAAGCCCGGCACGATGCGGGCCAAGAATTGCCGAGCGGGCAAGCAAGCGATGGTCGACTTCTGCCAAGCCGAAGGAGTTGCTTACGACTTGTGTGGCAAGGTGATCGTCGCCGTTGGCGAAGAGGAGCTGCCCGCCTTGGAGAAAATCTACGAGCGCGGCAAGGCCAACGGCGTGGTCTGCGAGATGATCGGCCGCGAACGCCTCTGCGAGCTTGAGCCGCACACTGCCGGCATTCGCGCCCTCCACGTTCCCGAGGCGGGCATCGTCGATTTCAAAGGAGTCTGCCAGCGGCTGGCGGCGAACATCGAGCGCGCCGGGGGTCAGATCGTGCTGCAAGCACGCGTGACCGGCATGCATCCCAACGGCACCGGCATTATTGCCGAGTCGACCGCCGGCGAGTTCCCGGCGAAGCGGCTGGTGAACTGTGCCGGGCTGTATTCCGATCGCGTCGCGACCATGTCGGGCAAGAAGCCCGAGGTGCAAATCCTGCCGTTTCGTGGTGAGTATTTCGAGTTAGTGCCGACGGCATGGCCGCTGTGCCGAAACCTCATCTACCCGGTGCCGAACCCTAGCTTTCCCTTCTTAGGTGTGCATTTCACCCGGATGGTTACGGGCGGAGTCGAGTGCGGCCCCAACGCCGTGCTCGCCTGGGCCCGCGAAGGGTATCGTAAGAGCGATATCAATCTGCGCGAGCTGGCCGAGGCGGTCAGCTACCGAGGCTTCCGGCGGATGGCTGCAAAATATTGGCGCATTGGACTGGGCGAGATGTGGCGCAGCCTCAGCAAGAGCGCGTTCGTGCGCGCCTTGCAGCGGCTGGTGCCCGAGATTCGCAGCGAGGATTTACACACAGGCCCAGCCGGTGTACGCGCCATGGCAGTAAGTCCCGGCGGCGAATTGGTCGACGACTTCATCATCGAAAAACACGACCACGTGGTGAACGTCTGCAACGCCCCGTCGCCGGCCGCAACTTCGGCGCTGAACATCGGCAGCCTGATCGTCGACGCTCTCGACGCCGCGTGACGCTGGTTGCCGCGGCAGGTTTCTCGATCCATAATGGTTTTGAACCTTGTTGGACTTCGGGAGAATCGCCGCAATGCCCTGCCGCACGCCTTGCCAGTCACCGCAGCGCGCTCCTTGGTTGAACACCGCCATTGCGTTTTTGGCCTTTGGGTCAAGCGTTGCCTTGGCCGCGAAGGGGACAGTCGATCCGCCGAAGTTCGATCGCGACATCGTCGAGTTGTTCTCGGGCGACGCGCTACAACTGCTCGGTCCCGGTTCTCCGGGTGGAGCGTTGGTCGCGCCTGCTGCTGCGGCAACGGTAAATGGCCCGGGCGCGGCAGCACCTGCACCCGGCGCTGCGGCTCCTGCGGCCAGCGGCGGGGGATCGTGGTCGTCGCTGATCTCGGCCGACAATCTTGAAGCCGAGGTGAAAGCTCAGATTCCGTTGGTAAACGCGGCGGTCAAGAGCATGACCGAATTCAAAGGCAACGGCCGGGAAAAGGCCCAGGTGGCCTACAGTGTCCTGGCGTCGTTGTTTGCCGTGATTGCTCAGTACGACGGCGATGTGCGCTGGAAAAACGACGCGCTCGGGCTGCGGAATAAGTTCTCGCAAGTGAGCCTGAACTGCAAGACCAGCAGCGATGCGACGTTCAAAGAAGCCAAGGCGCGTGCCGAGGACCTCGCCGAATTGATCCGCGGCGGCACGGTCGATCTGCCAAAGGGCGAAGGCAGCGACGAACTGGGGAAACTCATCAGCCGCCCACCGCTGATGAAGCGCATGGAAGAGGCCCGCACCGAGTACCTGGGTAAGTGGACCGCCGACCGCGGCGCCTTCGCCAAGAACAAAGACGCTTTGCTGCGCGAAGCGCAGTTGCTCGCCATGCTTGCCGGGATCATCAAAGATCCGACGTTCGATTCCGGCGACGATGCCACCTACGTCGGCTACGCGGCGGCGCTCCAGGCGCAATGCCTCGAATTGGTCGAAGCGATCAAGACCGACAACCAGACCGGCGCTCAGTCGGCCGTGGCCCGCATCAACAAGGCCTGCGACACCTGCCACGGCGAATACCGGTAGTTTAGCCGGCGAGCTTGCTCGCCGCGTTTTGCCGCGCGGCGGCAAACGCCCCGGCTAAACATTCGGTTGGATATAATCGATCGATGGCCGACGCCGTGATCTACATGGACAACCACGCCACGACGCGCGTCGATCCGCGCGTCGTCCAGGCGATGCTGCCGTGGTTCACCGACCGCTACGGCAATCCCGGCAGCGTCAGCCATCCGTTCGGCTGGGAAGCGAAGGAAGCGGTCGACCAGGCGCGCGAAAGCATCGCCGCGGCGATCGGCGCCTCGGGGCGCGAGATTGTCTTTACCAGCGGCGCGACCGAAAGCGACAACCTGGCCTTGCGCGGCATTGCCGAGCGGCAGCGCCGCAAGGGCAGCCATCTGGTCAGCGTGACGACCGAGCATCGCGCAGTGCTCGACCCGCTGGAAAGGCTCGGCCGGCGCGGTTATTCGGTGACGCTGCTGCCGGTCGAGCAAGCGCCCAGCGTGCGTGCCGGATGGCTCGATCCCCAGCGCGTGGCCGACGCGCTGCGCGACGACACGATCCTGGTATCGGTGATGTTGGCGAACAACGAGATCGGCATCATCCAGCCGATCGCCGAGATCGCCGCGGTGTGCCGCTCGCGCGGCGTGTTGCTGCACTGCGACGCGACGCAGGCCGTGGGAAAAATGCCGGTTGACGTGCGTGCGCTGGGCGTCGACTTGATGAGCTTCACGGCCCACAAGATTTATGGACCCAAGGGAGTCGGCGCGCTGTACGTGCGACGAAGCGGCACTCCGGTGCGGCTCGATGCGCAGATTGACGGCGGCGGCCAGGAAAATGGACTGCGCAGCGGCACACTCAACGTCCCGGGAATCATCGGCTTTGCGCGGGCGCTCGAACTCTGCATCGCGGAGCTGCCGCACGAAATGCCTCGGCTCGCCGCGCTGCGCGCTCGGTTATGGTCGGGGCTAAACTCCGCACTCGACGGCGTGACCCTCAACGGTCCGGTACTCGAAGAGCCGGGACTGCGGCTGCCGGGAAACTTGAACGTCAGCTTCGCAGGGGTCGATGGCGAAGCGCTGATGATGGCCATGAAAACCTTGGCCGTCAGCTCCGGTAGCGCCTGCACAAGCGCCAATCCCGAGCCCAGCCACGTGCTGCGCGCCTTGGGAATCGGTGAAGACCTGACCCGTGCCAGCCTGCGCTTCGGGCTCGGTCGCTTTAACACCGCTGACGAAGTCGAAACGGCAATTTCCGCCGTGAGCGAATCGGTCGGGCAGCTGCGAAAGCTGGCCGGCGCCACCTAACCGGTCGTGCCGATTATGCCGGCCGGCGGCGTTGTATCGCCTGCATCAACCCGACCGGCCACGACAGCCAATTATTAGAAATTGCCGCCCGGCCGCCGATTCAAGGTTCGGGGCGCAACGGCTATACCGGCCTTGCGGCATTTGCCAAATGCAGGCGGAATGATGAAGTTGCGTGTTTTGCTCGCTATAACGGCGGTTGCGATACTCATCGCGCAGGGAGCTGCGACGCTTGCGCAAGCACCGCCGCCGGTGAAGGCAGCGCCTCTGCTTCCTCCGATTGCTGCCACGCAACCGACTACCGAGTTCGTGCCGCTACCGCCGCTGGCGGATCGCCCCGAGTTGCCGAATCCGGCCTCGATCCTGAATCCTGAGACAGCGCCGATCGACCTCGATTCCGCGCTGCGATTGGCCGGTGTCCGCAATCCCGAGCTGATGCAAGCCCGGGCTCGTGTCAGTGAGTCGATCGCCTTGCGGCAATTCGCGGCGGCGCAGATTCTGCCGAGCATCAACCTTGGCACGAACTACGACAATCACCAAGGCAACCTGCAAGCCTCCGACGGCAGCATCCTGAACGTCGATCGCCAGGCGGTCTATGTCGGCGCGGGAACCAACGCCGTCGGCGCTGGCACGGTGCAGATTCCTGGCGTGCAGTACAACCTGAACCTCAGCGATTCGCTGTTCGGATTCCTGCGCACTCGGCAGGTCGTCGCCCAACGGACGTTTGCCAACGTCGCGGCACGCAACGACGTATTGCTGCGCGTGTCGGTGGCACACGTCGACCTCATGCGCGGCGAAGGGTCGCGCGCCGTCGCCGTTCGGACGCGCGACGAATCGGCCGAGGTGGCGCGGCTGACCGAATCGTACGCTCGTGCCGGCGTGGGGCGATTGGCCGATGCCGATCGTGCCGCCACAGAGCTGGCCCGCCGGCAAACCGACGTCCTGCTGGCCGAAGCGAGCGTGCTGACGGTTTCCGCGCGACTGGCTGCCCTGCTGAACCTCGATCCGGTGGTTCGCCTGCATCCGATCGAACCGTGGATCGTACCGGTGTCGGTGGTTCCCGACACAATGCCCTTGAGTGAATTGGTGGCAATCTCGCTCTTGCAGCGCCCCGAGCTGGCCGAGCGTCGGGCGGCGAT
This sequence comes from Pirellulales bacterium, assembly GCA_036272935.1. Classification (GTDB taxonomy): domain Bacteria; phylum Planctomycetota; class Planctomycetia; order Pirellulales; family PNKZ01; genus DATAXP01. Next base: position 27,565 of record DATAXP010000110.1, on the reverse strand, counting down.
CCGCGAGGCGTTGTTGGCCGCAGACGCCGCGCGCGTCCTGCCGTTCTCGCCTCAGATTATTCTCGGTTACAGTGCCGGCGGCTTTGGCGGCGGCATTCTCGGCACGCCCACCGCGTTCGACGGTCGCAGCGATTTCGACGCAATCTTTTACTGGACGCTCCAGAACCTGGGCGTGGGCAATGCGGCGCTGGTGCGCGCGGCGGAGGCACGTGCCCGGATCGCCGATTTTCAGCAGCTCGTCGTCCTGAATCGCGTCCGTCAAGAAGTGGCCGAAGCGTATGCCCGCATCCACGCGCGGCAGGCGCAGATCGTGATCAGCGAACAAGCGGTGCTGCGCGGTCAGAATGCCTTTGCCCAGGACATGAAGCGCATCCGCGGACAAGAAGGATTGCCGATCGAAGTGCTTGATAGTTTGCGGCTGCTAGGTCGTGCGCGCGAAGACTATCTGAACGCCATCGCCGATTTCAATCGCGCCCAATTGGAGATGTACGTCGCCCTGGGGCAGCCGCCCGCCGATGTCCTGGCCCAGCCACAACAGGCCATCATTCGCTTGCCGCCGGTCCCCAGCCCCTTGCCGCCGGTCGAAGAACCGGCCGGAGTCGCTCCATGAGCGGCGGGCGTTGGACGCGGATCGTAGTTTTGGTGCTGCTGTGCAGAGCTGTTGCCATCGGTTCGACGGTTGCCGCGGAGATACCGGCCGCCGAATCGACGACGCTCATCTCGACGAGCCAGGGACCAACCATTCCCGAGACGGGCGGCTCGCAGCCGATCGACCTCGATACGGTACTACGCCTCGCGGAGCAGATGAATCCGACCCTGGGGGCGGCACGCGAGGCGATTCGCGAGAACCAGGCGTTGCTGCTGCTGGCCCGGGCCACCTGGCTGCCGAACCTGGCGGCCGGCGGAAACTATCACGATCACACCGGCCCCTTGCAGCAGAACGCGGGCAACATCACGTCGATGATGCAGCAGTCGTTCTACTTTGGCGCGGGCGCGATGGCGGTCGGCTCGGGGCCGGCGATGATCCCAGGCGTGCAGTTCTTCAACCAGATCGGCGACGCGCTGTTCAATCCGCTGGCTGCCCGGCAACAGTTAGCGAACGTACGCTACAGCACGCAGGCGACCAACAACAACGTGCTGCTGCAAGTGTGCGACGGGTATTGGAACCTCGTCGCGGCCGAGATGCAGCATGCCGCCTGGAGGCAGAGCGAAGTCGACTTGCAGGAGGTCGTACGCCTGACGAGGAACTATGCCAACGCCGGCCAGGGACGCGAAGCCGATGCCGAACGCGCTGCGACGGCGCTGTTGCTGCTGCGCAACGAAATCGTCCGCGCCGAGGAACGCGTTGTGATTGCCGGGGCAAGGCTCGCCGCGCTGTTGCAGCTCGACCCGAGCGTGCGGCTGCGCGCGGCGGCGATTCCGCTGGGGACCCTCCAGCTCGTCGATCCGCAGTTTCGTCTTCCGGAGTTGCTCGGCATCGCGGAGGTGCAACGTCCGGAGCTTGCCGCGCGTAGTGCTATGGTCGCCGTCACTCGTACACGCTATCGACAAGAGCTGGCCCGGCCGGTATTGCCGACCGTGATGGTCGGCTACAGCGGCGGCACCTTCGGCGGCGGGAGCAGCGCGACGAACCCAGCACTGGGAAGTTATTACGGCCGGCAAGACTTCGACGCCTGGGCCATGTGGACCCTGCAAAACTTTGGCGTCGGCAACGTGGCGCTCCAGCAGCGTCGCCGGGCCGAAATACGGCAGGCCGACGCCGAACGAACGCGGATGTTTCGGCAAGTCGAACAGGAAGTCACCGAAGCTTATGCGCAGTCGAACGCCGCGCTGGAACAGGTACCGGTCTTCCAGCGCCAACTGCGCATCGCCGAGGACGGGCTGGAACGCGATCTGAACCGCATCCGCGGCCTCGAGGGGCTGCCGATCGAAGTGCTCAACAGCCAATCGCTGTTGGCCCAGGCGCGGCAAGACCTGATCACGGCGACCATCGCTGCCGATCGCGCCCAATTTCGGCTGTTCACCGTATTGGGGCAGCCCGCCACGGCTGCCGTGCGACTGCCGATCGCCGCCGCGGGCGCCCCGCAGCAACCGCTGCCGCCGCCGTGATCGCGTGGCGCAGGCGACGAGTTATTCCGTTTCGTTCCAGTAGATTTTCACGTTCTTCGTGGCGCGGCCGCTGGCGACGATATCGGCCCGGCCGTCGCCATTGAGATCGGTCGCCGCCAGGTCTTCAATCGCTACGCCGCCGGCGTCGAACAGCAACCGCTTCCAATCGTGACCGGCGCGGTCCTGCGGATCGTAGACGCGCAGGCCGCTGAGCACCTTCGCGCTCTTGTTGTCGCGCACGCCGACGATCAGCTCGTCGTCGGCATCGTCGTCGAGGTTCGCGCACCAGACGGCGTGTCCCCATTGCAGATCGTCGTCGATCACCTTGCGAGTCCACATCGCGGGTTTCTCAAGCGACCAACCGGCAGGGCGCGTGTACACGACCACCTGGAACCCGTGCCACGGTTCGATCGTGGCGATGAAGTCGGCCCCGCCGTCGAGCATGCCGCGCTTGATCTCGCTGGCGCCGCGGTTGGGCGACGAGGTTTGATTCCCTTCGCCAATGACGTGGCGCGACCATTTTGTGTCGCCGCCACGCACGAGCAAGTTGACCCCTTCGAAGCTGGTGACGAGCAGCTCCACGTGGCCGTCGCCGTTGAAGTCGGTCGGCCAGAAGTTGTGGGTGACGTGCATTTCGTCGTTGAGCACGTCGGCATGCCACGGATCGTGCACCGGATCGGCGGGAATCTTGTAGGCCAGCACGCGCACTCCTGTCTCGGCAAAGTCGGGCTTGGTCGTGCCGCGGCCAAACAGCGGCAGGACCACCAACTCGCTGTGCCCATCGGAATCAAGGTCGATCCAGCGCATGCGGTGCGTCGTTGGCTCCTCGCCGATCTGCCGCACTTCCCAAAGACCCGACGCGCTGGGTCGCTTGAGCCACTGGATCGTGCCGCTAGTATTCGTGTCGCTCGGACGCCAATCGGCCCCCAGGGCGAAGTCGAGCCGCCCGTCGCCGTCGATGTCGTACGGGGCGATGCACACATTATCGGGCTTCGTCGCGTTCTCAATGATCGTGTGAACCTTCCAGGTTGGGTTCTCGTACCAGATCACCCGGCGACTATCGACGACCACAATATCGGTCTTGCGATCGTCGTTCATGTCGACCAGGTTCACCGCGTAGCCGACCGTCAAATCGGTGGCAATCTCTTCGGGTTGAAACTTGATCTCGGCGGCCAGTGCGAAAGCCGGAAGCAGAAAACCGCAGACGAACGCGGATAAACGCAGATTAGAAAAAAAACTGCCGGTTCCTACACAGCGGCGTGCATCTGCGTTCATCTGCGGTTCCTGTTCACTTGGCGGCGGGTTGATTCGAGCCGATGCAATACAGCGCATCGAACGCACGAAGATAGATACGGCCGTTCGAGATGGCCGGTGACGACGAAATCGCCTCGTCGAGTTCGTTAGTGGCAAGGATCTCGAACTCGCGGCCTGCCTTGACGACGGTCACTACCCCGTCGCGCGCGGTGAGATAGATTTTGCCGTCGGCGTAGACCGGGCTGGCGCGATGTCGGTGCGAATGCGTCCGCTCATAGTAGTATTCCCTGCCGGTCTGAGCATCGAGGCAAAGCAGCAGCCCCGACTCGCGGCACAAGTAGACCAAGCCGCCGTAGATCAACGGCGAGGGGACGTCGGGCGTGTTCTCATCGCGCCGCCAGACGTGCCCCTGGCTGGTGCTGGTAATATCGCCATGGCTTGCGGGCTCCAGCGCTAGGATCGGGCCATTCTTCGCCGAAGGGACGACGATCAACCCCTCGGTCACGGCCGGCGAAGCGACGAACCGCAACGTGTGGTTGTACTTGCCGGGCGGATTCAGGCCGCCGCAGCGCCACAGTTCCTTGCCGTCCTTGAGACTGTGGGCGGTGATGTAGTCGGCGCCGTGAACCAGCAGAAACTCTTGGTCGTTGTCGCGATACAGAATCGGCGAGGCGTAGGAATGCAGGCATTCGTCCTTGGCATCGCTGGGCCGCTTGTGGACCCAGACATTCTTTCCGGTCAGCGCATCGAGTGCGATCACTAGCGCCCCGTTCGTGTGAAGCAATTGCAAATAGAGCCGATTGCCGTCGAGCACCGGCGTCGAGGTCATGCCGAAGGCGATGTTCAGCGGCCCGAACCGCTTGCCAACGTTGAGCTGCCAAACCTGCTTGCCGGCTACGGTGTAGCACGCCAGATCGCCCGAGCCCATGAACGCCCACACGTGCTTGCCGTCGGTCGAGGGGCTGGGCGAGGCCATGTTCCCCTCGTCGCCGCGCACCGGCTGATCTCCCGAGCCGACCTTCCGCTCCCACAGCACCTTGCCCGAGGTGTTGAGACACACGAGCACCAGCTCTTGCCCCTTGGCGCTGGTGAGGAAAATCTTGTCGTCCCAGACCACGGGTGTCGCCCCAGCCGGCCCCGGCAGCGAAGCGCGCCACAAGATGTTTTCCGACTTGCTCCAGGTGACCGGCAGGTTCGTCTCGCTGCTGACGCCGTTGTTGCGCGGACCGCGCCATTGCGGCCAATTTTCGGCCTCGGCACGTTCCGCTAGCCCTAGCCAAGTCGCAGCGAGAACAACGAAAACGTGGCATGCCGAAGTGCGGCAAGCCGGGAACGCGGAAAACATGGATGGCTAAACTCCATCGACTGCGGCAGGTAACGAGGGACCGGCAGGGCGGCTCTCCTACTTTCGCCGAGCCTCGGTTCACGGTCAAGCGCGTCGGCCGCCTTCGGCGAGACGGGCTATTGATGTCCCGGTTTCAAATCCAACTGGCCATCGACAATGCTCGTTCAGATCGAAACCGGAAGATCGAGTTTGTACCTATTTATCGCGATCGGGTACTAAGTCGGCGCGCGCCGAAAGTGGGGCGAGTTTGTACCCGTTACCCCGGGGTCCATGGTGGGGTACAAAGTCGATGGCCGACGCGGGGCTTGACCCGCCGTGCCGCGCGGGAATTAGTACCCACCGCTGCCGAGGCGCCGCCGGCTTGCGGCCCCCAGGCAAGCTAACGAGAATACAATCGTTCGCCGCACGCCAAAGCTTGCGATCAAGCCACGGGGGGAGGAGAGTTGCACGATGAGCACGGCCGATGATCGTTGCCGCCGCGCTGGTTTCACGGTTCTCGAAGCGATTGTCGCGGTCGTCGTGTCGGTGATCGTCGTGATCGTCGCGATTCCGTTGCTGTATCGCGGCACGCAGGCACTGCGGCGCAGCGGTTGTGCGTACAACCTGCGAGCGCTTGGCCAAGCGCTCGACGCGTATCAGACCGCTCATTCGGGTGCGTTTCCGTGTGGCGCGCGCTATCAAATGAGCCCAGAGTCTCCCTGGGGGCCAAGTTGGTGGACCGAGCTGCTGCCGTATGTCGCACAAGACGGCGGCAAGATGCATTGGGAGCAGGTCCGCTGCAGCGGTGACTTCGGCGGCGAAGAGGTGAATCCCAATCTCAAGCTGGTCGACGGATTGCTGCCGACCGTGATGCGCTGTCCGGCAAGTTCGTTGCCGCCACTCAGCGATCCAAACAAGACCTATTCTCAAGCGAATCGCGACTCGCTCGATCACCCGGCCAAAGGCGTTGCGCTGCCTGACTACGTGGCCTTGGCCGGCTCGGCTCCCGACATGATGAACATCCGGCCGGATCAGTCGGTGATCGGCCCGCATGGCCGCAACACGCGCGACGGCCCCTGGGGCATCTTGTCGGGCTCGGGAGCGTTTCCTCCCAACCAGGCGATGCGCCATGCGTCGCTGCGCGATGGCGTGGGGAACGTGATCATTGTCGGCGAACAATCAACCTGGGGGATCGACCCTTACTACAATCCGCCACTACAGTACGATCTGCGCAGCTCGTTCCCCGACGGCGGCTACAAGGGCGCGGGAGGCAATTACGGCGGCCTGAACCCTGAGGCCGAAGGGATCAACGGCAGCGGCGACGACCGTTGTTTCAACATCACCACGGTGCGCTACGCCATCAACGCCGTCACGCTCGATGCCGAAAAGCTGCCGAAGGGAATCGTCGCCAATCCGATCGGCCCGCCGCCGCGGCTGCCCAGGGACAAAAAGCCCAAGAACATCCCTCAGCATCCGACGGGGCCGGGGCACAATCACGGGATCTTCTCGGTACACGTCGGCGGGGCGAACGTGTTGTTCGGCGACGGACACGTCGAGTTCAAAAGCGAACAGATGGACCTGCCGACGCTTCAGATGCTGGTGACGCGCGACGACGGCCACGTGGCCAAGAAATGACGAATGACGGCTATGGGTCGGCGAAAGGATTCGCCTCCCACAGTTTCGTCATTTGCTCCGCTCAAGCGCCACGCGCAGTTTCTTGAGCGCCAAGTGCATCCGCGTGAGCACCGTGCCCAGGGGCACCTGCAGCTCCCCGGCAATCTGCGCGAATTTCTTCTGTTCGTACATCCGCAATCGCACCACTTGGCGCTGCTCGGCCGGCAGGCGCGCGATCGCATCGCGAACCAGGTCGATCGTCTCGCTGCGCACGACGGGCAGATCGGCCGTCGGCGGCACTCGCGGGTCCATGGCGGCCAGGACGTCGGTCGCCCGGCGATGGATCGCTTGCCGCCGGCGAACCACGATCGCCTCGTGATACGCCACGCGGAACAGCCAGCCTTTGAGCGACTCCTCGCGCGCCGTGTGGCCCAGCTCGACCAGTTTGGTGAAAGCCGCCTGCATCGCGTCCTCGGCCTGGTCAGCATTGCGCAATACACCCGTGAGAAAGCGGCGCAGTTCATCGGCGTGCTTGACGAACAAGATGGCGATCAATGCTGCGTCGAGCCGCGGCGCCTCGTCGGCGGCGGGGGGCGCGTCAGCGCATTCCGCGCGAGCGGGATCGACGTGGGCGTGCGGCTCGGTCAACGTCGCCTCGCACAGAGGACCAACTGCAAGCCGATGTCAACTACGCCGGATGCGTGGCGCGCGGCTTGATTGTTTCCAACAAATGTTCCAACGTCTCAATGCTTGTCGGCTTGACCAGGTGATGATTGAATCCGGCAGCCATCGCTTGCTGCCGATCCTGCTCCTGGCCGTAACCGGTTAATGCCACCAGCGTCAGGCGATCGCCGTCGCGCTGACGAATCTGCCGCGCCACTTCGTATCCGTCCATGCCCGGCATGGCAATGTCGAGGAAGATCACGCCATAGTCGTTCTCCGCAACTGCCTCGAGGGCCGAGGGCCCATCGCAGCGCGTATCGACTTCCTGGCCGATCGAACGCAGCATCATCGCCAGCGTCTTGGCCGAGGCCTGCACGTCGTCGACCACCAGGATCCGGTGCGATGGAACTCGGTCGGATCGACGGCTGCCGACAATTGGAACCTCGCCGGAGTCCTCCGATTTGCTGGCGACCAACGCCGGCAGCCGCACGATGAACTCGCTGCCATGTCCGAGCCCTTCGCTGCGCGCGATGACGGTCCCCTGGTGCGCTTCGACGAGCGTTTTGACTAGCGTCAGGCCGATTCCCAAGCCGCCGTGCGAACGGTCGAGCGTCTGATCGACCTGGATGAACATGTCGAAGATGCGTGGCAGCATCGGTTCAGGGATTCCAGGCCCATTGTCGCGGATGCGCACCACCGCCTCGTCGGCCTCCCGCGCGGTGGTGATCCAGATCTTGCCGTTGCGGCCCGTGTATTTGGCGGCGTTGTGCAGGATATTGCCGAACACCTGGACCATGCGGGCCACGTCGACCTGGACGTAAACCGGATCGGCGGACGGCGTAACCACGAGCTCGTGGCCGCAGCGCTGGACCAACGGATCGATCGCCTCGATGGCCCCGCGCACCAGCGTGCCGATCTCGACGCGCTGCTTGCGCAACTGAATCTTGCCGCGGGTGATGCGCGACAGGTCGAGCAGGTCGTCGATCAGCCGGATCATCTGGTGGACCTGGCGCTCCATCATTTGCCGTAGCTCTTCCATCTGCGCCGGATCGTCCTTGACGATGCCCCACAGCTGCAAGGCGTTGCTGATCGGCGCGAGCGGATTGCGCAGCTCGTGCGCCAACATCGCCAGGAACTGGTCCTTGCGGGCGTCGGCTTCGCGCTGTACTTCTTCGGCCTGGCGGCGTTCGGTGATGTCGCGAAACACCAGCACCGTGCCTACCAACGTGCCGTGCTTGTCGCGTACCGGCGCGCCACTGTCGTCGATCGGGCGCTCGCTGCCGTCCTTGGCAACGAGCACTGTGTGATTCGCGAGGCCAACAATCATCCCGTCGCGCAGCACGCGCGTCACCGGATTCTCGACCTCTTTTCGGCTCGTCTCGTTCACAATGCGGAAGATTTTGGTCACCGGCTGACCAACGGCCTCGTGCCCCCAGCCAGTGAGCTGCTCCGACACGGGATTCTGCAGGATCACGCGCGCATGCAGATCGGTCACGATCACGCCGTCGCCGATGCTAGTCAGCGTGGTCAACAGCCTTTCCCGCTCGCCGTGGGCGGCCATCTCAGCCGCGCGCCGGGCATCCAACTCCAGCGCCAGCGATCGCCAGGCAAACGCAATGACTCCCACGGTCAGCAGCATCGCAAAGACATTCGCCCCGACGGCAATCGAATAGCTGTCGTTGGCCTGCTTCGACCGCTGCTCGAGTAGTTGATACTCCTCGCCTTGCATGGCGGCGACCAGTACACGCACCGCATCCATTGGCAGCGGCCCCAGGGCGGATACCTGCTCGGCAGCCGCTTCGTACCCTTGCTCCCGACGTATGGCCACCGTGTTGGCCAGGTCGTCGAGCCGGCTCTTGAGCAACGGCTCCAGCTCGTGGATGCGATCTTGCTGCCGAGGATTATCACTCGTCAGTTCCTTGAGCTTGGCCAGGTGCTGATACGTGGCGTTGATCGCTTCTTCGAACGGGGTGCGGTACGCCTCGCGCCCCGTGATGATGTACCCCCGCTGCCGCGTTTCAGCGTCCTGAGCGCTCGACAGCATCTCGGCCAGTACGGTAAGCACCTGGTGGGTATGGGCAACCAGACGATCGCTATCGTGCAGCACGTTGAGGTTGCGATACGCGATCACCGCGTCGAACACCAACGCCGCCAGCACGGCAAGGAAGCCGATCTGCGGACCTCGACCTATCGACCAACTCATCGGTTCTGGCGATTCCTGAGAGTGTCGTCGTCGCGCGTGCGGTACTACGCCTGCGGCGTGTGCTTGAACTTCCGAGGCCGGCCATAGTCAAGCCACTCGACGACGTACAGGTCGCCTTGCGAATCGACCGTCAGCGCATGTGGCGTGGCAAATTTGTGGGGCGTGATCTGTTCCTTTTTCACCCCCTTGCCGTCCCCAAGCCGCGCCACCGGCTTGTCTTGCGGATCGATAATCGAAACCCGCGAACCTAGCTCTGGTACGTACAGGTGGCCGTCGTGCTGATAGAAGCAGCATGGCAGCCGCATGTCGGGCACCGTGCGCTTGTAATCGAGTTCCGGCGAATACACTTCCAGGCGATTATTTGCCCGGTCGGCAATGTACACCTCAGGCTCATTGCCCAGCGTGCTCACCCAAACGCCGTGGCAGACATTGAACAAGCCGTTGGTCTTACCGCGGCCGCCGATCGTGCGGATCAGCTTGAAGTTCTTGTCGAAGCGGTGAACCAACTGGCTGCCGTAGCCATCGACGATATAGATGTCGCCATTGGGGGCGACCGCCACGTCGGTTGGATTGTCGAACTTGAACGGCTGGGCGGTCGAGCCTTCCTTGGCGATGTTCCCCAATTCATACAGCACTCGGCCTTGCATGTCGGTCTTGTAAACGCGGTTTCCTGGCTTGTTCTCGGTGAAGTACAGGAACTCCTCGGGGCCTTCTTTACTCCAATACAGACCGTGGGCGGTGGCAGCCACCTGATCAGTCGAGTAGCCGATCTTCTGAGCGAAATCGTTGCTCCACGTTTCGAGCAGCGTGCCGTCGGAACCGAAAACCGCCACGCAAGGATTCGTGGATCGCGAGGTGATGAACACCCGGTCTTTCGAGTCGACCACCACCGCGCAGCCGAATCCGTACTTCATTCCTTCTGAGAGCTTGCCCCAGTTCTCGTCGAGCGTGTACGTCCAGTGCCCCGAACCGATGCGCACCGGCGATGTCGTTTCATTGCCCGCCGTCGCCAGCCGCGGCAAGGCAAGGGTCGCGCCGGCAGCGGCCGTAATGGAGAGAAAATCTCGGCGGGTGAGGCGGTTCGGGAACAGGTATCGATCAGGCATGACGCGGAACCTTGGAGGACGTGCGGGGGAGGAACGAAGGGAGCAGCGGAAGCAATGTCTGCAGACTCGGTGTCGATCACTCCAAACTAATTGATCGACCCGCGATTGGCAAACGCTCCGCCTTCAGCCTTACACCGCGACCTTTACCACCGCTTTGTGCACCGGTCCGCTGCCCGCAAGCGGGGCGTGGGCGTCGCCCGGCCAGAAGATCGTCAGGCTGCGCGGCGGCACCGCGAGCCAACTGACCGGCGGATCGGCAAACAGCAGGAAATCCCGCCCGTCGTTATAAGGAGTGTCGATTTTCGAGCACTCGGCCGTGGACCGCCAGCCCATCTCCTCGTCGCCAGCGATCAAGTATTGAATGTCGATGTACCGCCGGTGCGCCTCGAGCTTCGCCCCCAAGCGCGTGCGCCCCTCATCGCGTGCCAACAGCACATACAACCGATCACCGTCCAGCTCGTGCCGGCCTAACTCCAGCGCGGCAAGGTCGGTAACTCGCAAGTAATGAAACGCCCGCTCGAACAGCGGATGCAATGCGGCATATCGGGCAGCCTGCTCGATGGTATCCAGAATCATGCGTTCCTTCCGGGATTCAACCGTAGAGAGATTCCATCGGCCGACCGGTGGCGATCGGAAAAGGTCGCCCGAGGGCATCGACATAGTGCCCCGCGGGATCGATGCCCAGGGCCGAGAACATGGTGGCCGCCACGTCGCCCGGCGTGACGCGATCTCGGGCCGGCACTGCGCCGATCGCGTCGCTAGCGCCGTACACCCCGCCACGCTGCACGCCCGCGCCGGCCAGCACGATCGAATACACGCTCGCCCAGTGCTTGCGGCCCGGCGAGCTGCCGGCGAACCGCGGCTCCAAGGCCACACGCGGCGCTCGGCCGAACTCACCCATGCACACCACCAGGGTTTCCTCGAGCAGGCCGCGGTCGTCGAGGTCTTGCAGCAGCGTCGCAAAGCTGGCGTCGAACCGCGGCAGCAGATGGACCTTGAGCGCGTCGAAGATATCGTTGTGCGTGTCCCAGCCGTAGGCGTTCGTATCCGTGGGTGCCGTGTCCTGCCCGCGAGCCGTGTGATTGAAGAAGACGGTCACCAGCGGCACGCCCGCCTCGACCAGCCGCCGGGCCAGCAGGCACGCCTGTCCCGAGCGATGTCGGCCGTAACGATCGCGCAGCCGCGAATCTTCCAGCGAAAGGTCGAACGCCTGACTGACCTGCGGCGAGTTCAGCAGTTCAAACGCCTGCCGGTAAAGCTGATCCATCTCGACCCGCGTACGATCGCCGGCGGCGTCACGGGCCGCCGCCTCAAGTGCCGCGCGCAGCGATTGCCGCCCGTTGAGCCGGTCGAGTGAAACATCGACGTGCCGATCCAAATCGGCCAACGCCACGCGCTTGGTGCTCGCGTCGCCAATCACGAGCGGCTCGTAATTGCGTCCCAAGAATCCGGCATTCTGTCCCGGCGACGGCAGCACCGGCACTTGCAGCGGTCCATTGACGTGTACGCAGTCGTACGGAAAGCGATCGTTGCGATGCACGCGCTTCAGCACGGCACCGTAGGTCGGGTCGTCGCTGGGGCTTGGCGGAGGGTTCGACGATTTCCTGGCATGGAACCTCCCGGTGAGCGCCAGATAGCTGGCCGAGCCGTGATCCAGGTCGTCGTGACTGACGCTACGGACGATCGTGTAGCGATCGGCCAACCGGGCCAGCCGCGGCATGTGCTCGCACACGTTGACGCCCGGGACGGCGGTGGCGATCGGCGCGAACTCGCCGCGAATTCCGTCGGGCGCGCTGGGCTTTGGGTCCCAAGTGTCCAACTGGCTTTGCCCGCCGCTGGCATACACCAGGATCACCGAGCGCGCCCGGCCGAAGCCGGCGATCTTCGATTTCGTTGCGTCGACGCCGCGCGGCGCTCGACCGCCAACGAGGGTCTCCAAACCGGCCAGCGTGCCGATTTGCAGCCATTGCCGGCGCGAGATGCCGGCAGTTCGGGCCCCTTTGCCGCTGAAGAAGCGCAGCATGCACAAGTCTCGCCGTGGAGCGTAACGTGAGCATTCTAACGAGTTGCGCCGCATGGCTCAAACCGCGAGCCGAAGCCGACGACAATTGCCGTTGTCTCGCTCGGCGAGCTTGCTAGACTTCGCGCAGGGAAGAAACAACCAGGAGCCCTGCCAGCGTGTCGCGTCCGTCGGCCCCGCCGAAGGTTAGTCCATCTGCGAGCCCGGCCGCGCCGTCGTCCAAGACGGCGAACTCCAGCGCGGCACCGCAAGCTGCCCCTTCACAGGCGGCGATTATCCGTCGAATGCTCGCCCTCGGCTGGCGCTATCGCGCTGGCTGCGTGGCTGTCGTGTTTCAGCAATGCCTGCTCGTGGCCATCGGCCTGTGGTCACTGGGGCTGACTGGCTTGGCGATCGACTACATTCGCGCCACCGTCGACCCGATCAGCGCCACACCGCAATGGCCTCTGGGGCTGCGCCCGCCCGAGAGTTGGTCGCCGCGGCTGGTCGTCGCGGCCATCGCCGGTGCGATTCTGTTTCTAGCGGCTTTGCACACTTGGGCGCGGTACATCGCCGCCGTGCGCGCTGCCGACCTCACGCAGCGCATTGTCGTGCAGTTACGCAGCGACGTGTACGAAAAACTCCAGCGGCTCAGCTTCCGCTTCTACGATCGCCACGAAAGCGGATCGATCATCAACCGTGTCACCGGCGACGTGCAGGGGGTGCGGCTGTTCGTCGACGGCGTGATGATCCAGGTGATCGTCACCGGTCTGACGTTGGCCGTTTATCTCGGCTACATGCTCAGCGTCCACGTGCCGTTGACCTTGGCGTGCCTCGCGACGACGCCGATCATGTGGTTCGCTTCGATGCGGTTCTCGCGCAAGGTGCGGCCCGCCTATCAGCGCAACCGTGCCGCCAGCGACAAGCTGGTGCTCGCGCTCTCGGAGAACGTGCAGGGGATGCACGTCGTGAAAAGCTTCAACTGCCAGGATCGCGAGATCGCCAAGTTCGTCGCCGCCAACGAGGAAGTGAAGAACGGCAAGTATGAAGTCTTCCGCAAACTGAGCATCTTCCAGCCCTCGATCGGCTTCCTGGCCCAGTTGAACCTGCTGATTCTCATGGGCTACGGCGGCCGGCTGGTGCTCCAGGGCGAGCTACTGCTGGGCGAAGGTCTGTTCGTGTTCGCTAACTTGCTGAACCAGTTCGCTACGCAGGTCGGCAACCTGGCCAACATCAGCAACAGCATTCAATCGAGCATCACCGGTGCCGAGCGCGTGTTCGAGGTGCTCGACGCTCCGCTGGAAGTCGACAACGTTCCGGAAACGCCTCGCCGCAAGGCGATGGCCGGTCACCTCCGCTTCGAGCACGTCGACTTCGCGTACCAGCCGGGAAAGCCGGTGCTCGCGGCGATCGATTTTGAGGCGCGCCCCGGGCAGTGCATCGCCATTGCCGGCGCTACCGGGTCGGGCAAAAGCACGCTCGTCAGCCTGTTGCCCAGGTTTTACGACCCGACAGCCGGCCGCGTGCTGATCGATAGCGTCGACGTGCGCGACTGGCATCTCGACGATCTGCGGCGGAACATCGGCATCGTGTTTCAGGACAGCTTTCTGTTCAGCCACTCCGTTGCGGCGAATATCGCCTTCGGCCACCCTGAGGCGACGCGCGAACAAATCGAACGAGCGGCCCGCACCGCCGCGGCTCACGAGTTCATCGAGCAGCTCCCCGACGGATACGACACGATCATCGGCGAATACGGCTGCAACCTTTCGGGTGGGCAGCGGCAGCGATTGGCGATCGCCCGGGCTCTGCTGCTCGAGCCGCCGATCCTGATCCTCGACGACGCCAGCTCGGCCGTCGATCCCGAAACCGAGCACGAAATGCTCGATGCCATGGCGCGTGCCATGCACGGCCGCACCACGCTCGTGATCGCTCATCGCATGAGCACGCTGAGACGGGCCGACAGGATCATCGTGCTCGACCATGGGCGCATCGTGCAGCAAGGCACACACGCCGAACTGCTCGCCATGCCCGGCTACTACCGTCATGCCGCGGCAATTCAATCGGCACGCGCTCACGAGGTGACGGCGATGCCGCACTTCGGCTTCTCCAACCTGCGGGAGGTCGTATGATCGCTTCCGCCGCGCCGAAATCTCAGGCAACACTGGTTGCCGTGTCGACCCACGAGCGCGAGCCCGATAAGCATCCGCTCGACTTCCGGCTCATCGTGCGATTGTTTCGCTACACGCAGCCGCACGCGCGGATGCGCAACATCTTGCTCGTATCGGTCGTGCTGCGATCCATCCAGTTGCCGTGCCTCACGTGGATCATCGCCGCGGTGATCAAAGGCCCCGTCGCCGATGGTGACTCACGGGGGCTCGTCGTCGGCGCTTGCCTCTTCGCGGCGCTAGCGCTATTCACACAACTGACCATGTACTTCCGCCAACGGCTGGCGCTCGAACTGGGCGAGGCGGTGGTACACGATCTGCGCAACGACATTTTCCGCCACCTCCAACGCATGCCGATGCGCTATTTCCACACCACGAAGGTGGGCCGCATCATCAGTCGCATGATCTCCGACGTCGAGGACCTGCGAACCGGCGTGCAGGAGGTGCTGTTCGTCACGCTCGTGCAACTAGGGCAGATGATCGTCGCCGCGACGTTCATGCTCTGGTACGACGCGATGCTGTTCCTGCTGGTGCTCGGCCTGGCCCCGGTGCTGTGGGCGATCAACCGGCACTTTCACCGCCGACTCAGCCATGCCTACCGGGCGATTCGCGATTCGTTTAGCCGTGTGACCGCCACACTTGCCGAGAGCGTCAACGGCATTCGCGTCACCCAAGGTTTTGTCCGCCAGCGGACCAATGCCGCGCTGTTCCACGAGCTGATCGAAGACCATTCGCGCTATAACTTTGCCGCCCTGCGCATGCAGGGACTCTTTCAGCCGTTGCTCGATTTGAACAACCAGTGCTTCGTCGCGCTGTTGCTGTTGATCGGCGGCTGGCAAGTGCTGAGCCCTGGCGGCGGCACCGACGTCGGCGATCTGGTCGGGTTCTTCTTTATGGCTGGCATGTTCTTCTCGCCGATCAGCAATATCGGCGGGCAATATAATCAGGCGCTCACCGCGATGGCCGGTGCGGAGCGCGTGTTCCGCTTGCTCGACACCGAACCGGAATGGGTCGACCCGCCCTCGGCCCGTCCGCTGCCGCAGGTGCGCGGCCGGATCGAGTTCCGCGACCTGTCGTTCGCTTACGACCCCGGGCGGCCGGTGCTGCACGACATCAGCTTCGTTGCCGAACCCGGCAAGACCATCGCGCTGGTTGGCCACACCGGTAGCGGCAAGACGTCGATCATCAACCTGATCGCCAAGTTCTATCTCCCCGGCACCGGCGAGTTGCTGGTCGATGGCCATGACATCCGGCAAATCCGCACTGCCGACTTGCGCCGCCACGTCGGCATCGTGTTGCAACAGAACTTTTTGTTCTCAGCCAGCGTGCTGGACAATGTGCGCGTGGGGCGACCCGAAGCGACCGACGACGAGATTATCGACGTGTTCCGCCGGCTCGATTGCCTCGATCTGATCGAAGCCCTGCCGGAAGGCTGTCACACGCAGGTCGGCGAGCGCGGCGGCCGATTATCCGTCGGCCAGCGGCAGCTCGTGTGCTTCGCCCGGGCGATGGTCGGCGATCCGCGCATCCTGATTCTCGACGAGGCCACCAGCAATGTCGACTCGATGACCGAGCATCGTGTGCAACGCGCGCTGGCCCGGCTGCTGTCGGGCCGCACGAGCTTCGTGATCGCCCATCGGCTCAGCACAATCCGGCATGCCGACGTGGTGCTGGTGCTCGATCACGGCCGGATCGTCGAGCGTGGTTCGCACGACCAGCTCGTCAAGGCCAGCGGCACCTACGCGGCACTCTACGAGCGCTTCGTCGATGCTTGTGCAGCGTGAGCGCTGACGCCTGCGCAGCGTGAGACGTTCGCGGACTTACGGTTCGCCCGCGGCGAAGGGCGTTTGCCGCTGCAATTCGTTTGTCGACGGCGTCTGCCGTAACTATGCTCATGGCATCGCGGGGCAAATCTTGGCAACGACGAGGGGGCGGCGATGGACGTCTCGCGCTGGTTCGGTGGGCGGCGACGGGCGAATGATTCCTTGGTGCAGCGTCCGCAGCTTCGGCGGCGACGCTTCCGCGCGTTGGGATTCGAATCGCTCGAAGAGCGCCGGCTACTCACCTCGATCGTGGTGACAACCACGAGCGACGCCGTCTCACACCCCGGCGTTTCGCTGCGCGACGCGGTCCTGACGGCCAACACCGACGCCAAGAACGGCACCTCCGACACGATCAGTTTCTCATCCGCCCTCAATGGCCAGACCATCACTTTGACGCAGGGACAGTTGGAAGTAGGAGCCGGCGGCGCCGGCAGCGGCGTGATCACGATCAACGGCGCGAACCAGATCACGCTGACTGCTGCCACTGGCAGCCGCGACTTTCAGGTCGATGCCGGCGTCACCGCCGCGATGTTGGGCCTGACGATGGCCAACTGCAATATTGAAGCGCAAGGATACGGTGGCGCGGCGATCTACAACCTTGGCGCGTTGACCATCACCAACTGCACGTTTTCGCAAAACCAATCGGCGGCTGGCGGAGCGATTTACAATTCAGGCACGATGACCATCGACAATTCCACCTTTTCCGGGAATTCGGTCACTAGCGGCGTCGGCGGCGGCATCTACAACAGCAGCACGCAGACGGTCAGCAACTCCACCTTCGCCGGAAATTCGGGCAACTCCGGCGGCGGCATCTTCAACGACAGCGGCACGGCGACGGTTAGCAACTCCACCTTCGCCGGAAATCCGGCCTCCTATGGCGGCGGCATCTACAACTACGGCACGGCGACCGTCAGCAACTCCACCTTGTCCGGAAACTCGGCCACATACTATGGAGGCGGGATCTACAGCTACGGCGGCACGCTCACGCTGCTGAGCACGATCGTAGCCGGCAACACGGCCGGGGTTGACGACCCCGACATTGACGGCGCCGTGCAATCGACGAGCACCAATAACCTGATCGGCGACGGCACCGGCATGACTGGTATCACCAATGGCGCCGCCGGCAACCAGGTCGGCACCAGCGCCAGCCCGATCAATCCACGGCTTACCTCGCTGTACTATTACGGCGGCCCCACCGAGACCATGGCCCTGTACGCCAACAGTCCGGCCATCAACGCCGGCGGCTACATCACCAACGTCAGCTCCGCCATCAGCGCCGCCGTCACGACAATCCCGGTGGTCCTGGGCTCGGCTATCGCCAGTACGCCGGGCAGCTACGTGATCCGCATCGACAGCGAGCAAATCCTGGTGACGAATGTCTCGGGCAACACGCTCACCGTCACGCGCGGCTACCACGGCACCACCGCCGCCAGCCACAGCGCCGGGGCGTGGGTTTATTGGGTTCTCGATCAGAACGGCCAGCCGCGCGACGCCTCCCCCGACATCGGCGCCTTCGAGTACCAGACGCTGTTCAGCAATGTCTCCCCGCTACCGGCGGTCGAGAACTCTAGCCCGTTCCTCGTCACCTGGTCAGGACATTCGGCCTCCGAAGGTCCGCCGATCGCCAGCTACACGGTCTTCGTCTCCGACAACGGGGGCGCCTATACGATCTGGCAAAATCACACTACCGCGACCGCTGCGAACTTCGTCGGTCAGTTCGGCCACACCTACAGCTTTTACAGCGTGGCGAGCGACGCTTACGGCAACTTACAAGTTACTCCGACCGGCGCTCAAGCGACAACCACGCTGCAACTCTTGCCGCCGGCGATCAACCTCGGCGGCACCGTGAACTACACGGTTGGCAGTGGGGCAACGCTCGTCGCTCCCAGCGCCACCGCCACTGCCGGCAGCAACACGCTCGGCGACGCCGTGCTGAAGGTCGCGCTCACCGGCTCTTCGGGCAGTGCCGACGTGCTCACGATCGCGGCCGGTGGCGGCGTCACGCTCAATAAGACCACGCTGTCGTACAACGGCACATCGATCGGCGTGTTCCAGGCCGGTGCCGGCTCCAGCCCGCTGGTCGTGCAGTTCTACATCTCGGCCACCACCGCTGCCGTCCAGGCTGTGCTCGACGACGTGGCGTTCTACAACACCAATGCACAGGCAAGCATCTTTGACCGCACGGCCAGCTTCACCATTACCGACAGCTCGAACACCAGCTCCAGCCCGGTCACGAAGACGATTCACTTCGTTGCCGCGCCTCCGGTACTCGGCGGGATCAGTGGCACGGTGAACTATGCGCCCGGTGCGGGAGCGACTGTCGTGGCCAGCGGCGCCACGATAACCGCCGGCACCAACGGCGTAGCCAGCGCGAAGCTGTCGGTGGGGCTCGGCTCGAATGCCGGCAGTGCCGATCGCGTGACGGTCGTTGCCGGTGGTGGGATCACGATCACGGGCAGCCAGTTGCTCTACAACGGCACGGTGATCGCCACGTTCGCTGCCGGCTCGGGCTCGACGCCGCTGGTGGTGCAGTTCAACGCCAGCGCCACGGCAGCCGCCGTGCAGGCAGTGCTCGACGACGTGGCGTGCTACAACACCAACCCCTCAATGAGCGTGTACGATCGCACGATCAGCTTCACGCTCACCGACAGCAAGGGTGTAGCATCGAACGCCGCCAGCAAGACGATCCACGTCACCTGACGCGTTCCAGGGCACGGCACTCGGCAACCGTTTGACGCTCCGGGGGCGCGGTCCTTAAGCTCTTGGAAGCTTCAGGTCGCAGCAAAGGCACCAGCCAACACGAGGGCGGCATGAAAGTTCCCTTGAACGTGGTCCGGCATATTTCTTATTCGGCAGAGTCCATCACCGAAGCGCAGAAACTGCTGGAAGTCAGCCAGTCGACCTGGACGGCCCAGCAGCGACTGCTTTTCGAGACCATGATCTTGTCGGTCGATTTGTTGTTGAAGGCGAACCTGGAACTGGTGCGGGCCCTCGAGAATCCTGCCGTGCAAGTCGGCGACGAATAATCGGCGATTCTCCGATGTCGATCGTCGCCCGCTCCAATCAATCCAGCGGACTAATACAGTTTTCCAAATTTCGGAGACCTTGATGGAACGCACGCTGATCCTGCTCAAGCCCGATTGCGTCGAGCGCCGCCTGGTGGGGCGCATTCTGGCCCGCTTTGAGGAAAAGGGGCTGAATGTCATCGCCATGAAGATGATGCGCGTCACCCCGGAGCTGGCCAAGAAGCATTACGCCGAGCACGTCGCCAAGGCGTGGTATCCCACGCTCGAAGGCTTCATCACCGGCGGGCCGATCGTCGCTGCCGTGCTCGAAGGGCTCGAAGCGATCCGCGTGGTGCGCGAGATGCTCGGGGCGACCAACGGTCTCAAGGCGGCAGCCGGCACCATTCGCGGCGACTACAGTTCGAGCCGGCAGATGAACCTGGTGCACGCCTCCGACGGTCCCGAGGCGGCAACGCGAGAAATCGAACTGTACTTCAAGCCTGCCGAGATTCTCGCCCACACGCCGACGATCACCCCCTGGATGCGCTCGGCCGACGAAACGTGAGCCCGTCCTGCCGGCATCGCGAAGCGATTTGGTTTCGACGCGGTGGCTAGAGTCGACCGACGCTCGTTTCGGCGCGAAGCTCTTCAATCATTGCGCGCGTCGCGGCTTCGACGGCTCCCTGCCATCGGTCGGCACCGTACTGCTCGGTATATTCTTTCCGGGCATGGGCAAAGATGATCCCGCGCGAATTGTTCACCACGGCACCAAGCCCCGTGGCATCGAACGCTGCGGCCACATCGCGGGCGGTCGCCCCTTGGCTGCCGTAGCCTGGCACCAGCAACCAGGCGTGCGGCATCGTCTCGCGCAGCTCGGCGAGTTGCCGGGGATACGTGGCCCCCGCGACGGCGCCGACCGCGCCGTAGTTGATGTCGCCAATGGCATCCGCTCCCTCACAGTCGCGGCTCGTCGTGCGCTGGGCCAGGCGTTCGACCTGTTCGGCGACATGGCGATACAACGGTCGGCCGTCGGCAATCAAATCCTGAAACGCGCCGCCGCCAGGGTTGGATGTCTTCACCAGGACAAACACTCCTGCTCCGCGCTCTTCGGCCACAGTGACGAACGGCTCGAGACTATCCAGCCCCAAGTACGGGCTTACGGTCAGCGCGTCGGCCTGCCAGGCGCTGCGCTGGCCCAGATACGCATCGGCATACGCCTCGGCGGTCGAACCGATGTCGTTCCGCTTGCCGTCCATAATGACCATCAAACCTTGCCGGCGCGCGTGCCGCACGACCATTTCGAGCGCTTGCATGCCGGCCGAGCCAAGTTGCTCGAAGAACGCCGCCTGCGGCTTGACGGCCGGCACAAGTGAGTGCACGACGTCGATTACTTCGCGGCAAAACAAGGCATAGGCGGCCGCCCGATCGGCAGGGTCAGCCGGGTTTTGCCCGCGGATGATCGGTTCCGGCAATTGTTCCCAGCGCGGATCGAGCCCCACGACCACCGGGTTGCGGCGCAGGCGAATGGCCGCCGTCAGGCGGTGCGAAAACGATTTTAGGGGTTCGGGCGCGGTCATCGATCGGTTGTGCAACAAGACGGCGGCGCAAAGCTTACGGCCTGTATAACGCACACCGGGCGCCGAGGCGACTCGGCGGCGAAAATGCGCCCCGGCAACCCTTACTGCTCTGGACACCGTTGCGCCGGCGCGTGTATTATTCTCACAGAACTGCCAATGGAGCGCAGTTTTTTCCAGTTACGGGCGACCTTCCGCTATCCTGCCACGCTGCATCGCCGTCTCTCTCGTCCGAGCCCGAGGTGTGTCTGCCCCAAGGTTTGCCGAGTCGGAAGGTCTTGAGCCCAACGCAGGGCATTTTCGGACACGCCGCCAGGAAGTTTTGTGAGACGTTTGCTCGGATTAGCAGCGGTGCGAACTTCAAGCACTCGCGTTCCCAGACACTTGGCTACGGGCCGTCGGCTGCGCGCCGGCGGATAACTTTGCGGTTTTGCGCCTCGATCCATCGGTCGAGGAAAGTTTTCAGTTTGGTGAAGGGTTATTTCAATGGGGAAACGGTTGTACGTTGGTAATTTGCCCTGGTCGTTCACTTCGTCCGATCTGTCGGCGCTGTTCAGCCCGTACGGAACGGTCAAGAGCGCGGAAGTGATCTCCGATCGCGAGACAGGGCGTTCGCGTGGCTTCGGATTCGTTGAGTTGGAAACTCAGGAATCGATGGAGCAAGCGATCCGCGCGCTGCACGAGTCGGATATCCAAGGCCGGGCCTTGACCGTCAACGAGGCGCGTGAGCGCACCGGCGGAGGCGGTGGTGGCGGTGGTGGTGGCGGACGCGGTGGTCGCGGCGGCTACGGCGGTGGCGGCGGCGGTGGTGGTTACGGCGGAGGACGCGGCGGACGTTACTAACCCACTCCGCGTTCGTTCGACGCCTCGGCGTCCAGAACATTTGCCATAACGAACAGGGACGGCCCTCCGCTCGACGGAAGGCCGTCCCTGACTTTTTGCGCTCGTAGGCAGGAACCACGGATGAACACGGATAAACACAGATACGGGCAGGCCGAAGCGCAAGCCGACTTTTTCTGATCCGTGTTCATCGGTGTTCATCCGTGGTTAAATTCTTCCGATGCCGATTCGTGTCTCCAACATCCGCTTGCCGGTCGACGAAAGCGAGACTTCTGTCGCGCGGGCCATCGCGCGGGCCTTGGACGTGCGCGGCGATGATATCGAGCGTTGGCGAATCCTGCGCAAGAGCCTCGATATCCGCGACAAGCGCTCGCCGGCATTCGTCTACGCCGCCGAAGTGAGTCTGCGGCAGGACGAATCGAAGCTGGTGACGCGCGCTCGGGGCCGAAAGCGGTCGGTGACCGCGGAGTTGTTTCGCGAGGAGCCGTTCACCCTGCCGCCACCAGGCACGCTGCCGCTCGACGAGCGGCCGGTGATCGTCGGTTCGGGGCCTGCCGGTTTGTTCGCCGCCTTGGTGCTCGCCGAACAAGGGTATCGGCCGCTGGTGCTCGAGCGCGGCCGCGCGGTGCGCGAGCGCATCGGCGACATTCGCGCGCTCGAAGCCGGTGGCCCTCACAACCCCGAGAGCAACTATCTGTTCGGCGAAGGAGGAGCCGGCACGTTCAGCGACGGCAAGCTCACCTGCCGCGGCGCCGGCCCCGATGTCCGCCGGGTACTCGAGATTTTTGCTGAGAACAAGGGGAAGGACTCGCTGATCTACGAACATCGTCCGCATCTGGGCAGCAACCGGCTGCCGGCAATCATCAAGGCATTACGGCAAAAGATCGAGCGTCTCGGCGGCGAGCTGCGGTTCGATACCCGCGTGGAAGAGCTCGATTTGGCTGATGGCCGCGTGCGCGGCCTCGCCACCAGCGGCGGCTACATCGAAACGCCGGTCGTGGTGCTCGCGATCGGTCATAGTGCCCGCGACACATTTGAGATGCTGCTGCGACACGGCGTGCCGATGGTCCCCAAGCCGTTCCAGATCGGCGTGCGGATCGAGCAGCCGCAGGAGCAAGTGAACCGCGTGCAATATGGCAACGCCCGGCTCGAAGAGCGGCTGGGGGCGGCCGACTACACGCTGGTTGCGCACGGCAGCTTCGACTTGTTCACGTTCTGCATGTGCGCCGGCGGACAGGTGATCCCCAGTCTCAGCGAGCCGGGCCACTTTTGCACCAACGGCATGAGCTTGTCGCGCCGCGCCAGCCCGTTTGCCAACAGCGGCTTGATGGTGACGCTCGCTCCGGAACATTTCGGCAGCAACCATGTGCTTGCCGGCATGCATCTGCAGCGACGCTACGAGGTGGCCGCCTTCGCCGCGGGAAGTGGCGACTACCTTTGCCCTATCCAATGGGCAGGCGACTTCTTGGCCCGCCGGCGTTCGGACGAGTTGCCGCCGTCGAGTTATCGCCGCGGCGTCGTTCCCGCACAGCTCGCCGACCTGCTGCCGAGGGAAGTCATCGCGGCACTCGACACCGGCCTGCCGATGCTCGATCGCCGCTGGCACGGACGATTCCTTGCCAGTGCGACGCTCGTCGGCCCCGAGTCGCGCGGCAGCTCGCCCGTGCGCCTTCCGCGCGATCCGGTCACGCTCGAAAGCCCAGGCGTCGCCGGCCTGTACCCGATCGGCGAAGGAGCTGGCTACGCCGGCGGAATTGTCAGCGCCGCGGTCGACGGCCTCCGCGCCGCCAAGGCCGTCATCACTCGTTACGCCCCGTCGCGATAACCCATGATCCTGCTGTCCGCCGTCAAACTAACAAAGCGTTTTGGGCCCGATCCGGTGCTCGACGCCATCACGTTCGACGTGCGCCCCGGCGAGAAATGGGGGCTCGTCGGTCCCAACGGCGTCGGCAAGTCGACGCTGCTGAAGATTTTTGCCAGCCAGGCGCAGCCCGATGCCGGCACGGTCGAGCGGCATCCGCGCTCTCGGCTGGGATACCTCGAACAGCACGCTCAATTCACTCCCGGCCGCAGCGTATGGGACGAAGCGCACAGCGCACTCGACGAACTTAGCGGCCTCGTCCACGAGGCCGAGCAAGTTGCCCACGACCTGGCCGCCGCGACCGACCCGCACGACCATCGTCGGTTGGCGGCACGCTACGATCGCCTGCAACACGAGCTGACGCAGCGCGATGCCTACAACCTGGATCACCGGGTCGAGCGCGTGCTCGACGGCCTCGGCATCCCAAGAGACGCCTACTCGCGCGCCGTCGAGACGCTCAGCGGCGGGCAGCAGAACCGCGTGCTGTTGGCCAAGCTGCTGTTGACCGATCCCGACGTGCTGTTGCTCGACGAACCGTCGAATCATCTCGACGTCGAAGCGACCCAGTGGCTGGAAGCGTTCCTCGCGGAAAGCCGAGCGGCGATGGTCGTGGTCAGTCACGACCGTTACTTTCTCGACCGTGTGACGACGCACATCGCCGAGTTGTACCAGGGACAGATCGACGAGTTCACGGGAAACTTCAGCGCGTATTGGCAGCAGAAGGCCGAGCGATTGAAGGTGCAGGCGCGAACCTTCGAGCGACAGCAAGAGTTCATCGCCAAGACCGAAGAGTTCATCCGCCGCAACAAGGCGGGGCAGAAATGCGTGCAGGCCAAGGACCGCGAGAAGAAGCTGGCGCGGATCGAGCGCGTGCTGCCGCCGCGACAGATCGCTGCTCCGCCGATGGGGTTTCCTTCGTCAGCTCGCTCCGGCGACATCGTGGTGCGTGCCGAGCATCTGGGCAAAGCGTTCGACCGACCACTATTCAGCGATCTGTCGTTTGAGATCGAACGTGGCACGCGCTGGGGCATCTTGGGGGCCAACGGCACCGGTAAGACCACGTTGTTGCGGATCGTCGTCGGCCTGGCGCAAGCCGACGCAGGGGAGGTTCACCTGGGGGCCGGTGCGCGCATCGGCTACTACGATCAGTTGCTCAGCGGCATTGACGGCGACGCGCTGGTCGTCGATGCCGTGCGGCCGCCGATTAAAGAAACCACCGAGCCGGAGCGCCGGAGCTTGCTCGCCCGGTTTGGCATCACCGGCGACGCGGTGTTCCAGCACGTCGCCAGCCTCAGCGGCGGCGAGCGCAGCCGGGCGGCTTTGGCCCGACTGGCGGCATTGGAGGCGAACTTTCTGGTGCTCGACGAGCCAACGAACCACCTCGACCTGTGGGCTTGCGACGCCCTGGAGCGAACACTGCGCGACTACGAAGGAACGCTGCTGTTCGTGAGCCACGATCGATATTTTCTCAACCGCGTGGCCGATCACTTGCTGGTCGTCGAGCACGATCAGTTCCGCGTGGTCGAAGGGAACTACGACACGTACCAGTACCAACTCCGCGAACGGGCAGCGGTCTCACCCGCCCCGGCGAGCGGCCGCAGTAATGCTGCCGGTAAAGCAGCCATCTCCATCCGCTCAAATCCATCCGCACCGCCGCGTCGCAAGCGCAAGTTCCCCTATCGCAAGGTAGCCGATCTGGAAAACGACATTGCCGCAGCCGAGCAACAGATCGAAGCGCTCAACGCCTTGCTGATCACCCCCGAAGTGCTGCGCGACGGTCGTCGGGCAAAGGAGGTGCAAGCGCAAATCGAGGCGGCCCGCACTCAGTTGGCCGCGTTGTACGAGCACTGGGAAGAAGCGAGCGAGCTGAATTCGTGACGCTTGAGCCGTTCCCGGGGGCCGCGCACAATGGGGATCGTTACATTCATCGGACGAGGTCATCGCATGAATCGCACTGCCACCCGACGCGAGTTTCTCGAACAACTGGGCATCAGCGCCGCGGGAATCGCCGCCGCCGGCTACACCGCTACGGCCCGGGGCTACGCCGCCAACGAGACGATCAACATCGCCTGCATCGGCACCGGCGGCCGTTGCCGGCAACTGATGAAAGCGATGCCGCAGATTTCTGGACTGCGTGTGATCGCCGTGTGTGATGTGTGGGACCAGAACCTCGCGGAAGGCAAGAAGCTGGCCGACCCGCAGGCCACGACAACCAAGGACTACCGCGAACTGCTCGATCGCAAAGATATCGACGCGGTGCTGATCGCCACACCCGATCACCTGCACGTGCCGATCACGATCGATGCCTGTCGCGCCGGTAAGGACGTGTACGTCGAAAAGCCGCTGACGCACGACCTGTCGGAAGGGCAGCCGGTGGTCGACGCTCAGAACAACTACAAACGTGTGGTGCAGGTTGGCACGCAGCAGCGCAGCATGCCGCAGTTCATCAAAGGACAGGAGATCGTCGCCTCGGGCGCGCTCGGCGAGATTCACAAGGTGCATCTGACCTGGAATCGCAACCAGGCACGTCACAAGATCGCCAAGCTCAACATCGATCCGCAGACGGTCGACTGGCAGAAGTTCCTGGGCCCCGCACCGCAGCAGCCGTTCAACGAGTACCGCTTCCGCAATTGGCGCTGGTTCTGGGATTTCGGCAACGGCATTCTCACCGATCTGATGGTGCACCAGATCGACATCGCCAACTGGTTCCTGGGACTTGAGTATCCGGCGATGGCCACGACGATCGGCGACCAGTTCACCGCGTCCGGCGTCTGGGAATGCCCCGACACGGTGCAGACTCTGATGCGCTATCCCGACAAGCAAGTGCAGGTGTACTTTGAAGGCACGTTTTGCAATGCCCGCAACCGGGCGATGATCGAGGTCATGGGCTCCGAGCAAACGCTGTATCTCGACCGTGGCCGCTACGAGCTGCATCCCGAACCGAACAGCAAGCTGAAGCCGACCGAGATGGTCATCGGCTCCGGCGGGCGCGGCCTCGACTTCTATGATCAACCGTACGGCGAGCTGCTGCACTTGAGCAATTGGCTCGAATGTGTCCGCAGCCGCCAGCGGCCCCGCTCGCCTGCCGAGTCGGGCGTCACCGCCGCCGCCGCCGCGCATTTGGGGAACAAGGCGTTCCGCAGCGGGCAGGTGGCGCACTGGAACGCGTGAGGCACGGCTCGCATCTGCCCCCTCGCCCCTTTGGGCGAGGGTGGTCGCCGCCGCGGCGGCCGGGTGAGGGTGAGGTAGGTACTCACCATCGATGCCGCCTCACCCTCATCCGGCCTTCGGCCACCTTCTCCCAAAGGGAGAAGGGCGTGCGCAACGTCCCCCCTTTCCACGCCGGCGCGCTCGGGGGACAATGCTTTCATGAGTCCCGAGAAGTCGCGCATCACCGTTCCGAAGTTTACGGCGCTCAAGCGGTCGGGCACCAAGATCACGATGCTGACCGCCTACGACTATCCCACGGCTAGGCTGCTCGACTCGACCGGCATCGAAGGAATTCTGGTCGGCGACAGCATGTCGATGGTCGTCCAGGGGCACACCAGCACCCTGCCCGTGACGCTTGACGAGATGATCTACCATGCTGAGATGGTGGGCCGGGCGGTCGAGCACGCCTTGACGGTGGTCGACATGCCGTTTCCCAGCAATCACCTGGGGCGGTACAAGGCGGTCGAAAGCGCGGGGCGCGTGCTCAAAGAAACCCGTTGCCAGGCGGTGAAGCTCGAAGGGGGAGCCGAGCAGGCCGAGGTGATCGCGGCCCTGGTCGCCGCGGGCATCCCGGTGATGGCCCACGTCGGTCTGCGGCCGCAAAGCGTCCACGTCGTCGGCGGCTACAAGGTGCAACGCGACGAGGAGCGGCTGATGGCCGACGCCAAGAGCGCCGAGGCGGCCGGAGCGTTTGCCGTGGTGCTCGAGTGCATCCCCACCGCTGTGGCTTCGGCAATCACGAAGGCGGTGGCGATCCCGACGATCGGCATCGGCGCCGGCTCGGGGTGCGATGGCCAGGTGCTGGTGATCAACGA
>DATAXP010000109.1:0-11199 GCA_036272935.1 Pirellulales bacterium | reverse complement strand
CCGCCTCGACTCCATTGAGAAATTTGGGCGGCCATTGTTTGCACGGACGTCTTCAGTGGCAAGGTAGTTTCACTATCGATTCGTTCGACTTCACACGCTAGCGACCGGAGAACCCGCACATTGTGATGCGATTGCCCTGGGATCGTTGTCGTAGTTGATCTCGTGGAACTGCCACAGGTCGAGGTGGTCGGTCTTGAGCCGCGTGAGGCTGTCTTCGAGGTTCTTCATCGAGCCGGCGTAATCGCGGTTGCAATTCTTGGTCATCAGAAAGACCTTGTCGCGCCGGCCGCCGGTGGCCAGCGCTTCGCCCATCACGCGCTCGCTGCCGCCGTCGTGATAGTCCCAGGCGTTGTCGAAGAACGTCAGACCGTTGTCGATTGCCTCGTGCATCAGGCTGATGGCCAGCTTGGGATCGATCGCGCCGATGTGCCAGCCGCCGAGGGCGATGATCGATACCTTATCGCCGGTCTTGCCCAGGCGACGCTTCGGCAGGCCATCGGGGCTGTCTTCCTGCTCGGCCAGCACA
Organism: Pirellulales bacterium; assembly: GCA_036272935.1. Classification (GTDB taxonomy): domain Bacteria; phylum Planctomycetota; class Planctomycetia; order Pirellulales; family PNKZ01; genus DATAXP01. The sequence goes on along the minus strand of DATAXP010000109.1, from coordinate 10,673 downwards.
GCCGCCGCCAAGTTCGAAGCTGCCAAGCCAGCCGCGGCCGAGATCAGGAAGTCGCGACGATTCGCTTCACTCATGGTGGTGTGCCTCCGATATTGGCTGGCGCGGGAGATCGACCGATCACGATGCACGTTCGATGCCGACGTGGGTCGCCCGTTGGCGACGCCGGTCATGGTATCGCAGGCGGCCGGCGATGCAATCAAGTGGGCCGCTCGGCCAGACCAGCCGTCGCTGCCATCTAGTAGCCGCGATAATAGCCGAACGGGCCGGGCGGTGCGTAAGGATACGGTCCCCAGTTGGGTCCGTAATACGCCGCGCCGTACGGTGAGCCGACGCCGACGTTCGCTCGGAAGGGACGAAACGGCCGCGACGGCTGCGGTGGCATCGCGTACTCGGGCGGGCGAGCGGCGGGCACGGTGCGGCGCGTGATCCGAGTGGCTGGGCATTCCACCCAGTGCCCTTCGGTCCAATACATCCAGCGCCCCGCCGGCTGGTAGTACCACCACAGGCCGTTGTACTGCAGATAGCGCCAACGCTCGGCGTGCGGCGAAATCTCGGGGGGCAGCTCAGCGTAAGGCATCGCCGCGGGGGCTGACATTTCCGGTGGCGCCATTGAGTTAGGTGCCGGCACGAACGGCGGCGGCACAAGCTGGTCGGGTGGCACGTCGCGCGGCGCCGGCGCGGGGGTGTTGGGATCGAATACCAGCGGCGGCAAGCCTTGCGCATCGGCTCGGTCGGAGCCGAGCGACCAGGCACTCGCCAGCACTACCAGCGTCCAACAGCTTCGCCGCGAACGAAAAGGAACCATCACAATATCTATTTATCGACAGGCACCGGCGGAGCATGCGGATTAAACCTTCGTCAGCCGCTGGCATCGCGCCATGTAAAAACAAAAAACCGAGGAGCAAGGGCGTGGCGGGCTTGCTCCTCGGTTCGAGCTAGGAAGCTACGACGAACGGGTTGCTACTCGGTCTTGTTCGAGTCGACCAAGAAGCTGCTGTTGTTGGCCACCGGCAGGTAGGGCATATAGGTGCGGCCGGCGATCGTCTTGCTGCGCAGGTTGCCGCGCGGCGAGAAGGCCAGCCCCACCGAGATGTTCCAGAATTCCTGGGCCGATGCCACCGCGCCGCCGGCAGTCGTTCCGGCACTGGCGCTGGGGGCCATGTACATGGCGTTGATGTAGCCCGACATGCGGGTCGTGATCGGCGCCATCCAGTTCGTGCTCAGGATGACCTGGCCCAGCGTGCCGCCGAAGCCGCCGACCGGAAAACCGTTGGCGGTTTGATCGAGCCGGTTGCCCAACGGTGTGCCGACCGAAAATCGGCTCGTCGTGCCGTAGGCTCCGTACTGGTGATCCCAGAACACGTTCACCTGATCGATCGCCTGGTAGGTGATCGGCGTGCCTATGGCGCCGGTGGCGCGTGAGGTGGTCCGATCTTGCACCGTTCCCCAAACACCGATCTGGTTCCAGGCGCTGGCAGCCCACGCTACCTGGGCGCGGAACTGCGACAACGTGGGCGAGTTGCCGAACACTCCGAAGTTGTTGGTGAACATCCAGTCGTGCACCAGCCCGGCGCTGAGCCGATGATCGGCGTCGGCGCGGCGGAACACGCCAAGCGTCAGGAACGTTTGCTGCATCGTTGTGGCCGGCTGCGGATCGGGCGCGGGCTTGCCGGCGAAATCGTACACACCGTACGAACCGCCGAGCTGCCAGCCGATGCCGTAGTCGTCGATCAACTTGCCGCCGAAGTTCGCGGCGCTGACCACACCGGTGTTGTCGGGCCGGGTGCCGTTGGTGATGCCGCGGAACGAATCGACGCCCGTGTAGCCGTAGCCGCCGAACGCGGGGCACGGCATGGCCCAGGGCAGATCGCAACTGCGTTCAAACAGCCGCGAGAGGGGCCGGCGCCCGCAACGGTCGCAGTCGTTACACGACTGGCACGCGTCGCAGAGTCCGCGGCCGCCGCAGTCGCATGCTGCGGGGCCGGGTTGGGCCTCGGCCGCGTAGCTGGTGGCGACATAGTCGCGTGCCACGCCCGCCTCGGCCGTTTCGTAGTTCGAATCGAGCGGCACGGTGTTTCGTGTGGCAGTGTTTTGCGCGCGAGCCACACCGTGCAGCAACAGAGAAATGGCTAGTAGTCCGCCTGCACTCCGTAGAGTGATCTTCATGCCACTTGCCTCCTTGCATTGGCTGAGATTGTTTGACTGCCCCGAAATTTGCCCTCTGGCGAGCCAAGGTCGCGATCGATCGGACGGCCCGGCTCGTCCTTGGTGAGGGCCGTCGATCGTTAGTTCATTTCATGCACCGCGCACCGGCTTGGTGACCGCGGTCCTTGTTGGCATCGGCGCCGACTGATTTGAAAATCAAATCGTCGCGCTTGGCATCATTACTTTTGGATGCATGTCTCGGCATCGGCGCCGGCTGTGACGGATCTCGGGCTGCTTGCATCTCGACGGGTGGCAAATGGCACACGCTAGATGGCTGAAAATCGAAAGTTCTCAGTCGTGCGGCGCCTTGCGATGCCGTTAGATTGACGCCTCGTTGGTTGTCGTTGCCAGGCACTGAGCCATAAGCGCGCAGACTCGTTGCGGCGATGGCTAAGCACCGTCATTGCTGGAGTTGCAACTCAGTGCGCGACCGCGGGCACGGCGCCAAATAGGCCGCTCAGCCCTTCAGCCATCGTCGGATGGGTCAGAATGGCGTCGCGGAAAACCGTAGAGGGCAATCCGCCGAGCATGGCGGTTTGCGCTGCGGCCATCACTTCGCCCGCCTCTGTGCCAATCATCGTGAAGCCGAGGATGCGGTCGCCAGTCGCTTCCACGAGCGCTTTCATGAAGCCGGTATTCTCGCCGGTGGTGCGAGTTCGTAGCACGGCGCTTGCTGGCAACCTGGCGACACGCACGGCGATTCCCTGTCGCGCCGCTTCCCGTTCGCTCAATCCGACGTGTGCCAGCGGCGGATCGGTAAACAGGCAATACGGAACGAGGCGGTCTCGCGTGGTGCGATTTCCGCCGGCCAGATTGTCGCGGATGATCGCGAAGTCGTGCTCCGAGACATGCGTGAATTGCGGTCCGCCGTTGCACTCGCCGATCGCCCAGACATCGCGTGCGCTGGTTTCCAGCCGGTCATTTGCCTTGATGTAGCTACGCTCATCGAGTTCGACGCCGGCATTGTCCAGTCCGATCCCCGCGGTATTTGGCGTGCGGCCCGCAGCAACGAGGATGTCGCTGCCTTCGACATGCCGCTCGCCTTCGGGAGTTCGCAGACCCAGGCGAACACTCGCTCCCGATTGTCCTTCGGCCTTCAGCAGTTCGGCCGAAAGGATGATCTCGATTCCTTCGTTGCCGAGTAGCTCTCGAATCGCTTCGGCGACATCGAGATCCTCGCGCTCAAGCAGTTGGGGGCCGCGCTGGATTACGGTCACGCGGCTTCCGAACCGCCGGTACGCTTGCGCGAACTCGAGGCCGACGTAGCCGCCGCCGAGCACGACCAGGTGCCTGGGCACTCGGTCGAGCTCGAGCAGTTCGATATTCGTCATCGGCTTAGCATCGGCCAGGCCGGGAATCGGCGGAATCGTCGCTCGCGTCCCGAGGTTGAGGAACACCCGTTCGGCGTTCAGGGTACGCATGCCGCCGTCATTCAGCCGCACCTCGAGCGTCTTTGGGGCGACAAAGCGACCTTCGCCCATGAGCAGTTCGGCGCCGCTGTTTCGGTACAGTTCCAGGTGCATCGCGACCAGCCCCTCGACCATCTCGCGCTTACGCTGGCGCACCTTGGTCATGTCGATCGCGACGGAGCCCGTCGTGATCCCGAACTGTGCCGCATGATGCAGCAGGTCGGCGACCTTCGCGCTCCAGATTTCGTTCTTGCTGGGAAGGCAGTTGATATTCGGGCATGATCCGCCAATCCAGCGCCGCTCGATGACCGCGACGCGGCGGCCGGACCTCGCCAACTGCCAGGACAGCAACTTTCCCCCCGCCCCGCTGCCCAACACCAGGTCGTCGTACCTTTCTGGCTGAGCCATATTCATCGCCTGCTGCGGATGGAACCGGACGGCCATCATCCAGCCAAGAACTCAGCCAGCAAGAAAATCGCGGATCGCCGCGCCAATCTCCACGGCATGCGTTTCGAGCGCGAAATGGCCGGTGTCGAAGAGACGCACCGTTGCGCCCGGGACGTCGCGCTTGAATGCTTCCGCTCCTTGCGGCAGGAAAAATGGATCGTTCTTGCCCCAGACCGCCAGCAACGGCGGCTTGTAGGTACGCAAATACTTCTGGAACGTCGGGTAGAGCGCGACGTTCGTCTTGTAGTCGCCGAACAGATCGAGTTGGAACTCGGCAGCGCCAGGCCGAGCCAAATAAAAAGTATCGAGCGAGTATCCGTCCGGAGAGACGGCTGTCGCGTCGGGGACGCCGTGCGTGTATTGCCAGATGGTCGTCTCCGGCTTCAGGAAGGCGCGCAGTGCTTCGCGGTTGGCTGGTGACGCGTCTTGCCAATAGGCGCGAATCGGATTCCAGCCGTCGCTCAAGCCTTCCTCGTAGGCGTTGCCGTTCTGGGAGATGATCGCCGTGATTCGGTCCGGGTGTTTCACCGCGAGCCGAAATCCGGTCGGCGCGCCGTAATCGAAGACGTAGACAGCATAGCGATCGAAGCCGATCACTGCCGTGAAACGATCGATCGTCTCCGCGAGTTGATCGAAGGTATGGCGACACGGCACGTCGGACTTTCCAAATCCCGGCAAATCGGGGGCGACGATGTGAATCCGATCGGCGAGAAGCGGAATGAGGTCCCGGAACATGTGGCTGGAGGTTGGGAAGCCATGCAGCAACAGCAGCTTGGGAGCGCCGGCCGTGCCCGCCTCGCGATAGAAGACTTTTGAGCCGTCCACATCGGCAGTGCGATATCTGATGGTCATGGCGATCTTCCTTAGGACCCGTCCGAGAACCGCGTGGGGCAGGCATTCCTGCCTGCCTTCGGTATCCATTTTTTACGACAGACAGGAATGTTTGCCCCACGCGAGGTCCTGTGGTGCGGCGGTCCTCGGATAGGCTCGAAGCCGAATCGTTTTGAATTGCCTCGCCGTGGAGCAGCACGACGCTCACGCGATTCGAGGCCGTGCCGCAATCGAATCTCAGTGCATGCCCCCGGCAATGTAAAGCCGTTCACCCGTGATGTACGCAGCATCGGCCGACGCCAAGAACACAACTGCCGGAGCAATGTCGCTAGGTTGACCGATGCGGCCGAGCGCGGTTTGCGCTACCACCTGCTTTTCGAAATCGCTGCCGAGGATGCCGGCAGAATGCACGCCCTCGGTCTCGATCATGCCGGGGTTGACGGCGTTGACGCGAATCTTCCGCGGCCCGAGTTCGTACGCCAGCGAGCGGGTGATGGCATCGACGGCCGCTTTGGTGCCGCTGTACACCGAGCTATTCGGCGGCGCCAAGGTCGACGCCACCGAGCTGAGATTGATGATGCTGCCGCCGGAGGGTCCGAAATGCTTGACCGCTTCCTGCGTCGTCAGCAGCAGGCCCAGCACGTTGAGATTGAAATGCTTGTGAAAGTGCTCGACGGTGATTTCCTCGAGTGGCGCAAACTCATAGATGCCGGCGTTGTTGACGAGAATGTCGAGCTTGCCGAACGCTTTCTTGGTTTCGGCGAACAGCCGGCGAATGTCTTCGGGCTTCGAGACGTCGGCCTGTACGGCCACGGCTTTCCCGCCGGCTTTCCCGACACGCTCGACGACCGCCTCGGCTCCGCTCTTGCTGCTGGCGTAGTTGACCACGACCGCTGCCCCGGCCGCCGCCAGCGCTTCGGCAATCGCAGCACCGAGCCCTTTCGATGCGCCCGTGACCACGGCAACTTGCCCTTCCAATTTCCTCGACATGGCAGAACTCCTTTACTTCCTCTTCACAAGAACCACAATCTGCGCGGCGACCGGCGTGCAGCGCGTCATCATGACACGGCCGCTCCCTCTGAAATACTGAACGCCCGTTGCCGGATGCCGTATAATCCTGCTCCGGCGGATAAGTCTGGCGAACCCCAGCCGTATTTCAAGCGACCGCGCGCGATGGCAATGACCGAAGAAGTCGCGTTTCCTCGACTTACAACCGCCGAGCTCGAGCTGGTGCGCTCACTGGCCACACCCTGCGACTACGCCGACGGCCAGACTGTCTTCCAGGCCGGCCAGGCCGACATCGACCTGTACATCGTCGAGTCGGGCAAGATGGAAATCCGCAATCCGACGGACGGCGACGGTTTGATCGTCGCTCACGAGGCGGGTCAGTTCTCCGGCGACATCGACCTGCTGACTGGCAGGCCGGTGATCGTGACCGCCGTGGCGCGCGGGGCGACGCGCCTGCTGCGCATCCCGAACGCGCACCTGCGATCGCTGCTCAACCGGGTGCCGAGCTTGGGTGAGAAGCTCATCGTGGCCTTCACGCGCCGCCGTGAGCTGCTCAAGCAATTGGGAACGCTGGGGCTGCGCGTCGTCGGTCCCGGCCGCTGCCGCGACACGAATACAGTCCGCGAGTTTCTGTACAAGAATTTCGTTCCCTTCACGTGGTTCGACACCGACACCGACGACGGGAAGAAAATGCTCGCCCAGCTCGGTTCGCCGCGCAAGACGCCGGTGATCGAATGCCGCAACGGCCGCGTGCTGGTGCACCCGTCGCTGCAAGAACTCGCCAATGAAGCAGGCATCTGGAAGCACTGCCCGTCGCAGAACTCCGACTTTGTCATCGTTGGTGCCGGGCCGGCCGGAATCACGGCGGCGGTCTATGCATCGAGCGAAGGACTGTCGACTTTGTTGCTCGACAAGCTCGGTCCGGGTGGCCAGGCCGGCAGCTCGTCGCGAATCGAGAACTTCATCGGCTTTCCCGCGGGGTTGAGCGGTGCCGACCTGGCGATGCGCGGCGTGTTGCAGATGCTCAAGTTCGGCGCCCGCATGGTCGCTCCGGTCGCGGTGCAAAAACTTTTCCCTGCCGCGCAGCCCAGCGAGCAGCACGTGCTCACGCTCGATTGCGGTGCCGAGATCCGCTGTCGCGTGCTGCTGCTGGCCTTGGGAGTGCGCTGGCGACAATTAGAGGCCGAGGGCGCGAATCGCTTTGCCGGTGCGGGCATTTATTACGCCTGCACCACCGTCGAGGCCGACCTGTACGACGGCAACGACGTGGCCGTGGTCGGCGGCGGCAACTCGGCCGGCCAGGCGGTGATGTTCCTGGCCGAGTGTTGCCCGTCGCGCAAGGTACACCTGCTGGTGCGCCGCGAGCTGGGACCGGGCATGTCGGATTATCTGTGCCAGCGCATCCGCGCCACGCCCAACGTCGAAGTGCACGAGCACACCGAGATCGAAGCGGTGCATGGCAATCGCCGCATCGAATCGGTCGCGCTGCGCACGAGCGCCGGCAATGCACCTCGCAGCCTCGGGTGCGCGGCGGTGTTCGTGTTCATCGGCGCCGAGCCGGCCGCCGAGTGGTTGCCGCCCGAGATCGCCCGCGACTCGAACGGCTACCTGCTCACCGGCACCGAAGCGATCCGTTCGGGATCGTGGCCGCTCGAGGATCGCGATCCTTGCCCGTTGGAGACGACCGTGCCCGGTGTGCTGGCCGCCGGCGACATCCGCTCGGGATCGACCAAGCGCGTCGGCTTCGCGGTCGGCGACGGCTCGCTGGCGGTGACGTGTGCGCATCGCTTATTGTCGATGCGCGGCTGAAATCGATCGGAGCGTTGCATGGAATCGACGATCACGCCGACCGCCGTCGCGCAGGCCGAAACGCGGCTCACCGGGCGTAGCATCGCGCCGGGCTTGGGGATGGGTCGGGCCTGGGTGGTCGGCGACTTGCTCAAAGCCGCCGGACCGGCGACGCCGATCGGCTCAGGCGACGTCGACGCCGAGTTGCTGCGGCTGTCGCAGTCGGTCGAGGAAACGCTCGCCGAGCTCGATCAGCATGCCCAGCGCATCGAAGCGGAGTTCGACGCGGCGCTGGCGGGCATCTTCCGCGCCCACGGCGAAATGCTGCGCGAGCTGTTCGCCTCGGGCGAATTCGAACGCGAGCTGCGCAGCTCGCTGCTCTCGGCCGAGGGGGCGGTCCGGAGCGTGTTGCAGCGTTGGTATCAGAAGTTCGAGGCGCTCGAGAACCAGGTGTTCCGTCAGCGTGCCGACGACGTGCTCGACCTGGGCCGCAACGTCATTCGCCGCCTGCGCGGTGAGAAGGACGCGGGCCTCAGGGCGATCCCCGAGCAAAGCATCCTGGTGGTCGAGCGGCTGCTGCCGTCCGACGTGGTGCTGCTGCCGAAAGCCAACGTGCTGGCGGTGGTCGTCGAGACGCTGGGCCAGGGTTCGCACGCGGCACTGTTGGCGCGCGAAAAAGGCATTCCCACGATCACCGACGTCCCCGGCGTGATGTCGCTGGTCGCCGGCGGCACGCCGCTGCTGGTCGACGGCTTCCGTGGGGCGCTGGTGATCGCCCCCAGCGACGCGACGCGCAGCGAATTCGAAGAGCGCGTCGCCAAATGGCGGGCAACCTTAGTGCGCTGCAAGGCCGAGTGCCGCGATCCGGCACGCACGCTCGACGGCCAATTGATCCACGTCGAGGCGAACATCGGCATCCACGACGACGTCGAGCTGGCGCTCGACAACGGCGCCGACGGTGTCGGCCTGCTGCGGATCGAGCAGCTCTACTTTGCCCGACCGGTGCCGCCGACCGAAGACGAGTTGGCCGGTGAGTTGAAAAGCATGATTGCACCGCTGGGCGATCGGCCGGTGACCGTGCGCTTGCTCGACATCGGCGGTGACAAGCCGCTGCCATACCTGGGCCTGCCGGCGACCTCAAACCCGGTGCTTGGCCGCCGCGGCGTGCGGCTGCTGCTGCACTACGCGCAGTTGGTCCGCACGCAAATCGGCGCGGTGCTGCGGCTGTCGCAGGAGCACCGGCTGCGCGTGCTGGTTCCAATGATCACGCTCGAAGACGACATCCGTCGCATCCGTGAAACTTTCGATGCGATGACCGCCGAACGGAGGATTGCCACTCCGCCGCCGTTTGGGGCGATGGTCGAGACACCCGCCGCGGCGCTCGAGATTCCGGCGCTGTCTCGGCACGTCGATTTTTTCTGCGTCGGCACGAACGACCTGACGCAGTACACGCTGGCCGCGGCGCGCGACGATGCGGACGTGAACGACTATTACGTCGACAGCCACGACTCGGTGATGCGCCTGCTAAGCATCATCCTGGCCGATGCCGGCGATCGGCCGATAACGCTGTGCGGCGAACTCGCAGGCCGCGAAGCACACGTGCCCCGGCTGGTCGCGATGGGTTTTCGCGCGCTGAGCGTCGCCCCGACGATCATCCCCGAAACCAAATCGCTCGTGCGCAAGCTGCGCCTGGCCGCAGCGGCCGGCTGAGGCCGCTGGTTCTCACAACGCCCGCATGAAGTCGACCAGGTTGTGCTTTTCGTTGGCGTTCAGTTTCAAGTCGAGCACCAGGTTGAAGAACTCGACCGTGTCTTCGAGCGTCAGCAGCCGGCCATCGTGAAAGTACGGTGGGCTGTCTTTGATGCCGCGCAGCGTAAAGGCCTTGATCGGCCCGTCGCCTGCTGCGTCCTTGAAGAATCGCTCGAGATGCAGGTCGTGCATCTGATTGTCGAGATAGAACGGAGCTGGGTGGCAGACCGAGCACTGTGCCTTGCCGAAGAACAGCTTCTCGCCCGCCAATTCGCTCTCGGTGGCCTTGTCCGGGTCGAGCCGGCCGGTGAGCGTGAGCTTCGGCGCAGGGGGAAAGTCGAGCATGTTTTGCAGTTGAGCCATGTGGGTCACTTGCACGCGGTCGACGATGTTCATTCCTTTCTTGATCGCGTGAATCTCATCGCCGTTGAAGTACGCGGTCCGCTGCTCGAATTCGGTGAAATCTTCGACCGAGCGCAGGCTGCGCTTCGAGCCGTGGATTTGCTGGTTGAACAGGCCGCGCAGGCTAACCGTATCGAGCCGCATGCGCCGCTCTTCGGGGCGCGTGTCGGGGTTGATATGGAACTGGCCGGCGGTGTGGCCGTTGGTGTGGCAGTCGAAGCAGGTGACACCGAGGCTCGGCTCGGCGGTCTTGCGATCGTCGGTCGGATTGAACTCCTCCTGCGGAAACGGCGTCACCAGCATCCGCAGCCCGTCGAGCTGCACGGCCGTGATCAGGTCCTTGAACAGGCGATAGTAGTTGTTGATCGAGACGACTTCGCCGCGCGATACGTCCCCCAGCTCGGGCCGGCTTTGCAGATACATGGCCGGAGGAAACTCGGGCAGGAACGCCTCCGGCAGATCGAAATCGACGTCGTACCGCTGGAGCCGCGGGAACATCTTGATCTGCATCTGCGGGAACACCTGTCCGCCCAGCCCGCCGCCTTGCGCCGGATGCGGCAGCGCCTTGTACGGAAAGATGTCGTGATCGCGAATCTCGCTCGGCTTCATTTTCCCTAGCGATGCCCACGTCACGCCTTCGGGCAGTTTCGCCGTCGGCCCCACGACCAACGGCTTGCCGCGCGACATGGTCATCTTCGCATCGAGCTTGGGCTCGAGGTTGTACCGCGTCTCGAGCAGCTTGCGCTGCGTGGCATTCACCTTGGACTTGCTGGCCGAGAGTGTTTTGAACACGTCGTCGAATGTCATGCCGGGCTTCATCGCCCCGAGCGGATC
>DATAXP010000108.1:0-25802 GCA_036272935.1 Pirellulales bacterium | reverse complement strand
GACAACGCTAGCAGCCGAACGCAGGCACCCGGTTTTCTACAGAGCCAGTGTCAACCGAGCGAAGGTGCTCGAAGCGTGCCGCGCTTTAATTCGAACGACTCGATTTCGTTGGATGTCGCTACAAACAGCGGCTGACGTAATCTTGTAGCGGCTTCAGTGCAGGCGTGATGTACGGCAAAAATGGCCCGACTGCGACATTCCTTGAATTTGGCCCGAGATACGCTTTCCGGTCACGCAAATTGAAATCGCGAACCGGCAAGAAGTAGTCTTCAATCGCCACAAGATCGATCCAGGGCCGCGAGGCAATGAATTCGTGCCGGGTTACTGCGACTGGTCCGATCGTGTCAGCATTGGTCCTTGAGAGGCCGTGCACCCATGGGCAAACGTGTGCCGGTAGGTGTACATCGAAAACGCCCGCCTTGGCTCGTCGTGCCAGCCGAGCCGCTTCTTCAGCTCAAACATCCGGTCTTTACCGGCCGGCTTCGTCCAGGGGTTGCCCTGTGAGTTGCGAAACACGTGCTTGCCACTGCCTGGCGGCACGGCTTTCATCAACCTGCGCACCAGTGCCGCAGCTTCGGTCCGCACCGGGACCTTGCGTGTCTTTTTAGTCTTCGACGAGTACACGCGCCACAACATGCCTCGGTCGGTGACTTCGACGTCGTCGGCCGTGATCTTGGCCAGCTCGCAAAACGGCCGCAGGCCGGTGTGAATCGCCGCGAAGAGAAACTCGCGAAATCGCTCCTCGGTCGCAGCGTAGATCGCTTGCTCGTCCTCAGGCGAAAACGATTGCAGCCGCGGTTGCGCCTTGGGCTTCTTCAGCCCTTTCAGCGGGTTGGGAACGTCGAACATCTCTTCGGCGCGGTTGAATGCCGCCAGGACGACCGCAATGACGCTGCCATGCGTGGCCGGCGAGCGCCAGCCCGCGTGGCTCTCGATCCAGCTCTGCACGACATGCTTCTTCAACTTGCTGATCTTGTTGGTACCGCAATGGCGGCACAGGTCGTTTAAGTACGCCACCGTGGCATCCCGATGGCCACGGCTCATCGTCCCTCCAGCCACGCTGCGATCGCAATGCTGGATGTATTCCGAGCACACGCGAGCGACGACCCAGTCAGCCGCCGCCGGCTGCGTCGGGCTCTCAAGGTCGCCCGACAGCTTCACACGAGCCAAGGCATCTTCGGCCGCATCACGATTGTTGGCACCGCGGATCCGCTCCCCAGCTTCGTCGAACAGTGGAACGCGTTTTTTTGTGCCCGGCAGCGTGTAGTACCAGCAGTCGGTCTGCTTCCAGTGCCACGCACTTCCGTGCGGGTACGACGTTGTTTGCGAACTCGAGCCATGGTGTACTGCCACGGAAAACTTGACCTCTGCTTCGCGGGCAAAGATATTGGCCGGTGCCGCGCGACCACAGTCACCCGTCATCCAGGTTGCCTCGATTTATGCGCAGATTCGCCGTCCAGTTGCTACACAGAGTTGCTGCACTCATCCTTGCCGAGCTAAGCCTTTCCCTCGTTATATGCCACGTTTTTGCGGATGATTTAGACGAAAAGAAGTGTAGACCAAATGTCGTGCTAATCATTGCCGACGATCTCGGCTGGGGAGATCTTGGGTGCAACGGTAATACGGTTCTCAAGACGCCGCACTTGGATCGGTTGGCCAGCCAAGGGATGCGGCTGACGAGCTGTTATTCCGCCGGAGCGAATTGTTCGCCGTCGCGTGCGGGGCTGATGACCGGGCGCACACCGTATCGCGTAGGGATCCACAATCAGATTCCGATGCTTTCGCCCATGCACTTGCGCGCGTCGGAGATCACCATCGCCGCGTTGCTCCAGCAGGCTGGTTACGACACTTGCCACGCAGGGAAGTGGCATCTGAACGGGATGTTCAACCTGCCTGGTCAGCCGCAGCCAGGCGATCATGGCTTTCGCCACTGGTTCAGCACGCAGAATAACTGCCTGCCGAATCAGTTCAGGCCGTACAACTTTGTGCGGAATCTGATCCCGATGGGGCCGCTCGACGGTTACGCCTCGGAGATCGTTGTCGGCGAAGCAATCCGCTGGCTGCGCGACGAGCGTGATCCCGCGAAGCCGTTTTTCATGTACGTCTGCTTTCACGAACCCCATGAACCGATCCGGACCGATCCGCGCTATGCGTCGCTATACAACTTTCCCGACGATCCGAGCCGCGTGGCCCATCATGGCAATATTTCTCAGATGGACGCCGGCTGCGGCCGCTTGCTGGCGGCGCTCGATGAGTTGGGGGTGGCCGACAACACGCTGGTGTGGTTCACCAGCGACAACGGTCCGGAACGAACCAGGTGGCACAACACCGGCTCGTCCGGCGGGCTACGCGAATTCAAGGGTCACATGTACGAAGGGGGCATTCGGGTGCCGGGGATTGTCCGCTGGCCGAAACGCATACCATCCGCGAGCGTCACCGATGAGCCGGTATCGGGTGTCGATTTTCTTCCGACCGTTTGTGCGGCGATCGGCATCGATCCCCCCAGCGATCGCACGCTCGATGGCATGAACGTGTTGCCGCTGCTGGCCGGCGGCGAAATACGCCGCGCGAAGCCATTGTATTGGCAGTTCAACGACGCCCACAGCAAACCGTGCCTGGCGCTGCGCGACGGCGACTGGAAGATTCTCGCTCAGCTAACAGAACGTCCGGCGCGCGGTCCGTCGATCACCGACCAGAGCAATCACGCATTGAAACATGCCGAGCCGCTGGCCTTCGAGCTGTACAACCTGCGCGACGACTGCGGCGAGACGACCGACCTGGCCCAGCGCGAACCGGCCCGATTGCGCGCGCTCGCTGAAATGCTGGCCGCCTGTTATCACGAGATCCGCGACGAAACGCCGGCTTGGCCGGTGTTCGACGATCCAGGTTACGAAAAGCAGCGGATCGTGTGGCCCGACCACCTCGCCAAGCCGCTGGCCAAAACGCGGGGGCGGTAGCCGGTCACTGTACTTTATTCGTCGACGATGCGCCGGATGTTTCCTTGCCCCGCGGCGCAACGCCGAGGTGCTCGTAGCATTGGGCCAGCAGGGCGCGTAGGCCAGGATCGTCGTGCTTGACGAATTGCACGGTTTCCAGATCATGGCGAGCGTCTTGCCAACGCTCAAGCTGCAAGTAAATCTGCCCACGAGTTTCCAGCAGCGCCGGCCTGCCCGGAAAACGCGCGAGCGCCGATTCAATCAGCCCTAGCGCCCGGGGCACATCCATCGGCTCGACATGCGATAACAACCACGCCAGATTGTTCGCCGCCTCGGGCAGCTCGGGATCGCGGCGCAAGGCCTCTTCGTAATGCCGTCGTGCCACGATCGGCTGTCCGTGCGCGAGCGCGTCGGTCCCCAGCATCACATGGCCGGGCGGCGTCACCGCATCGAGCGACAGGCTATCCAGGTACCTCGCGGCACGTAGACCCGCTTGCCCCCCGCGACCGCGCACCGTAATCAGCCGTGTGATGATGTTCGTATTCCCCGGATCGGCCTCGAGCGCCATCTGTAGCCGATCGACGTAATCCTGCTCGTCCCCCGACTGTCGCAGTTCCGCATCGCCCCACGCCACGCAGATCTCCGCGATTTGACGATGAATCGCCGGTTCGTCCTGCCGCGCCGACGATTCGTGCAGCACGTCGATCGCTTCTCGGTATTGTTCAAGAAATAACCGCGATTGCACCAACGCAGCACGCGACGGCGCATCGTCGGGGTCGGCCGTGACCTTGTCGGCCAGATAGTTGACTGCCAGTCCCGCCTCGAGCTTGGCGTCGGCGGTTCGTCCCGCCCCGCGATGAACCTTGGCCAGCACCAACAGCAGTTCTGGGTGCGAGCGCGCAGCGACCGCCAGGTGCGGCTCCGCCTCGGCAATGCACCCCAGATTGAGCAACAGCCGAGTCATCTGGTAATGAGCTTGCGAATCGTCGGGCGACGTTTCCAGCCCGCGCGCCAAATGAGCCCACACGGTGCGGGCCTCGATCAGACTGAGCCGCGGCTTCGCGAGCAGCTTCTCCGCTTGCCAAAAGTGCGCCGGCGCGTACCCAGCCCGGCGTGGATCGGCAAGCTCGTGCATCAGCACGGCGGCGCGTGCGTAATCGCCAAGGCGCTCGGCAACCAATGCCGCCTGGTAGCGGTACTCCGGCACATTCGGCTGCAACTGGCTCAAGCGCTCGTAACACATTTCGGCGGCGCGATCGTCGTGGGCGGTTTCAGCCCGTTCGGCGGCGTCGACGTATCGGTCGACAAGGCCAAGGTCCGAGGTCGTTATCACCCAAGACAATGCAACGATCGCCGCGATGGCTGCTCCGACCACCGGCAGTGCACGGCGATACAGTCCTTGCCGCAGGACTCGAGCTGCATCGGCACCGTCGCGCGCCACGCCGACCCAGTACAGCAGGTCCCAGAACACCGACAGCAGAAACGTCACACAGACCAGCGGCACGCGCGACAGCCCCAGCACGAACCCTCGCACGATCGTCGCCACACTGCGCACTCTGCCCCGGCTGCCAAGCTGCGCGCGGTGCAGGTCGTCTTGCGCCAGGCCCAAGGTGTGCAGCAACTCGCGCAGCGGCGACAGCAGCACTTGGATCGCGACTTCCACGAACTCGCACAACCGGCGCAGTAGCGATTTCTTGCGTGGCAGGCTCATGGCGTCGCTTCCACCAATGACCACGCACCAATACAGATCTGAAGGGCCAATAGCACGCCGAAGGCCGCAGCGATCGCCACGGTCGGCCGTCGAGCTCGGGCGTCGATCCGGTGCCGCGTCGCCTCGACCATTGCCAACGTTCCATCCGGCGTGAGCACCAGACCGCGCGGCACTTGGATCGAAATACCGGCCGAGGTTTCTGGAGGAATCGGAACCTCGGTTCGTGCTTTGCGGCGGCCGAACTTGCTCCGTAGCGCGATCAGCTCGTCCATATTCCACGCCAACCAGGCGATCACCACCCCCAACGCCGAGACGAGCAACGCCTGGCGCCAGCCGCGATCGGCAGCCGGAAAGCCGCTTGAGGCAAGCCAAACAATTGCCACGACCCTCGCCACCTCCGCCACCGCGGCCCATAGTAGGGCCCATGCGATGAGCAGGCCGCCGTGGATCGCGTGCCGGCCACGCCAAAACGCGTACAACGCGGCGACCAGTGCTGTCCCGACCGGAAACACAACCTGGTGATCGACCGCGGCAGTCAGCACACGCGGCCCCTCGGTCACGATCGCTTCGTCGACCTGGGCGAACAGCACGCCACAGGCATCGAGCGTCGCGGTGGCCATCGCCGTGGCCCGATCATACGCCCATCGCAGCGCCACTGCGTCTCCGCCCAATGGAAGCAACACAACCGGCCACGACCACAGCCAGGCAGGCAAGATCAACCGAAACAGCGTCCCGCCACCACAACGATCAGCGCACGCCGCGATGAACACCATGGCACTGGCGCCCGCCAAAGGTGTGAATTGCAATGCGATCGCGCCGACCAATAGGCCAAGGCTCAAGGCGACCAGCCAGTCTCGCCAAGACCTTCTGCCCAACGGCACCGCAAGCCGCGCCACACGGACGAGCATCAGCGCAAAGCCGGCGATCCAAACCACCGGTAACAGACGGTAAGCCGGCACCGACCACAGCGTCAGGGCATGCGTGGCGAGCAAAGGCGCATAGGCGGCAGCCGCGATGAGTCCGCAGGCCACCGCAGGCAAGTCCCACGTTTCACCCCATCGTCGTTCAACCACGGTTCACCAGCGCTTGCAAGTGATGCAACCCACCCCAAATGCTTAAGCAGGTCCATTTTATTTGATCGAATGCGCACGGCAAGGATTTGTTGGCAGGCCAATTGGAATTGCTTCGGCCGTGACTGCCATAGGGTTCGTGATCGATGTTGCACGAGGGCCAGGGGGCCGAAAAAGCTGCCGCGTTCGCGCCGCGCCGCCAGGGCAACGCCGCGCAACCGCGACGCAAAGCGCTTGGAGTCGACTGGCGACCCTGATAAGTTCAACCCGAAACCCCACGCTGCACGATTCGCCGCTATTTCCCCATGAAGAAGGCCGTTGGAACCACGATCATTCGCAACGGCCAGTTGGTCGACGGAACTGGCGCGCCAGCGGTGCGCGATGCCTGCTTGGTGATCGATGACGGCTGCATTCGCTACGCTGGACCTGTTGCCCGGGCCCCAACCTTACCGCCGAAACTCACCACGATTGACGCTCGGGGCGGGACGATTCTTCCGGGTCTGGTCGAGGCCCATTTTCATCCCACCTATTTCAACGTTGCGGTGCTCGAAGACCTCGACGTTAAGTATCCGGTCGAGTACGTCACACTGCTGGCGTCGTGTAACGCCCGGCTAGCGCTGGAGTGCGGTTACACGTCGGCCCGCAGCGGCGGAAGCCTGTTCAATATCGACGTCTGGCTGAAGAAAGCCATTGATAGGGACCTGGTGCCGGGACCGCGCCTGGCTGCCAGCGGTCGAGAGATTTGTGGCGTCGGCGGCTTGATGGACTGGAATCCCGCCTTTCGCAAGATCGGGATGGAAGGGCTCGTGCTGCTCGTCAACGGTGCCGACGAAGCGCGTGCCGCCGTGCGCAAACTCGTCAAGGACGGCGTTGAATGGATCAAGACCTATCCTACCGGCGATGCGGCGGCGCCCGACACGAACGACCATCACACGCTGTGCATGACGTTCGAAGAGATGGATGCGGTCGTCAAAACTGCTCACAACCACGGCCTCAAGGTCACTGGTCACTGCCGAGCGACAGAAGGGATCAAAAACGCATTGCGGGCGGGCTACGACACGATCGAGCACGGCACGTTCATCGACAACGAGGGCTTGGAATTGCTCCTGGCCCGCGACGTGCCGTGTGTGCCGGCACTGTATTTCGAATGGGCCAGCGTCGAGCTCGGGCCACGGTTTGGCCTGTCGCAGCGCGTGATCGACGGTCATAAGGAAACGCTCGAAGGAGGCGCCGAAAGTGCCCGGCGCATTCTGCGGGCGGGCGGTCGATTGGGTATGGGAGGCGACTACGGCTTCGCCTGGAATCCGCATGGCGATTACGCCCGTGAGTTGAGTTTCTTCGTTAAGTACGTCGGATTTTCGCCACTGGAAGTGCTGACCTGCGCTACGAAGACCGGAGCCCAGATCATCGCGCGCGGCGACGAGCTGGGGACTTTAGAGGCCGGCAAGCTGGCCGACGTCTTGGTCATCGACGGCGATGTGTTGGCCGATATCGATTTGTTACAGCAACGGGACCGGTTCATTGCCGTCATCCAGGCAGGAATTGTGAAGGCCGGAGCTACATGTGTCGGCAGGGAATTACAAACGACGAATTGCGAGTCTTGATGCACAGAGCGAAACCACGCTTGTATCGCGAATCGCATTCATTGGTCACAGGCGTCGAGGCAATTAAGCCAGACGCTCTCTTCACTGTGCCGCGGCAAGCGTTGTTCACGACGAAGCTGCGTTGAACGTCTAGGCGGCGCAAATCAGCGCAATCTGCGATTGTCCCAGCGCGCTAAGTCGCGGTGCTAAGTCAATCGGTCTTCGGCCCCGCGCCTGGAAACCACTCCGTATGCTGATCGCCGTTGCGCCCGAAGTACGTGACCCGGCGGCCGCGGAGGAACGCATAGTACGCCTGGACGCCGGCGTCCATCGCCCGAATGGTGAAGTCGCGGTAGGGCTGATTGTTGAGTTGGCTGTCGCGAATGTTCGCGCGCAAGGCATCGATGTCCAACTCGCTGGCAACAGTTGGCAGATTCTCGTACGTAATAGCCGTCGAAACGTAGGCGCCCGAGCCATCGTGGAACTGCTTGATCCGTCCCACGTAATCGACTTGGTAATACTCGACACCGGCGGCGATCAGCTTCGCGACGATCTCCGGAAACGGCATCGTCCCAGCCAATGTTGCCGCCGCCGCTTCGTGAATCGCTACGGTATTCATCCTCGTGCTCCTCGACCGCCCCCCTCTTGAAAACCAAACCGCTGACAGCGTGACGAGCCAGAGCGTCGCCAATAATGCTCGATGATTGTTCATTAAGACGCCTAAAGAATCCACGTAAGCCGTGGGCTCGTTGCGCGAGTGGGTCTCGTGCAACTCGTTGAACGTAGCCTTGTCAGTTCAACAGGTTTCCACAGAGCCCACGGCCATGACAAAGATTATCGGTTTGGACCTGGCCAACGACAAGCGCACGATGTGACAGTCGATAGCGGTGCTTCGACGGCTTGTCGCACCAGATCGGTGAGCCACAATTCACGCATCGACTGCTAGCCTCACGACGCATCCGGTCGTCGCACCAGATCGCCGACCTCTGCGGCATGCGTCGTGCCGAGTGACCGCAGGCCGTTTGCCACACCCGCCCGGTTGGCGGCAGGCTGGTTCTGACTCATCTTCCACTTCCCCAGCAGCCGCGTGACGACGAACTCGATCCCAACGATTGCCCTAAGCTGGTTGGCAATATAATCGGCCGGTGCGTCGGCTACCTGCCAAGGTTCCGAGAAGCCTGCTTCGTGGGCGACCGTGAGCCGTTCGACGAGCGATCGCACCCAAGCCGCGTCGTGGACGAAACGCAGGCGGCCGTAAGCATGGACCACGGCATAGTTCCAGGTCGGGACGACTCGGCCCGTTTCTTGCTTGGTCGCATACCAGGAAGGGCTGATGTACGCGCTCGGCCCTTGGAACACCACGAGCGATTCGGCCTCCGACTGAGTCTCGGTCCACACGGGATTCGCGCGAGCGACGTGCCCCTGCAACGAGCCGAAAGGCGCCGGCGACTGGCATCGCAGCAAGGGAAGGTGCTTTGCCACGAACCCGCCGGCGGAGCTCATCGTGACCAGGGTCGCCAGCGGATAACGTCGCATCAGGTCGTGCATGACCTCACGGCGGGGCTCGTCGAATTGCGGCGGAGTGAACATGTTCTTTCTTTCAGGCGTCAGGCGGTGCATCCTCGACGTTCATTGACAGAACAGGATCATATGAAGCCGCTGCCGATCGGCACAGAATTCGGGCATCGACCGGCGACGATTTGTCGCCCAACGTGATTGATTTGCCGTTCGTCGACGACCCGTTGAACCCGGCCCGGTGTTCGATTGGTTGGTGCCCGGAAAAAGTTTGACGACGCTGGCAGCGGTGCATTACGTTACAGTGAGGATCGACAAAGTGTGTTGAAACCAGGTTTCGTACTTGGTTGGAAGGTAAGCGCGTGAGTAATCAACCCGTCGTGCCGCCCGCATCTGCCGCCACGGGACAGGCATCTACGGCTGCGCCGATCGCCCGGCCCGCGAACGGTGCCGCGGCGACGTCGCCAGCGACCGCCAGGCCCGTCGCAGCGGCGAAGCCAGCGGCTGCTGCGCCGGCTAAGGCGACTGCGCGTAGCGCCGCTCCGGCTGCTGTCGCGGTGCCGGTGAGCCAGCCAACGTCGGTTGGCGCATCGGCGCCGGCTGCTTCGGCAGCGGCGACCATCCTCGGCGGCATGAACGATGAACCGCCGCCGCGGTCGATGCGCCAGCTGATGTGGATCGGCTCGTCGTGCATGATCTCGATGATGGTGCACATGGTGCTGCTGGTGGCCTTGGGATTGATGGTCAGCACGGTGGAGATGAAGGACACCGGCAAGGAGATCGTGGCGACGATCGAAGAGCGGCCGGAAGAGTCGCTCAACCAGGTGCTCGAGCAGGACATGACGCCGTCGAAGACGCTGGACGTGGTGTCGTCGGCAATCGCGGCCAGCGGCGCGATGGGCGTGATGAACGTCTCAGTCGCTCCGCAGATGCGTCAGGATAACGACTCCCAGACGCCCACCGAAGTGAAGGCCGACCCTGGGCAGCTCAACATCTTCAACACCACGGGCACGATGGTATCGACCGACGTGCCGCAGGGAACGCTCGGTGAAGCGATGGCGCAGGCGGCCAACTATGCCGACGCGATGGACCGCATCACGCACGAGATCGTCACCAAGCTGGTCAACGGCAACGTGCTGGTGATCTGGTGCTTCGACCAGTCGGAAAGCATGCGCGACGACCGCGAAGAGATCATGAAGCGCATCGAGCGCGTGTACGAGGAACTGGGCATCGCCGAGCGCGGCCGCGGCGACGCCGTGCTGACCAGCGTGACCAGCTACGGCAAGGATCACCGGCTGCACACGCCGAAGCCGACCAGCGACCGGGCGCAGATCATCTCGGCGATGAAGCAGATTCCCGACGATCCGTCGGGCATGGAGATGATGTGCCAGGCGATCTCGTACGCGGTCGGCTATCACCACAAGTTCGCCACCTCGGGCCGCCGGCAGTTGATGTGCATCTGCGTGACCGACGAGAGCGGCGATCCCGAAAACAACTGGAACATGATGGAGCAGACGATTGCCGACTGCAAACAATCGCGCTGCCCGGTGTACTTCCTGGCGCGCGAGTCGGTGTTCGGCTATCCTTACGCCCACATGCGGCACATCGACCCCGCGACGAAGCTGCACCACTGGATTCGCATCGATCGCGGCCCCGAAACGCCATATCCCGAACAGTTGCAGATCGACGGTTTCACGCGGCGCTGGGATGCGCATCCCAGCGGCTTCGGGCCCTATGCGCAGACACGCATCGCCCGGCAGACGGGAGGCATTTTCTTCATGCTCCCCAGCCCGGAAGTGAACCTGGTGCGGCGCGACAGCACGAAGTACGCGTTCGAGACGATGCGACCGTACCTGCCCGATCTGAGCAATCGCGATGACTACGCGCGCGAGCGCGATAAGTACGAGATGCGCAAGACGCTCTGGAAGGTGATCGTCGATCTGGATCCGTACCAGCAGGACAAGTGGAACGTGTTGCAGGTGCGCTGGGACGATTGGCCGGTCGAGCCGGATAAGTTCGTGACCACGGCAAAGGAACAGTACGTACGGGCACAGAAGATGATTGGGTACCTAGGCGCGGCGCAGAAGGAGCTGGAGCGCGTGCGACCGGGACGGCAGCGCGAAGAGAGCTTCCGCTGGCGGGCGAATTACGACCTGATGTACGCCCAGGTTGCGGCGTATCAGGTGCGACTGGCCGAGTACTGCGCGACGGTCGAGGAGATGGGCACGAAGTATCAGCCGCCCAAGGACCCGACGGCCAACGAGTGGCATTGCTACTCGGTGGCCAAGACCAAGACCGACGCCAAGACCAAGACGCAGCGCGAGAAATCGCTCGAACTGCTCAAGGCGGTGGTGAAGGATCACGAGGGCACGCCGTACGCGGCCCGCGCGCAGTACGAGATCGCGCGTGGATTCGGCATCGAGTTGCGGGCGATCTTCGACGATCCGCGCCGCAAGAATATCAAGCTGCCGAACCTGTAGACTCTGCTGGGTGCGACTGGCTGCTTGCCAGCCAGTGCCTGCAGAGAGCGAGGCAACTACGCCGCTTTGCGCACCGTCGGCGTCGGAGAGCGGCGGGGACCGCTCGACGGCTGGGACGCGTCGTCGGCGGGCTTGCGGACCAGGAACGGGATGTTCGACCGCAGGTACAGGCCGCGCAGGGCGCTGGCGACCGCGACGCCCATTAGTGCCAGCCCGAGAATGATCACCCCTTCGACATGCTGCATGCTGCTCATCGCGCGGTTCCGCAAGCGTGCCTGGCGCGCACCCAGCGGCGCACCTTAGGGCGAGCATCGACCGGCCGAGCGCGGGAACTTGTGGGTTTGCGGCACAGGCGGTAGAGCTTCACAGGTTGGCTACTTGAGCGACTGCAGGTATGCCAGCACGTCGCGCAGCTCGTCGATCGAGAGCAAGCGATCGAACCCTTGCGGCATGATCGAGAGCTTGCTGGGGACCAGTTCCTCGATCTCGCGCCGCGGGATGCGGATTTCCTCGCGCTGCGCGGTGCGCAGGAACACGGCATCGCCCGTCTCCCGGCTGAGAATGCCGGCAAACGCGTGCCCCGAGTCGGTGAGCACCTGATAGCTTTCGTAGCCGCGCACGAACGACGCACTGGGATAGACGAGCGATTCGAGCAAGTCGATTCGCGAGCGCATCTGTCCGACTTTGCTCAAGTCGGGACCGATCGTGCCCCCTTGCCCGGCAGCGCGGTGGCAGGCGGCGCAGGTTGCCTTCGCTCCCAGGAAGATGTTCTTGCCGCGCTTGGCATCGCCGGTTTCGAGCTTGGCGGCGAGTCGCGTCAGATGCTCACGCTGTTGCTCGGCTCCGGCATCGAGCCGGCGCAGCAGGGTCTGCGCGGCTTCGAGCACCGGCGAAGGATAGTTGGCCAGCACCTGTTCGATGCGTTTGCGCGATAGATTCTCGACGCCGGGCGATCTGTCCAACGCCGCAACGAGACGGCGGCCGAGCGGCTCGTCGCCGGGAGAATCGAATGCGCCGAGTAACGCGGGCAGTTCAAGCGGCCCGGCTGCCGCGAGGTAGGTCACCAGCTCGCTGCGCTGCTGCGTCGCGAGCTTCGCCCGCCCCAGAACGCCGGCCGCCGCCAGGCGATCGAGAGGCGCCGCGTCGCTGCGCAGGCAGCCCTGCAAGAAGCGAACATCGGCATCGCCGAGCGCGAGATCGGCACCTCGGCAAGCAGCCAGAGCCGCCAGGCGCAGCTCGGCGGGCGATTGTTCGTTGGCGGCGATCGCCGTCAACTCGGCATCGAACATTCCGGCGCGGTTCCGCGCGGCGGCGGTCGCAACGGCTTGGCGCACCAATGCAGCATCGGCGGAGCGCAGATGCCGGCGGATCTGTTCATCCCACGCGGAAGGAATATCGGTCAGGTCGCAGCGGGCGATCACATCCAGCAGTAGCCATTGGATCACGGCAGACGTCGAAGCCGAGGCCAGTGCGTCAGTGGCGACCCGCTGGATCGGTTCCTCGCGGCAAAACGCGAGCAGGGCGCCGCGCATGGCCGTCTGCCGATCGGCCGAAGGAGCGCGTTCGGCCAGCCACGACGACAACAGCGGTGCGATTTCGCTCGCCCAACCCGCGTGGCGCTCGATCACTTCGAGCGCGGTTTGCAGCAATGCCGTGTCGCTGGTGGCCAGCAGCGGAGCGACCTGCTCGCGTGTGAGCTGGCCATCGGGCATTTGATCCAGTGCGATCAACGCCGCGCGACGGACATCGGGATGCTCGTCAGACAGCGCGGCAGCGGTTTCGGATCGCGCGTTCACTTCAATGAGGGCGTAAATGATCGCATGTTCGACGAAACGGTCGCCCGCCGAAGAGCGCATGCCGGCGAGCAGGGGAATGACGGCTTGCGCCCGCCCGAGGTGACCCAGCGCGGTGGCGGCATCGCGACGCACCGCCGGTTCGTCGGTAGCGACGATCGAAGCCAGCGCGTCGAAAGCCAACGCATCGCGCGAAGTGACCGCGCTACGGGCGGCGATCTGACGCACCGCGTTGCTGGAGTCGGCGAGGCGCGAACGAACCGTCCCTAGGGCGGCCGGCGAGCCGATCTGGCTTAGCGCCCAAAGCGCTCGGCCGCGCGCAGCATCGTCTGATTTTCCTTCAACCAACCGCGCTAAAGGGTCGACCGCACTCTCGCCTAGCACGACCAGAGCATTCTGTGCCCGATCACGAACCGCGGGGCGATCGTCGGCTAGCCGATCGATGAGTGCCTCGGCCGGTGTGCTGTCCCAGGCGAGCTGCTTGCCGCGAGGATCGACGAGCTGCGGCGCGCCGGTGCGGCGGACACGATAGATGCCGCCGAGGACTTCCGGCTTGGCGATTTGCGAGGTCGGACAACCGATGCGAAACCAGCCGCCCGTGTCGATCACGAGCAGGCTGCCGTCGGCATCTTCGAGCACGTCGGTGGGATGGAAGTCGGAATTGTCGCTGGTGAGGAATGGCTCGTCCTGCGAGCGGAACGTGCCACCGGAGCGTTCGACCATGGTGCGGACGACGGTATGCGTGTTGAACTGGGCGTGAAAAATCTGCTCGCCGGCCGCGCGCTCCAGTGCCCTGCCGCGATAGCGCATCACGCCGGCCGGGGCGACGCCGACGAACCGGCTCACCGGCGGCAGCAGCGGACCGGTGCGGCGGAATTCTTCGAGGCAGCGCTGTTCGTACCGCGGATAAACTCCGCCGTACACCCAATGCACGAGCGCGTCGTGCCGGCCGTCAACGATGTCGAAAATCGCCACGGTGCCCAACGGCTCTCCCTGCTCGGTGAAGCAAAGCTCGACCGGGTTGTCCATGCCGCCGCCGGCGAACGTCTCGACGTCGCGGCCGTCGAGCCGGCAACGGAACACGCGGGCCGCGAGTCCCTTGCTGATCTGGTTGCCCTGCTCGTCGACGAAGTTGTGGCCGTGGCGGCCGTCGCACCAGTACAGCCGGCCGTCGGGGCCGAGAAAACAGCCGTGGATGTCGGCGGCGTTGCCGTTGAAGCCGAACTCGGAAACGAGA
Source organism: Pirellulales bacterium (assembly GCA_036272935.1). Classification (GTDB taxonomy): domain Bacteria; phylum Planctomycetota; class Planctomycetia; order Pirellulales; family PNKZ01; genus DATAXP01. The sequence goes on along the minus strand of DATAXP010000108.1, from coordinate 11,477 downwards.
ATTTTGCGTTCGTCGGCGACGCCGTCGCCGTCGGTGTCGGTGAGCCGCCAGATATGCGGCGGACTGGCGGTGTAGACGCTGCCGCGGTGCCAGAGCGCGCCCATGGGAAAGGTCATCTTGTCGGCGTAGGTCACGCTGCGATCGAAGCGGCCATCGCCGTCGGTGTCTTCCAGCCGGCGGATCAGATTCGGCAGCTCGGTCAGCAACTGCTTGGCGGGAAGGTTTTGGCCGGGACCGTCGCAGACGTACAAGCGCCCCTGATCGTCGAAGCCGGCCATCGTCGGATGCTCGACCAACGGCGGACCGGCGACCAACTCGACCTCAAAACCTGGGGGCACTTTCAAGGCCGGAGTCGTCGCTGGCTGCGAGCGCTCGGCGCTTTCGGCCATTGCCACGAAGACCAGGCAGTTCACCAGTGGCAGCAGGTTGCGAAGATGACGGCTCATGGTGGGGTCGACCGAGTCCGGAAGGAGTGCCAGGGCGGACGACGGATGAACCGCCGCCGATTTTCTCTTTTACGTGCCACGATGCACCGTGGCAACAGCGCAGGCAGGCCAGCCAGCGGGCAAAGCTTTTCCTTGTGGGAGGCGATTTCCTTCACCAACATGGGATCGGCGAAAGGATTCGCCTCCCACATAGGACTCCGCCAGAACGCCTTCTCCCAAACGGGCCGTCTAGCGCGGCCGCCGCCGAGAGCCTTTCGGCGCCGCGGAGATCACTTCGAGTTGATCGACCAGCTCGATGCTCAACCCCAGGCGGTTGACCAACATGAAGGCGACTTGCTTGGTATGGAACGTGGGGACGCGGCCGCGCAGGAACAGCGATTCGCCGTCGAATTCGCAGGTGACGGTGCGCAGCGCCAGGTACGGGCTCGTCTGCAAAAGCTGCTGCACGCGCTGCGCAACTTCGGCATGCCGCGCCTGGTGGACCGAGAGGGGCCGCTCGACATGAGCATCGACTAGCGAATTCGCCTTCGCAGGCGAGGTGCTTTCAGCACCGGCAGGGCGATTCGATGGTCGCATGGTTTCGGAAGCAATAATCCGATCGGCAGCGCTGGTGCCGCGGAAGGCTTGCATATGGGCACGTCCTGCGAAACGTTCCGGACCTCAGTGAGTAGCGTAACCGTCGGCCGAGGCGGAAGTCAAATTGCTTTCTCGTGAGGGCCGCCGCGCGGTTGCCGAGCGATCGGCGTGCCAGCCAATGTCAAAAATAAGTCTGAAAGCCGGTGAGCAGCGCGTAGGGCTTTTGATTGATTCGAAACGGCTCGGTCGGCCGCGAGTTCTCGAAAATCAAGGCTAGGTATTGCTCCAAACGCGGTATGAGCGTCCAGGTCCCCTTAACGACGGCGCGGCGAATCGGCGTGTCGGCCAGGGGATTGCCGATCGGGTGCGGATAAAACTCACCGTAGTTCAGGTCGGTGCGAAGCCGCGGCCAGGTGTAGCCGCAGTTGATGTAGTAACCGACGCCGCTGAGCCCGTTCGGCCCGGCGTAGAGGTCGCGGTAGTAAATGCTGCGGCCCCAGAAAATGTTGTTCGGGTCGTAGGGCCGCTTGAAGCCGTATTGGTTGTAGATCGCTTCGCCGGAAATGTCGAACTGTCCGCGGCGGATCATGAAGTCGCCGCCGTAGTAGTTGTTGTATTCCTTTTCGGTTTCGGAACCGACGCCGTCCTGGTACTTGCCCGAAACGCCGCAGACGAAGTTTTCGGTCTGGATGCCGAAGCGCGCGATGCCCGCCTTGCTGGAGTTCGTGTCGCGGTCGTTGCCGCCGTTGGTCAGGGCCAGGTCGATCGAGAAGATGCTGGGCGTGTAGCGCAGAAAGACACCGGTTTCGACCCAGTTGATCGCTTCGGTGCGGATGAACGGAGCATCCATGCGCGAGTTCGAGAAGATCGGGAAGTAATAGCGGCCAAACGGTGTATTGTCCTTGCCGACCGTCAGCTTCAAGTCCCCTTTGGTCATCGTGACATTCATGTTCCAAATCTGGAACGTTTCGACCTGGAAGTCGGCAAGGTACGATTGCCGCTCGGGCGTCGAATACATGTCGCGGTCGTACGGCTGATTGATGAAGAACACGCCGTTGCCGGCGAGCGTCCAGCCGTTGGCGGTGTTGTAGATCAGTCGCGGGATGAGAATCCCTTCGGCGCCGAACGTGGCTTCCATACCGGACCATTCGACCCGCTGATCGTTCAGGTAGTAGCCGCGAACCAGGCCGTCGAACACGAAGCCGTTGATGTTCGTGTCGTTGCAGGTGCAGATGGTGCCGTAGTTCGAACCTAGATAGCCGCGCGTCCATGGCTGGCACTTGGGGCAGGTGTGGGCTTCGTACCAGGCCGGCATCTGGATCACCGGCGGATCGAAGATCGGCAAACGCGGCGGGGGCACTGGCTCGGCGGGCTGCGGCGCCATGGGCAGCGGGGCGGGCGCAACTGGCTCGGCGACTTGACCGTTGTCGCCAAGCACGAGCGGTTCCCAATTCGCAGCCGGAACGACCGAGCCACTGACCGCCCCTTCGGATTCGACGGCGGCCATGAAGTTGACCGGCATCAGCTCGCTGGGGGCTTCTGGCTGCGTAGCATGGGCTCGACGGGCAACGCCCACCAGCGCCACCGCCACGGCACACGCATGCAGCACATGGGCGAAGCTTCGGCTCAAGCGGTGAGGCTCCGCGGACGAAGGTTTCCCAAGCCCGACAGGACCGCGGTCGGTTGACCATTCATCGAACGGTCCGTTAAACTTATCGCCATAAGCTGCCGATCCGTTATGGTTGGCAAAGTCGCGGGGCTACCGGTGCCGAGCGATGGCTTGGTTTCCTGTGTGTCGCGTTGCCGTAAGTGGCGCTGTAGCCAAGAGGCTAAGGCAGCGGATTGCAAATCCGCCATCGTCGGTTCGACTCCGACCAGCGCCTTTTTCGAGGGCCGCGCAGCATCGCCTCAGGGCGAATTCCATTGCGTCGCTTATCATGCATGCACCCGATGCGCCTGGCCCGGAAGGTGTGCTGCCGTCGCAGCCGTGGGCCAAATAAGGGGGGTAGTGCGCCAGACAAGACAAATTGGCGCGTCTTCATTAGCGGAAACGGGGCAAAGTCGCAAGGTCGTCGGCAGGCCATGGCGGCTCGTTACCATCGCTAGTAGCAGCTTGCTTGGCGGCCCCCGTTCGTTGCAGCCGGCGCCCCCATTCGCAGTAGAACTACGCCTTCGTGTGTTTCCCCAGCATGCGTTAGCAGCTCGCCGGTCGTGCCGCTTCGCAAACTCCTTTTACCCTGCTGGACTGAACGACGCTCCGGCGTCTACCGAACGCGCCGGCCAAGACAAGACGTAAGTTTGCAATCTCCCCCAAGCAGGCTATTGAGCAGTGCCGTGATTGCGTCTACCTTCGGGCGGTGTCCGATGGAGCATTTTCACAAAGCTGGCGGAGGCTTTTCATTCCGTGCGACTCTGGCTAAGCAATTGTGATGTTATGTTTTACCCGCTGAGGGTGCGTTGTCGTCACAATTCGAGCCGCGAATATCCACGCTCATCGGAGTATTGCTTCCTATGATACTGTCGGGGCGGCTGGCGGGGGTAATTTCCCCCCCATATAGAAAGGGCGAAATGGTTTTTGGATCCTGCGCGTCATTGCGCCGGCTCCAATGCTTGCACCCGTCGCTTCAAAGGTCCGATTGAGTTCCATCCTGATCGTTCCAGTACGCCTGAAAGCAGACTGTCTCGCCGTCCTGCCCTGGTTCGCGCCCCTCCGTATCGTTCGTTTCCTTCCATTTCCTGCACGCTTCACCATTGCCGCTGAGGCAATTCACCCATAAATGCCTGTTCACCTGCTGATTGCCGACGACCATGAGGTCGCTCGTTTAGGTTTGAAGAGTTTGCTCGCTGGTTCGGAGTTCGAGATCGTCGCCGAAGCTACCAACGGTGACGAGGCGGTCCGCCTGGCTACCAAGCACAAGCCGGACATTGTCGTACTCGATATTCGCATGCCCGAAGTGGATGGGCTGGCGGCCCTGGGGCGCATCAAGACCGCTCATCCGGAAATGCCGGTCATCATGTTCTCCACGTACGACAATCCCACCTACGTCGCGCGCAGTGTCGCCCTGGGGGCGAGCGGCTACCTGCTGAAAGGGCGCAGCCGCGATGAACTGTTGGCGGCCCTGCGAAAGGTCGCCGCTGGCGAGGAGGCCTGGACGCGCGACGAGCTGCGCCGTGTGACTGGCGCTCTGGCCACGCCACGCATGTCGGGCGATGTCGAGGTGCCGCTCACCCAGCGCGAATCGGAAGTCCTGCGCCAACTGGCGCTGGGACTGACGAACAAGGAAATCGGGCAGATGCTCGGCATCAGCTACGAGACGGTGAAGGAGCACGTCCAGCACATCCTGCGCAAAATCGGCGTGACCGACCGCACGCAGGCCGCTGTCTGGGCAGTCCGCAAGGGATTGGTGTAGGATAAGCGAACCGGCAGCGACCGACGCTTTCCGACGCGTCTCTCCGCCGGTTCGATTTCCCCACCCTGCCACCGCCGGCCCGTCATGCCCAAGTCGACCGACATCCGCCTCGTCGAGCTGACGCACGAAATCGAACGCATTGGGTATCGCTCGCCGATCAAGTTCGGCGGCCGCGTGGTGACCGACGCGCAACTGCTGCACGTTCGGGTGCAGATCGAAACGCGCGACGGCCGGCGCGGCACGGGGCTGGGTTCGATGCCGATGGGCAACGTCTGGGCGTGGCCCAGCCATCGGCTGTCGGCTGACGAAACGCTCGCCGCCATGCTGGCATTCGCGCAGAGCACCCTGACGGCAGCGGGCGAGTACCGCGGCCAGGGGCATCCACTCGAAATAACGCACGATCTGGCGCACGATCACCCAACGCTGGCCGCTGGCGTCGCCGCGCAGCTTAAGCTGGCCGAGCCGATACCGCGGTTGGCGCAGCTCGTGGCCGCCAGTCCGCTCGAGGCGGCCATTCACGACGCTTACGGCAAGGCGCTGGGAGCCAATTCGTACAACCTGCTCGGCCCCGAGTTCGCCAACCGCGACCTGGGCAGCTTCCTGAACGCCGATTTCGCCGGCGAGTATCTCGATCGTTACACGCTGCGCGAGCCCAAGCCGCGGATGCCGCTGTACCACCTTGTCGGCGCGCTCGATCCGCTGAGCGATGCCGACGTGAAGCAGCCGATCGGCGACGGATTGCCCGAGACGCTGCCGCAGTGGATCGCCGCCGACGGGCTGACGCACCTGAAGATCAAGCTCAACGGCGACGACCTGGCGTGGGACGTCGATCGCGTGGTGCGAGTTGAAGAGATTAGCGCGCCGGCCCAGGGCGCCCGCGGCTGCACGTCGTGGAACTACTCGCTGGACTTCAACGAGAAGTGTGCCAGCCAGCAGTACGTGCTCGACTTTCTCGCACAGGTGCGCGAGCAGTCGCCGGCCGCCTACGGCCGCGTGCAGTACATCGAGCAGCCGACCCACCGCGATCTGAATCGCAAGCCCGAGATTGGCATGCACGACGTGGCGAAGTGCAAGCCGGTGGTCATCGACGAGTCGCTGGTCGATTTCGCCAGCCTGCTGCGCTGCCGCGAGCTGGGCTACTCGGGCGTCGCCTTGAAAGCGTGCAAGGGGCACAGTGAAGCACTGCTGATGGGGGCGGCGGCTCAGAAGTACAATCTGTTCCTCTGCGTGCAGGACCTGAGCTGTCCCGGCGCGTCGTTTCTCCATTCCGCCAGCCTGTCGGCGCGCATCCCCACGATTGCGGCGATCGAAGGCAACTCGCGGCAATACTGCCCAGCGGGCAACGACGGCTGGCGCGACCGCTTCCCCACGATGTTCCGCGTGAGCGACGGCACGTTGGGGACCGCCGTGCTCAACGGTCCCGGGCTGGGATATTAGAGCGGTTTCACGATAGCTATGGCGACGCTAGCACGCCAATCCATGCGATGTTTCACGAGGATTCTGGCGGTGCTAGCTACGAAATTCCGCTACACCAAACATGAAACCGCTCTAAGCCAGCCGCCACGATCTCGGTGAACGTTAGTTTGCGCGGCGACGTTGCCCCGTCATGCGGCGTCGAGTGCAACGGTTCAAGGCACCACCGGTAAGATTTTTCAAATGTGCGGCTGCTGTCTATAGCGGGTTGTCGCAACGTAAACATCCTTGATGGATGGATTTACCGAGCGCACGCTTCGTAGCAGCGCAACGAAACCAATTCACGGCATGGCGATTGCTTTATACGCATCGACATCAAGCGAATGTTTTCGGTGGACTCGAACAATCGGAATATCGACGGAGCGCCTTGAGGCCATGGTCACAAAATCGACGACATCGTCGGATCGCGATCTGGAGCGGCGAGTGCTCGGTTACCTTTGTGAAAAACACGTCCCCAGCTTCCGACGCTTGACCGTCGAGGCGTGCGACGGCGTGGTCACGTTGCGTGGCCGCGTGAGTAGCTTTTACGAGAAACAACTTTCCCACCATTGCTGTCGTCGGGTCGCTGGTGTCACGCGACTCGTTGACGCGATGGAAGTGAACTGAACCATCTTGATACACGCGGCCCGGGGTCGTGGGCTTTTGTAGCCCCGTTCCTTTCTTCCCCCCCTCGAGCGACCCCGGGCCGCGTTGTTTTTTCCTGCGGCGTGCTAAGCCGCAACCGACGGCTCCACGTGGAAGACCGTCTGGCCCCCAAGGACCGTTGTCACAACGTCGATCCGAGGCATCGGGCCATCGACGTGGCGAAACAGTACCAGGTCGGCCGGGTCGCCTGGTCGAAGTCCGCCGCATGTTCGCCGCAGCAACCGCGCTGGGTGCAGGCTCGCCATGTCGACGGCGGTTCGTAGATCGACGCCGGCGAAGCGCATCACGTTGGCAACGCCGGTGCCGATCGGCAGCGAGGCGCCGGCGAGCAACTGATCCTGCCCGGCAATCACCAGCCGGCCATCGGCGAGGATTTCCAGTTCGCAGCCGCTACTGGTGTAGCGCCCCGCCGGCAACCCGGCCAGCCCCGAGACGTCGCTCACCAGAATGCAACGCTCCGGCGTCTTGGCGCGCACGATCGACTTGACCACCTCCGGCGGCAAGTGGTGCCCGTCGACAATCAAGCTCGCCACGAGCCGGTCTTCGGCCATTTGGTCCCACAGGTAGTTCGGATGCCGGCGTAAGATGCGGTGGGCACCGTTGCCCAGGTGCGTGCTCAGGCGCGCCCCGGCGTCAACGGCAGCCTTGATCTGCGCGGAGTTGGCCCCCGTATGGCCAATGGCGATCGTGACTCCCGCGGCCGTCGCCCGGCTGATGAACTCGGGGGCGTCGTCGAATTCGGGGCTCATCGTGAGGATCGCGATCAAGCCGCCGGCCGCTTCTTGCAGTCTTTGAAACTCATCCCAATCCGGGCGCCGGCAATGCTCGACGGGATGCGCGCCGCGGGCACCATCTTCCTTTGAGAAGTACGGCCCTTCGAGATGAATGCCCCACACCGCCCGGCGCACGTCGTCCCAGCGGCGAGTCGCCTCGGCGATCATCCGCATACCGTGGGCCAGCACCTCAAACGATTGCGTGGTGAGCGTCGGGCAGAAGCCCGTGACGCCGAAGGCATAATGCTGCCGCACGATCCGCGCGACCGCCTCGGGCGTGATCTCCAGGGCACTGAATTCCTGGCCGCCGTAGCCGTTCGCCTGAATATCGACGAACCCCGGCGCGACCCAAGGTGCGTCGGCCGCGCCGTTGGCAGCCGGCAGCGGCTTGGTGCGCGCCACACGATCCCCGTCGATCGTCAGCTCGACCAGTTCGGCGTTGTCGTATCGCTTGCCGATCAATCGCATGGGTCGAAGTCTCTCGGCCATTTCCGGATTATTGCCAATTGCGGGCCAACCGCACGACGACGCGCGGCGACGAGTTCATGTCCAGAACTCGGAGTGTCGTGCGGCCGATCGCGGTTCGACCTTCGAGCCGAAGCCCATCCCATCTGAAATGATCCTCCCAAGTATCCACTCTTGGATTGAACAGTGCCGTGATTTGCTGACTCTGGGGATCGATACCCGTCAGATTGCTTCCCTTGCCGAGATTGCATTCGGCACAGGCGAGCGCCAAATTCTCGAGGTCGTCGCTGCCGCCATGCTTACGCGGAATCACATGTTCAAGCTGGAGCGCGATCAACGGAGAGGTGGCCTGCGGACGATGGCAATATTCGCAGCGATCTCCCGCGCGACGACGCATATGATCGCGCACCGCGACACTGACGGTCACGAATCACGCTCAGCGAGATAGAACCGCGCCTCGGCCTGCAGGACACACAACAGATTGTTGGCTTCGATATAGGCTTCATATTCGGCGCGCTCCGGCTCTGTCAGCGCTCCTTCGTTTGCCTTTGCCGAAAGCTCGGCAACGCGTACAGCCATCGAGGGATCGCTGCTAATCTCAGCGAGCTGGCGCGTCTGCTCGGGACTTAGCAGCGCAAAAATCGGCGCGGTTCCACGGTGGAACGCTTGTTGTGAATGATCCGCGATGCTCATCGAAATCGAAGCCGTACAAGCTCCGCGTCCAATCGCAATCCAGCACGTAACAATCGATTATAGCACTTCACTTCTTCGGCCCGTAGCCAGCGGCCGGTTGGCCCGAGTCGTCGAGCTTGTCGCACGCCCAGAGCAGGCCGCGGGTGACCAGGTCCAGGTACACCGGTTCGCGCATGTGATGGCTGTGGTGGACAAGGGTCGTGCCGAACACGCGTCCCTTGCCGTAAGTGTTCTTCCAAATCAGCACGTGATCCTGCTTGGTGTCGACGCCGTATGCCTGGGCCAGCGGCACGGTGTTAGGCCACAGCTTTTCGATCACGTACAGTTCTTCGTCGCCGGTCTTCCAAGTTTCAGGAAAGCCACGCATCACCGCATCGTCCGGCTTTAGGTTCTTAACCTCGAGCGGATGCTGCTTTTCGTGCCGGCGAGTAGTGACACCGAGAAACTCGCGCCAGGTGTCCTCCTTCAGATCACGGAACGTGTGCATCGTGCAGTGGATCACGACGGCGGGAACACCGCTGCGATGGGCGCGGGCGACGTTCTCGACGAATGCCGGGTCGGCAACCATCGCGAAGCACTCGTTGTGCACCACGACATCGTAGCCGCTGGCCCAGTCGGATTTCTCGTAGATGCTTACGCGGTGGTCGGTGCTCTTGCCCCCTTCTTGCACGATGGTCCACTCGACCGGCGCCCGGGCGCTGATTCCTTCGCTGAGGATCACCTTCTGGCCGTCGTAATCGTGGCAGCAACCGCCGGTGACCAGCAAGGCGCGCAGCGGCTTCGCCTGTTCATCGGCCGCGCAAACGACCGCAGGACCTGCGGCGACGAGCAGCGCCGCCAGCAGAGAACGTAGCATGTTCATCGACATTCCTTTCGTGGTTCGCTAATCAAGCGGCTTGACGTACAGGTTCTTGTACCAGACGGTGCTCTTCGGGTCGTGCTGTTGCAGGGCGAGATAGCCCTTCTGGTAGGTGTTCTTCTCATCGACGAAATCGACCACAGTCTTATCGTTCACCTTGATGACGATGTGGTTCCCCTTGACCGTGATGTGCTGGTTCCACCAGGTGTCGTCGCCAATGAGCTGCTCCTCGACAACGACGAAGTTGTACAGGCTGCCGGTGCGCTTGGGGTCCTTGTGGCTGTTGTTCACCTGGGCCTCGTAGCCCTTGGGGAAGCCGGGGCCGAACGCGGTGCGAAAGTACATGCCCGAGTTGCTGCCGGCGGCGAGCTTGATCTCCGCCTTGAATTCGCAATCGGTAAACTCGCGGACCATGTAGAACAGGTGGCTTTTGCCGGTCGAGCCCTTGATTGTCCCATCTTCGACAGTCCAGCATTCAGGATTCTCGTTGGCCTTCCAGCCGTCGAGTGTCTTGCCGTCGAACATCTGGATCCAAACGTCGCTGGACGATTCTTGCGCCCGAAGCGACGTGCCGTCGACGGCGCCGGCCGCAAGAAGCGTCATTGCAATCACTGCCGCGATGCCAAGCGTGCGAATCATCGAAGTTTCTCTCTCAAAAAGCGAAGTGCGTGACCCCGTTGCCCATTTGATGCCCCAGTGTGTGCTCCGCCGGAGCGAAAGTAAACGGGCCAAAGTAATCCTCACCTCTCCGAGGGAGGAACTATGCTGCCTGGTCTGTACCCGGCCGGGCACGCTTCGATTTCGTCCCTCGGAGAGGGACGGTTACTGTTCACTGTTCGTTGGGCGCTCCGCGAGCGACGAACCGATAGCCCGCCCCGCGCACGCTGAGGAAGTGGCGCGGTTCGCTGGGATCGGCCTCGAAATACTTCCGGAGCTTGACGATGAAGTTGTCGACTGTACGCGTGGTGGGCGTGCTGTCGAACCCCCAAACGTCCTCGAGCAGTTGCGAGCGGCTGATCACCGACCCCTCACGCTCGATAAAATACCGCAGCAGCTTTATCTCGGTGTGCGTCAGTCGCACCGGCTCGTCGGCCACCGTCACCTCGAACGTATCGAAATTGATTTTCGCCCGGGCGAACTCATAGGTGTGCGGACCCTCGCCTTGGTCGACTGCCGCATGCCGTTGCCGGCGGCTCAGCAAGTTGCGCACGCGGCTGAGCAGTTCGTCGAGATCGAACGGCTTTTGCAAGTACTGATCGGCCCCGACGTCGAACCCCCGGATGCGATCCTCGGTGAGCGTGCGCGCGCTGAGAATCAACACCGGCGTCTCAAGCCCCTGGGCCCGGATCGCTTCGCAGACGGCGTAGCCGTTCATGCCGGGGAGCATGATGTCGAGCACCACCAGGTCGATCCCCAGCGGATCGTCTTCGATCATCTTCAAGGCCGCGGGCCCCTCGCCGGCCACCAGCACCTCGTACCCCTCGGCTTCGAGGTTGTACTTGATGATGATCGCCAGGTGCTCTTCGTCTTCAACCAGCAGCAGGCGTTTCATGGTGCGCGACACGCGGGAGACGATGGAGCAACAAGGTTCATCATAACGCCGCGTGGACGCGGCGGCGAAGCGGGATGAATGGGCAAAGGCGAGCGCGCAGCGCGGCACAGGCGCCGCGCTGCGGCTCGCTTGCTAACGCGAACTACCGTTCGGACGCCGGGCCCGCACTGGCGGCCGAGGCGTTCTTGATGGGGGTGTTAAAAAACCTCGGCCGCTGCTGGCGGTCGGCCTTGGTGCTCCCGTTGTGGAATGGTCTCCTGACCATTCCACCCGGCTGTCGCACGGTCGGGAGACCGTGCAACATCCCTGGCCGATAGCTTCCCCTCGGGGAAACCGCGCTTGGTCCTGGGATGAAGTCCTCGTGGAAGGAGAACCGCCTCAACCGTTTCGTCATCCGCCGATCGCCGATTGATCACGCACAGTTCTCCGGAACGCTCGACATTGGCGGCACGCCCCTGCCAGAAGCGAAATACTTTTCGGACATGTGATCGCCGTGAGCCGTTTCGCGCTAAACGTCCCATGCCACCACACGACCGACGGAGCGATTGTCGAGGCTCACGGCCCCATTGCCGGTGAGCGAGCATC
>DATAXP010000107.1:0-35536 GCA_036272935.1 Pirellulales bacterium | reverse complement strand
CGAGCAGCTTCAGGAACTTGATCCACTCCTGGTGCCGATGGCGCTTCATGCACGTGCCGTACAACAGGCCCAGGCTCATCTCCAAGGCGGCGAACAACGTGGTCGTTCAAAAGTGACGCTATTTCGGCGACACTACACTAGTTCAAATTAGGATGCGTATCAGTCCTTCCCCCGATGTTCCACCTGCGGCCAGTAGGTGGTGAAGTTGAACTCGGGGCTGTTGTCGAGGTCGTGGCAGGCGGCGCAGGTTTTTTCCCGGGCCGTGGCCAATGTCACGCGCATCTGTTGCCGTAATTTGTCGAGTTGCTCCTTGAGATCCTCACGTTCCGCCTCGGCATGGGCCGCGCCGGGGCCGTGGCAGTTCTCGCAGCCGTTACCGGCCAACTGCGGCGTTTGTTCGAGGCCGACGAAGCCGCCGGTGTATGGGTAGAATTCTTGCGGATTCCATCCGGTGGCATGGCAACTCACGCACTCGGGATCGAATTGCCGCGGTGGATCGAGTTTCACCAGCGTTTCGGTGGCGTGGGCGTGCGATGTGTCGGCCCAGATGGCGTAGGCCTTGGTGTGGCATTCGCCGCAGACTTTCGAGCCCGCGAACTTGCCAAGTGGATCGTCGGCGCCGCTGGTCCCGGGGTAAAGGTGCGGCTTGGCCCCGACCGCTTCCCAACCGCCACTGGTCACCAGCGTTTCCAGCTGCTGCTGATAGGTGCGGCGCAGGGCAAGAATCTCCGCGGCGTCGGCAAACCGCGAATCGATCGGGATGCGCTGATAGCGCAGCGGCCGATCGGCGTCGTCGTAAACCCCCAGCGCCACGGCGAACATTCCCTTGTGCCCCACCTCGACCATCACGCCCGGCGTGCCGTCGATCTTCGCGGGTTCGGCCGGCGGTTCGTCGGCCCCGTGGGCGGTGACGACCACGTGGAACACCGGGAACTTCTTGGCCAATCGCAACGTCTCTTGCGGCTCGGCGTACGAAAGCAGCACGCGCACATCGCAATCGGCCAGCTTAGGCGCGACTTCGGCCAGCGCCGCCTCGGCCGGCGTCATCACCACTTCGGTGTTGTTTACTTCCTTCTGCAAGTCGTCGGCCAGCACGGCCGTGATCCCGAACTTCTTGCCGCCCGCTTCGACGACGCGCCAGCGGCTGGTGAGTCCTGAGTCGATCGCGAACAGCCCAACGTTGGCATCCACGAACCGGCTGCTGCCGCCGTCGGTCGCCGCGACGCTCGAAGCCAGCACGCCCGCCGGCAGCCGCAGGTCCTCGGGACCAAAGCCGACGGCCGCATAGTCCATCAGCTTCAGCGCCTCGACCGCGGTCTGAAACTTGATCTCAGCTTGCTGACCGAAGCGGTGCACCAACCCGCCCAGGTCGACTGGCAACACCGGCCAGCCTTTGTCGCGCAACTGCTTGATGAGCGTGTCGCGGCGGCTGAGGCCACCCTTCTGGTTTTCGAGCCCCGCGCAGCCGCATGGCTCGAGGTATCCCAACTGCTCGCCGGTCACTAGCAGCACCGCCCGTGGCGCCGGCCAGTCGACGAACAAATGTTCGTCGGCCCGGGCGGGGTTCTTGCCTGGCGCCGTTTTGATGGCTGCGTCGTTAGTCCCCGGCGAGTCGCCGGTGGCCGGTGGCTTCTCGACCGGCGGCGTTGTCGCAACTTGCTTCTCGACCGGCCGAGCGATCGCCGGCACCACCACCGTAACGCGCGGCTCGTCTGATTGCTTCTTCGTGCTCGGCGGCGCCGACGGCTCCGCGCAACCGGTCAGTAGCGCAAATCCAACAGCAAGTCCTAAGGCTCGATGCGTCATGGCGGCGATTGTCGGGCGGAGGGACATTTACGGCAACCCATGTTTTGCCGGCATCGATCGCAGCCGCTCGCGCGCCTGCGAGAAGAACGCCTGGTAATCGGCCCGCCGATAATCGGGGAAGGTGAACTCGTGATGCTGCCAACCGCCGCGGCGGTAGAACAGCGTCACCTCGGCGTACATGCCTCGCCCCAGGTACATGCGATGCGCGTGGTCCTTGGTCGATGCCAGCACCAGCTTGGCCGGCGTGAGATAGCCGGGATCGAGATTCAGCGGCCGCGGCTCGTCGTGCCTGCCAAATGCGGCGTACTCGGCTTCCCAATCGTTGGTGGCGAACTTCCAGTCGGCAAGCTCACCGGCGTCGGCCAGACGCTCGAATGCCAGGAACGCCTTGCCCAGCCCGGCGCCCATGGTTGGCTCGTAGTAGGTCGTCTCGTCGAATGCGAAGGTCGGGCTCTCGAGCGCGATCGGGCCCCAGGCGGCGGAGACACGGTCGCGCGCCCAGTCGAGTGCGGCTTGATGGCGCGCGATCACCGCCAGCAGTCGCAACACCGGAGCATGTGGGGTCGGATTACCCATGACCGCTCGGCTCCTTAACCATCGCCAGCAGCAGCGCCGCGGCGGCCGCCATCGCGGCACCGAACCCGAATGCCGCCAGCGCTCCGTGGGCGTCGTACAACCAGCCGAACAACAGGCTCGCCGGCAGGGCCGACAGGCCGATCACGAAATTGTACCACCCGTAAGCGAGTCCCTTGTGCTCGGCGCCGGCCAGGTCGGCGACGAGTTTCTTTTCGACCGGTTCGGTCAGGGCGTAGTAGAGGCCATAGATGAGGAACAGCGTCCACACTTGCCAGGCACTGGCGATATAGGCGAATGCCAGATACACGCCGGCGTAGATCGCCCAACCGGCGAAGATCATCCGCCGCGCTCCGAATCGATTGACCACCGCACCGGCCGCCACGCTACCGCTGCTCTTCACCAGGTGCAGCGCCAGCCACAACAGCGGCAACTGCGTCTCGGCTACTCCCAGCTCGCCGGCACGCACTAGCAGGAACGCGTCGCTGCTGTTGCCGAGCGTGAACACCAGCATCGCCAGTAGGAAACGTTTGAAGTTGGAGTCGAAGCCGCGCAGACTCAGCGTGAACGGCCGGGCGGCGGTGGCCGTGTGCGACTTTTCTTCTAATCCCAGCACCAGCAGCGCCACCACCATCAACCCCGGCACCAGCGTGAGCAGGAACAACCAGCGCAGGCTCGCGGCATCGTGCGGGGCGAGCATCAGGAACCCGGCCGCCGCCAGCGGTCCGATCGACGCTCCCAGGTGGTCCATCGCCCGCGCGTAACCAAACGCCCAGCCCAGGTTGCGCGGCTCGGTGCTCTCGGCAATCAGCGCGTCGCGCGGCGTGGTGCGAATCCCCTTGCCAACTCGATCGGTCAGCCGCGTCGCGACCAAGTGCCACGGCATCGTGGCCAGTCCGGCCAGCGGCCGCACCAAGGTCGTGAGCGCGTAGCCGGCCACGACGAACCGCTTGCGCTGCTGAGCTCGATCGCTCCAAGAGCCCGACCACAGCTTGAGCAGGCTGGCGGTCGAATCGGCCAGCCCTTCGATCGCCCCCAGATCGGTCGCCGTGCCGCCGAGCACGTCCTTCAGAAACTTCGGCAGCAGCGGAAACGTCATCTCGCTGGCGATGTCGTTCAGCAGGCTCGCCCAGCCGAGCAGACGGACGTTCTTACTGAGAATCGCCATTGGATGAAACCGCGGATAAACGCAGATAAGCTTTCTGATCCGCGTCTATCTGCGTTCATTCGCGGTTCATTCTTTTGCCTTTCGTACCATCTCGGCCAGCGCTGCGGCCGCGCCGGCCAGCGGGATCATCTTCGCCTCGGGCTCGGTGCGCCACTTGATCTCGAGCTGACCTTCTTTCAGCCCGCGGCCTCCGACCACCACCCGTAGCGGTATACCGATCAGGTCGGCGTCCTTGAACTTCACGCCGGGGCGCTGGTCGCGATCGTCCAGCAACACTTCGATTCCAGCGGCGGTGAGCTCGCCGTACAGCTTCTCAGCCGCCTCGGCCACGGCCGGCTCCTTGACGTTGATCGGCGAGATGATGATCTCGTATGGCGCCAGGGCCATCGGCCAGATGATGCCGTTCTCGTCGTGCGTTGTTTCGATGAGCGCCGCGAGGATGCGATTCACGCCGATGCCGTAGCAGCCCATGATCGCCGCATGCTGCTGCTCGTGGTCGTCGAGGTAGCGGGCATCGAGCGCTTCGGAATACTTGGTGCCGAGCTTGAACACGTGCCCCACCTCGATCGCGTGGCGTAATTCGAGCTTTCCGGCGCAGCACGGACATGGATCGCCCGCCTCGGCGTTGCGCAGGTCGGCAAAATGGTCGGGCGCGACTTGAAAATCGCGGCTAAGCTGGGCGCCGGTGTAGTGATAATTCCCTTCGTTGGCGCCGATCACGGCCGAGGGCACGGCGGCCACGTCAGCATCGGCCCACACCGGGACCTTCAATCCGATCGGTCCAGCGAAGCCCACCGGGGCGCCGGTTGTGCGCTCGACCACATCCGGCAGGGCCAGCTCGAGCTTCGTCGCCCCGACCGCCCGGCGAATCTTGCCTTCGTTCGCCTCGTGGTCGCCGCGCAACAGCACCGCCACCGGCTGGCCGTCGGCGACGTACACCAGCGTCTTGAGCATGTCGCGCTCGCGGCACTTGAGCAGCTTGCTCACCTGCTCGATGCTGCCGACGTTAGGCGTGTGCACCTTCTTGAGCGCCGCGTCGCCTGCCGCTGGCGGTTTAGCAGTTCGTTTGCCTGTCTCTGCCCGCTCCAAATTCGCCGCGTAGCCGCATGCCGCACAATGCACGACGGTGTCTTCGCCGTTGTCGGCCAGCACCATGAACTCGTGGCTGGCGTCGCCGCCGATGGGACCGCTCTCGGCCTCGACCGCCAGGTACCCAAGTCCGGCACGCGAGAAGATGCGGCAATAGGCGTCGTACATCTTCTGATAACTGGCGTTCAGCCCCTCGACGCTGGTGTCGAAGCTGTACGCGTCCTTCATCAGGAACTCACTGGTGCGCAGCACGCCGAATCGCGGACGTTCCTCGTTGCGGAACTTCGTTTGAATCTGGTACAGCGTGATTGGCAACTGGCGGTAGCTGTTAATGTGGCGCGCCACCAGGTCGGTCACCACCTCCTCGTGCGTCGGCCCCAATGCCATGTGTACCTGCTTGTTCTGGCGGCGCACGGCGAACTGGATCAGCACGTTGCCGAACGCCTCGATGCGCCCGGTGCGTTTCCACAGTTCCTGCGGCGTGAGTGCTGGCATGTGCAGCTCGACCGCCCCGGCACGATCCATCTCTTCGCGCACGATGCGCTCGGCCTTGCGCAGCGACCGCAGCCCCAGCGGCAGGTACGTGTAGACGCCGGCCATCAACTGGCCGACCAGCCCGGCGCGGAGCATCAACACGTGGCTGGGGATTTCCGCCCCTTCGGGCGTTTCCTTCATCGTGGGAATCAGCGTTTGGGTCCAGCGCACGGGCGGCGTCCTTTGTGGGGGGCAGGGTTCGCGGGGCATTCTAGAGCCGCTAAGATATTCGAGGAAGAGGTCAACGAAACGCTTGACGCTTAGCGGGCTCGTCAACGAGCCCTTAGAAAGACATCCCACATGGCACGACGGTCCATCAAGGAATTCGGACACCAGGAACCGATCGACCAGGTGTTCCTGGCCACGCAGAAGCAATTGCGACCCAATCGCAACGGCAATCTGTATTTGCAGGTCGAGCTGTCGGATCGCAGCGGCTCGATCAGCGGGCGGATGTGGAACGCCAATGACGTCGACTATCGGGCGTTCGACGACGGCGACTTCGTGCGCGTCGAAGGGACGGCGCAACTGTATCAAGGGGCGATCCAGCTCATTGTCACCAACGTCTGCCGCGCGCGGGACGATGAGGTCGATCCGGCCGACTTCATGCCGCTCACGCCGGGCGATATCGATCGGCTGGCGCTGCGGCTGGCCGAGATGCTGCGGACGATGACGAACCCGCACCTGCGCAACCTGGCCGACTGCTTCCTGCTCGACGAGGCGTTCATGCGCCGCTTTACGCGCGCCCCGGCCGGCGTGAAGAACCATCACGCCTACATCGGCGGCCTGCTGGAGCACGTCGTCAGCCTGATGGAAGTCATCGAGCGCGTCGCCCCCTGCTATCCGGTGCTTGACCGCGATCTGCTGCTGATGGGCGCGCTGGTACACGATATGGGGAAGATCGACGAGCTGGCCTACGACCGTGGCTTCAGCTACACCGACGAGGGGCAACTCATCGGCCACGTGGTAATGGCCGTCTCATTGCTCGACGACAAGCTGCGCGAGGCGGAACGCCTGGCCGGCGAACCGATCCCCACCGAGACCGCGCTGCGGCTCAAGCACATGATCGTCAGCCACCACGGGCAGTACGATTTCGGCAGCCCCAAGTTGCCGATGACGCTCGAAGCGGTGGCGCTGCACCAGCTCGACACGCTCGACGCCCGGCTGCACAACTTCGCGCAGCAGATGCGCGACGATGCCAACGTCGACAGTTCTTGGACCAGTTTCCAACCCGCGCTCGGCCGCAAGCTGTTTAAGGGGCAAACGAACGGCGAGGCTTAGCGGCCGGCGTCCACGCCCGCCGGACGGCCGCGTGGACGCGGCCGCTAAGCAAAGGAGTCGGCACCTCGGATCGCGCGTACCGTGGCGCGGAAGGCGGCGACCGTTTGCTGAAGGTCGGAGTCGGTGTGGACCGCCGAGGTCGGCCCTCCCGGCCACGAGAATAGGTCGACGCCGTGCACTAGCATCCCCAAGCGCAGGGCGGTCGTGGTGCGTCGATCGACCGCTTTGAACGTGCGGTAATCATACCGCCCCGCGGCGATGTCGGCTTCAGTGATCGGCAGCCGCTCGGGGTTCGTGAAGATGTGAAATCCTGAGAACGTGCCGTACACGATCCACGGTACGCCTTCTTCGCGCAGCACCGCGTTCATCGCCGCGCGCAAACGTGCGGCGTAATCGCTGGCCCGCTGGCAAGCGTCGGTCGTGGCGATGATCTCGAGCGTCGCGATGCCTGCCGCGGCTGAGAGCGGATTGGCGTTGAACGTTCCTTGGTGCGGAATCTTCTCTCGCCGTGCGGCGCCTGCCGCGACGAAATCGAGCTGATCCATCACGTCGGCGCGGCCTACGACTGCGCCGCCCGGCAGGCCACCGGCGACAATCTTTGCGAGCGTCGTCAGGTCGGGGCGGATGCCGAGTGCCTGCTGTGCTCCGCCCGGAGAGCAGCGGAACCCGCTGATCACTTCGTCGAAGATCAGCAGCACGCCGCGCCGGGCAGTCATGTCGCGCAGCGCCTTCAGGAACTGCGGCAACACCGGCACCTGCCCCCAACTGGCGCCGGTCGGCTCGATGATCACTGCCGCCACGTCCGAGCGATCGACCAGTTGTTCCGTCGCGGCAACGTGGCCGGCCGAAGCTAACAGCATCTCGTCCGCAACGCCCCGGACGACGCCCGGGCTCGGGGTGCCATCGAAATGCGACGCGACGCCGAAGGCCATGTGATCGTGCCAGCCGTGAAAGTGCCCGAGGAAGCGCACGATTTTGGATTTGCCGGTCCAAGCCCGGGCAAGGCGCAGGGCCAGCAGGGTCGCCTCGGTGCCCGACGACGTGAACCGCACGCGCTCGGCACTGGGCACGAGGCGCTGCACCAATTCGCCCCAGCGCACTTCCAGCTCATGGCACGCGCCATGGTGCGTGCCGCGGGCGAGCTGTTCGCGGACTGCCTCGACGACCTGCGGCGGATTGTGCCCCAGCAGCAACGCGCCGTGCCCGCCGGAGCAATCGACGTACTCGCGGCCGTCGACGTCCCATTTGCGCGAGCCCGCCGCACGCTCGACGTACAACGGATACGGTTCCAGCCAGCGGCTGTCGTGCGTGATGCCGCTCGGGAAGACGCCCCGCGCGCGCTCGGCGAGCCGGGCCGAACCTGGCGTCAGGCGGAGATACTGTTCCAACAAGGTCGACTCGACAACGGCCATCGGCGCATTATCGATCGATCAGCCGTGGGTGGCAACGCACGCGGCGTCAGGCTGCCTTGCTGTCGGGCATGCTTTTGTCGTTGACGATTTGCTCGAGTGAGCGGCCCAGCTTGCGCGGCCGAGGCGTGCCATCAGCACGCGGCGGCGAGCTTTGGGCCAGCAAAGCGTCGTTCTGCCGGATGACTTCGAGCAGGCGTTTGGGCATATCGTCCTCGTCGGAGTTGGCGCCAATGTGGCCGACCGCGTCCGACACGCCATGCAGCACCGCTTGGCGCACGCCTTCGCGAATCCAGGTAAAGAAGTTGATGTTCATCTCGAAGACCTCCATGTCTCGGCGACCGACCGACGGCGGGGCGAGAGAATAGTGGCTCCCCGCCACCGTGTCCAGGCGAGCTTTGGGGAAGCCCGCGGATGGCCATCCGTTTAACGGTTGCTGGCACGCTTCTTTTCCTTCTTCTTGGCCTTCTTTTTCGCGGGGCGTTTCTTCGCCGGGGGCTTCTTTTTCTTGCCGTCGGTTTCCTTTTCGCGCCGCTCTTGTAGCAGCTTTTTCGCTTTCTCCAGCTCACGCTGGCGCTTGGCCGACAGTCCCTTGCCGCCGCGATTGATGAAGTACTGCACCATGCGGATCGCCGAACCCAAGCCCTTGGGGCTGACCTTGGGATCGGCCATCGTCTTCGCGATCTCCTCGGCCGGCTGATCGAACATGTGCTCGGGAGGAAATGTCGAGACGGTCTTTACGTCTTTCACCCAGCGGCGCACCATGCGGCACCTCCATCGCGAGTTCTGGTCAACTCGCCCGGCACCGCAAATCTCAGTCCACGCACTCGGCGAGGATTTTGGCGTAGGTCTGCCGGGCGTGCTCGTAGGCGGCGGCGGCTGCCTCGCGCTCGGAATCGCGAATCTTGCTCTGCTTCGACTTCCAGCACACGTCGACCGCCTCCAGGCACCACTGGGCACTGCGCCGGCGGGCGCGGATCGGCTGGCCGTCGACCTCGACGAACACGGGATTGGTGTGGGCGCTACCGAGGATGCGCACCGCCATCCAACACGATCGCTTCGGCTCGTAGGCAAACGTGAGTTGCTGCACGTGGCCGTCGGCATCGATCGCGCGCGTCTCAACCGGCTGACCATCGACCACGAGCTCGACCGGCACCGTGCGCGTCGTGCCGATGCGCGCCCGCTCCAGGTGCCAGTATGGTTTCTGATCGATCGGCAACGAGCGAATGTCATCACGAGGCTTCTCGGCCAGGAGCGCCGCGGCCGACAGTCGCACGTGCAGCGGCGCGCCTTGCTTGACGGCCAGCACGCTGGGACGCCCATCGGCACCGAGTGAGCCGACATCCAGGTCGTTCACCGAGAAATCGATCAGGTGCCCCAGGCCGTCGGTCACGTAGCTGCGGCCGTCACGCAGGCCGTGCACCCAGGCGTCGTAGCTGAGCGGCTGATCGGGGCCGATCTTCACGTACGTGCGCCCCAGACCGACGCGCTCGCCGTAGATGCACGGGAAGTCGGTCTCGCCGCTGATCCGCGTCGTCATGCCGCAGTTGAGCGTGTGATACCAGATGTTCAGCTCCCAGGGGATCGGCGTGTCGACGGCCGAGATGAAATCGCACATGCCGTGCGTCACGTCAACGATGTACTCGTTGGCGCCGATGCCGTCGAATTTCGGCATCTCGTCATTCGGCAGTTTCGTGTCGGTGGTCTGCAGCCCCCAGCCACTGTGGGCGAAGCCGACGACGGCGCCTTGTTGCCGCGCCCACTGGAGCACCGGCAGGTCCCAGCTCGGCCAGTCGTCGATCCGTTTCGTGCCGGGATAGTCGTCTTCCTTAAGCCGCAGCAGACACAGGTGGCCGGCATGCGAACTGGGGAAGCCCGACACCTCGACGTCGTAGCGCATCAGATTGTGCGGTGTCGAAAGCTGGCTGACGTTCCCTTGGAAGTATTGCTTCTGGTGGTACCAGCACGGCCCCCACGACAGCACGCAGCCGACGTTCAGGTCTTCGCCTTCGATGTGACGGATCATCGCCTTGGGCGTGACTCCTTCGGTCGGCGACTCGTAGTGCTTGCAGCCGGCAGCGTGGACATGGTGATCGCCCGAGTACCAGCCGAAATCGGCCAGCTTGATCCAACGCTTGAGTTTGAACTGCTCGAAGGTGGGTTGCCCATCGGGGACCCTGATCTTCCGCTGTTGTTCGAGATACTCGGGGCCGCGGCCGAAGGTGACCGTGTAGTCGCCGGGAGGCAGCAACACCGCCTCGCCGCTGAAGCGATAGATTTGATCCTGAAAGAAAAAATCGGGAGCCAGCCGCCGCGAGCGGGCCGGATAGATGCGTCCGCGATCGTCGCGAAACACGTAATGGGCCACGGCGGCCCGCCCGTCGGCCTCAAGCGCCTCGACCGTGACCATGATCGCCGGCGCGATGTGGAACAGGATGTTCACCTCGTTGCGGAAGCCAAGGTCCTGCGTCCCCTGGCCGACATCGAACGCCAGCTTCGCCTCGCGCGGACCGTGATCGCGCGCGTACAGCTCGATGATGCGGTATTCGAGCGGCAGCCCCGATAGTTCCTTGTTCAGCGGTTGCGCTTGGTAGGAGTTCACGTCGAGCCAGCGATTGGCCAACTCCGGCTGCGTGATGCCAGCGGCCGGCGACGGACTGCCCGTCGAGCGCTTGAGCATCGGCTTCGCGTTGGGACTGGCCACGCGCAGCGGCGCGGTCACCCCGGCTTCGTTAACCACCTTGACCAGGAACACGCGCCAGCCGTGCTGCACCAGCTTCGCCTCGGCGGGGCCGCGATCGACCTTCACTCGGCTCTCGGGGTTGATGTTTATGCCGACCAGGCACAAGGGATCGAGCGCGGCCTGGATCCGCCGCACACGGTCTTTCGGATCGGCGGCGGCCTGTGCGGCTTCAAACGCCTTGCGCTCGTCTTCGGTCAGCGGCGAGCCAAGCACTTCGAGCGCCTGCACGACGCGCGCGGCCTGCGTCGCCAGCGGCTGCGCCTCGACATCGGCAATCGTCGGCAGCGGTGCGGCCTGAATCGGTGCCGCAGCAAGAAGAAACAGCGTGGCCAGCAGTGCATGCCGAAAGTTCATGCGAGCTCTCGAAGTTTGCGCCCCTTCTACGCTGGCGCGGCGATGGCCAATTTTGCCGCCAGATCGGCCAGTTGCTTCCAGTTGCCTTCGTCGAGGAACACGCCTTGCTTGCCGCGCGAGACCAGCGTGCGGCGCTCGGGATCGCCGGGCAGCAGGATTTCGTCGCAGCCCTCGATGCGCGGGCATGACTTTACGAAGTCGCACAATTGGTTCACCTCGGCGGCGAAGTGCTCGGCCCCGCCGACATGCCGCGGATCGACGACCAGCATGAACGCGCAGTTGCCGTTGGGATTCACCGGCTTTTCGCGGATCGTCACGCCGCCGGAAAGCGCACCGGCCAGCACCTCGACCATCAGCGCCAAGCCGAAGCCCTTGTAAGCCTGCGAGCCTCCCATCGGCAATATGGTGCCGGGCGGAGTGCCGTAGAGCGTGTTGGGATCGGTCGTCGGGCGGCCGTTGCTGTCGAGCAGCCAACCTTCGGGACACTGCTGACCGGCGATCTTCTTGACGCGCACTTTCCCTTCGGCCGTGGCGCTGGTGCCGAAGTCGAGCACCAACGGCGCGTCGCCGTGTGGAACGCCGATCGCCAACGGATTGGTCCCCAGCCGCGGCGCCGTGCCGCCGGGGGGGGCGACCCGCCGCGCGTGGCCGTGCGTGTTCACCATCACGATCGACACCAGGCCATCGGCGGCGGCCAGCTCGCAATACTCGCCCAGGCGGCCGATGTGGCCGGCGTGGATGAGCGTACCCAGCCCGGTGCCCGATTCGCGCGCCTTGCCGATCAGCCGCCACATGAGCCGCTGCGCTTGCGTCTGCCCGAAGCCCCAATTGCCATCGGCCACCAGGATGGTCGGCGTGTCCTTGAGAACCGTGAACTCGGCGCCCGGCACTAGTTCTTCCTTGGCGACCTGGTCGAGGTAGTACGGGATGCGCATCACGCCGTGCGAATCGTGCCCGCGCAGGTTCGCTTCGACCAGGCTTCTGGCCACGAGCGCCGCCTCATCGGCCGCCAGTCCTCCGGAAGTCAGCAACTCGGTCGCAAAATCGGTGAGCGGCTCGGCAGCGATTGTCGGCATGGATGGTTCCTAGCGGGACGCGATGAACAACTTCGCTTATAGAACCACGCCAGGCAAAGATCAACCAGGCAAACTCTTATTCACTAGCCCGACGCGCCAGCGAGGGAATTATGCGTTGACTCGTTCGTCCCTCGCTGGCGCGTCGGGCTAGTGTTCTTGGAATTGCCGCAGCGCCTCGTAGGCCGCGATGGCCACCGCGTTCGACAGGTTCAGGCTGCGCACGGGGCCGAGGAGCGGCAGACGCAGCAGGTAGTCGCCCGCCTCGGCCATGATCGATGGCGGCAAGCCGGCCGATTCGCTGCCGAACACCAACACGTCGCCGGGGGCGAAGCGCACGTCGGTGTACAGCCGCTGGGCCGACTTGCTGAAGAAATAGGGCTGCGGGGCGCGCCCGTCACGCGCACCGGTCAGTTCCGCCAGGAGCGCGGGCCAATCGTCGACCGCCTGCCAGGCGAGATGCTCCCAATAATCGAGCCCGGCGCGGCGCAGGTAGTAATCGTCGACACGGAACCCCAGCGGACGCACCAGCCACAGCTTGGCGCCCAAGGCCACGCAGGTGCGACCGATGTTGCCGGTGTTGGCCGCGATCTCGGGCTGGTGCAGCACGATGTGCAGCAGGGGCGAAGCGAGCATGGCCCCGGGTAGCTTCACGCGATCAGGTCGTGCACCACGTTGCCGGCCACGTCGGTCAGGCGGAAGTTGCGCCCCGCGTGGCGGAACGTGAGCTTCAGGTGATCGAGCCCCAGCAGGTGCAGGATCGTGGCGTGCAGGTCGTGCATATGCACCTTGTTCTCGGTAGCGCGGTGGCCGAACTCATCGGTCTCACCATACGAGAAGCCGCGCTTGGTGCCGCCGCCGGCCAGCCACACGGTAAAGCCGTTGGGGT
Source organism: Pirellulales bacterium (assembly GCA_036272935.1). GTDB lineage: Bacteria > Planctomycetota > Planctomycetia > Pirellulales > PNKZ01 > DATAXP01. The sequence goes on along the minus strand of DATAXP010000107.1, from coordinate 22,620 downwards.
CGTGGTCGCGGCCGGTGCCGTTCTTCTCGGCGAACGGGTTGCGCCCGAACTCGCCTCCCCACCACACCAGTGTGTCTTCGAGCAGGCCGCGCTGCTTCAGGTCGGTCAGCAGTGCGGCGACCGGCTTGTCGACCGCCTTGGCGTGGGTGCCGTGCTTCGGCATGTTCGAGTGCTGGTCCCAGGCTGGGTTGTTCGAGTTGTCGCTGTAGTTCACCTGGATGTAACGCACGCCTGCCTCGGCCATCCGGCGGGCCATCAGGCATTGCCGGCCGTAGTTGTCGGTCTCTTTCTCGCCGATACCGTACATGGCGAGCGTTTCCGGCGATTCCTTATCCAGGTCGAACACCTCGGGGGCGTGCTGCTGCATGCGGAAGGCCAACTCGTACGATTGGATCACCGCGTCCAGGTCACTCTCGTTCTTTGCGTCCTTGATCTGCTCACGATTGAGCGCCTGCACCAGGTCGAACTGGCGGCGCTGTTCGTCGTCGTCGCGGCGATCGTTGGCGATGTAGCGAATCTCGGCATCCTTCGCCGGGATGCCGGCCCGCCCGACCGCCGTGCCCTGAAACACCGACGGCAGAAACGCGTTGCCGTAGTTGCGCGGCCCGCCGTTGCCCATCGAGGGGACCAGCGACACGAAGCCCGGCAGGTTGTTGTTCTCGGTCCCCAAGCCGTAGGTGACCCACGAGCCCATCGAGGGGCGAATCTGGTTGGTCGAGCCGGTGTGCAGGAACAGCGTCGCTGGGCCGTGGGCGACCCCTTCGGTGTGCATGCTGTGAACGAAGCACAGATCGTCGACGTGGCGGTTCATCTCGGGGAACAGTTCGGAGCACCACTTGCCGCTGTTGCCGTGCTGCGAGAACTTCCACAGCGATTTCATCAGCCGCGACTGCGCTCCCTTGCCGGTGCGCGCAACGTTACGGGCGTCGTTGAAGTCGCGCATCTGGCCGTCGTGTTGATCGACCTCGGGCTTGTAATCGAAGCTGTCGACCTGGCTCACGCCGCCGGCCATGAACAGAAAGATCACGCGCTTCGCCTTGGGCGGGATCATCGGCGGCTTGGGGGCCAGCGGACTGGTGGCGGCCGCGCCCGAGGACGTTGCCCCCTGCGCCATGCCGGCCAGCGCCAGATATCCGAAGCCGCATGCCGCGCTGTGCAGCGCCTGGCGGCGATTGAACGCTTGTTGAATCAAATCGCACATCGACAAAGCCTCACATCATTCCAGATATCGGAAATCGATGCAGCCAAACAACGCCTGAAACAGCCGCTCCCAACGATCGGCACGCGCCTCGGCCGATGCATCGCTGTCGAGCTTCACCGCCGCCAAGGCAACTTTTTTCTCGCGCGCGCTAGGCTTGCGTCCCAGCGTCTCGCGGAAAGCACATTCGACGCGCTGGCCATCGGTCAGTTCCGCCTCGGCCAGTGCCCGCTCGGCGGCGAGCTGCGCCTGGTCCATGACGAACGGACTGTTGAGCAGGAACAACGCCTGCGGGGCCACGGTGCTCGTATTGCGGCGGCCGGCCACGCTGTTGGGATCGGCAAAGTCGAACGCTTCGAACAGCTCCATCACGCGGTTGCGGAAGGCCGGCGTGTAGATGCTCCGCCGCACGTCGGTGAAAACGTGGCCGTATTCGGTCGACGATTCGGGCTTCTCGCTGTTGCCGCGTGTGTTGCTCACCGGGCCGCCGCAGCCCCACTCCATTTGCCCGCTGACCATGAGGATCGCGTCGCGCAGCTCCTCGGCATCGAGCCGTTTGCGGTTCATCCGCCACAGCAGCCGGTTGTCGGGATCGACAGCCCGCGCCGTGGCGTTGTCGGCGACGCTCATGCGGTAGGCACGCGACAGTACCACTTCGCGCACCAGGCGCTTCGTCGACCAGCCGGAGTCGATGAGCCGCGCGGCGAGGCAATCGACCAGCTCGGGGTGACTCGGCAGCTCGCCGGTGGTGCCGAAGTTGTCGACCGTCCGCACCAGGCCTACACCGAACAGATGGTGCCACACGCGGTTCGCATAGACGCGCGCGGTGAGCGGATTCTCGGGCGAGGCGATCCAGCGGGCCAATTCCAGGCGGCCACTGTGGTCGCTGGGCATCGTCGGCGCTTCGCCCGTGGTGGCGACTTGCAGCACGCCGCGCGGCACGGCGGGTCCGGGATGATGCACGTTGCCGCGGATGCACAGCGGGCAGTCCTCGATCTTCTCGGCCTCTTCGACCGCCATCGCCTTGGGTCGCGGCGGCGCCTTGGCTTGCAAGGCCTTCATTTCCTTTTGCAGCGATTGCATCTCGCGCTTCGCCTTGATGGCTGTCTTGGCCGATGCATCGTCTACCTTTGCCAGTTCCGGCTTCTGCTCCTTGGCCGGCTCCATCGCATCGACCGGCAGGAATTGCACGGCATCGATCGTCACATGGCCGGTCGTACCTTCGTTCGAGATCAGAACGAACCATTGATTCGTCTCATCGAACCGGAAGCGTCCCAGCGACACGAAGCGATCGTCGATCGGCGGCGTGTCGCGCTCGTCGATCGTGCCTGAGAACTCACCGTCGGCATGCAGGATTGACACCGGCACGGCAGCATCGCGATTGGCGTGCGGCGCGTAGGCCACACGCACGTCGTACATGCCGGCCTTTTTGAACTCGGGCTGGAACGTGGCGGTCTTGGTCCCTTTGCCTTCGCCGTCGTCGGTGAGGTAGCCAGAGCCGATGTAGCTGGTGTTGGATGTCGACTCTCGCCATGCGCCGACGCGCTTCGCCTGAATATCGTCGACGACGATCCCTTGAAGCGAATCGACCGCCAGTGGTCCGGCGGGCATGCTCCCCTTGGGCGTGAGCTTCTCGAACAGCGCCTTGGCGGCTTTGAGCTTCCCTTCAATCGCAGCAACTTGTGCGTCGTACTGCTCGACCGCCGCGGCTCGTTCGGGCTCCATCGGCAGCGGACGCTCGACCCAATGCGAAACGTTCTCGTGCGTGATCACCTTCGTGCTGCGCATGATGCCGGCCAGGGCGTAGTAGTCGCTGGTCGGGATCGGATCGAACTTATGGTCGTGGCAGCGGGCACAGCCGATGGTCATGCCCAGCAGGCCCTTGCCGATGGCGTCGAGCTGCTCGTCGGCCACGTCCATCTCGAGCATCTGCTTGTCTTGCTCTTCGTAGTTGATCGCGCCCAAGATCAGGTAGCCGGTGGCGACAAGGTTCGTTTCCAGCTCGGCAGGAGTTTTGTGCGGCAACAGATCGCCGGCCAATTGTTCGACAATGAACTGGTCGAACGGCTTGTCGCGGTTGAAGCTGTCGATCACATAGTCGCGGTAGCGCCAGGCGTTGTCGAACACCAACGAACGGCCGCCGCCGCTCGACTCGGCGAACCGGGCGACGTCCAACCAGTGCCGTCCCCAACGCTCGCCGAAGTGCGCGCTGGCCAACAAGCGATCGACGACGCGCTCGGAGGCGTGCGGCGAACGATCGGCGAGGAAGTCGTCGATTTCAGCCAGTGTCGGCGGCAGGCCGATCAGGTCGAACGTCACGCGCCGCAGCCAGGTAGTGCGGTCGGCGTCGGGGGCCGGCGACAGTCCTTTCGCTTCCAAGCCGGCGAGCACGAAGCGGTCGATCGCCCCAGCAGACCACGCGGCATTCTGCACGGTGGGCGGCTCGGGATGGGCGATCGGCCGAAACGACCAGAAGTTCTTGCCCGCGGCGATGTCGATCGTGCGCTTCTCAGCCGCCTTGCCGATGCGCGGATCGGGCGCTCCCAGCGCGATCCAGCGCTCGAAGTTGGCGATGGTCTCTTCCGAGAGCTTGCCGGTCGGCGGCATCTCGAAGCCGTCGTACTTCAGCGCTTGCAATAACAGACTCTCATCGGGGTTTTTGGGGATAACGGCCGGCCCCGAGTCGCCGCCGTGCAGCAAGCCGTCGCGCGTGTCGACCAGCAACCCGCCGCGCAGGGTCTTGGAGTCGGCCGAGTGGCACGAGTAACACTTTTCGGCCAGCACCGGGCGGATCTTCGCCTCGAAGAACGCCATCGGATCGTTGTCGGCGGCGGCACCGGTGCCGACAAGCCAGCCAACGACGGCAAGCCAACTATAGGTAATGACGCGCAGCGATCGCATGGCGAGAACTTCGCGGCAGGTGTCGTGGGAGGATGGAATGAGCGTAACGACAGGCGGGCTTATATCATAGCGGATTTCGGATGGCGCTGGAAAGCAAATTCCGAAGGTCACTTAGCGGCCGCGTCTACGCGGCCAAGGCAAAGCCGCTCGTGGATGCGGGCCGGGGACGGTCCGCGCTAAGCCAAGGAACCAGGCATTACTTCGCCGTTTCCATCACCCGGGCCTTGTTGATCGTCACCGGCTTCGTGGGGCGGTCCTGTGACGTGGTCGCCACCTCGCCGATCTTTTTCACCACGTCGAGGCTGGCGGCGTCGGCCGTGCGGCCGAAGGCGGTGTATTGCCGGTCGAGATGCGGCACCTTTTCTAAGCAAATGAAGAATTGCGAGCCGGCGGAGTTGGGGTCGTTGGTGCGCGCCATCGATACCACGCCTGGTTCGTGCTTCGTGGCATTGAACTCGGCGGGGATGGTGTAGCCCGGGCCGCCGGTACCCGTGCCTTGCGGGCAACCTCCTTGGATCATGAACCCTTTGATCACGCGATGAAAACTTCCATTGTCATAGAAGCCGATTTTGGCCAGCGCGAGCATGTTGCGCACGTGCCCTGGTGCGACCTCGGGAAGCATGTCGAGCGTGATGTCGCCGAGCGAGGTTTCGAGCACGATTTGATATTTGTGTTTCGCGAAATCGAGCGACTTCTGGGCCTCAGCAACTTCGGCCTTGCGATTGGCGGCCATAGAAAGGATTCCTTTCGCGTGCACGGAGCGCACGTTGTGGCGGGAGACACAAAAAGGACAGAAGGGGGGCGGGAAGCGCCGCGCATTGTAACGAGCGCCGATTGCAATGCTAGGAAAATCCGGATGCCGAATGAAATCAAACGGCAAATAAAATTATCGGACGACCGTCGACCAATCGAAGCTGCGCGATGTGTGCTCACAAGCGCATCGGTGTCCGACCGGCTACGTGGTCGGCGGAATGTCGCGCCCGTGCGGATCGACACTCGGCGCGCGCAGGTCTTCGGCCAGGCTCTCTTGCAGTTGCGGACCGATGAAGTGCTCGATCCGTTCGGCCGGCGCGTGCACGTGGTCCAATGGCAGTTGGAAGTGCTCGGTGAGAAACGCTTCCCATAGGCGATGCGAACGCACGAGCGATTGGGCCAGCCGGCGACCGCGATCGGTGAGCGTCAACTCACCGCCGGCCAGCGCGATCGCGCCGCGCCGCCACAGATACGGCACCGCCAGTCGAGCGGTCAGGCCACCCCCCACGGCGCGCACGCAGTGCCGCAGCGACAGTTTCTCCGGCAAGCCTCGCCGCGACTGGCCCGCCAACTCCTCGGCGCGATACAGCATCGCGACGATATCCTCGCCGACGATGCGCATCGACAACGCCAGCGAGTTCGCCGCCTTCCCCACCAGACCGTAGCGCGGCGAGAAGATCACCGCCGCCGCCAACTGCACGCCCGCCGCCACTCCCATCATGCCGGCAACCGTCGTGTCGAGCGCGGCGGCACTCCAGTAGCCCATCACGGTCGAAACAATCGACACGCCGACGGCCAGCAGCATCATCCGGCCGAAACGGTCGGTCAGCAGGTGCGCCGTGGCCGCCGGCACCACGAGCATCGCGATCACGATGATCGAGCCGACCGCCTCGAACGACGCCACCGTGACGACCGCCACCATCGCCATCAAGGCGTAGTGCATCGCCGTGGCGCGATATCCCATCGCCGTGGCCAATGCCGGGTCGAACGACGAGATTTTCAGTTCCTTCCAGAACACCGCCACGAATACGCAGGTGGCCACGAGCGCCGCGAACATCGGCCCCAACGCCCGCGGCACCTCGACGCCTAGCCAGGAAACCGTGTCCAGCGGAGCGGCTTCGATCAGGCCGTAGAGCACGCACCCCGGGTCGAGATCGAAATTGCGCGCCAGGTTCGTGATCAGAAACACGCCCAGCGCGAATAGCGACGTGAACACCACGCCCATGCTCGAATCTTCCGGCACGCGGGCGTAGGTGTTGATCGTTTGCGTGAGCATGGCGGTGATCAACCCCATTACAACCGCACCAACAAAGATGCCCCAGCCGGCGAGGCTGTGCGACCAGAGGAACCCGAGCACGATGCCAGGCAGGACGGCGTGGCTGATCGCGTCACCCATCAGGCTCATGCGCCGCAGCACCAGGTAGCAGCCAAGCATGGCGGTCGGAATGTTGGCGACGACGCCGATCGTGATCGTCCAGAACGGCAACTCGTGGCCGGCGATGAGGTGCGCCAAGGCGTTCATCGACACGCCTCCATTGCCGGCGGAGGCAGTTCGACGGGCCACGAGCCGTCAGCCAGCAGCCGCGATTCCAGCTCGCGGATCATTTCGTCGGGCAGGATCGTGTCGATCCGCTCGGCGTCGAGGTCGGCGTAGCTGGGGGCCAGGTCGGCGTGCTCGGACAAGAACAGGTGCCACAGCCGGCTGGCGCGCGCAGCGCGGGCGCCTTGCTCGCGCCCGCTCGCAGTCAGCAGATAGCGACCCGCACCCACCGGTGTCGCCAAGCCATCGCGGGCCATGGCGTCGATCCGGGCGATGGTCACCCCGACGTCGGCAAGCTCGAACGGGCGCGGACCGCCGCCGGCCGCCTCGTCGAGCTCGTAAAGCATGCGCAGCAGCTTCTGCCTGGCGAGCCGGCGACGGAAGCGGGCCTCGTCGAGCCCCCGGGCGATCAACCCCCGCCGCGGCGCCAACAGCATCGACCCGGTGAATGCCGCCGTGCCGACCAGCACGATCACCGGGCCAGCCGGCGAGAAGCTGAACTGCGCGCTCAACGCGGTGCCGCAAGCGCCGATCGCCCCGCCCAGCAGGGTCGAAAGCATCAGCATCCGGCCGAGCGAGTCGGTCCAGAACCGTGCTGAGACGGCGGGGATGATCAACAGCGCCGTGATCAACAACCCGCCGACCGCCGGCAGCCCCACCACCACCGCGACCGCGATCAGCCCCGTGAGCAAAAAGTCGAGCGCCAAGACCGGCCAGCCTTGCACCTTGGCAAAGCCGGGATCGAACGCGATGGCCTTGAACTCCTTGTAGAAGAACCAGACGATCGCCAGGCAGCCGGCCGAGACGGCCGCCATCAGGTACACGTCCTGGGCGATCATGCCCGCGGTCTTGCCGAGGATGTACGACGCCAGCCCCGCCTTGCTGCCGGTGGTGGTGCGATCCTGAATCACGCGAATCAGTACGAAGCCCAAGGCCGAGGCGACGCCCAGCACGGCGCCGATGGCGGCATCGTCCTTGGTGCGCGTGGCGAAGCGTAGCACCGCGACGATCACCACCCCCAGCAGGCCGCTCACGAGCGCCCCGAGCAGCAACACCGGCATGCTGCGCTCGTTGGCCAGCAGGAAGGCCACGCCCACGCCGGGTAGCGCCGCGTGCGCCAGCGCGTCTCCCAGCAAGGCGCGTCGCCGCAGCACCGCGAAGCAGCCTACCAGGCCGCAGCTCGCGCCCAGCAACATGGTGCCGGCCAGCACGATGGCCGTGTTATACGCCAGCCAGCCGGTCACGCGCTGCGCTCCTGGGCGGCGACCGCCTCACCGGCGGCATCGAGAATCGCCAGGCGGCCGCCGTAGGTCTTGCGCAGGTTCTCGTGGGTGAACACCTCGTCGGTCGGCCCAGTGGCGACCAGGCGCATGTTGAGCATGATCACCGTCTCGTAGTACTTCACCACGGTGCGCAGATCGTGATGCACCACCAGCACCGTCTTGCCGGCCTGCCGCAGCTCTTCGAGCAGGCCGAACACCACCTGCTCGGTCGCGGCGTCGACGCCGGCCATCGGCTCGTCCATCAAATACAGCTCGGCTTCTTGGGCCAGCGCGCGGGCCAGAAACGTGCGCTGCTGTTGCCCTCCGGAGAGCTGGCCGATCTGCCGAGCGGCCAGGTCGGCTAGCCCCACGCGATCGAGGCACTCGTGCGCCCAGCGGCGCTCGGCGCTGCCGGGACGTCGAAACCAGCCGAGCTTTCCGTAGGTCCCCATCAGTACCACGTCGAGCACCGTGACCGGGAAGTCCCAATCGACGCTCTCGCGCTGCGGCACGTAGCCGATACGCTTGCGGACGGCCGCGAGTTCCTGCCCGAACACTCGCACCTGGCCGCTGGCCAAGGGGACAAGGCCCAATACCGCCTTGATGAACGTGCTCTTGCCGGCCCCGTTGGGACCGACGATACCGGCCAACGTCGGCTCGGCCAGCGTCAGGTCGATATCCCACAGCACCGGCTTGCGATGGTAGGCCACGGTCACGTCGTGCACGTCGAGCACCGGCTGGGCGCCGGACAGCAACACGTCGGGACTCGCGGCGGCATTCATCGCAGCGCGCCCACGATGGTGTTGACGTTGTGCCGCACCATGCCGATGTACGTACCTTCGGGTGTGCCGGCGGCGCCCATCGCATCGGAGAACAACTCGCCGCCGACCGCCACCTCGTGCTCCTGGGCGTGGCAGCCCTCGACCAGTGCCCGAATGTTGCGCTCGCTGACGCTCGATTCGACGAACACCGCTTTGATTTTTCGTTCGACCAGGAATGCCACTAGTTCGTTGATCTCGCGTACGCCTGCTTCGCTTTCGGTGCTGATCCCTTGGATGGCGCGCACCTCGAGGCCATAAGCGCGGCCAAAGTAATGGAACGCGTCGTGAGCGGTGACCAGTACGCGATGCTCTGGCGGGATCGTCGCCGCCTGCGCCTTGCACCACTGGTGCAGCTCGTCGAGTTGGGCGCGATATGCTTCCGCCCGTTGACGATAATCTTCCCGGTGTGCCGGATCGATCTCGACCAGTGCGTTGCGCACCACCGGTACCGTCTCGCTCCACAGCGATACGTCGAACCAGACGTGCGGATCGTAATGCCCCGCGGCGACCTCTAGCAGGCGGTCATCGGCAATGCGCTCGGTCACGGCGTACGTCGGCCGGCGGCGGGCTAGGCCGACGAACACGTCGGCCATCTTTCCTTCGAGGTGCAGGCCCGAGAAGAAGATCGCCTCGGCACTGCCGAGCCGGGCAATGTCGCCGGTCGAGGCCTTGTACAGATGCGGGTCGACGCCGGCCCCCATCAACTGATCGACCGCCACCAACGGCCCGCCGACGTTGCGCACCACGTCGGCCACCATACCCGTGGTGGCCACGCAGCGGATTGGATCGGCGGGGTTGACTGAGAGCGTTCGCCGGCCACTGGGAACATTCGTCGGCTTACCGTCGGTGGTCGAAGTGCATCCAGCGAGCGACGCGAGGAGCCCCGCCATCAAAGCGAAGCACGCAATCCGGCGCCAGCAATGCATGCGAAATCCCTTCTCGTTTCTCAGGTTCGGAGATTTGATCGACCAAACCCGATGGTTTTGAGTAGTCAAAATAGTGTAACGGTCCATGAATCCAACGGCAAGCATCGCATCGCCGTTGACCGCAAACGCCACGGGGGCCTATGCTCGCCGCGCCGACCTGGCTCGGTCGGCGTCAAAAGGCCACCGGTCGCCGAATAGCGCATGTGGATCATCGATCGCTACATCCTGCGCCAGTTCGTACACGTGTTCTTCACGTGCTGGTGCAGCCTCACGGGGCTGTACGTGGTGTTCGATGCGTTTAACTATCTCGACGAGTTCATGCGCTTCTCCGAGAAAAACGGCAACCTGCTGGCGATCATGGGAAGCTTTTACGCCTATCGATCGATCCTGTTCTTCGATCGCATCAGTGCCGTGTTGGCGATCACCTCGGCGATGTTCACCGTGGCCTGGATTCAACGTCACAACGAGCTGACCGCCCTGATGGCTGCCGGCATCTCGCGCCGGCGCGTGGTGCTGCCGGTGATTTTCGCCAGTGCGCTGATCGGCCTCGTGGCGGCAGCGAGCCGTGAGCTGGTGATTCCGCACCTGGCCGATGAGCTGTCGCGCGAAGCCAACGATCTCGCCGGCGAAGGAGGTCGCGACCTGCGGCCACGCTACGACCATCAAAACGAGTTCCTGTTCCGCGGCCAAAAGGCATTTCTCAACGAGCACCGGATCGCGCGGCCGAACTTCATCTTGCGTCCGGCGCTCGACCCACAGTGCCGGCAGATCGTCGCGGAGTGCTGCTATTACCATCCCGCCGACGGCCAACATCCGGCCGGGTATCTGTTCACGTCGCTGATCGCGCCGCGTGAACTGCTCGACGAGCCGTCGCTAGTGCTCGACGGCCGACCGGTCATCATCACTCCGAAAAGCGCTCCCGAGTGGATCGGCCCGAATGATCTGTTTGTGGCCAGTGACGTCGACTTCGACCAACTTGTCGGCGGTACGCGCTATCGGCAGTTCTCGTCGATTGGACAGTTGATTGCCGGGCTCTCGAACGCGGCCCTGGACTTCGGCGCCGACGTGCGCGTGGCGATCCACGCGCGGATCGTGCAGCCGGTGCTCGACGTGACGCTGCTGTTCTTGGGATTGCCGATCGTGCTGCGGCGAGATCGGGGAAACATGTTCGTCGCCATCGGGCTGTGCGGCGGCGTGATCATGGGCTTTCTGGTTGTGACAACCGCGTGCCAGTACTTGGGGGCGGCGTATCTGGTGCAGCCGGCCTTGGCCGCGTGGCTGCCGCTGATGCTCTTTGTCCCGATGGCCGTGGCGTTGTACGATCGGGTGGATGGCTGAACCGAGGGAGTAGCCGCATCGTTCGAGGACGCACGCCGCCATGCCCGTCCACGCCACGCATCATCGGCCAACGATCGACGAACAGGCGACCCCGTGGGTCGAAGGGCTGACGATCGGCCAGGTGTTGGCCCGTACCGCCGAGCGGCACGGCGAGCTGGCGGCCGCGATCTTTCCGGCCAGCGGCTACCAGGCGACCTGGCGGCAGTTCCTGGCCGACGTCGATCGCGTGGCCCGCGGCCTGCTAGCCTTGGGGGTGAGAAAAGGGGAGCACGTGGCCGTGTGGGCCACGAACGTCCCCGAGTGGGTGCAACTCCAGTTCGCCACCGCGCGAATTGGCGCGGTGATGGTGACCATCAACCCGGCGTATCGCTCGCACGAGTTGAAGTACGTGCTCAGGCAGAGCGATGCCGTGACGCTGGTGCTGGTCGACCAGTTCAAGAAGTCGGATTACTTCGCAATGCTGGCCGAGGCGTGTCCGCAACTGGCCGCCGGCGCGCCTGGGGCGCTGCGGCTCGACGAGTTTCCACGGCTACGCAGCATCGTGGCGATCCGCGGCACTCCACCGGCCGGCGCGATGGCCTGGAGCGATTTTTTGGCTGGCGGCGATCGGCAAGCGGTCGATCTGGAAGCTCTCGGCCGCACGCTCGCGCCACGGGAGCCGATCAACATCCAATACACCTCGGGCACCACCGGCTTTCCGAAGGCGGCGACGCTCAGCCATCGCAACCTGCTGCTCAACGCGTTCTACGTCGGCATGTGCCAAAAGCTCTCGGCTGCCGATCGCATCTGTATTCCGGTGCCGTTCTACCATTGCTTCGGCTGCGTGCTGGGGACGCTGAACTCGATCATCTACGGCGCGACGATGATCATCCCGGCCGATTCGTTCAATCCCACCGCGACGCTCGAGGCGATCGAACGCCACCGCGCCACCGTGCTCTACGGCGTACCGACGATGTTCATCGCCCAGTTGCAAGACTCGAGCTTCGACAGCCGCGATCTGTCGTCATTGCGCACGGGGATCATGTCGGGCAGCCCCTGTCCGATCGAAGTGATGCGCCAAGTGGTGGCGCGCATGAATGCCCGCGAAATCACCATCGCTTACGGACAAACCGAGGCCTCGCCGGTGATTACGCAAACGCGCGCCGACGATCCGATCGAACTGCGGGTCGAAACGGTCGGTCGGCCGCTGCCGGGCGTCGAGGTAAAGCTCGTCGATCCAGCAACGGGCCTGGCCGTGGGAGACAACGTGCAGGGGGAACTGTGCGCCCGCGGACACGTGGTGATGCTCGGCTACTACAACAATCCCGAGGCGACGGCAGCAGCGATCGACCGCGACGGCTGGCTGCACACCGGCGACCTGGCCAAGCGGCGTCCCGATGGCTACTACCACATCACCGGTCGGATCAAGGACCTGGTGATCCGCGGCGGCGAGAACATCTATCCGCGCGAGATCGAAGAGTACTTGTTCACGCATTCTTCGGTCGAACAGGCAAGCGTCGTTGGAGTGCCTGACCCCAAGTTTGGCGAAGAGCTGTGTGCGTGGATCAAGTTGAAAGCGGGCGCGGCGTGCACCGAGGAAGAATTGCGGGCGTTCTGCCGTGCGAACCTGGCGCACTACAAAGTGCCGCGGTACGTGCGCTTCGTCGAGGCGTTCCCGCAAACGGTGACCGGCAAGATCCAGAAGTTCAAGATTCGCGAGCAGATGATTGCCGACCTGGGGCTCGACGTGCCCAAGACGGCGTAAGTTAGTCGGCCGAAGCGGCGGCCGGCGGCGGCAACAGTTCTTCGCCGGTCGATGGCTCGATCCGTCCGCTCTGCAAGAGCACGACGAGCAACGCGGCCAGTAGCAGCCGGTAGACGATGAACAGATAGGTCGAGTGCCGCCGCAGATAGTGCAGCAGGAATGCGATTGCGGCGTAGCCCACCACGCCGGCGACGACGGTCGACACAAGCAGGTTGCGGGCCGCCTCGCTCGACACGAGCAGCGCATCGCGCTCCTTCACGAGCTGGTACATTCCCGCGGCGAAGATGGCCGGCAGCGACAGCAGGAATGAGAACCTCGCCGCCGCCTCGCGTGACAGGCCGCGGAACAGCCCTCCCATGATCGTCACGCCGGAGCGCGATGATCCGGGCACCAGTGCCATCGCCTGGCACAGCCCGACCGTGATCGCGTCGCCCCAATTCACGTCGGTGAGTTGCCGGCCGTCGTTGCCCTGCCGTGCGGCACGCACGTGCAACCACTCGGCGAGCATCAGCAACAAGGCGAGCCCCGCCAGCGCACCGGCAATCACGTACAGCGATCGTAGTTCCGACTCGATCAAGTCTTTCAGCAGCAGGCCCAGGGCCATGATCGGCACGGCGCCGAAAACCATCATCCAGCCCAGCCGGGCATCGAACGATTCGAAAGGCCGGCCGCGAACGATGCCTGCCAGCACTGCCTGGATGATCGTCGTCAGGTCGCGGCGGAAGTACGCGATCACGGCGACCAGCGTGCCGCACTGCACCACCGCCGAGAACGCCGCTCCGGGATCGGGCCAACCCAACAGGGCGGGGACAATGCGCAAGTGGGCGGTGCTGCTGATCGGCAGGAACTCGGTGAGTCCCTGGACGACGCCCAGGACGACAGCTTGCCAGAAATCGTGCATCGTTGGGGAGCTGGGTGGAGTTGTTTCGGGTAAACGGTGGCTCTGAGAATATACGTTGTGCTTTGTCCGTGGTCAGTTGCGGACAACCAATTGAACGTAATCAACAAAAGTTAGATAATGCCACGAGCGGGCAACCATCTTCGACGCAACTCGTCGGCCTTTCAAGGAACCGCATGTTCAAGAATCTGGATGTTCGCGCTCTGGGCGTCTCGGGAACGCAGAGCCAAATCATCGAAAGCGCACTCTCGTTCGGCTTCAAAGGAATCCACCTCGACATGGTCGAGTTCGCCGCCGAGGTCAAGTCGCAAGGTCTGGCCAAGGCTCGCCGCCTGCTCGACAGTGCGCGGCTCAAGGTTGGGAGTTTCCGCTTGCCGCTCGATTGGAGCGCCGACGACGCCGAGTTCAACCAACAGCTCGAGCAGATTGGTTCGCTGGCGGCACTGGCCAAGGAACTGAGCTGCACGCGCGCCGTGACGGTGCTCGATCCGTCGAGCGACACGCAACCGTACCACCAAAACTTTGAGCAGCACCGGCGCCGGCTGGGGCTGCTGGCGCGAAAGCTCGGCGAGCACGGCGTGCGCTTGGGAGTGGGAATCGACGCCGCGGCCGACGCGGGCACCAACCGGGCGTTCGAGTTTATCCGTTCGTTCGACGCGCTACTCATGCTTCTGGCGATGGTGTCGGAGAAGAACCTGGGCGCGCTGGTGGACGTGTGGGATGTGCATTCCAGCGGTTCATCGCTTGAGGCGGTGCGCAAACTAACGGTCGAGAAGATTGTCGCCGTGCGGCTGGCCGATAGTGCCGCGGCGGCCTCCGCACCGTGGCCGTCAAACGATCGGCTGTTGCCGCAGGCCCAGGGTAAGCTCGATAATGTCGCGCTGCTGCAATTGCTGGCCGACATGGGTTACGACGGTCCCATTACGCCGGCCCCGAGCCCGGGACAATTCGCGGGCAAGCGGCGCGATGACATCGTCAAGCAGGCCGGGCAAAGCCTCGACGAAGTATGGAAGGCTGCCGGGCTTAGTCCCGCCGGCAAGCGCTTGGCCGCGGCCCCCGCCCGGCGCTAAAATGTCGCGCCATGCTAAGCGGCCGCGCCCACGCGGTCATTGCCTCTGTAGCGGTCAGGCAAACTTTGCGCTCCACGGCCTTGCCACCCGTACCGATTGCGCCGGCGGAGCGGGATTGCCTTACGCCGCCCGCAAGCCTCGGACGATCGTTGTTGCTGCCAGTAACTGCAGGGACGCAGTGGGGCAAAAGCGCGATAGCGGCTGATATGACGATTTCTGGTCAGGGATGACAATCATGCACGCGGTCTCCAATCCGGCGTGGCGGCGGACGATTCACCGGTTCGGCCTCTCGGCTCCACTGCTCTCGGCGCTCATGCTATCGGGCGGCTGTGGCCGCAACGGTAGTTCGACGCCCGCCGAGCCGATCTACGAGCCGGCCACCGTTGCCGTGCCGGGACTGATCAGCGACAGCGAGTCGCCGCTGCTGCCGGGCATGGGCCAGTTAGCCGAGTCGCACTGGACGCCGAAGTCCGGCTCCGAGGCGAGCACCTCGAGCGACCGAGCGAAGCTGCCGTCGTCGCGCCGTCCCGAAGCCCGCGACGCACACACCAACGACCAACACCCGGTCGGCATTGTCCGCGCGGCGACCGAATCGAAAGCCAAAGAGCAGAGCGCAGCCGAGATCGGCGCCGTTGCCGCGGAAGCCCCGGCTGCCGAGTCGGTCGTGCGTCCCCTGGAGCCGCAGATCGCGTTACAAGTTGAACAAGCGGTGCGTCACGGCATGGAGCTGGCGCAGCGCGGCGCATATTTCTCGTCGCGGGCCGAGTTCCTGCACGCCCTGCGCACGGTGACGCAAGCGCTCGACGCCGCCGACAACACGCAGGTTCGTTCGCAAGCGCTGGCCAATGCGATGTGCGCCCTCGACGAATGCGAGCAATTCGTGCCGCGCGGCACGCAGCTCGATGCGAATGTGAACGTCGTGGCCATCGCCCGGACGCATCGCACGCCCTGCCTCAAAGATCAACTGAACACGAAGATTTCGGCCGCTGTCGCGCGAGGTCGCTATGCCGACTACGCAGCGACGCAACTAGCCGTCGCCGCCGGCGGAAACGCGATGGCCGCCGACGCCCTGTACGGCCTGGGCAAGGTCCATGTGTTCGTGGGCCAGCAGCAGAGCCGTCTGACCGTCGGCTCGGAAACCAAGGCCCTGGCGTTCTATCGAGCGTCGCTGTTGACCGTGCCGACGCACGCGATGTCGGCCAACGACTTCGGCGTGCTGATGGCCAAGGCCGGCCGATACGAGGAAGCACGCGAGCTGTTGGCGATCAGCTCGTCGGCTGCCGCCCATCCGGCCGTGATGCACAACCTGGCCTACGTGCTCACCCAACTCGGCGACGTGCAGGGGGCCGAGCGTGCCCGGCTTGCCGTGAAGAGCAGCGTGGGCCCTGCGGCGCCGACTTCGGGCGAGGGGATGCAGGTCTGGCAATCGGTGCAAGTGGCCGAACCGCCGCAGTTCGTGGCGATGAGCGCCGGATCGACCGCTCAGCAGCAAGCAGCGCCGCCGGTCGCGCCCGCACAATCGCAGCCTGCCGCAGCACAGCAAACGTCGCAGGTGCAGCCGTCGCGGCAGGTGCAGCAGGCGGCTGTCCAGCAACAGCCGGCAGCGGCTCCCGCGCCGGCCGAACCCCAGCTCGCCCGCAAGACGAAGCGGAGCTCGAGCTTCAGCGGCCCGCGCGGATTGCCAAAAGGCATTGCTCAGCGGCTGCCGATGATGCGCTCGAATCCCGCGTCGACGAACTCGCCGTCGAACACGGCGTCCGTCGTGGCGATGCCCACCCGGCCGTCGAGCACGCCGGCGGCGAGCGTGCCGACGATGGGTGCTCACGCCACGGGTGCGCCCGCCACGGGTGTTCCGACGGCTCCCGATGCGCCGGCCGTCCAGATGGTTCGTCAGCCCGAGTGGACGCGTTGGTTGCAGTAGCGCGTTGACGGCCGAGACCGAAGCGAGCCGCTGAGGAAACGCCGCTCAGGAAACTACGACGTGCGATACAACCGCCGACAATCCATCTGCGTGTCCGGGGCCAGCGCGGCCTTGGCGGCGTGCGTCGCCGTCTGCCTCGTCGCGGCGCCGGCACCTGGCGACTTGCCTACCGCATCATCGCTCCCGGCCGCGCACGCATCTGGCGATCGTAGCGCGGCCGGGCTGGCGTCGCGCATCGGCGACGTTGTCTCGGCCGACGGCATCTCGGCCGGTGAAATCGTGCCGTGCCAGTTTTTCAATCCTGCGGCACCGTATCCGATCCGCGGCATCGACACCACCTACGGCGTCAATGGGCCGATCCCCTGGTGCGCCCAGATGCCGATGAACTTCCAGCCCTATGCTCAGGGCGAGTACACCGGCCACGCCCGTCTCGAACACGTTCCCGAGTATCGGCTGCGCGTCGACGATCAACTGGAATTCATCTTCCGCATCACGCGCGACGAGCAGCCGAACCCGTATCAGTTCAATGTCGGCGACGAGCTGCGGATCGAATCGTATGCCGATCCCACGCTCGACCGCGACCTGATCGTGCAGCCCGACGGCACGATCACGCTGCGGCTCATCGGCCAGGTGCACGCCACGAACAAAACCGTTTCCGAACTGCGCGACTCGATCGAGGACTTGTACAAGAAGTTCTACAAGGTGCCGGCGGTCACGATCACGCCGACCAAGGTGAACACGAAGCTCGAAGACTTGCGCGCCACGGTCGACCGCCGGCAAGGGTTCGGTGGCCAGCGTAGCGATTCGCGCGTGACCCCCGAGGGGACGATCGCGCTGCCGGCCGTGGGGAGCATCCCGGCACAGGGGCTGACGCTCGAAGAACTGAAGCGCGAAGTCGATGCCCGTTACGCGATGGAGGTAGAAGGCTTGGAAGTGACGCCTGTGCTGCTGGCCAGGGCGCCGCGCTACATGTACGTGCTCGGCGAAGTGCAGCACCCCGGCCGCTATCCGCTCGATGGGCCGACGACGGTGATGCAGTCGGTCGCCACGGCCGGCGGCTGGAACTCCGGCGGTAATCTGCGGCAGGTGGTCATCTTCCGTCGCGGCGACGACTGGCGGCTGCTGGCCACGAAGCTCGACATCCGCGGTGCGCTCTACGGCAAGGTCGCCACGCCGGCCGACGAAATCTGGATCAACGATTCCGATGTGGTCGTGGTCCCCAAGGCGCCGATCAAGGTGTTCGACGATTGGGCCAACCTGCTGTTCACACAGGGCATCTACCGCGTGGTTCCCTTCACCACGACGCTGAACTTCAGCTACTTCAACACGCTGCCCGGCGCGGCCGCCGTGGCCGCGGGAACGTAAGCCGCAGCTTAGCGGCCGCGTCCACGCGTTCGGTTACTACGGCTGCTTGCGGTAGTCGCTACCGACGTGTGAACTTGCTGATTGCCCGTAACAGCAGCAATCCGACGGCCCCGGAGGCAACGATCACCGGGACCAGCGACGCGGGATCGAAAATTCGACGGAACCGCGTTTCACCTTGCTTGATCTCGATGTAGCCGAGCGGCGAGGCGGCAAGTCCACCTCCACCACCGCCGCCACTGCTACCGTCGTCGCGGGTACCCGAACCGGCGCCAAAACCTCCGCGAACCTTGGCCACGGGGATCACCGTCACGCCGTCGCACTCGATCGGTTCGGCGAACACGGTCTTGGCGCACGCCGCTGCTCCGAGACGTTCGGCAAGCCGTTCGACCAACGTAGGAGAGTCCGGACTTTCTTTCGAGGTCATGGGAATTGCTTGCTCGTGGGTCGCCGGATTGCCGCGCGCCGGGGCCAGACGGCCTTCGATAACATAGCATGTTCGTTCTACGCGCATGCCGGCACGCAAGCCGTCGAGCGACCGTTGCAGTCGATTCGCTACCAAAGGGGTTCGTGTCCGTGCAATCGGCGCAACAGGCCGATCTGGCCGGCATGCAACATTTCGTGCCGTGCACACCACAGCAACGAACCGAGCTTCGTGGTGAAAAGCGGATGCGGCTTCAGCGCGGCCGTGTGCCATTGGTCATCGGGCAACTCGGGTGCTTCGCGCAATGTTTGAAAGTACACACGACTGAGGACAAGCATGATCTCGTCGGGCTGCGGATTCTTCGCCGGGTCGGGCTCGGGAGCCGACGACTTGCCATAATGGGCGAGAAACTCCGGACTGATGAGCTCGTCATCCTCGGGCCGATGTCCGCGAATGCGTTCCAGGCCGAGGCGATACTGGGCCATTGCCAAATGCCCCGCCTGCCAGGCGACGTGCGTCACCACTTCATCCGGTCGCCGAAACCAGCTTCCGGGATCGATCGTTTCCAGCAGCCGTAGCGTGTACTCCCGCGCGGCCTTGATTTCGCCAACGGCAACTTGCACTTCGGGTAACATGCCTGCGGTCGATCCTCGTGCTCGTGCGAATGGTTCCGTACCACGGGGCGACGATCGGCGGCACGGTAGTTAGACTGAGATCATAACGAACGCTCTTGCACTGCGCCCAACCGATCGCATGTCGCTGCTGAAAATCTCCGGAGGCACCGTGTACGATCCCGCCAACAGGATCGACGGCCAGGTGCGCGACCTGTGGATCGATGGCGGCAAGATTGTTGACACTCCCAGTGACCCGAAGGTTCGACCCGGCCGAACGCTCGATGCCCGCGGGCTAGTGGTGATGCCCGGCGGTATCGACATGCACTGCCACATTGCCGGGCCGAAGGTGAATCTCGCGCGCAAGATGCGTCCCGAGGAAAAGCGCGAAGCCCCGCCGGTGCGCCGCACCCGCTCGACGCGCAGCGGCACCATGGGCAGCGTCCCCAGCGCATTCGCCACCGGCTACAAGTACGCCGGCATGGGATACACCACGGCGTTCGATGCCGCAATTCCGCCGCTCTCGGCCCGCCACGCCCACGAAGAATTCGCCGACACGCCTTGCCTCGACAAAGGCTTCTTCGTGCTCATGGGCAACAACCATTACATCATGCGCGCCTTGCACCGCAACGAACCCGAGCGGCTACGCGCGTTCGTCGGCTGGTTGCTCACGGCAGCGAAGGGTTACGCGCCGAAGCTGGTGAATCCCGGCGGCGTCGAGGTGTGGAAAGGCTCGGCCGGCAACGTGCACGGACTGGACGACGTGGTTGAGGCCTACTCGGTTACCCCGCGGCAGATCGTCACGGGCGTGACGCTCGCGGCCAACCAGCTCGGCCTTCCTCATCCGGTCCACATCCACGCCAATAACCTGGGGCTGCCGGGTAACTGGACCACCACGCTCGAAACCATGCGCGCGTTCGACGGCCTGCGCGGCCACATGACCCACATCCAGTTCCACAGCTACGGCGGCGGCCCCGACGACGAGAACTCGTTCAACTCCAAGGTCGTGCCGTTGGCTGAGTACGTGAACACGCATCCCGACGTGACCGTCGACGTCGGCCAGGTGCTGTTCGGCAAAACGACGAGCATGACCGGCGACGGGCCGCTGGGCTACTACCTGAGCCGCGTGTACCGCAGCAAGTGGTTCTCGAGCGATACCGAGATGGAGGCCGGCTGCGGCATCTGCCCGATCGAGTACAAGAACAAGAGCCTGATCAATGGCCTGCAATGGGCGATCGGGCTGGAGTGGTATCTGCTGGTCGACGATCCGTGGCGGATCGCCATGAGCACCGATCATCCCAATGGCGCGTCGTTCCTGGCGTATCCGCAGATCATCCGGCTGCTGATGGACCGCAACTATCGCCAGGAGGTGCTCAAGACCGTACACCCCGGGGTGCGCGAGCGCAGCGTGCTGGCCGACCTGAGCCGCGAGTACACAATGAACGAAATCTGCATCATCACGCGCGCCGGCCCGGCACGCATGCTCGGGCTGAAGCACAAAGGCCATCTCGGCCTCGGCGCGGATGCCGATATCACGATCTACTCGCCCGACGACAATCTGGAAACGATGTTCGAGATGCCGGCCTACGTGATCAAGGCGGGCGAATTCGTGATCGAGCAAGGCGAGATTGCCGCCACGCCCACCGGGGCAACGCTGCACGTCGCCCCCGACTACGACCGCGATGTCGAGAACGACATCGCCGCCTGGTTCGAGAAGTATTACTCGATCCAGTTCGCCAACTACCCGGTCACCGCCGAATATCTGCCGACGTAGTTTAGCCGGCTCGCTTGCGAGCCGCGTCTACGGCGTCAGGTTCAGCGGCCGGCGGTCGGCTCGCATGTAGAACGGCAGGTAGCCGTACTTCCTCACGCTGCCGCGCGGATAGCTGTTCTGCCATCCGGGATAATTCGAACCGGCGCGATTCGGGCTGTAACTGTAGTATCGCCGCTGCGCGGCGTTGGCGGCATCGCTGCCCGCCATCAACAGTCCCAGACCCAAAGCGATCGCAACAACCAAATGGCGTACCATTACTCGAACCTCCAAAAAAGAACTGCACCGCAACTATACGTCGCGGATGGCAGCTTGGTTCGCTCCGCCTCGTAGTTTTTTCAATCGCGGCGGAAAGCGAGATGCCGCTGCCAGTGAATGTTATCGACTTTGGGGAAGTCGACCCGCAAATGAACCCCTCGACTTTCCTCGCGCTCGAGTGCGGCCGACACCATCAGCTTCGCGACGAGCAGCATGTTCTGCAATTGCCAGCCCGCCGGATCGATGAATTGTCTGTTAAGTACGTAGCCGCACCAAAGGTCGATCATCTCGGCCGCCTCGGCCAGCCCTTGCCGGTCGCGCCGCACGCCGGCGTTGCGCCACATCAGGCTGGTGAGTGAGTTGCGGATATCGGCCAAATCGAGCGGCTCGGGGCTTTCGGGCACGGGTGGGTTTTCCAGCGGCAGCGCGTGAAAGTCGTCGCTGATCTCGGCCGCCGCCGCGGCCGCGCCGGCCCCGGCATGGGCCCCGAACACCAGCCCCTCCAACAGGCTGTTGCTCGCCAGGCGATTCGCACCGTGCAGCCCCGAACTGGTCACTTCGCCGGCTGCCCACAGGCCCGGCACCGTGGTGCGCCCCACCGAGTCGACCGTGACGCCGCCGACCATGTAGTGCGCCCCGGGACGCACCGGAATCCAGTCCTTGGTGATGTTGAGGCCGAAATCGGCACACAACGCCGCGATTCCCGGGAAGCGTGCCCGCACCTTCGCCGCGTCGAGGTGCGACAGATCGAGATAGACACTTGGGTGCCGTGTTTTCTCCATCTGTGTGACGATCGCCTGGCTGACGACGTCACGCGGGGCCAGCTCGCCGCGAGCATCGTAATGGGCCATGAACCGGTGCCCGGTCCGATCGACCAGCCGCGCGCCGAAGCCGCGCATCGCCTCGGTGATCAGGTTGCGGCTGCTGCCGGCGATGTACAGCACCGTGGGATGGAACTGCATGAACTCCATGTCGCGCAGCTCCGACCCAGCACGAAACGCCATCGCATGACCGTCGCCGGTGGCGACCGCCGGGTTCGTCGTCTCGCGGTAGATTTGTCCGCAGCCACCGGTGGCGAGGATCGTCTGCTTGGCCCAGACCATCGTCTTGCCGTGCGACGGATTCCAAACCAATGCGCCCCGGCAGGTGCCTTCGTGCGTGAGCAAGTCGAGCGTGAACGTGTTCTGCCAGGTTTCGAAATTGCGGCGCTTGGCGGCACGTTCGATCACGGCGCGCATCACCTCGCGGCCGGTGGCATCGCCCAGCGCGTGCACGATGCGATCGTGGCTGTGTCCCCCTTCGCGCCCCAAGGCCAGGCCGCCGGCCTCTTCGTCGAAGTGGGCGCCCCAATCGATCAGCTCGTGGATGCGCCCGGGGGCTTCGCGAACCACCATCTCGACCACTTCGCGATCGCACAAATCTCCGCCGGCCGTGAGCGTGTCGGCCACATGGTTCTCAAACCGGTCTTCGGGATCGAGAACCCCGGCGATGCCCCCTTGGGCGTACTGGCTGTTGCTCTGGGTGAGGCTTTCCTTGGCCATCACCAGCACGTTGAGCCGCTCGTCGACCGCCAGCGCCGCGCGCAGCCCCGCCAAGCCGCCGCCGATGATGAGCACATCAGTAAAATGATGCGGCACCCGCTTAGGATGAAACGGCACCAGGTAGCGTGGAAAAGGGGACATTCTGGCTCTGTAGAAAACCGGGTGCCTGCGTTCGGCTGCTAGCGTTGTCGCGTGCGTAGCAAGGAGGTATGAGTGCGACGAGCAAGAGCCCGAAGGCGGTGATTCTGACGGCGCTGGCGGTCGCGCGGCGGTCGTTGCCT
>DATAXP010000106.1:0-9502 GCA_036272935.1 Pirellulales bacterium | reverse complement strand
CAACGGATAAGCAAGTCAAAGCGATGTTCAAAGAGCTGTGCGGGTGAGAATTCGCTGGCTGAACCGGGCCGAACAGTCGATGCGTTCGGCCCACAATTATATCGCCGTCTCAAATCCGCAAGTCGCGCGACGCATGACGGCGAGAATCCGCAGCGCCGTCGAGCATCTTGCTGAATTTCCGCTGTCGGGTCGCCGTGGTGCTGTAGAAGGCACGCGGGAATTGGTCGTGACCGGCGTGCCCTACATCGTCGTTTACGGAAGCGGTGATGCTGAGGTCGTGATCCTGCGCGTCTTTCACGCCAAGCAAGATCGTTTGCAATGACCTCGGGAAACAGGAAGTCGGAAGCAGTCCTCGCGTTGGATCGAGACGATTCCCGCACAGGTCACACGACGGCGTTGCCGCCGAAGCGGAATGAATGAGCGCTTCTATGCAGGAATCGGCTGGTAGGGAAGTCAGTGTCATCGCACCAGAGCAGAAGAATAGGCCGGACCTGCCTGCGGCGATCCGCTCGGCTGGTCCGGCCGCCGGCTTCGCCTGGGAAGAATTCTTTCTCGGCAAAATCCGCAACCGCTACACGCGAACCGCGTATCTGCGGGCCGTACGGCGGTTCCTGCAATGGACTTCGAGGATTGAGCCGGAACTGGCCCGCATCACACCGGGTATGGTCGGCCAGTATTTCGACGAGCTGCCGCTCAGCGTCCCTTCCAAAAAACTTCACCTCTCCGCCATCCGGACTTTCTTCGACGTGCTCGTGCAGCGTCACGTTGTCGTGCGCAATCCGGCCCTGTCAGTCAAAACCGAGCGGTACTCGGCCGTGGAGGGTCGCACGCCGGCGATCTCCGTCGAGCAATCACGGCGTTTGCTCGCCTCGATTCGGCTGGGGTCTGCGATAGACTACCGAGATCTGACAATGGAACAGTTCATTGAAATCATTGAAACGGTGCTGGCGAAAGCGCGGCGGATGCGCACGCGCGGCATTGAACTCGGCACCTTTGCCCGGCTGCTGCGGGACGAAAAGGCAGGGCCAACTTAGCCGTTCATACCGAGTAGATCGATGCGTAGGCCATGCATATTCCGCGCTTTGGCGAGCAAAACAAGGTGGTGGCGAATGAAAGAGTGGCTGCTACTGATCGGCGCGGCGGCCCTCCTGTTCATGGTCTTCTGGCCGCGCACCTCAGCCGGTAAGCCACTGGCCGCCGATGGCCTCGATGCACCGCTCCTGATGTGGAACGAAACCGACCACTTATCCGTGAGAAATCTGTTGGCGGGCGGTGTCCATGCCTTCGGTCGGACGGACGCTGGAAAAAGCAGCTCACTCAAGGCCCTAGCTCGTGAAATTCTCCGCTACGGCAAAGCTCCCTGCTGGTGCTGTGCGCCAAGCGCGGCGAGTACCAAGATTGGCTGTCGTTCGCTGCCGAAGCGGAGCGGAGCGACGACGTGCTGTTGATCGATCCGCAGCAGCCGTGGCGGTTCAACATGATCGGCTACGAGGCCTCGCGACAGGGGGACGGGGCCGGCCAAGCAGCGAACGTGACGCGGTTCATCATGGAGCTGCGGAGCGTCATCTTCCGCGAGAACGAACAGTCTGGGGGCAATCACCTGCAATGGCGGAAGCAAGATGAGCGGCTCATCAACCAAGCCGTCACGGTGCTGATGCTAGCCGGTGAACCGGTCACGCCAGCGAATATCCATAGCTTGATTCTCTCGGCACCCGATGCCGCGGCGCAGCTACTGGACGCAGCCTGGCGGGCCAAGGACTGCAACCATTGGATCGCCAAGGCGTATGAACGAACCAAGACGCCGGTGGAAGAGCATGACTTCAAGCTGGCGTGCGACTACTTCCTGCGGGAATGGCCAGCGATGGCTGACCGTACCAGGTCAAGCATCCTGGTCGGAACGATGGCGACGCTGACGGTGATTAACAGCGGTCTCTGCCGCGAGCTGTTCGCCTGCCAGACGAACACCACGCCCCGCCAGCAAATCGACGGCCGCAAGATCGTGATCGTCAATATGCCACCGGACGAATGGGGCGACCTATAGGCTTGGTGGCCAGCATCGGCCTTAAATACCACTGGCAAAACGAAATCCTCCGTCGCGAGATTGCCGACGACAGCCCAATTGCCGTCATTTGGGGCGATGAATCGAGCCTTTGGGCCACACCTTCCGATGCCCGGTTCCTGAGCCGCTGCCGCAGCTACCGCGCCGCGATGGTCTACATCTGCCAATCGCTCAGCAGTTACCGGGAGGCGCTGCCGGACGGTAAAGCGGTGGCCGCGACCGAAGCGATGCTCGCGAATTTCAGCCACAAGCTGTTCTTCGCGCTTGGCGACTACGCCACGGCGGAGTGGGCGGCGAATCTTTGCGGCAAGGAACTCCAGCAATTCTGCGGCGGGGGCGTTCAGCACGGTGAGGATGACATGCTCGGGCTATTTCGCGCCCCATCTCAGGCCAGCACGAGTTTTAGCGAGCACTACGAATATGTCATTCAGCCTGGGGAATTCATCACCGGTTTGCGCACCGGTGGCCCGGTCAATGACTGCCTGGTCGACGCGATTCTGGTCCGTTCCGGCGCGCCGTTCTCCAACGGCCTGCCGCTTCTCAAAGTCAGCTTCGACCAAAGGAGCTAGCCGTGCAACAGCAGCAACAGCCGCAGAAGAAGGGTCAGACGTGGAACGTGGTTTTCGCGGTCATCCGGGGTTGGTCGGCGACGATTTATCCCTTCCTGCGGAAGAACATCGGTAAGAACCATCCGGGCCTCACCGGATTGATCGGCCTGGGGTGGGTGCTGTTATGGGTCGCCTACACGCACGCCAACGGATTGCTCTGGCTCATCCCGCTCTACGGGCTGGGCCAGCTTTCGCATTCGCTGGGGCACGCCCGCAAACGCAGTCCCCTGCACACGAATTACAGTGGCGAACCGTTGGTAGCGATGAAGCTGCTGCGCTTTCGGGACGAATCGGCGGCAAAGCGGTTCGGCGAACCATTGATCTCCCTTGCTTTCGGCATCGCATTGCTCGCCTACGGCTATTACGAAGGGAAGTATTTCGTGTTCGGCGCGGCGGCGCTCGCCGCGAATCAAACGCTGATCGACCAGTATGACCGACGCCGGGTCGATTCGATGCGTGACGCCATGATCGAGGGGCGGTACCTGTTGAACCAAGTTAAAGGGAAAACGTGATGTCCCAAGAAAAGCTGAGTGGTCAACTAGAAGCCCTGCTTCGCCAGGGAGCAAAGGATCTACACAACGCGATCGTGCCGGCGTTTCCACAGAGCGCGCACAGTTTGGACGAGCCGGGGACGCCACTCAATCCGACGCAGCAGATGGTCACGAACGACGTGAACGCGGACAGCGGCTATCAGAAATGGCTGGAAAGCCACGCCCGAGAAGCCGGCCAGGAGCGCGGCGCCGGTCGTGAGCTGGAAAGATAGCAAAGCAACGGGAACACAACTTATGGCTCTTGGCGAATTGCATGCGGCCGAGGCAAGCGAACCGTGCCTCATTGCAGCGGCCGACCTGGCGCGACTGCTCGATATATCGACCCGCGCACTCTGGCGGCTGCGGAGTGCGGGCCATTTGCCGCAACCAGTCCGACTTGGCGGCGCGGTGCGCTGGCGACTGGAGGAAATCAGAAAATGGATCGCGGACGGTTGCCCGTCGGGACAAGCGCGCGAAAATGATCTGCGGAGGAAATAACCATGGCATCGATCTTCAAGCGTCGCAAGGGCAAGAACGAGCCGTACACGATTCAGTACGCCGATCACCTCGGCAAGCGCCGCACGGTCATAGGTTTCACCGACAAGGGGCTCACCGAGCAGCTTGCTGCTAAGCTCGAAACCGAAGCGAGATTACGGAAAACCGGCCTGGTCGATGCCGAGCAAGAGCGTCTTGTTGAGACAAAGAATGCTCCGCTTTCCGAGCACCTGCTGGCGTTTCAGGCAAGCCTTGCAGACAACTCACCACATCACGTAAAGGTGACGGTGTTGCGTATCAACAACATCGTGGCCGGCTGCGAGTTCAAGGCCTTGGCCGATCTTAGCATCGAAAAAGTGCAAGCATTCTTGCGATCTCTCCGCGAAAAGATCAATCTGTCGCATCGCACCTACAACCATTACGCCCAGGCGATCGACTCTTTTTGCAATTGGTGCGTCAGCACGCATCGTCTCGTGGCGAATCCGCTCCGCGGCTTGGAGCGGCTAAACGCCGAAACCGACGTTAGGCACCCGCGACGGGCGCTGACGCCGGATGAAATATCGCGCCTGGTCACTGCTACACGGAACAGCGGCAAGCTTGTTCAGATGCTGACACCCGAACTACGGGCGCGGGCGTATCTTTTCTCGTACTTCACGGGCCTGCGAAAACAGGAAATGGCGAGCCTGACAGCGAGCAGCTTTCGGCTCGACGATTCGCCGCCGACTGTGACCGTCGCGGCGAAGTCATCGAAGCATCGGCGAAAGGACGTGCTGCCGCTGCACCCTGAACTGGTCGTCATGCTGCGTGACTGGCTCAAGGGTCTTAAGCCGGCCGACCGGCTGTTTCCGAAACTGGGAAAGAAGAAGCTGTCCTTCGCCATCGAGCGTGACCTGAAGCGCGCCGGCATTCCGTATAAGACGGACGAAGGGATTGCCGATTTTCATGCGGCAGGTCGGCACACTTACATCACACAGTTGCTTCGCTCCGGTGCGTCGCTACCCGAGGCGAAGGAATTGGCTCGGCACACGGACGTGAAGATGACGATGCGCTACACGCATATCGGCATCAACGATCAGGCAAAGGCGGTTGCCAACTTGCCGACTCCGAAGGCCGACGCCAGCCACGTCAAACGGAGCCGCGGAAAACGTTCCGCGCTGCAAATGCGCTGCATTTCGGGCGGCGTTGAGGGTCATTCGCCGTCATTGAATGGCAACAGCCATTCGGACGTGAAAGCCACAAACCTTAGCAATGACAAGGCTTTGGGCAATGCTTGTCACCGATTGGCGTTAAACGCAAAAGCGGAGGGCATGGGATTCGAACCCACAACCCCTTGCGGGGCACCTGATTTCGAGTCAGGCCGCTAGCCAGTTCGCTTACCCTCCTCAGGAACACTCGACAATTTACTCCTCGCTGCGGGAGCGGGCAAGAACGGTTGCCTCGGCCAGCCGCTCGGACGGCAGTTCGTTGATGAACGTCAATGAATTTGCGTTTGTGGATCGAAATGGAAATCGGTGGTGGTAATCCGCGACGATTCGTGTTCTTTGCAAGAGGAACACTAATCGTCGCTGATCTTCGCTAATCCTGGCGTGGTCGAAGGGCGGTTGCATCACAAGCCGCGGGCCACCCGGCTTACCCGGCGGCACAACGGCATCGATCGCCGGCTGACCGACGTGCATGGCCACGTCATCCCGGGGCTGCCGGCCTGAACGGCAAGAGAAGAACCACCAAGGCACGAAGGACACGAAGAGCAGGAACTTTCGCATCTTCGTGCTTTGGTGGTTCATTCGTCGGCCGCGCACTCGGCACAATCGTTCCGCTCGGTACTGACGACCGACGGACCTGCCGGAGATAGCCGATGCACGCTGGGCGCCGGTTTTGGCGCACCGTCGCGGCTTGTCGAGGCTTGGAGAAACGTTGCGCTCGGCCAGTGCCCCGGGTCGATACTCCAAGGCGGTCAGACACCAATGCTAGCACGGCTTTGCTCGAACAACTGCCAAACGACCTCGGAGAACAACGACGATGCCCAAAGACACGTTTCGGGTGGTGACGCGCGGAGCCGACGGAAAGATTCGCATCAAGGACTACGCCAAATCCGACGCCCTGCTGAAGATGCACACGCAGATTGGCGTCGACGATTGCAGCACCGACCTGGGGTTGCGCGGGCAGCCGGTGTTCCAGGGGTTGGTCGGACCGATGCCGGAAGGCAAGAACATCGTGCGCTATGAATCGCCCGACGTGTTCGAAACGCTGACCAAAGAATGGTCGACGGCCAAGCACGCACGCCGCCGCCGTGGCGTTGCGGCCGCGATGGCAGGCACCATTCCGATGCAAGCCCCCGCGGCCGCCGCTGACAGCGCGCCGCCGCAAGAGTAGCGCGAACCGTTGAGCGCGTCGGGCGACCACCGGTAAAATGATGGTGCGATGCGCGGCGACTGGAATCCGCTGGCGTTTACCGACTCGTACAAGATGGGCCATTTCCGGCAGTATCCGCCGGAAACCCGGTGTGTCTATTCGTACTTCGAGTCGCGGGGCAGCGACCGGCAATTTGGTTTCCGCGAGACGGTCTTCTTCGGCCTGCAATACCTGCTCGAGCAGATTGCCGGGGTGTTTGTGACCCCGGAACGGATCGATCGAGCCGAGCACCGCTGCCGGCGACACTTCGGCGACGACCGCAACTTCAACCGCTCCGGCTGGGAGCACATCGTGGCGGCCCACGGTGGCCGGCTGCCGGTGCGCATCCGCGCGGTGGCGGAGGGTTCGGTCGTTCCTACGCACAACTGCTTGATGACGATCGAGAACACCGATCCCGCCTGTTATTGGCTCACCAACTGGCTGGAAACGATGCTCGTGCAGGTGTGGTATCCGACCACGGTGGCCACGCAGAGCCGCGAGATGAAGCGCGTGCTGCTGCGGTACCTGGCGGCGAGCGGCGATCCGGCAGCCGTCGACTTCAAGCTGCACGACTTTGGCTGCCGCGGCGTGTCGAGCGTCGAGACGGCGGCGATTGGCGGGGCGGCGCACCTGGTGAACTTTCGCGGCACCGACAACCTGCCGGCTCTGGAGCTGTTGGCCGAGACGTACGGCGACGCATGCGGCGGCTTCTCGATCCCGGCCAGCGAGCACAGCACGATCACCTCGTGGGGCGAGGCGCACGAGCTCGATGCCATGCGAAACATGCTCGAACAGTATCCCACGGGTACCGTCGCCTGCGTTAGCGACAGCTTCGACGTGTTCCGTGCCTGCCGCGATTACTGGGGCGGTGCGCTGCGCGACCAAGTGTTGCACCGCAATGGCACACTCGTGATCCGTCCGGATTCGGGCGACCCGGCTACCGTGGTTTGCCAAGTGCTCGATATTCTCGGTTCACGCTTTCCCACGACCACCAACGCCAAGGGTTTCAAGCTGCTCGATCGCCATGTACGGCTGATCCAAGGCGACGGCGTCGACTTCACGTCGCTAGGGACGATTCTCGAAGCGGTCACGCGCTACGGCTGGAGTGCCGACAACCTCGCGTTCGGTTCCGGTGGTGGCCTGCTGCAAAAGCTCAACCGTGACACGCTGAAGTTCGCCTTCAAATGCTCGTCGATCACGGTGGGGGATGCCCCGCACGCCCAGCAGCGCGACGTTTACAAGCGGCCCGTGACCGACAACAACAAGCAATCGAAATCGGGCCGCTTCAAGCTGATCCGCCGCGACGGACCGGACGGGGCGACCTATGCCACGGTCCACGAGCATGATGCCGGCGACGACGAGCTGCGCCTGGTCTTCGAGAACGGCAGCCTGATCGATCGCACCACGCTGGCCGACGTTAGGCGCCGCGCGGCAGTTGGCTAGCGCCGCGAAACATCGGCCCGGCGCCAGGGAACATTGTTGCCGACGCGCGGAGGATCGGAGTCGAGCTTCGAGATGCCGCCGATGGCGACCGGTGCGCCGACGGTGCTCGCCTGGCTGACAGCGCTTGGCTGTGCGGCACTGCTTGGCTGAGTGACCACAACCGGCATCGGGGCGGTGGCCTGCACGCTACCGTAGCGCGGCCCGGCCGCCGGACGCGCGGCGATCTGGGGCGGCGCCGGCGCGATACTCGCCACAGGTGCGGCGGCGGGCGGTGCTGCGGCTACCGTGGGACGCGTCCCCACGGCGACACGGTGGATCACTTCGTCCTCGACAATGCGGGTCGAAGCGACTGGCACCCGGACGGTCGTGGTTTCAGGGACAATGCTGCGCGTGGTCACCGGCACCTGTACCGCTTCGCTGCGCTGCTGCCAGCGGGTGACCGGCACCTGGGTGTGCTCGTAGTACGGCTGGCGGACGAACGGGTTCCACCGCCCCACCAGTTTCGACCGTGTCTGGTACTCGGTGACCGGCGCGTGGTAGGTGCGATTGACGGTCTGAGTGCTGGTGTTGAGCTGCTCGCGATAGACCGTGCGCCGCTGATCGTTGTAGCGCAGCTCGGTGATCGGCCGCTGGACCTTGGTGTGCGTCTCGCGGTAGGTGACGCCGTTTTTCTCGAAGTACGTCACGTCATCGGCCCGCACCGATGCGGCGACAGCCAGCGGCGCAACGGCGGCGAGTACCTTCAGCAATCGCACGGGATACGTCTCAATAGTTACCTAAGGCGGCGACTCTATTCCTGTATCGGCACTTGGAATATAACAGCATGAGCACCGCACGCACGCCACGTGCTGGCAGCATGTGTCGCAGCCATTTTCGCGGAGAGTAAGCCCATGGCCGCCGTCAGCAGCGAACTGCTGGCAATGCTGCGCTGCCCCGAGACGCGCACCGCACTCGAGCTGCTCGACGACCGCGCCCTCGTCGAGCTGAACCGCATGATCGCGGCCGGCCGACTGACAAACCGCGGCGGCGGCAAGCCCGAGAAACGCTTCGATGCCGCGCTAGTGCGCGCCGACCGCGCAGTGGCGTATCCGGTGGTCGACGGTATCCCGGTGCTGTTGGTCGACGAAGGCATTCCGCTGGCGCAACTAGGATCGTGGGGCAAGTAATCCATGGCGAACAACATTTTCCAGCGAATCATCGATCGCGAGGTGCCGGCGAAGATCATCTACGAAGACGATCAATGCCTGGCGATGCACGACATCAACCCGCAAGCGCCGGTGCACGTGTTAGTGATTCCCAAGCGGCCGATCGTGTCGATCGCGCACCTGACCGACGCCGACGCGCCGACCGTGGGGCACTTGCTGTGCGTCATCCGCCGGTTGGCCGAGCAGCTAGGGCTCACCGGGGGCTACCGTGTGGTGGCCAATAGCGGTCCCGATGCCGGTCAATCGGTCGACCATCTGCATTTTCACCTGCTGGGTGGCCGGGTGCTGAGCTGGCCGCCGGGATAGCGCGCCGCATTTGCTTGCTTAGAGCGCGTTTTGCAACGGTGTGGCGTCCTGTCGGGGTGCCATGTCCACGCTCGTCGTGGCCAGGCTCACGCAAGCGTGAGCATGGCACCCGACCTCGCCGCTCCAGCTAGCTGAAACGCTCGCTAGGCGCCACCTTCACGCGGCAAACTGCGGGTCGTGGACGACCCGCGCTAAGCGACTCACCGCCACCAGATCGCGCGTTTCATGCGGTCCATCCAGCCGGCGCGGATCGGCTCTTCGGCTTCTGGAAGAAGTTCGGCGGCGCGCGGCGGACGTGTCGCCAACGGTTGCGTGGCGGGAACGTGCGCCATCAGGAATCGCGGCCAATAGCTGTCCAACAGCCGCAGGCACTCGCTCAGCTCGCCGTTTTTCCGTTTGTACTCGGCCAGGGTGATGATCTTTGAGAGTTCAAGTCGTTCGCCATCGGAAAAATCGAGATCAACA
>DATAXP010000105.1:0-22372 GCA_036272935.1 Pirellulales bacterium | reverse complement strand
GACTGGTTTTGAATCTTGGCGATGCACGTTTGCGGGATGTCGGTGTCAGAAGTTTGCCCCAGGTCGTGCCGCCGGGCCTTGTCGGCGCGGACCACGTCGATGAACGCGTTGTACGCCGCCGCCGGGATGCGGAGCGGGTCGTTCGGATTCACCTTGCGGAATGGATCGGCCATTGCGATTCCCTACGACAGCAATCCGGACAACGCGTTCTCGTGATAGACCTTCTCGACGTAGGCGGCGATCGGCACCTTGACGATCTTCTTGGCGTTGGCGTCGACGCGATCTTCGTAGCGAATCCACAGGTATTCCCAGCCGAGCTTGCTCGCGATGGTGATGTCGCCCACGGTGAAGTTCGTGCGGTTCTGGCTGCCGGAGAAGTGCAGCGTCACTTCCCAATCGTCCTGGCCCCGCTTCCGTCCGCTCGCCCCCATGAACAGCAGCTCGCCCGCGTTGAACGTGAGCTGCACGCCGTCCACGTTCAGGTTGACAGTGTCGGTGTTGACGCAACCGGTGAGGCTATAGAGCGACGAGACGTAGCCGGTCGAGAGATCGCCCGAGGCCATGTAGCGGGTGACGGTGTACGAGAACGCCGGCACCTGGACATCGACGCCTTCGACCGAATCGGCTGTGACGCCAATCAGTTGCTTGTAGTCCGGCGCGGTCTGGCCGGCGGGGGCAAACTTGCCGGTGGTCGACAGGCTGTTGCTGATATGCTGCGTGCCGCCGCCGGTGTCGAACGAGAATTCCGCTTCGCCGGGTTGTTTCCGCTCGCGAGTGCCGTAGCGGGCAGCCCCGTCGAACAGAAAATCCGCTTTGCGCGTGATCTCAACGGTCTGTAGCGCCATGCCCGAGTATTCACTGGCAACTGCCTCCACGAGCGCCGCCGACGCGGCCAGCGGATCATCGGTTCCTTCGACGAGGAACTTGATCTCGGCGGTCCCCTTCTCGACATCGATCGAGATTTGGGGGGATGAATAGGATTCGGCAACGACGATCGGCACGCGGCGCCCCTTAGGTGAACGTGGCGTTCGCCCGTTGGAATTCGAGGATCAGCCGCTTCGTGTTTTCATCGAGCCGTTGCAGCATATTGAGCTGCTGCTTGGGGATCGGATCTTTGATCCCGATCCGGTCGGCCACGCTGGCGTTGAACGTGCCGTGGACCGAAGCCTTCTTCTCGGCCAGGTCCAGCAGTTCGTCGGCGTTCGGCTGGTTCTTATGCGCGGCGTAGAATTCGGGCGTGCCGGCTTCGAGCTTTTTCTTCTTGGCCTCGGCGGCCTGGTTCCGCAGGGCGTCGAACTCGGCGCGGAGCGAAGCCAGTTCGCTTTCGTCTTGCTTGCCTGCAGCTTCGCGGGCCGACTTCATCCGGTCGCTGTCGCGCTGGCGATCGGCGTCGAGCCCTTTACGGATGGCGCTCGTCTCGTTGTCGATGGCGGCTTTGTCTTTGCGACGCGCCTGCTCCCGGTCAACGATGTCCTTGGCCCAATCCTTCCCGCCAAACAAGTAGGTCCACAGGTCTTTCGCGGCGTCGCGCGTTTCGATCCAGCCTTGGCGAATCTTGCCCCACAGCCAAGTGAGCGCTTTTGCGGCCGCCGTGACCATGTCCCAATAAAGGTCAACGAACCAGTCGCGGAACTCTCGCCAGACATTCATCAATGCGTTGACGCCGGTGTTCCAGGCCAGCTTGAGCGCAGCCCACATGATCTTGGCCGCCAACTGGATGTCGCCCGCCATCAAGGCGTCTTTGATGCCGCCGATCGCGTCGCCAGCGATTTCTTTGAGTTGGCCAAAGGCCCCGCCGAGTTTCACAAGCGCCTCGCGGCCTCCCTCGGACGTCAGCACGAACACCGCACCCAGTGCCGTCAGCCCGGCGATGACCAGCCCGACGGGTCCGACCAGCGCCGAAACGACGGCCACGACACCGGTCAGGACGGAATGGATCACCATCGCGCCCGTTCGCAAAGCGCCAAAGGCCGCACCGGCGAACATGATCGCTTTGCCGACGAGGTAGATTCCCGCACCGACGGCGACCGTGATCTTGGCGATCTGCATGAACGAAGCGATCAGGCCTTGATTCTCTTTCGCCCACCGGGTCGCGCGCTGGGCGATATCGGCCAGTTGCTTGGCAGTGGCTTTGAGCGCCGGCGCGAACGCCGCGCCGATTGCGGCCAAGGCGCGCATGGTCGATTCCGACAGGCTGGTCCAAGCTTCCTTGAGCTTCTCGGCGGACTCCGCTTCCGCCTGCGACCAGACCATGCCCTCGGCCGCGGCGCGGGCCATGCGCCGCTGCAGTTCCGCAGCCCCTTGGCCAATCAGCGGCAACAGGTCAGTGCCCGACTTGCCGAAGACCTCCATCGCCAGCGCCGAACGGATCGCCGGGTCGTGAATCCGCTCGAACGCTCCGGCGATCTTCACAAGCTGCTGATCAGCCGACAGCCCGGCCAGATCGGCAAGTTGCAGGTGCAATCGCTGGAACGTCAGCACCGTTTCGGGCACGCCGGTCGCCAGCCCGAAAATGGCTTTCTGCATCTTCTTCAGACCGGTCTCGAGCGAATCGGCCCCGACTTCGCTGGCCGCCGCTTTCAATAGGGAAAGACTTTCGACCGCGATCCCTGTCCGCTGGCTCAGGCGATACAGCTCGGAACCCATGTCGGCGAACGTCTTTCCTGCGGCGACTGCGCCGGCCAAGCCCGCGAGACCAACCGTGGCGATGCGCCGGCCGATGGCCGCAACCTCCTTGCCGAACGCCTCGAGCTTGGCCTTGGCCGCGGCCAGACCCTTTACCAGCCGAGAATCTTTGGCGAAGATCTCGACGAAGGCCGCGCCGGCTCGAATTTCACTGGCACCCGCCACGGCTTACCTCACGGAGTTGGCCCACAGGCTGGGCAATTGCGCTCGATTCACTTCGAGCGCCGGGTTCATGAACGGACGGGCCGCATACTTGACGGTCTTCTTCCGCGTCGGCTGCCGCGGGCTCGTCGCCTTCTTGCTCGTCAGCCACGCCTTGCCGACCAGCACTTGCGTGAGCGCCACGTCGCCGCCCAATTCCAAAATGCGAGGAACGCGAACGCCGCTCGATCCGTTCAACCGCACCGGGCCGACGACGACCGATTCGGTCCGCGGGTCGTAACCGAAGAAGATCGTCTTCAGATTCGGGCTGTGCTTGGCGTGGGCGCTGGGCGGTGAACCGGGCGAGGAGACCGCCTTGCGGCGGCGAATGCTGGTGCGGGCCGACGTGCGGACGAACGCACCTGCCTTCGACAGCGCACGCCGGTTGGCCGGCTTGAGCCGTTTGATCACCGCTTGGCGGTCGAAGAACAGACTCTTGATTTCAAAGCCGAAGTCGGCCATCGCTAGCGGTTCCGCAGGAATACTTTGAGGGCCTGGATTGGGACGACGATCTTCTTCTTGGGTTTTGCTCGGGCGTTGAACGGATGAAACTCACTGGGCTGCCGCGGCTTTCGCTTCCCGGTCGGATCGGGGGCGGCATTGAATAACGCCGCAATCTGTGCCGCCGCCCGGTCCCAGGCATCCCGCCGCCGGCCGTCAACCATCCAGAACAACTCGCGGAGCGTCAGCCGTCCGGGGTCGATGCCGACGACGCCGGCCAGCTCGTAGATGGTTCGCCAAAGGTTTCCGACAGCATCTTCGGCACGTCGATGTTCTCGATCCGCTGGCCCGCCAGCTTCACCGCCGCCGTCACCAGTTCCGTCTGCTTGTGAATCGCCTTCACCACCTCCTGGCGGCGAAGGCTCTGGAAAAAATCGGCGAGGGCCTCCCAAAAAGCGTCGCGGGCCGCGATGATCGCGTCGCCCCCCAGCGCCGCGCCGAACTGTTCACTGCTGACGCCCGCCGCATCGGCCTGCGGCTTGAGCGCCACGAAGATCGCGTCGCAGAGCAACACCACGTCGGTGTCGAGCCGCGTCAACAGCGGTGGTTCGCCGCCGAACAGATCGAGCAGATCGACCTTGAGCGCGTCGCGGATGCGCTTCACGCAGTCGATGGTGACCGCGAGCGTCCAGTCGCGGCCGGATGAGTCTTTGAATGTTTTCATTAGGAGGAGACCGTGTACCAGGACGGAGGATTGGCAGCGTAGGTC
Source organism: Pirellulales bacterium (assembly GCA_036272935.1). Lineage (GTDB taxonomy): Bacteria > Planctomycetota > Planctomycetia > Pirellulales > PNKZ01 > DATAXP01. The sequence continues at coordinate 18,276 of DATAXP010000105.1, read as the reverse complement.
GGCTTGATGGTGACCTTCACGGTGAGCGCTTCGGCCAGCTTTTCCTCGACGGAGAATTGCTTGACCATGCAGGTCGCCCGCAGGCCTTGCGAGCCAGTCGTGGCGATGGGTCCGTCCATCGCCGCGAACTCGACGGCCGACCGGCTGAAGAAGGCGGTTTGCACCGCCGTGAAGTTGGCGTCGGTGGGATCGTAGACCATCTCGAACTCAATCGAGCCGTCCAACAGCGTGGCCACGTTGGCTTTCCAGCCGCCGCTGGCGCGGGTCGTCACGTCGGCCTCGTCCAGGTCCATATTGAGCGTCAGGTCTTTGACGTTCGTCATTTCGGACCAGGTGGGCGCGGCGTAGGTGCCCGTGTTGCGATAGAGCTTGGCGTTGTAGCCGAGAACGAACGATCCCATGCGACAATCCCTTGAGTGAACGGTTATCCTTTGAGGCAGACCTGGATGTGCCCGGCCTGATCGCCGACGGCTTTGAGGTACGGGTAGGCCGAGCAGGCGGCGGGAATCACGTCGCCGCACGGCGCGGCCATCGGCGTCGTCGCGGCGGTGCCGGCGCTTTTGACCGGCACATAGTCGGTGCCGTCGTGCGAGCCCCACCACGTCAGCGTGGCGAACGTCTCGCCGACCAGCGCGATCACGTTTCCCGAGGCCGCTTTGGCAAAGTAGATCGCAGCGCTGGCGGCCGGCGTCGTTCCCACGGCCACGGCCGAGAGCTGCTGGTCTTGCCGAGCGATCTTTTGGTGTTCGCCGTCCATCGTTTACTCCGCAGTCATTCCGCTGCTATTCCACGGTGCGGTAGCTCAGCGTCAGCACCGAGGTGAAGACCCGTTTCTCTTCCAAATGCTTGAGGTCGTAAGCCGCTTCGCTCGTCGTTCCGGCCCACTTCGCCTGCCGGCCGCTGATGGTCGTGAGCGTCTGCAAGCGAAGAGACTTTTCGATTTCGTCCACGAGGTTCACCAGGGCGTCCAAGTCTTCATCGCTGCCGCTGATCTTGTTCTGCACCGCGAGGTCGATCGTGTGGTCGTATTGGCACGCCGTCCGCGTCGCCGGCGTGCTGGTGCTGTTGCGGGGAATGACTGTGACGACGACCGCCGGCTCCAAATCCTTGATCTCGTAATTCGCCAGGTACTTTCGGCACGCGGAGATCGGCTGGCTGTACGTTGCGGCCGAGAGCGCCGCGACGACTGCGTCGGCAATTTCCACGAGCGCCGCAGCCACGGCCTACTCCGTCGCCACGAGTTTGGTGTGAATTCGGTAGGTCTTGCGATACGGGTCCGAGAATCGATAGGCCGGCTCGTTGCCGGGAGCCATGACCTCGTAGACATAAGTCGCAGTTCCCTGCGTCGCTGTTGCCTGGTCGCTGCGCTCCGTGATCTGGTCGCCGCGCTGCGGTTCGCCCAGCGTCAGGTCCGCGGCTTGAATCAAGTAGTCGCGGGCCTCCCATTGCTCGACGATCCCGATGTCGCTGGCCGTCTCGAACACGGTGCGGCCGATCACGGCGGCAACCGTGAGCAATGCATCGCCGCGCGAATACACGACGGTCTGACTGGCGTTGGCCTTCAGTTGGTCGGCCAGCCAATCGGAACCGGTTTGCAGCAGATCGGGCATGGTCAGTTCTCAGGCCGAAAGACGTTCCACGGTGAACAGGTCCAGGCGGCACGAATCGCCGGCGTTGGCCACGCTCCAGGTTGCGGTCACCGAGATCAACTGATCGACCGTCGTGTCGATCGCCGTGGCTGGCAAGTTGCACGGTTTGCTGGTGACGGTGCCCGGCGTGCCAAGCCCCTGCGCACCGGCTGCGACGATCGTTCCGCCCGAACCGTTGGCTCGCACGACGACCATCGCGTCGAAATAGCCGATGTCGTTATTCGCTATGTCCACGGCAGCGGTCGCCGCGATCACGGTTGAGCCGATCTTCAGCTTGAGCGTCAACGTGTCGGTCGAGTTGGTCGCGGGAGCAATCGCCTGGGCGCGAATCTTCAGCACGTCGCCGACTTGAAGCGTGCCCGCCGGAATCGTGTGCGTATTGCTGAACGCCGTCTCGGTCGTCGTGTTGGTCACCGCGGTCGAAGCGGCCACGGCGGCATAGCGCAGAGGAATCTGGTCGCCGCTCGCGAGCAGCTTGACCGGCACGACCGTGTCGCTGTCGGCGGTCGCGGCTGCGGTCAGGCCGAGAGGCCTGTTGGCGCCGCTGCCGGTCGAGAGCGTGGCGACCTCGTTGGTCGCGTCCCAAAAGACCCGTTTGCCCATGGGCATTCCGGAGCCCGTGGTCGTTGCCTTGGGGAATTTGAATACACCCTCGGCCACGAGCGCGCCTTGACGGTTGGCCGGGATGTCGGCCACGGCCACGAGCGCCGCGTCTCCTTGGACGATCACGTCGCCGGCGTTGACCGCCGAGGCGGGCGTGAAGTCGAGTTGATCGCCTTCCTGAAAGAAGATTGCCGTCGGTGCCATGTTGAAACCTCGCTATGCTGCGATGAATTTGTTTGGAACGAAGATCAAGCGCCCGCGTTGAACACGGCCGCTCGAAAATCTTGGAACGCCACGCCGAAGTCGAAGAACGACCGCCATTGCATGCCGAGCGTGTTGAAGTCGGTTTCGCCCGATTCGATCACCGGCGTGCCCTGCCCGCGGAAGTAGGCGATGCTCATCGCCGCCACGTCTTCCGGGTCCGCGAACAGATACCAGCCCGTGGCGCTCTGGTTGGTGATCCCCTGGGCGTTCAGGTAGTGCGACGACACCGGGGTGACCTTGCCGGCGTGCGGGTTGTTGGCCGGCACCATCTTGCTGTTCGCCGGCACCTGCAAGATCGTCGATTCCTTGTAATACCGCTCGGAGATGACCTTGAGCGTCGTGGGGACGAGCATGATCGCCGGGCTCAATAGCACCGGGTTTCCTGCCACGTCGACTTGGTTCAGGAACGCGACCTCGGCCGCCGTGATCCCATCGAGATCGAGCGTCGAAGTGCCGCCCGACAGATAGTTTGCATTGGCGGTCGAGAAGAACTGGTTGCCGCCAATCGTCGGGTTCGAGAGCAGCAGTGTGAACACGGCCGATTCAACGGCCAGCGCTCCTTGCCGCCCGAGCAGACGCGGAATCTGCAAGAACGCCCCCAGGTCGTCATTGATGATCTGCTGCCGCGTGAGCGCGATCAGACGGCCGTAGGTGTCGAGCTGGTTGGTGTACGACTCTTCCGACAGATTGGTCGATTTGAGTTCGCCGTCCTGGCCAACCTTCTCGAACATGCCGTTGGCCGTGAGGCGGTAACGCGAGAACGCTTTGAAATCGACGGCGTCGGTCGTGTCGCAGAACGTGTTCGAGACGGTGTTGACCGCCTCAAACGATTTCAACAACTGCTTGTTCGCCAGGTTACTGAGAATGCCGGGCAGGCTGATCGTCGAGAATTCGCCGCCCGATGCTTGGATCGTCCGATCGGCCTCGAACGCCGCGCGGATCGTGTCGTTGTCGACCTTGCCCGGCCGGACGTAGCGGCCCGCGGCCCGGATCACTTCGTACATCAGGCTGTGGATCGTGGCCCCGCGAATGTCGCGCGAGCGGGCCGCTTCCAGCACACGGTCGCCATACCACTTCTCGACCGACTCTTCGCCGAGGCCCGCCGAGAGGCAGAGCGACGCTTCGAGCGCGACGGATGCGTTCACGTGCGCCAACCCGCCGCCAGCATGGATCGCCGGGCCGGTAGGACGCGATGCCCGCAGGACTTCGAGTTCGGTGCGCGTTTCGTCCCAACCTTCGGAGACGGCCTTGGCCGCGATGTCGGCGTGGCTGCTTGCCGCTTTGCGGATCGCGGCGATGCGGTTCATTTCCGCGGCGGTCTTGGTACGCAGGTCGGCGACGGGGTCGGCGTCCGCCGTCGCGGTAACGGTTGTCGGCGCGGCAGTTTTCTGCTCGGCGTCGAACGCCGCCTCGAGCGATGAACGCTGCGTCTCGCTCAATGCCGCGCAATCGAATCCCTTCGCGCTAATCCAGTCCTCGAACTTCATGGTCATTACCTCGATTGATTGAGCGGCGGCGGAAGCCACCATCCGGGCACTCGTTTGGTCGTCGGCCCCCAGCGCCACGAACGACACCTCTCCGAGCGTCGCCTGACGCGCGACGTAGAGCGGACCCGCGAAGGACCGCCCGTTGACTTGGACGCGTTCGCCGTCCTCGACGAACACCATCTTCTGGACGCTCGCGCCGATGCTCGCCTGCCAAGGAAAACCGTTGTCGGAGCTGGCGACGATCTCGCTTGCGTGGGCGTTGGCTCCAGAAACCGAGCCATCGACCTTCAGCACGCCACCATTGACGGTCACGTTGTCGGTGTGGCCGACGATCTGGCTCGGGTTGTGATCGCGGAGAATCGGCCGCGACTTGGCCGAGACCCGCATGCCCGACATGTCCACGACGACCGGATACGGGATATTCGGCAGCGACATCTTGCCGCCGGTGTAAGCGGTGATGGAGAACTTGCGGAGTTTCTTGGCGTCGCCTTCCCCTTCCGCGGCCAGCACCAAGCGGCCGGCGTCTTCATCGCGCCCGCAACTGATCGTGATCTGGCTGGGGAGTTTTTTAATTGTCTTCATCGCTGCCGACCTCCTCGGGTTCGACTTCGCCCGGATCGTGCGCCGGAGCTGGCGCGGGCACTGGCGGTTGCATGGTGGTCGGCACCGGAACCGGTAGGCCGAGTTCCTCCATCAACGCGATCTCTTTGGCCCGTTGCCGGAGCGCCTCGGCCCAATCGCGCCCCTCGCGGGCGTATTCATGCGCGAGCGTGGTGGTGTGATTCGCCAGCCGCGTTTGCTGCGCGGTCGCTTCCTTGAGCGGATCGACGTGTTCCGTGCCGTCCCAAAACCACTGGAAAACCCAATCGGAGAACGGACCCATGCCGGGCGGAATCAGACCGGGAATGAGCGCGGCCTCATCGAGCCAGGCGAAGAAGATGCGATTGAGCGCCGTGCGTTCGAGATACGTCTGATCGACGCGGATCGCCTTGTAATAGACCTGGTGATCGAGCCGACCGGACGCATAATTGTAGGATGCCGAATTGCCGGCAGCGACGTTGAACGGCATGTTCAGGCAGCGAGCGATCTCGTTCAGGATTTCCTTCTTGAACTCGGCGTAAGTGGTCGCCGGCTGCTCGGCCTGCAGCTGGCTCATCTTCCAGCCGCCGGGCATCGTCAAGAGCGCCCGCTTCTCCAGTTCGATCGGCTCGAATGGTTCGGCAGCATCTGCTTCCCCGTTGGCCGGCGCATCGGTGTAGAGGATGCCGGCGAAATCGGCAGCCGTCTCGGCGGCGGCAATCACCGCCAGTGTGAAACGCCGTAACTGTGCGAACAGCGGCAGCGCGGCCATGATCTCCGGAATGCCGCGATGCTGGCCCGGCCGGTCGGCGCGGAACAAGTGAATCACCTGCGAGGCCGGCACTCGGTCGAAATCCCAAGGGTTCACGACGACAAACTGGCTGCCCGGATGCTCGCGCAGCACATGGTACTCGACCGGGTTGTTGTAGACGTCGAAGACGATGCCATCGACGAACCGCAGCGACGGCGTCAGCAGAATGGGCGTCGTCACCTGATCCGCCTCGACCAACCGCAGGTCGAGCTTCACCGGCGTCGGCAGCTTCGGATTGGTGACGTACAGCGCGAACGCCTCGCCATCCTGCGTTCGGGCGCAACGCATGGTGCGGAGCTTGCCCGTCAGGTCCACGGCAGTCGCCCATTGGCGAAAGGCCCTTTCGATCTGCTTGTTCGCAGCCGGGTTCGGCGTCAGCATTTGCAGACGCGGGCCGGTGCCGATCACGTCGTTGGCTAGAGTGTTGACGATTCCGCGGGCGTAGCTGTTGTTGGCGACCTCGTACCGCGACCGAATCCGCAGGTTCCGGCGGACGAGCAGGTTGTTGGCGGCGTCGGGGGCCAATGCGTCGGCGTTGATCCAGTGGCGACGGTTGTCGTCCGTCGTCATCGCGGCGTCGTAGCGGGCCCGAACGATCCGCGCCGGCCGCGACGTCGGAGGCGATGCCGGTTCGGTACGGACCCAGTTCTTGAGCCAGCCAATCATTCAGACGGTTCCCGGCGGAACGAACATGTTGAACCGCAGCCCGCGAGTGGGCTTCTTAGTCGCGTCTTTCGCGGCCAGATATTTGTCGGCCTCGATCTGATCGGAGAGCGGGTGCTGCTCGACCGAGCCAGCGTCCCCTTGGGCGCGTGCCGGCCCCTGGGCGTTTTGGCGAATCGCGTCGGCAAGGTCGTCGGACATCGGATGACTCCACAAAAAAAGACAACCCGGTGGGCGAACCGACGAAAAAAGGCCACGCGGGGATGCGGCCCCGCATGGCCTTTGGAAGTTGGCTGGTTTCAGCGTCGAGGATCAATCGCCGCCGTCGCCCAATCGAGTTGTCGTTATTTATTTATATCAACTTGTCTGCTCTAAAAACGGCGAAACCGAGCCTCTCGAAGAAATCGTTACACCGGTAGACGTCGTGGCGGCATCAGCAATCCCTTTTGCGTCCCGTTCAGTCTTTAATCACGTCTCAAACGCCCTATCGAGTACGGCGACCGTTGAATTCCCTCCAGAAACTTCGATGGTCACTGAGGGCGGTTGCTGGCAAGTCTTACCGTCCTGGAAAGCGATTACGGTTGCACCGCCGATAGCGATTGGCACAGAATTTGCGCACTGCGATATTGCGGCAGACGAATAAACCTGATAGTCTGTTGTGTTTTTCGGCACTTGAAAATAGATTGGTGTCATGGACGACGCCGCGATAAGAACTGCTCTCAAGCTGCGGCTCGCGACTGAGCATGCCGGCGAGGATGCGCTTATCGTCGACGAACTGGGGCTGAATGAAGGTGAGGCCCGTGTCGATCTCGCCGTTGTTAATGGGGCTTTGAATGGCTACGAAATTAAGAGCGATCTCGATACGCTCAATCGATTGCCAAATCAAAGAGATGTGTACGGCGAATTCTTCGACACTGTGACCCTCGTGGTTGCCGAAAAACATCTAAAATCGGCAAAGGCCCAAATCCCCGAGTGGTGGGGCATAATTGTGGCGACCACCTCAGGCGAAGATGTTCTCTTGCACAGCGTGCGTGCGCCCACGCCAAACGAAGGGGTCAGTGCGAGCGCAGTCGTCAAGCTGCTTTGGAGAAGCGAATCCGTTGCCATCTTAGAATCGCTCGGAAGGCTTCGCGGGCTTCGCAACAAGTCGCGCGACCATCTCTGGTTCGCGATCACCGCCAATTGTCCTCCAGACGAAGTCAAGCGTCTCGTTCGAGAGCAGATCAAAGCCCGGGGTGATTGGCGATCTGCCGCACGACGAAGGTCAAATGATGATTCGTCCCGACTTGTCGCCAAGTCGTTGCACTCCCCGGTCCGTCAGCGCCAGTTGCACAATCATCAATATATCGATCCCCTGCACTGAAATCTCTCCCGCTGTACTCGGGCAACGCACGCAGGATTCGAGCGAGGCCGGGATATTGGCTTGGTTGCCCCTTCGTGATTACTCGTCCCCTGACAACGATCCATTCAACGTCGTGTGTATATCGAATATTGGCCGTCATTTTGATAATGCGAAAGTCGAGCGACGCGTATTCAGGATTTGAAATTGCGTAATCTGAAAACGCCGGCCTCCGACGCATTTGGCCAGCGGCGATCAGCGATGTCCAGACATTCCATTCAGTGCGCGGAATCGCCTGTGTCGTTCCCGTCGCAATCTGCCTTAGGTCGGTCGGAAAAGCACTTCCCGAAACCGTCAATGATCGCCACTGTGCTAGGTAAGGGAGTGCGTTCACATAGGCCGGAATCACCATAACGTACTGAGCTTCAAACTGCGGGTTCATCGGCCCGAGGTCGATCACCAAATCGACTTGCTCTGGACGCACGTTGAAATTCGCAAGAATGCCATCAATTTGGTTCGGTAGGTTTGGCGTCGCGGCAATTTCAGAAGCCAAGACGCGAAGACACATGCCACGTTGATCCGCTTGAATGATTTCGTGCGTCGCGGCTTGATAGGCGGGGTCACGGCCCAACCCGGTTACAGGAACGAGTTGGAGCTGCAGTTGCCTTGCCTGATTGAAAATATGAGATAGCGGGTGGAGTCCACTCGCTGTCGTCCCTTCGTTGGCAACGGGGTACGCATCCAAGTAGGCACGCTGACTTCCCCAATGCTTTTGGAGGTTATCAGCAACCGAAGCGATCTGCTCATCCAGAGTTTTCGCTGGAGCTTCGTTTTCGTAGTCCCAGTCAATCGGCGGAACTTCAAGCAGGGGAGTGAGGCATGATTTTACATCCGATGCAAGCTCTCGAATCGCTCGAAGTTCTCCCATCTTCGCTGTCAGAATCGGCAAGTAATGCTTATGGTCCAACATATATTTCATCCTCGGAATTTGATTAAAGAGCCAATAATAGATCGTGCTGATGAACGGATGTCAAGTAGTTTGATACGACCGATGCGCCGTGCTGGTGCGTACTTATTTCGAGCCTGTCACCCAATTGCCCGTTCCCAGGTCGTTAAACGTTGACCACAGTCTAGACATTTGCGTCTGCGGACGATCCTTTCGCCGGTATATGGTCGTGTATAAACGACGGAAAGGCTGCGGGAGCCACAATGCCGACATCGCAAACCGCGATCACAATCCGAAACCGGACGCTGGCTGGACTTGTTCACGTCCGTTGCCTCCTTTGAATTTCCGCAAAACTGACTCGCCTGCGCGGAGTCACGAACTTCCCGTCCGTGCCGGGCAATATCGCGCCCTGGATTGACGCGGCCACCGCACAACCCACCAAGCCATCGAACCAGTGGTTGTCGCCACGCTCGGGGCGCAATTTCCATTCGTCGACCGTGCGACCACGACCCTCAGTCTTCACCCGATATTCGGAGGTAACGTGGTCGGCGTACAGGCGGTGCTGCTCAGCCTTGTCTCCAAACAGCGATAGGCAACCACGGTCGCCCATCGGCACGACCAGTCGGGCATGCACGAATGACTTCCAGTAGTTCGTGTCAAACAGCGCATGGCGAATCGCCCGCTTTCCCTGCACGTTTGGAATCCGCCAGTTGTGCCCGAGGCGGTCGCCAAGCTTGCGTTTGTAATCCGAGAATGGTTGGCTCGACGCGCCGACGAATCGACCGTGGCTGGGCATGACCACGCCCGCATGCGACGACTGGCGGCAGAATTGATAGACGACATCCGTCGATGATCCCCAGTTCGCGTCGATCAAACAGCGCTCAATTCGCAGCGCCGCCCCATCGTCCCGGAGCCATTCGCGGCCGAGACAAGCGTTGGTCAGTGCCTCGAGGCCCGCATAGATCGAGCCTTCCAGGCCAGTCCCTTTTGTAGCGGCCGCCAGCGTGATCCGAGCGTCGCGGAGCGTGAAGTACGGCCGCTTCTGATCTGGAAACGTCCCGTAATCGACAACGTAGCCCGTGAAGTCGTCCTCCCAGGCCGCGACGACGAAGAACAGAAGCGTGGCCTGAATGTCGATGAACATCGTCAAGTGGTTACACCCGATGGGTATCACGGCGCGTCGCAAGCGATTCACCTTCGACGCGATCTGGTCGGCCGTGAGCTGGTCGCTATCCGCGTCGTCTTCGACCAAGGGTTCATTCTGGTATTCAGCGAAGAACGCGGCCTCGTCCTGCAGCTTGAGGTTCATCGCGTGCTGGATGGCCGACAGTTCGTCGTAATTGAACCGCTCGGGCCACGCGATCACCGCCCCCTCGTCCATCGCAGCGCGATTGGCACGATAGAATTCGGTTGCCTCGTTGCCGCCGTTGCCTTGGCGCATGCTCTCGGCGCGGATTTCGGCGTACTTCGCCCACAGCTTCTCGTCAGCCGGGAACGAATAGACCATCTTGGTCCGCTCGCCGTTCCACTCCGGATGCTTGTCCCGGCTCAAGATGTTGTCCGCCATGTCGCTGGGTCGAATCACGGTGCAGGGCATGATGCCGGAGATCTTCTTGCCCGGCCCCGCCAAACCTAATATGGCTCCGGCCAGGATGCTTTCTCGCGTCGCACATTGCGACAACGAGCGGGCCGATTCGTCGGTCTGCGGATCGTCGAGGACCACGAGCGTCGGACGCACGGTGCGGCCGTCGGCTCGCTTGTACTTCATCCCGCGAACGCGACCGGTGATTCCGGCGACCTTGATGATCGCGCCGCTGGCCGTGCTTCCCGGCATTGTTGGCAACACGACCTCGCGAGCGGTCCAACCGATGTGCGTCCGGTCGCCGTTGTAGAGCTGACCGTTGCAGCGATTGGCAATTCCGTCGAGGCTCTGAATCGGATAAACGACCTCGGGAAAATCCCCTAGCAACAGCTCGTTGCCGTCGAGTTCCATTTTGATGGACTCCAGCATGTCCATCGCGTGGGCTTCGTCCGAACCGATTAAGCAGACGAACTCACGGTGCCCGTTCAGCACTGCCCAGATGCACGCGCACTCGCAGATCGTCGTCTTGCCCGACCCGCGCGGCATGGCCATCGCATACAAGCCGCCGCGAAGCACGGCCTGTTCGATTCGGGCAATAACCTTTAAATGGTCGGGCGACCACGGCAAGTGGAAGGTCAGCGGGAAATACGCTTCGCAGAAGAATCGAAAGTCGGACGCCGCCCGCGCTTTGCGATCTGGGTTCACGACCGCCGGCAATTCGCCGATATCGCGCCCGGCAATGGCCAGGGCGACGTTCCGCGCCCGTGCGCGATCCTTCATCCGCTCGTAGGGATCGCCGTCCGCTTCGGGCCTCGGCTCGTTGCGGACCTGGACGAGCCACGCGACGTAGCGCAACAGGTCGACGTGCCGCGCATCGCCGATCCGTAGGCCAGCCCGCGTGCGATGGCGATGCAGTTGCCGCTCGTTGATCACTTCCCCCAGCGGGGTCGAGTTCAGCAAGCGACACAGTTCGCTCGGTCGTAAGGTGCGGGGATCAGTCGCCACTGGCCATCTCCTGCACCAACCACGCCGCGTAGTGGACCAAATTCAATGTCCCGTCCGCATTCGTCGGCGCGCCGTCCGCGACGTCGTCGCGCAACGTCGCCTCGGAAACGGGCGTTCCGCCGACGCGGGCCAATAGCCGCGCTGCATCGGCGAGCGACAAAGCCTGCGGATTGATCGCGGAATTTGCGGGACTTTTCGACATGGTTTAGGCCGTCCTAAATCTCGGGAAAAGAATCTCTGGAATCTTTCTGGAATGTTGCCGCACCGCGCTTGATGTTTTTCCGCCCGCATGGCTCATGTGTGACTGTACCAACGAACATTTACCACCAACTAACGGAGCCGAACGATGAACGCCAACGACGCCAACCAAAACGACGACCTCGATTTCGACCTGGAGATCACGAAGGTCACCCGCCGGGCTTCGGGCGGCGGCACTTGGGTTTGCGGAACGATCAACGCGGAATACCACTTCGACGCCCTGGTCTTCCCCGAACACGCCGAGAGCCCCGACTACGAGATTGGCGACAGCCGCATCTCGAAGCTTTGGGTCCAGCGGCTCGCCGACAAGCGGACGGTCTACAACTGGGACCGCGGAATGGACTCGCCCGCCCTGACGGGAGCGGCGGCGGCGGTGGTCGACTTTCTCTGCGCCGGTCTCGCGGACCTGATTTACCCGAATTGACCTGAAACGAATCGCATCCATTTTTCTCTTCCCACTAACGCCAAGGAGTCCAAAACGATGAACGCCCGCCAGAACCAAAACGAGATCAACCGAGTGCTTGCCCGCGGAATGACCGTCGGGCAATTGATCGAAGCGCTCCAAGACATGCCCGAGGACGCGGTGGTGGTCTTCGCGAGCGACTACGGGGACATCTGCCACACCGAGCAAGCCCTGATCGTCCGCGAGATCGACGAGATCGATCCCGCGACCGAACGACTCGAAACGTCGGCCTATAGCCATTCGGGCATCGCCATCGAATCGATCGTCGACGCGATGGACTCCGACGACGAATGCCCCGCGGCCGACGAAACAACCCGCATCGTCATTCTTCGTTCGTAGCCGAAACGCCCGCGAGGGCGTCGTCCGCGGTGGTTCCGCGGGCCTGATGATGGCAGCCACTTCCATCGAACAACGTAGACGAGGAAAAGAACCATGTCCGCGACGAAGACCACCAAGAAGGCCGCAGACTCGAAGGCAACCAAGACCGCGAAGGCCGCGAAGGCGAAACCCGCCGGCAAGAAGGCGAAGGCCCAAGCCGCCAACGGCAAGCCCAAGAAGATGAGCGCGATCGACGCCGCCGCACAACTGCTGGCGTCGTCGAAGGAGCCGATGGGCTGCAAGGAATTGATCGAGGCGATGGCCGCGAAGGGCCTCTGGACGAGTCCCGGCGGCAAGACGCCGCACGCGACGCTCTACAGCGCCATCCTGCGGGAGATCAACGAGAAGGGGAAGGAAGCCCGGTTCGTGAAGACGGAACGCGGGCGGTTCGCCGCCAACGGGTAGACCCCGCCACGGGTTTCGCCCCAACGCCCCACGTTCGCCACGTCGGGGCGTTTTTTCGTTGGTAGACGCCGTGGCCAACCGTTCCCACCGGCCGCGACACGGGCCAAACGTCGCGTTCACGTCGCGACCTCCTTGGTGGCGATCCGTTCTGCCTTCCGCCCCGTGAACTTCTCCCATCGCTGCACGATGACATCGGCGTATAGGGCGTCGAGTTCCATCAAGAACGCCTTGCGGTCCGTTTGCTCAGCAGCGATAAGCGTCGAACCGCTGCCCCCGAACAAGTCCAGCACATTCTCGCCGGGCCGCGACGAATACTGGATCGCCCGCACGGCCAACTCGACCGGCTTTTCGGTCAAATGAATCATCGACTGCGGGTTGACCTTCTTGATCGACCAGACGTCGACGGCGTTGTTCGGGCCGAGGTAGAGGTGCGCCGCTCCTTCGCGCCAACCGTAGAAACACCACTCGTGGTTCCCCATGAAATCTTTCCGCGTCAGCACCGGGTGCTCCTTGACCCAGATGATGGCCTGCGAGAAGTACAATCCCATTGCCTTCAGCACCGGCGGATAGTTGCCGCAATTCGCGTATCCGCCCCAGATGTAGAAGCCGCGCCCAGGCGCGAGAACGCGGGCCATGTTCCCAAACCACGCCGCCAACAATTGATCGAACGCCTCGTCGGTGACGAAGTCGTTCGCCAGCGGCCGGTCCTTGGCGCGAAGCTTTTTCTGTGTTGGCTTCGACTTCTTGGGGTGGCGGGCCAGATCGAGCGACTGGTGATGCTTTGGTCCGGCAAATGAGCTTAGGCCGGCCGCGATGGCGTTGTTCGAGCGCGGCTCGACCTTGACGTTGTAAGGCGGGTCAGTGTTCACGAGATGGATCGTCGCACCGTCGAGCAGCCGGTCCACATCTGCCGGCTTGCTGCTGTCGCCGCAGAGCAAACGGTGGTCACCGAGGACCCATAGGTCGCCCGGCCGCGTGGTCGCCTCGTCGGGCGGGGCCGGCACTTCGTCCGGATCGCAGAGCCCGTCATTCAAGTCGCCGTTGAGCAGCTTGGCCAATTCGTCCTGGTCGAACCCAAGCAGGCCGAGGTCGTAGTTCGCTGCCTGGAGGTCGGCCAATTCGATCGGCAGCAGGTCAAGATTCCATTCGGCCAGCTCATTCGTCTTGTTGTCGGCGATGCGGTAGGCCTTGATTTGCTCGGCCGTCAGGTCTTTGGCGACGTGGACCGGCACTTTTTCCAGGCCTAGCTTCTGCGCCGCCTTCCAGCGAGTGTGGCCAACGATGATCACGCCGTCGGTATCTACAACAATCGGCTGGCGAAAACCAAACTCGCGGATCGACGCGACGACTGCGTCCACGGCGTCGTCGTTGAGACGCGGGTTGTTGGGATACGGCTTGACCCGCGGTAGCCGCCACAGTTCGATCTTCATCGGAGCGCACCTCGAGCACAGGGTTATGTGCTGGTGGCTCCGAGATGCGGAGTGCGGCCCCGGCAATCCAGGACGGCGGGCAGACGAACCAGAGACCGTCTACCACTTGATCAGGCTGCAGAAATTCTACCGCAATAAGGGCGTTTCGTCACGTCGACCGATCCTTAATTCAATTTGCCGCGTCCTTCACTACTTGCGAGCAGCGTTGGCGAAAGATAGCTTACGGAAGTAGCTGAATCATCCACCAAAATCACGATGAAAGAACTAACGGGTGGAGCTGACTGGCAGCGCTTTTTGCAAGGGCTGATGGGATGGATCTTGAGACTAATTTTAACCGTGCAGGGCGTTCGACGCTTGAGAACCAACTATCGACTTGGTTCATGCGCCGCACGGCTGTCAATGGTGTTCGTCGTGTTGCGAGCGTCTTTGCGGCGGTCGCAACTGACGTGGGGGGGGTGAGAAGCGAGAATCAAGATCGTCTGGCGATCGCCCGCATTCGTGACCGCACGGGACGTGCATTCATATTGGCAGCACTGGCAGATGGGATGGGGGGAATGCGAGAAGGCGCTGAATGCGCTGCGACGACGCTAGCTTGTCTGATTGGAGGAATTGCTGAACGAGCGCAGGCGAGCGACGTACCTCGAGATTGGCTCTTGCATTCTGCGTCTGTTGCAAACGTCAGGCTGCACGCGAAATTTAAAGGTAAGGGAGGCTCGACGCTTTCCACGATCCTGGCCAGTGGAACTGGTGACGTCTGCTGGTTGAGCGTCGGCGACAGTCGCGTCTATGTCACCGAGGGGAAAAAACTAACACAAATCTCGGTGGACGACACGATTGCCGGACAACTCGCATCACCGGCTCAGTTAGGGCCCGATCATTCAAAGCTGCTGCAATACGTAGGTATTGGTGAATCACTGGAGCCGCACATCGATCAATTTCAGATCACTGTTGGAAACTCAATACTTCTAACATCTGACGGCGCTCATTACCTGCCGTCGCAATCAAATCTGTTTGGTCTGATTGTAGAGCATGCAGCTGATCCTGGCACGTGCGTTCACAGATTGGTGGAATTATCAAAATGGAGCGGCGGCGCTGACAACGCGAGCGCTGCAATGGTGACTTGGGAAGCTGGATCAGGGAACGAAACCAGACAAACGCTACCAGCCTTAGAAGTATGGGACCCATTCGGAGAATTGCAGATACTTTGGCAAGTATCTCCGCGCGAAGCACCGCAGGAACGTGTGGCTCCTGTACCTCCGCCGGACATGAAGAGAAAACCACCTAATAAACAACCGGGGTCGAGTAACAAACGCCGTAGTCGAGGTGGGCACAAAGTTAAGCCAAAGCCGCAACCGCGGCGAAACGATTCGGGCGGGGACGAAGTTCCTCAGCTATTGATTGAGTTCCCCAATAAGAAGGGGACTTAACACATGCTTTTACCAGACAGATACCAGGTTGCGGGCGATGCGCTTGATGGCGGCATGGGGTCAGTGATCCCTTGCAAAGATACTGTGCTTTCGCGTGACGTCGCAATTAAAGTACTCCAAAGTGGGACGGAGCACCGCCGCATTCTGGATGAAATCGCTGCGCTGTTGAAGATGAGATCCAAGCACGTGGTTCAGGTATACGACGTACTTGACCTGCCTGGCGGTAAAATGGGAATCGTGCAGGAGTTCATTGAAGGCAAGGATCTGCTCAAACGCGCAACGATTGCAGCATCTAAGGCGGACTACTACAAGCAGCTGTGGCAGATCGCTTCAGGGATCAGTGATATTCATGCGGTTGGCGTGATTCATCGTGATATTAAGCCCAATAATATGAAGATCGACCCAGAAGGCGTAATTAAGATATTTGACTTTGGATTGGCACGTGATGAGGGTGAAGATGCGGCAACAGCAGGTTTTATTGGGACTCATGGCTTTGCGGCACCAGAACTCTACAAGGGCTCGGTTAGTTTCACGAAGGCTATCGATACATACGCGTTTGGTGCCACCGCTTACTTTCTAGGCGCACGCCTTCTTCCAGCTAGCTTGCGCAATAAGCCTCCTACCCCTGTCAAAGCCGACTGTTTTGACGACTTGCCATTTGAATTACCGCCGGACATCTCGTTTGCACTACATGGTTGCCTCGCACATGATCCCAGAAAAAGACCGCAGATGAGCGATGTCAGGGACATGCTTGCTCGGCACCTGCTGGCGGGCCGGCACAAAGCCTTGCTGGTATATAATGGTAGTCCAAACTATTTGAACGCAGACAATCGATCCGTGAATCTTAGGCTTAAAGGAATGGGCCAAATAGAGATTAGTTACGACGATTTGGATTATCGAATTGTTAGCGTAAGCGGGGACGTCGCCATCAACAATCGGATCGCGTCGGCTGGTGACGTATTGCCTGGTTCATGCGTGATCGCTCTTGGCAGTCCGGCTATGAAAGCACAGCGCCGGTACATTACGTTTGATTTGTCGCATCCGGAGATTGTGCTATGAGCGGGACCTTGGAGGTAGGCGACGTCGTGGGTGATCGATACGAGATTCTTCAGTATATCGGCGAAGGTGGTATGCAGTTTGTTTATGCTGCTCGAGATCGAACTGCGGGCCGTCGAGTAGCGCTGAAGACGCCCAAGAATAAGTCGGCTACCAAGCGATTCAAAAGGAGTGCAATCGTCGCTGCAAAGGTCAATCACCCAAATGTTGCGAAAACGCTTGACTATCTCAAGGTGGGTGACCAACGGTTCTTGATCGAAGAGTTGATAGAAGGTGAAGACTTGGCCAAGGCGCTGCTTCAGGAATCAAGTTTTTTGGATCCTTATCTGGCAGCAAAAGTGTTTCATCACCTCGCAAAGGGAGTGGCGGCTGCACATCATGCGGGTGTTGTCCACCGAGACCTAAAGCCGACAAACGTCATGATAGTCGGTGGTTATTCGATCGATGAGTTGAAGGTCACCGACTTTGGAATTGCCAAAATGGCGGAAGAAGAATTAGAAGCAGCTGCCGAGGGAGGGACCGCGACACTCACGACATCGCAAACTGCCGTCGGCGCGCTTCCTTACATGGCTCCGGAGGCGATTGAGTCCCCAAAAGAGGTGACGTCAGCGGCGGATACTTGGTCGCTAGGTGCAATGATGTTCCATTTGATGGCGGGCTCGCCGCCGTTTGGGAGCGGTCTTAAGGCGGTGAAGGCAATTCTGAACGCTAATGAACCGTCAATTCCTCCGTTTGTGACCAAGAATCCCCAGTTCGCTCCACTAGCAACTGAAATTATGACATTGGCTTTGTCGTGTTTGAAAAAGGAACCCGGAGAGCGTCCAACAGCCGATGATTTGGTGAAAAGCTGTGAAGAACTCTGTTACACGTCATCCCGACGCAGGACTGGCGTCGTTGTAAGGTTCGACTTCGGTGCATATGGGTTTATCAATGATGGCGGAGGTGATACGTTTTTTCACAAGGGCAGCGTGTACGGACCCGAATGTCCAGGCAAAGGCGATCGGGTAATGTATTCAAGTTTTGACGGTGGCGGAGCGCCGCGTGCGCATCCGGTTGTAAAACTAAAGCCTAACGCAACTGCGTAAATTCCATCATGAGTTACGATCGGTCGATACGAGCTCGCTGCCAGCACGGATTTGTGCGTCGTGCGGTGCAATGATTGCAATTCGTGCGCGTCGTCCTTTTCGTCCGCTAAAGCGCACGACAATCTGCACGCCTGCGATTTCCACGATTCGGAATTCGCCTTTGTGGTACCATTCGATTGATCGAGCGCTCGATACCGATGCGGCGGTGGCATCATTTGGGTTTTTGCAATCCTTGTTGCGTTCAATGGTCATTTTAGTACTCCCCGTAATAGCAAAATCGAAGAATCCAATAATCCGGACAAGCAAAACAAACTGTGTCTAAACGGGGGCCTGTTCCCGCGGGCCGCCCGCCGCCGTTTTCGCGTGGGAGAACCTAACTCCCCCCGGCCCCTCCCTGCCACGTTGGCAGACGCGGCACGTTGGCCCACGTCGCGGCGTGTCGGCCTCTGGCCCGTTCGTCCGCCCGCGGCGCAGGAACGAGGCACGGGCGAACGTGGGCGACGACGTTGAAAGACGCGTTAGGCACGGGCGTCTCCCGTGGCTTGGACCATCGCCAGAACGCCGGCCTTGATTGCGTCGGGTAGGCGCGGCCAAGCGGCGACGACGCGAGCCAGATCGGGCGGAAGATCGGGGCTAGACGTCGCCCCAGACGGACACGGCACCGCTGCGGGCACCATAGTGGGCACCTCGCCGTCGGCATCTTGGCGCAACTCCGCAACGGGTATATTGGTTGCGGCGTCGTGCCCGCAGTCTTCTAATCCGCAGGTTGCAGGTTCGATTCCTGCCGGGCGTAATGACTTACGACAAGGGCCATCTGCCAACACTCACAAAACACTCAATTGCCGA